>DAHVMA010000085.1:0-16744 GCA_027320105.1 Acidimicrobiaceae bacterium | reverse complement strand
CGGGGCGGCTTCCCAACCTACCGTAGCGGCCAGGCCCTGTCAAGGGGGTCTGGCCGCACGAGGGGCTGGGAGTCGCGAAGCGAGGTGCAAGATATCGCCCGCGAGGGCCGGAGGGGCGGCGGCGGTGGAGGGGGCGGCGGTGGTGGAGCGGCGGTGGGGGGGCGGCGGTGGGGGGGCGGCGGTGGTGGAGGCATTCGACACCGGCCGAGGGGGTTGCATGCCGCGCCGGTTGGGCGCTCCGGTGCGCGGAGGTAGGGGGAGGCAGGGGGCAGGGGGCAGGGGGCGTTGGGGGGCGTTGGGGGGCGTTGGGTGCCTGCCCGGTCAAACCGCGCGTGCGCAGGCGAAGCGCGCGCACAGACGCAGCCATTTCGTCTTGGGGGCGCGCGGTTGGGCCGCCTGCGCGCGGTTCGGCTCTGAAGGCTCATCTCCACGTGGGCGGGGTCCCGCCTCCGCGTCCGACCGCGGCAGATCCCCCCCACGCCCCCCTACGCCGGCCGGTGCCCCGACACCGCCGGCGAGCGGGCCAGGAAGAAGCGCCACGGCGTGTCGGCCGCCCGGGACAGCCCGATCCGCCCGGTGACGGCGACCGGGCCACGGACGGCGGGGGTGGTCCCGCCGTCGTCGACGAGCCGCAGGCCGTGCGAGCCGGTGAGCAGGTCGGCACCGTCGTAGCTCCGGTCGAGACCGAGGGCTTCGCCGAGGCGCCCGGGGCCGCGGCAGAGGTCGCGGTCGCGCTGTTGGCGCTGGTCGCGCCACCGGGCGGCGCGCATGAGCTCGATCCCGGCGACCGGCTCGGCGGCGCGCAGGAGGACGGCGTTGGCGACTCCGTCCGGCCCGCAGACGACGTTGGCGCACCAGTGGATGCCGTAGGACCGGTACACGTACAGGTGGCCGGCGGGGCCCCACATGGTGCGGTTGCGGGGGGTCGGCCCTCGGTAGGCGTGGCTGGCGGGGTCGGCGGTCCCGTCGTAGGCCTCGACCTCGACGATGCGGGCGGCCCGCCCGTCGTCGCGCACGAGCAGCATGCCGAGGAGCTCGGGCGCCACTTCGCTGGACGGCCGGGCGAGATCGCAGCGGGCGACGGCTCGCCCCGCCACCGCCCCAGGCAACCGCCACCGCCCGGTCACCTCCCCACCACGCCGCCCCACCGCCACCGCCCGGTCACCTCCCCACCACGCCGGCGCGGCCACCCCCGTCGCCGGCGTCCCCGAGGGCGCGGCGCTGCGTCGCCACGGTGGCAGCGAAGCGGGCCAGTTGGTCGGCGACGGGCCCTGGCCCTGCGCCGCCCGGGGTGGAGCGCCGTGCGACGGCGACGCCCGGGCCGAGCAGCTCGACGGCGGCGTCGCCGAGGGCGGGGTGCGCCGAGACCAGCTCCGCCAGCGGAACACGCCGTTCGACCGAGCCCCTCACGAGGCCCGCTACGAGCGCGTGGGCCTCACGGAAAGGCATGCCCCGCTCGACCAGCCACTCGGCCAGGTCGACGGCTGCCCCCGCCGGGCCGTCGGCGGCGCGGCGCATCGCCGCCAGGTCGAAGGTGACGGTGGCGTACACGCCGGCGAGGGCGACCAGCCCGCCGCGCAGCTGGTCGACGGCGTCGAACAGCGGCTCCTTGTCCTCCTGCAGGTCGCGGTTGTAGGACAGAGGGAGGCCCTTGAGGGTGGCGAGCAGCCCGGTCAGGTCGCCGATGAGGCGGCCGGCCTTGCCGCGGGCGAGCTCGGCGATGTCGGGGTTCTTCTTCTGGGGGAGCATCGAGCTGCCGGTGGCGTAGGCGTCGGCGAGGGTGGCGAAGCCCCACTCCTCGGTCGACCACAGCACGAGCTCCTCGCCCATGCGGGAGAGGTGCACGGCGGTGAGGGTGAGGGCGAAGAGGGCCTCGGCCACGAAGTCGCGGTCGGACACGGCGTCGACGGAGTTCTCGAAGCGCCCGGCGAAGCCGAGGTCCGACGCCACCCCGTCGGGGTCGAGCGGCAGGGAGGACCCGGCGAGGGCGCCGGCGCCGAGGGGTGACACGTCGAGGCGCCGGCGGGTGTCGGTGAGCCGGTCCACGTCCCGGGCGAGCGCCCAGCCGTGGGCCAGCAGGTGGTGGGCGAGCAGCACCGGCTGGGCGCGCTGGAGGTGCGTGTAGCCGGGCAGGTAGGCGTCGCCGGCGCTCTCCGCCCGGGCCAGCAGCACCTCCTCGAGCGCGACGACGAGACCTGTGATCGCAGCCAGCTCCCGCTTGGCGAACAGGCGCAGGTCGGTGGCGACCTGGTCGTTGCGGCTCCGCCCGGTGTGGAGGCGGGCGCCGACGTCGCCGGCGATCTCGGTGACCCGGCGTTCGACGGCGGTGTGGATGTCCTCGTCGCCGGGCCGGAACCCGAACGTGCCGTCGGCCAGCTCCACTCCGACCCGCTCCAAGGCGGCGAGGAGGATGGCACCGTCGTCGTCCGACACCAGGCCGGAGCGCACTAGCCCCCTCACGTGGGCACGCGATCCGGTCAGGTCGTCCTCGGCGAGGCGGCGGTCGAAGGGGAGGCTGGCGGTGTAGGCGAGCAGCTCGTCGGCGGGCGTGTCGCCCAGCCGCCCGTGCCAGAGGGTCACGACCCGTTGGGCCCGCCGCGCCGCCCGGTGCCGCCACCCGCCGGCGGGAGGGCGTTGACCTGGCGGGTGGCCCAGGTGGCCACGCCTAGGCCCCACAGGCGGACGAAGCCCTCGGCGTCCTGGTGGCGGAAACGGTCGGCCTTGTCGTAGGTGGCGAGGGAGTAGTCGTAGAGGCCGAGATCGCTGCGCCGGCCGGCGACGATGCATCGCCCGGGCGGCTCGCAGCGGAGGCGGACCTCACCGGTGACGTACGTCTGGCTGGAGTCGACGAAGGCGTCGAGGGCCTCCTTGAGCGGCGAGTACCACAGGCCGTCGTAGACGAGCTCGGCGTAGCGCGGCTCGAGGCGGGCCTTCTCGTGGGCGAGGTCGCGCTCGAGGGTGAGGTCCTCGAGGTCGGCGTGGGCCATGAGCAGGGCGAGGGCGCCGGGGCACTCGTAGATCTCACGGCTCTTGATCCCGACGCGCCGGTTCTCGACCATGTCGATCCTGCCCCAGCCGTAGGAGCCGACGATGCGGTCCAGCTCACCGACGAGCACGTGCAGGGGGAGGCGGCGGCCGTCGAGGGTGATGGGCAGGCCCTGCTCGAAGCCGATGACGAGCTCGGTGGGGCCTGTTGCCGCCGGCGTGGTGAGCTCGTAGATCTCCTCGGGGGGCGCCTCCCACGGGTCCTCCAGTACGCCGCACTCGATGGTGCGGCCCCAGAGGTTCTGGTCTATCGAGTAGGGGTTGTCGTGGGTGACGGTGATCGGGATGTCCCAGCGGGCGGCGTACTCGATGGAGTCCTCCCGGGTCAGGCCCCAGGTGCGTACGGGGGCGATGACCTCGAGATCGGGGGCGAGGGCGTGGGTGGAGACCTCGAAGCGGACCTGGTCGTTGCCCTTGCCCGTGCAGCCGTGGGCGACGGCGTCGGCGTTGAAGGCGCGGGCCGCATCCACGAGGTGCTTGACGATGACGGGGCGGGAGAGGGAGGAGATCAGCGGGTACTTGCCCTCGTACTTGGCGTTGGCCTTGAGCGCGGGGGCAACGAAGTCGTCGGCGAACTCCTCCCGCAGGTCGACGACGACGGCGTCGACGGCGCCGGCGGCGAGGGCGCGGGACTTGATGGCGTCGAAGTCTCCTCCCTGCCCGACGTCGGCGGCGAGGGCGATGACCTCGACGCCCATCTCCTCGGTCATCCACCGGACGGCCACCGAGGTGTCCAACCCGCCGCTGTATGCCAGCACGACACGCTTGGCCATTTCAGCTCTCTCCTTGATCTGCGAGGAAAGTCCTCGCCCTCTCCGACTCCAGCTCGGTCACAGGCCGGCCAGCTCGCGCAGCTGGCGGGATACCTCGGCGCCGCCCACGTCCTCCACCGCTACCACGATGAGCGTGTCGTCGCCGGCGACGGTGCCGAGGATGTGCGGCAGCGGCGTCCGGTCGAGGGCCGACGCCACCACGTGGGCCGAGCCGGGCGGTGTTCGCACGACCACCAGGTTGCCCGACGCCGCCACCTCGACGACCCAGTCGCCGAGCACCCGGCGCAGGTGGTCCCCGGGGACGTGTTGGTCGCGGGGCAGCTCGGGTACGGCGTAGACGGCCTCGCCACCGAGGGCCCGCACCTTCAGGGCTCCGAGCTCCTCGAGGTCCCGGGACACTGTCGCCTGGGTCGCCTCCACCCCGCCGCCGGCGAGCAGGTCCACGAGCTGTTGCTGGCTGGTCACGGGTTCGCGCTCCAGTATCTGGGCGATGCGGTGCTGGCGGGCGGCTTTGCTGAGCCTCATGGCCGGCTCCGGGCGGCGCCGGGCGGCTTCATCCCTGTAGCGCCGTCGCCAGGCGCGCCACCCCCTCGTCGATCTCGGCGGCCGTCACGTTGAGCGGCGGGGCCAGGCGCAGCGCGCTCGGCGATACAGCGTTGACGACCAGGCCGGCGCGAAGGGCGGCGCCGGCGACGTCCCCGGCGACCAGGCCGGCGGCCAGCTCGGCGGCGAGGAGCAGGCCCCTCCCCCTGACGGCGGCGACGCCGGGCAGGGCGCGAACCGCCCCGGCCAAGCGGGCGCCGGCGGTGGCGGCACAGGCCGGTGCATCGATGCGCACCATCTCGGCGAGCACGGCGCGCGCCGCCGAGGCCGCCAGCGGTTGGCCGCCGAAGGTCGACCCGTGATCCCCCGGCGCGAACGCCTCGGCCACCTCCCGCAGTGCCCAGCAGGCCCCGATCGGGACGCCGTTGCCGAGGGCCTTGGCCGAGGTGACCACGTCCGGGCGGATGTCGTCGTGCTGGAAGCCCCACCACCGCCCCGTCCGCCCGAGCCCCGTCTGAACCTCGTCGATCATCAGCAGGGCGCCGCGCTCGTCGCAGAGGCGGCGCGCCGCCGCCAGGTAGCCGGCGGAGGGCACGTTCACCCCGCCCTCACCCTGGACCGACTCGAGCAGCACGGCGGCGACCGAGCCGTCCACGGCGGCGTCGAGGGCCGCTACGTCGTCCCACGCCACGTGGCGGAAGCCCTCGGGCAGCGGCTGGAACGGCTCGTGCTTGGCCGGCTGGCCGGTGGCGTGCAGCGTCGCCAGCGTCCGGCCGTGGAAGGAGCCGTAGGCACTGACGACCGTGTGCCGGCCCCGCCCGCCGCAGCGGCGGGCGAGCTTGATGGCGCACTCGTTGGCCTCGGCGCCGCTGTTGGCGAAGAACACCGATCCCCCGCCGCCGAGCAGCCCGTCGAGGGTGGTGGCGACCTCCTGCTGGGGCAGGGTCCAGAACAGGTTGGAGGTGTGAAGCAGCGTGGACGCCGCCTCGCACACGGCAGAGGCGACGGCAGGGTGGGCGTGGCCGAGCGACGTCACGGCGATGCCGCAGAGGAAGTCGAGGTACTCCTTGCCCGTGTCGTCCCACAGCCGGGTCCCCTCCCCCCGCACGAAAGTGACAGGCCGCGGGCCGTAGGTCGGCATGAGGGGCGCCGTCATGCCGGCGCCACCATCGTGCCGACCCCCTGGCGGGTGAACAGCTCCACGAGCAGGGCGTGCTCGGCCCGGCCGTCGAGGATGTGGGCGCGGCCGACCCCGCTGCGCACCGCCCGCACGCAGGAGGCGACCTTGGGGATCATCCCGCCGGCGATGGCCCCGCAGGCGACGAGGCGGTCGAGGTCGTCGGGCGTGGCCGTGTGCACGAGGCTGGCGGGGTCGTCCAGGCGGGAGCGGATGCCCTCCACGTCTGTCAGGTAGACGAGCTTGGCGGCGCCGAGCGCCTCGGCCACGGCGCCGGCGGCCGTGTCGGCGTTGATGTTGTAGGACTGGCCCCGGCTGTCGCTGCCGATGGTGGCGACGACGGGCACGAGCTCCTCGGCGAGCAGCCGGCGCAGGATGTCAGGGTTGACCGCGCCCACCTCGCCCACGAAGCCGAGCGCCGGGTCGAGCGGCGAGGCCGTGATCATGCCGGCGTCCTCGCCGGAGACGCCGACGGCCAGCGGCCCGTGGACGTTGATGGCGGCCACGATGTCCCGGTTCACCTTCCCGACGAGCACCATGCGGGCGATGTCGAGGGTCTCGGCGTCGGTGACGCGCAGCCCGTCGACGAACTCGGGCACCTTGCCGAGCCGCTCCATGAGCTCGCCGATCTGGGGTCCGCCGCCGTGCACGACGACCGCCCGGATCCCGACGGTGTGCAGCAGGACGACGTCGGCGGCGAACGAGTCGAGGGTGGAGCTGCCGGCGAGTGCGCTTCCGCCGTACTTGACGACGACGATCTGTCCCCGGAACTCCCGGATGTAGGGCAGCGCCTCGACGAGCACGGCGGCGACGCTCACGGCCAGAGGCCTTCCAGCGGGAGCCCGGCCGTCTCCGGCAGGCCGAGGGCGATGTTGGCGCACTGGATCGCCTGTCCGGCCGCCCCCTTGACCAGGTTGTCTATGGCGGCGATGGCGACCACCCACCCGGTGCGCCGGTCGTGCCTGGCCGTGAGGTGGGCGGCGTTGGAGCCGAGCACCGCCTTGGTGGAGGGGATGCGCCCGCTCACGGTCACGAACGCAGCGTCGGCGTAGGCGGACTCCAGCACGCCCAGAGGATCGGCGTCCCCCGCCGCCCGCGCGTAGCAGGTCGCGAGGATCCCCCGGTTCATCGGGGCGAGGTGGGGCGTGAGCAGCACCTGGCAGCCGGTGGCCTGCTCGATCTCGGGAGTGTGGCGGTGCGCCAGCAGCCCGTAGGCGGTGAAGTCCTCGTCCACGGCGCAGAACCGGGTCGCCTCCTTTGCCTCGGCACCCGCCCCCGACACCCCGCTGGCGGCGTCGACCACCACGCCTGTCACCTCGATGGTGCCGGCGGCGGCAAGCGGCGCCAGGGCCAGCGCCGCCGCCGTGACGTAGCAGCCGGCGGCGGCGACGAGCCGGGCTCCGGTGAGGCGCTCTCCCACCAGCTCGGGGATGCCGTGCACCGCCTCGTCGAGCAGGGCGGGCGCCGGGTGGTCCAGGCCGTACCAGGCCGGGTAGGCGGCCGGGTCGCGCAGGCGGAAGTCGGCTCCGAGGTCGACGACGAGGCCGACCCGGTCGATCAGCTGCGGCACGAGGGTCGCCGAGGCGCCGTGCGGCAGGGCGAGGAAGGCGACGTCGAGGCCGGCGAGGCCGTCGGGCTCGGGACCGGCGAGCGTCAGGCCCCGGTAGCTGGCCAGGTGGGGGTGGACGTCGGCGACGTCGCGGCCCGCCTGGCGGCCGGCGGCGGCGAGGGCAACCTCGATGTGGGGGTGGCGGGCCAGCAGGCGCAGCAGCTCCCCACCCACGAACCCCGAGGCGCCGATGACGCCGGCCTTGTGCACCGACACATTATACAGATCGTTGCATAGAGATGCACAGTCAGTGCGAGGGCGGGGCCGGCGACTCGAAGGAGACCCCCACGCGCTCGTCGCGCCGGCGGCGCTCCTGCCGGGCGAGGCCTTCGAGGGCGCGGTCGTCCGCCGGCCGGGGCGGGGTCGTCGGCAGGGCCCGCGGGTAGAGGCGGTTGGCCAGCACGGGGTTGAGCTCGGCGGCGTACATGGTCAGCTTGGCCAGCGCCAGCAGGAAGGTGACCACGCCGATCACGGAGGCGAACGCCCCGTATGTGGCGCTGTCGTTCTTCAACTGGTGCTCGATGAGGCCGGTGCCGACGGTGATCAGCGCCGTGAACGCCACCGCCCCCATTGCGGCGCCGGGCAGCAGCCGGCGGGTGGGGACCTGCGCCTTGGGCGCGAGCAGCAGGCGGAATGACAGGAGGTACAGCCCGACGTTGACCGCCAGCTGGCTGGCCACGATGCCCACCCGCTCGCCGAGGCCGCCGGCGCCGCTGCTCGTGGCCAGCCCGCCCGCCAAGGCGTTCACGAGGAACGCCCCGCCGATGGTGGCGAGTGCGCCGAGGCTGCGGAGCAGGCTGGGGAGGAACCCGGGGCGCTCCAGCTGGGGCACGTTCCAGACGCGGTCCATGGCCGTCTCCGCCGTCTGGGTGACGCCCTGCGCACCGTAGACCAGGCCGACCAGGCCGATCGCGAGCCCGAGGACGCTGCCGTGCAGCGCGTGGCGCGAGCTGGGGTTGAACTGCTGGCCGATGACGGGGAACTGGTGGAGCGTCGTCACCAGGCCGGCGCCGAGCGAGCGCACGCCGATGAAGCCGAGCACGGTCACCACGGCGAGCAGCAACGGGTAGATGGCGGTGAAGCCGTACCAGCCGAGCGCGACAACGAGCAGGTTGGCCTGGTCGTCGCCGAACTTGCGCTGCAGCGCCCAGGCGACCGCGGCCGGGCGGTGGCGGGCCTGCCAGCGGTCCAGCCCGGCGATCAGCTGCCTGATCCGTTCCACCCGATCCTCCTCCCCCGGCCAGCCTGTGGACAACCTCCGAAAGACACAGGGTTGCGCCCCTGGCGACGCACAGGCGGGCTGCCGCACGATACCGGCATGGCCTTCGAGATCACCCTCACCGACGAGACGACCGAGCAGGTCGACGGGGCCGACTCCTACACCCTGGAGGGTCCCCTCACCACCTTCTACGGCAACGACCGGCCCCGCCCGCTCGACAGCTGGTCCATCAAGGTCGCCAGCTACCGGACGGAGCGCATCACCCGCATCCGCCGGCTGTGACCGCAGGGCGTCATCGCTCCAGCAGCACGCCGCGCAGGCGCTCGCCGATGCCGGCCAGACCGAGGGACTCGGCGTAGCCCGCGGCGCTCTCGTGCTCGGAGCGCAGGCCCTCGAGGAACGCGGCCATCGACGCAGGCTCGGCGGCGATGATCGCCGAGGCCCTGGCGTCGATCTGCTCCAGCCGGTCGGGGTTGCCCTCGCGTAGCCACGCCAGCATCCGGTCCATCCCCTCCCGGGAGAGGGCGTAGTCGGAGATGATGTCCTCGTCGGAGACACCGAGCAGCTCCAGCACGACGGCGCTCAGGATGCCGGTCCTGTCCTTGCCGGCGAAGCAGTGGTACGCGGCGGGATAGGTCGCCGGGTCGGCGAGCATCCCGAGGACAGCCCGCATGGTGGCCGACCCCGCGGCCAGCATGCGGAGGTACTCGGCGGCGACGAACTCGGGGCGTTCCCACTGCGGCAGCTCCTCCACCGGGGGCAGCACGTCCAACATCGGCAGGTGGTGGTAGCGCACGTCGGGGTGGGCATCGATGCGCCCCCGGTCGTCGACCTCGCCGGCGGTGCGGAGGTCGATCACGGTCCGCAGGCCGAGGCGGCGGAGCGAGCGCAGGTCGGCGGGGGTCAGGCGGTGAAGGCCGTCGGCCCGAAACAGCATCCGCCACCGCACGCGGCGGCCGTCGGCAGAGCGGTACCCCCCCAGGTCCCGGAAGTTGAAACACCCCTCCATGGGGAGGAGGCGTTGGGGCCCGGCGAGCACGCCCCCGAACCTACCGGCGTCAGGAACGCAGCTCGGCGCCGTGGGCGCCGGCCACCGCCTGGACGACCCGGTCGCGGGCGGCGGCGATCTCGGCGTCGTCGAGGGTGCGGTCGGGGGCGCGCAGGCGGAGGCGGAAGGCGAGGCTGCGCCGCTCGGCATCGAGGCGGTAGACGTCGAAGAGCGACAGCTCCTCGAGCAGCGCCCCGGCGGCAGCCCTGGCGGTGCCGGCGACGTCGGCGGCCGCCACCCGATCGGCCACGACGAGGGCCAGGTCGACATCGCTGGCCGGGAACCGCGACACGGGTCGGGCCGCGCGCGGCAGGCGGGGAACGAGGAGCAGCCGGTCGAGGTCGACCTCCAGCCACGCCACTCGCCCGGAGAGCCCGTGGCCGGCGACGACATCGGGGTCGACCTCGCCGACGGCCCCGATCGGCTCCTGCGCAGCGGTGGTGATGGCTGCCGTGCGGGTGGGGTGCATGCCGGGGCGGGTGGCGGCGGTGAGGCGGACGTCGGCGAGGCCCATGGCGGCGGCCAGCACCGACCAGACCCGTACGGTGGCCGGCGCGGCGGCGGCCGCCACGGCCACACCGAGGCACTCGTGCTCGGCGGGCAGGGGTGGCCGGGCGCCACCCTCCGGGGGGGCGAAGACCCGTCCTGTCTCGAAGATGGCGGCGTCCGGTCGCTGGCGGTCGGCGTTGAAGCGGAGGGCTCCAAGCATCCCGGGCAGGAGTGAGGGCCGCAGGAACGGCTCGGCCCGGTCGAGCGGGTTGGTCACGGCGACGGCATCGGTGCCGAGCCCGGTGCGGACCAGGTCGGAGGCCGACAAGAAGGCGGTCGTCCACGCCTCGTCGAGCCCGAGGCCGGCGAGGATGTCGCGAACCCGACGCCGCTCGCGCTGGTGGGGGGTCAGGCCGCCGCGGTGGCCGCCGGGGGGGACCCGGCGGGAGATGTTGCGGTAGCCGTGGATGCGGGCGACCTCTTCGATGACGTCGATCTCCCGGGTGGTGTCGGGGCGCCACGTCGGCACGTCGACGACGGCGCGCCCCGGCCCGTCGGGGCGGACGGCGAATCCGAGCGGCGTGATCCGGGCGGCGACCTCGTCATCGGTGAGGCCGGTGCCGAGAACGAGGTTCACCCGCGCCGTGCGGACCGGGAGGCTCGCCGGCGCCGGCAGGTCCGCGTCCGAGCGCACGTCGACGGTCGGGCCGCGGCGCACGCCGGGAGTAGCGGCGGCGAGCAGCTCGGCGAAGCGGGCGACGGCGCGCGGGGCGAGCTCGGGGTCGACCC
Organism: Acidimicrobiaceae bacterium; assembly: GCA_027320105.1. Taxonomy (GTDB): domain Bacteria; phylum Actinomycetota; class Acidimicrobiia; order Acidimicrobiales; family Palsa-688; genus JAKAQB01. The sequence continues at coordinate 6,052 of DAHVMA010000085.1, read as the reverse complement.
CCCGCTCGAAGCGGTAGCGCGCCTCGGAGGGCACCCCGAGGCGCTTGCCGGTGACCGCCACCCCGGTAGGGTCGAACCACGCCGCCTCGAGGAGCACCTCGGTCGTGGCGTCGGTGATCTGCGAGCCGGCGCCGCCCATGACGCCGCCGACGCCTACAGGCGTGGAGTGCGCGTCGCAGATCACGCAGTCATCCGGCCCGACGGTGCGGGTATGGCCGTCCAGGGTGACGAGCTGCTCACCGTCGCGGCCCCGGCGGACGAGGATCCCCCCCCCGCCGAGGCGGTGCAGGTCGTAGGGATGGTTGGGTTGGCCGACGTCGAGCATCACGTAGTTGGAGACGTCCACGACCACGTTGATGGGTCGCATGCCGGCGCGGGTCAGGCGCGCTGCGAGCCACGCCGGTGACGGGCACACCTGCACGCCGGACAGGACGGTCGCGGTGAAGCGGGCGCAGCGCTCCGGCGCCTCGACGTCGATGCCGGCGGTGCCCACCAGAGGGTCGACGTCGAGGGGTGCCGCCTCCGGCCATGACCACGCCAGCCCCAGGGCGGCAGCCAGGTCGCGCGCCACGCCCGCCATGCACAAGGCGTCGGGCCGGTTGGGCGAGATGTCGAGGTCGAAGACGACGTCGGAACCTCCGAGCGCATCGGCTAGGGGCTCGCCCGGTCGCGCCGACCCGGCGCCGAGGACCAGGAGGCCGTCGGCGCCCCCCGAAAGCCCGACCTCCACGGGCGAGCAGAGCATCCCGTTCGACCACTCGCCGCGCATCTTCTGCCTCTTGATCTGCACACCTCCCGGCAGGCTCGCCCCGACGCGGGCGAGGGGGACCAGGTCGCCGGGCTGCATGTTCCACGCGCCGCAGACGATCTGGAGGGGTTCGCCGTCGCCGGCGTCGACGTCCACCAGGCGGATCCGCTCGGCGTTGGGATGTGCGCGGATGTCGAGGATCCGGGCGACGACGACTTCGTCGACGCCTTCGCCGATGCGCTCGACGCCGTCGACGACCAGCCCCAGCTCGGAGAGCGCGTCGGCGAGCTCGTCGACCGGCTGGTCGAAGGCGGCGTAGTCACGGAGCCAGGAGAGAGGAGTGAGCATGGTTCAGGCAAGCATGGTTCAGGGGAGCAGCACGATTCAGAACTGGTGGAGGAAGCGCAGATCGTTCTCGGTCAGGCTGCGCAGGTCGGCGACGCCGGCGCGCAGGGCGGCGAGGCGGTCGATGCCGAAGCCGAAGGCGAAGCCGGTCCAGCGTTCGGGGTCGACGCCGACGGCGTCGAACACGTTGGGGTCGACCATGCCGCAGCCGCCCAGCTCGATCCAGCCGGACTGGGAACAGGTCCGGCAGCCGGCGCCGGCGCAGATCGGGCAGGTGATGTCGAACTCTGCCGACGGCTCGGTGAAAGGGAAGAACGACGGCCGCAGCCGGGTCCGCATCCCCTTGCCGAAGTAGGCCTCGGTGAACGTCTCGATGGTGCCGGCCAGGTCCCCGAAGCTGATGCCGTCGTCGACGACCAGACCCTCGATCTGGTGGAAGACCGCCAGGTGGCTCGCGTCAGGTGTCTCCTTGCGGTACGCCCGCCCCGGCATCACCGCGTAGATCGGGGGGCCCTGCTGCTCCATGAGGCGGACCTGCACCGGCGAGGTGTGGGTGCGCAGCAGGATGCTCTCCGCCTCACCCAGGTCGAGGTAGAGGGTGTCCCACATGCTGCGCGCCGGGTGGGCTGGCGGCATGTTGAGCGCCTCGAAGTTGTACCAGTCGGTCTCCGCCTCGGGCCCTTCGGCGACGACGAAGCCCATGCCGACGAAGGTGTCCTCGAGCTCGTCGCGCGCCTGGGTCACCAGGTGCAGGTGGCCGCGATCGGGCCGCCCCGACGGCCAGGCCGCCGGCCCGAGCAGCACGGACTCGGTCAGGTCGAGGCGGTCGGCGGCCAGCGCGGCGGCGCGGGCGGCCGACTCCAGCTCGGCGCGCCGGCCGGCGGCGAGCGCCTCGAGGCCCTGGCGGGCAGCGTGGACGGCGGCGCCGACGCGGCGGCGGTCGTCGGGTTCGAGGGGCCCGAGGCGCGGGTTGAGGCGGGCGAGGCCGGAGCGCCGGCCGAGCACCTGCGACTCGGCCGACCGCAGCGCCTCGCGGTCGCCGGCGGCGCCCAGCACGGCGCGCCCGGCCGCCTCGACCGCCGCCAGCTCGCGCAGGATGTCGTCGGCGTCGCTCATGAAGCCGGCAGCGTAAAGCGGAACGTCGAGCCTTCACCAAGCCTGGAGGTGGCCTCGAGCCGCCCGCCGTGCGCTTCGACCAGGCCACGGCTGATCCACAGACCGAGCCCCGAGCCGGTCGGCCGTCCCCGGTCCCGCCGGAAGAACTTGGTGAACAGCCGGGGCAGGTCCTCATCGGGGATCCCCTCCCCGTGGTCGCCGACGCTGACCCACACCTGGTCGCCCTCGTGCCCGCCGCGCAGGGTGAGATCTCGTGGAGAGGCGTACTTGCAGGCGTTCTCGACGAGGTTGGTGAGCACCTGCTCGACCTTGTCGGGATCGGCCCAGGCGAGGGGGAGGCCTTTCGGCCAGTCTGTCTCCACCGACAGCTCCGGGTACTCGAGGCGCACCTTGCGGACCACGTCGTCCGCTAGCGCCGGCAGGTCCACCCGCCGCCGGCCCAGGGCGAGGCGACCGGACTCGAGGCGGCTGATGTCGAGCAGCTCGGTGACGAGGCGCGTCACGCGGTCGGCGTCGTGGTGGACCTGGGCGAGCATCGCTTTCTTGTCGCCGTCCCCGATGCGGTCCCACCGGCTGAGCAGCAGGCTCGTGTACCCCTTCACCGAGGTGAGGGGGGAGCGCAGCTCGTGGCTCACCGTCGACACGGTCTCCACCGCCCGCTCCCCCCGCGCCCGGCGGCGCAGGTCGCGCAGGCTGACGACGGCGCCCGTGACGCCCCCGCCGGCGTCCCTCCGGTAGGCAGCAGCAGCGCCGACGATCTGGTCGCGTCCGTCGGGTCGGCGGAAGAGCAGCAGCTGTTCGGGGACGAGCCGGACGCTGCGCAGCACCGCCGCGTGGCCCCACCCGTCGGCCCACACCGGCCGGCCGCCGGCGTCGCGCGCCCCGACGCTGTCGGCGAGGGTGCGCCCGACGAGCTCGTCGGGCCGGCGGCCGAGGAGGTGGCACGCGCCGGCGCTGAGCTCGACGACGCGGCGTTGGGCGTCGAGCAGCACGGTCGGGTCCGGGAGCTCGTCGATGCGGAGGGCGGCGCCCGCCCCGAGGACGGCGGTCACCGCCGGGCCCCTCGCCGCTGGCGGGCCGCTTCGAAGCAGAGCACGGCGGCGGCGATCCCGACGTTGAGCGACTCGGCTCCTGTCGCCATGGGGATCGTGACCCGCCCGTCGAGGTAGCCGCCCGTCTCGACCGGCAGTCCCGTCGCCTCGTTGCCGAGCACCAGCGCGGTCGGGGCCCGCAGGTCCGCCTCGACGTGGTCGACGCCGCCGCGCGCCACGGCCCCGAGGCGGCGCAGGCCCCATGTGGCAAGGGTGGCGAGGACCTCGGGGGCAGCTCCCCCGTTGACCACCGGCACCCGGAACACCGCCCCCGCCGAGGCCCGCACCGTCTTGGGGTTGAGCACGTCGACGGAGCCGTCACACGCGACGACGGCGTCGGCGCCGGCGGCTGCCGCCGAGCGCAGCAGCGTCCCAGCGTTGCCGGGGTCGCGCACCTCGGCGCAGACGACGACCAGGGTCGGGCCGGTCCCCTCCAACGCGGTGAGCGCCACGGTCGGGTCGACGGCGACGCCGAGGACCGGCTGGGGGGTGACGGTGTCGGTGACCCTCTCCAGCACACCCTTCTCGAGCTCGAACACCCGCCCGCCGGCGTCCAGGCACCGCCGTGCCAGCTCCAGCTCCGCCGGCCCGGCGCCGGCCGGGTCGAGGTACACCGACTCGACGACGCCGGCGGCGAGCGCCTCGGCGAGGACCTTGGCGCCCTCGACCACGAACATCCCCTCCTCCACCCGCGCGCTACGGCGCCCCGAGAGGCGCCGCAGGCGCTGCACCCGCTGGTGGCGGTAGCCGAGGGCGGGCAGTGGGGATCCCCGCTGTCAGGCCGTGGCGTTGCCGGCCGGCAGGGCGCGGCGCGCCACCTCGACAAGGGCGGCGAACGCCCCGGGGTCGCGCACGGCGAGGTCGGCGAGGACCTTGCGGTCCACCTCGACGTCAGCGGCGCGCAGGCCGGCGACGAAGCGGCTGTAGCTCATGCCGTGCTGGCGGGCGGCGGCGTTGATCCGCTGGATCCAGAGCTGGCGGAAGTCGCCCTTGCGCGCCCTGCGGTCCCGGTAGGCGTACTGCAGGGAGTGCATCACCTGCTCGTTGGCCGCCCGGAAGGTCCGGCTCTTGTTGCCGAAGTACCCCTGGGCCTGCTCGAGGACGGCGCGGCGGTGCTTCTTGCTGTGAACGGCCCGCTTCACTCGTGCCATGACGGTCTCCTTTCGCGCTGCGGTGTCAGAGCCCGAGGAGGCGCTTGACGGCCTTCACGTCGGCGGCGGCGACGTCGGTCTCGTGGGCGAGGCGACGCATCCGCGTGCTCGGCTTCTTCTCGAAGAGGTGGTTGCGGAAGGCGCGGCGGCGCCGGAGCTTGCCGCTCCCGGTCACCTTGAAGCGCTTGGCGGCGCCCCGGTCGGTCTTCATCTTCGGCATGTCGGGCTCTCCTACGGCTGGGTCTGGGTGTCGGGGACGGCTGCCGGCCCGGGCCCTCCGGGCCCGGGACTTCTTCCCGGTCCGGAGTCCCCATCGCCGAGCGCCGGAGCGACCGCCGGGGCGACGTCCACCGCCGCCGGGGCGCCGTCCACCGCCGGCTCTTGGGAGCGAGCCGCAGCCTGCTCGGGGGTGCCGCCCGCGGCCGGCCGCCGTTGCCCGGGGGTGCCCTCGGGCCTGCGGGCGTCGCCGCGAGCCGCCTGGAGGGCCCGGCGGTCGGGTGCGAGCACCATCGTCATGTTGCGGCCGTCGAGCTTGGGCTCCGCCTCCACCTTGGCCACCGGCCCCACGGTGTCCGCCACGTGATCGAGGATCTTCTTGCCCAGCTCCGGGTGGCTCATCTCCCTGCCCCGGAACATGATCGTGATCTTGACCTTGTGGCCTTCGCCGAGGAACCTGGCGACCTGTCGCGTCTTGGTGTCGAAGTCCCCGGTCCCGATCTTGGGCCGGTACTTCATCTCCTTGATGCTCGTGCTCGTGGTCTTCCTACGGGACTCCCTCGCCCGCTGCGCCGCCTCGTACTTGTAGCGGTTGAAGTCCATGATCCGGCACACGGGCGGGTTGGCGTCCGGAGCGACCTCGACGAGGTCAAGGTCCATGGAGCGGGCGATGGATATCGCCTCGGGCAGGGGCTTGACCCCCAGCTGGGCCCCGTCCGGGCCGATGAGGCGCACCTCACGCGCCCGGATCCGCTCGTTGATGCGGTGGTCACCCTGTTCGGCTGTGGCGGCTATTGCGACATCACTCCTTGTGTTGGTCCCCCTTTGCGGACGCGAAGAGGGCAGGCGTCAGGAAGCAACGCCCACCCTGAGGCGGTCATCCCGACCTGGACGCACCTGCCGGTCCCCGGGGGGCGGAGGTGGCCAGGTGGGGGCGCAAGCGCCCCGCTTCCTGTCTTGTCCAGCTCATAGGGTAGCGCGATGAGCACGCTTTGGACACCCGACGGCGAGCGCCCCATCCCCCGGGCCGACCAGCCGCCTGCCGGCGGGTCGGGGCTGGAGCCGCCCGGGCCGACCGACGAAGAGCTCGCAGCCGAGCTGGCCGAGGCCCGGGACCGGCTCTCACGCACCCCGGCGGAGGTCGTCGTCGCCAACCACGCCTACGGGTTGTGGGAGCTGGCGGCGTTGCACCTGTCGCTGGAGCCCCCGCAGTTCGACCAGGCCCGCACCGCCATCGACGCCCTCGCCGCCCTCGTCGAGGGGATGCGGGGGCGCCTCGGCAAGCCCGAGGCGCAACTGGTCGAGGCACTGGGCCAGTTGCGGCTCGTGTTCGTCGAGATCGCCAACGAGGCCCGCTCGGCTGGCGGGGCTCCGCCGGCGGGGTG
>DAHVMA010000074.1:0-4984 GCA_027320105.1 Acidimicrobiaceae bacterium | reverse complement strand
TGGGGCTTCGGTGCGGCGACGACACCGACGCCGACGGCGATGATGCCCGCCGCCACCACCTCGAAGGGGAGGCGGATGCCGCCGAAGGTGTAAAGCACGCTTCCGAAGAACGGGCCCATCGAGATGCCCACCATCTGGGCGCTCGACAGCACCCCGATGCGCTGGCCGCGGCGGGCGCCGGTGACCCCGACGCTCGCCTGGCGGAGCGCTGCGGGCTGCACGATGCCGTAGCCGACGCCGCCGAGGGCGCGGGCGACCACCAGCTGGGTGAGGTTGCCGGCGAACGCGAACCACACCAGGCCGGCGGCGCCCAACACGAGCCCGCCGAGCAGCAGCCGCTCCCCGCCGGCCCGGTCGAGGAACGGGCCGGCGGTGAGCTGGGCGAAGAGGGCGGCGAAGAAGCTGGCGCCGGACATCAGCCCGAGGGCGTAGGTGGCGAGGTGGTGGATGCTCTGCAGGTGGGCGAGCAGCGGGAACAGCACGCCGATGCCGGCCGCCTCCAGGCAGACGGCGGCGGCGAGCAGCGCGAAGCGCAGGTCCCTTCCCGGGGCGGCCGCGCCGGGCGCGCCGGGCTCTGGGTGTCCGGCCGGCGACTCGGTCACGGCCGACGATCGTACCGGCCGGTGCCGGCCCCGGTTCCGGGACGGCTCCGGCTCCGGGCGCTCCCGGCTCCGGGACGGCGTACCCTCGGGGGTGTGAGCCGCCTCCGCCTGGCCCTCTGCCAGCTGGACCCCGTCGTCGGCGACCTTGCCGGCAACACCGAGGCCATCCTCTCCGCCCTGGCCGTGGCGGAGGAGGCCGGTGCTGACCTCGCTGTCTTCGGCGAGCTGGCCGTCACCGGTTACCCGCCCGAGGACCTGGTCATGAAACCGGGCTTCGTGGCCGACAACCGCACCCATCTTGCGAAAGTGGCGTCGGCCACCGGCCGGTGCGCAGCGATCATCGGGTTCGTCGACGAGTCGACCGACCTCTACAACGCTGCTGCGGTGTGCGCCGGCGGCGAGGTCCGCGGCGTGTACCACAAGCAGCGGCTACCCAACTACAGCGTCTTCGACGAGCAGCGGTACTTCTCCGCCGGCGCCGGCGCCGACCAGCTGTACACGATCGCCGGTGTCAGGGTGGGGGTGTCGATCTGCGAGGACATGTGGGACCCGGCCGGCCCCATTGCCGACCAGGCCGCCGCCGGCGCCGAGCTGATGGTCAACATCAACGGCTCTCCCTACTACGCCGACCGCCTCTCCGAGCGGGAGCACCTTGTGGCGACGCGGGCGGCCGACGCCTCCTGCCCGCTGGTGTACGTCAACCAGGTGGGAGGCCAGGACGAGCTCGTGTTCGACGGCGCATCCATGGTCGTGGACGGGACCGGCCGCGTCGTCACGTCCCTCCCGGCCTTCGAGGAGGCGGTTGCGGTCGTCGACCTGGAGATCCGGCCGGCGTACCGCAAACGCCTGGTCGACCCCCGTGGCCGGAGGGCCGCGGTCCCCCTCCCGGTGATCACGATCAGCACCGAGGCGCGCCAGGCGGTGGACGCACCCCGCCTGGCACCGCCACCCGCCCGGCGGCCCGGCCCGGAGGAGGAGGTGTACCGGGCCCTCGTGGTCGGCGCGGGGGACTACGTCCGCAAGAACGGGTTCACCGACGTCATCGTCGCTCTCTCCGGCGGTGTCGACTCGTCCCTCGTGACCGTGGTCCCCGCCGACGCCCTCGGCGCCGACCGAGTCCACACCGTCGCCCTGCCCTCCCGGTACTCGAGCGAGCACTCCCTCGCCGACGCCGCCGAGCTCGCCCGCCGGCTCGGAACCGACCACCGCGTCATCCCGATCGAGCCGGCCCACGCCGCCTTCCTCGGGATGCTCACCCCGAGCTTCGCCGGGCTGGGCGAGGACCTCACGGAGGAGAACCTGCAGAGCCGCATCCGGGGCGTGACGGTCATGGCCCTGTCCAACAAGATGGGTTGGCTGGTCCTCACCACCGGCAACAAGAGCGAGCTGGCGGTCGGCTACTCCACCCTCTACGGCGACACGGCGGGGGGCTTCGCGGTGATACGCGACGTTCCCAAGACGCTCGTCTACCGCCTGTGCCGCTGGCGCAACACCACCAGCGACGTCATCCCCGAGAGAGTGCTGGCCAAGCCACCGTCGGCCGAGCTGCGCCCCGACCAGCGAGACGACCAGAGCCTGCCCCCCTACGAGGAGCTCGACCCGATCCTCGAGGCCTACGTCGAGGGGGACATGACAGCGGGTGAGATCGTCGCCGCCGGCTTCGACGAGGAGACCGTCCGGCGCGTCGTGCGCCTCGTCGACGCCGCCGAGTACAAGCGCCGGCAGAACCCGATCGGCGTCCGGGTGACACCCAAGGCGTTCGGCAAGGACCGCAGGGTGCCGATCACTAATCGCTACCGTTGAGCCGGTGACCTCCCTACCGGCCACGGCTCCCCGCCGCTGCCGGGCCCGGCGCGGCGAGGGGGACCGCCTGCGAGACGAGATCCTCCTCGTGGCCGGCCCCGGCGGCCGAGCGTGAGCCTCACACTCGACGAGTCCGCCGCCATGGTCGGCGGCCACTGCTGGATCGAGCGCCGGCTGTTCGAGGTGCTCGGAGCCTGGGGGGTGGCTGCCGGCACCCCGGGTGCCGTCGCCATGCTGGACCGCCACAGCCAGCACGCCGCCTGGCGGGCTGCCCAGTGGTGGGACCGGCTGCCGGTGCTGGCCGGCATGGACCGCGAGTCGCTCGTCACCGCCCCGGCCGGCTGGGGCGAGTTGCTCGGCCTGGCCGGAGGCCACCTCCCAGCGCCCGACGGGGACGCCGCCCTCCTTGCGGTGGTGCACCGCGTGGCGTTGCCGCGGCTGGTGGCCCGCTACCGCTACCACCGGCGCGAGGCGACCGCCGTCGCTGACGGCCCGGTCATCCGGACCCTCGCTCAGGCGGGCCACGACGCGCGCTCCGACTGGGAGGAAGGCGAGTCGTGCCTGCAGGAGCTCGTCGTTGACGGCGACTCGCTGGCGGCGGCCAGCGAAGCCGCCCGCCGCGCCGAGGGCAGCTTCGTAGGCTGACGGCCGGCGCCGCTCGGCTACGGTACGTGCCCATGAAGAAGCTGCTCGTGTTGGCCGTGCTCGTCGGACTGGGGTTCTTCGCCGCCAAGAAGCTCAAGGTCGTCTGAGCCCTGCTCGTCTGAACCTGCTCAAGCCCGGCGCCGCACCAACCAGGCGGTGACGAGGCCGGCCGCGACCACCGCGCCCCGCCCGCGGCGGTGCGCCGGTGGCGGGGCGGGTGGCACCTCGAAGCGGGCCACCTCCCAGCCCCGCACCAGAGCGACGCGCCGCAGGGCGCGGTCGGGGTTGACCGTCACCGGATGGCCGACCGCCTCGAGCATCGGCAGATCGGTGATCGAGTCGCTGTAAGCCCACGAGCCGGCCAGGTCGATGCCCTCCCGGCGCGCCAGCTCGGTGATGAGCGTCGCCTTGGCCGGGCCGTAGGCGTAGCGCTCGAGCCGGCCGCTGTAGCGGCCCCGATCGTCCAGCGCTGCACGTGAGGCGATCACCGTGTCGACGCCGAGGCGCGCACCGATGGGCTCGGCCATCTCCTCGGGCGCCGCCGACACGAGCACGACCCGCCGCCCGGCGGCGCGGTGGGCGGCGATCAGGCCCACCGCCTCGGCGTGGGTGATCGGGTCGATGACGTCGCCAAGGCCGTCCCGGACGAGGCTGCGCACCTGGGCCTGGTTCCAGCCGGACGTGATCGACAGCACCGACCGCTGGATGCGGGCGACGCGCCGGGGCCCGGCACCCCACCGCTGGTATACGGCGTGGGTCGCCACTCCCTGCAGCAGGTTGCGGCGCCGGAGCAGGCCGGCGCGGTACATGGCGGGCGCGAACGCCATCATCGACGAGCGGGCGAGCACGGTCTTGTCGAGATCGAAGAACGCCGCCTCCACCGGGGGGATCCTACGGGCAGGGACCGCGGCCCGGAGCCCCGATGACTCCTGGCATCAAGTCCATCCCGCCGCCCGCCCACCAGCAGGGTCGGGCACCATCCCGGGACCCCCTTGCTCTGCAGCGGCGGCGTGAGTCACCACCTGCGGGTAACGCGTAGGTAGGCTCCGGCCGATGGACGGCTCCCCTTTGCCCTACCAGGAGCGCCTGGGGGCCATCGAAGCCGACGTCATCCAGCTGTTCGCGCTCGTCGCCGAGGGTCTCGTGGCCGCGACGGACGCGCTGCTCTCCGGCGAGCCGGAGATCCTCGAGATCCTCCGGGGGCGGGAGCGGCCCATCGACGACCTCTACAAGGAAGTCGAAGAGGTGGTCGAGCACCACCTCGCCCTCGGAGCGACCGCCGCCACCGATCAGCGGTTCCTCCTCTCGGTGCTGCGGGTGGTGCCCGAGCTCGAGCGGTCCCACGACCTGGTGCTGCACATCGCCCGTCGCGCCGGCGGTGGATTCGGGGCGGAGCTGACGCCCCGCTGCCGGGGCCTCATCGAGCGGATGGGACGGCTCGGCTCGGAGATGTGGCGCCAGGCGGCCGACTCCTGGTACGAGCGGGACGGCTCGGCGGCCGAAGCCCTCGTCGAGCGCGACGACGAGATGGACGACCTGCACGCCATCCTCACCGCCGAGCTGTCAGCTGGCCGCATGTCCCTGCCGGTGGTCGTGGACATGACCCTCGTCGCACGCTTCTACGAGCGGCTCGGCGACCACGCCGTCAACATCGCCCGCCGGGTTGCCTCCATCACTGGTTCGAGCAGTTCGGCCCGCTGACCAAGGGAGGGGTGATGGTCCGGCTCCGGTGGGTACAGTCCCGGTCGATGCCCCCCGGGCCGTCACGGGACGTGCCGACGCGCAGGAAGGAAGGCCATGGAGCTCGGTCTCGAGGTCGACGACAGCCGGTCGCCTTACACGGTCCTCGCCGTCAAGGGCGAGGTGGACGTGTACACGGCGCCCCGGTTGCGCGAGAAGCTCGTCGAGTTGGCCAGCCAAGGGCGCAACCAGAT
>DAHVMA010000040.1:0-22925 GCA_027320105.1 Acidimicrobiaceae bacterium | reverse complement strand
CCAAGACGCCCCGTGTGGGGGTCGGAGGGGGCGCGATCGTGGTGCGGGGGTGGAAGCAGCGGATCGGTCGGAGGGGGGCGCTGGGTGCGGCAACGTCGCTGGTGGGCGTGCTCATCCTTGGACAATCGGGGGTCGGTGCCGCGGCCCGGATCTCCCGGCCGGCGCCGGCATGGCCGGCTCTCACGCGGGCGGAGGCCGGCGCCTTGTCGAGCCACGTGTCCGCTCGCGTCATCGTCATCCTTCGCGATCAGGCCCCCCGCTTGCCTGCCGACACCGCCCATGAGGCGGCCCGGTCGGCGGCGTTCGCAGCCGCCCAGCGGCCTCTGCTCGCCGAGCTCGCCGAGACCCGTGCCACCCACATCCACGCCTACCGGTTGATCGACGCGGTGGCGGCGACCGTCTCCCCGGCCGAGGCCCGTCGCCTCGCCCACGACCCTGCGGTGAGACAGGTTGTTCCCGACGTGACCATCCGGATGACTCCGCCGGCCCTCGCCGCTACGCCGGTGTCCGGCGACCTGACCGCACCTGCCGCCGTCCCGCCCGACAACGCATGCCCGAGTTGGGTCCAGCTCAACCCCCAAGCGGACGAAACCGTCAACGCGGTGTCGGGCTACAAGCCCCAGCCCACGGCGGCGAGCCTCGGCTATACCGGTGAAGGAGTGAAGGTCGGCTTCATCGCCGACGGGATCGACGTCAACAACCCCAACTTCATCCGCCCCGACGGCCAGCACGTGTTCGTCGACTACCGGGACTTCAGCGGTGACGGCACGGCGACGCCGACGGACGGGCGGGAGGCGTTCCTCGATGCCGGCTCCATCGCCGCCCAGGGAACGGTCGTCTACGACGTCTCCCATTACACCGACCTGCCTTCCGCTGTTCCGTGCCGCATCCGCATCGAGGGTGTCGCCCCGGGCGTCAGCCTGGTCGGCCTCGACGTCATCGGCAACTCCGGCGGGGCGCCGCTGTCGGTGCTCGTGCAGGCCGTCGACTGGGCGGTGACGTACGACCACGTCAACGTCCTCAACGAGTCGATCGGGGGTAGCTCGTTCCCCGACGTCGAAGCACTCGACGCCTTCGACATGGCCGACGACGCCGCCGTGGCCGCGGGCGTCACCGTGGTCGCCTCCAGCGGTGACGCCGGTCCCGGCAACACTATCGGCTCGCCGGCGTCCGACCCCAACGTCATCAGCGTGGGTGCCAGCACCACGTACCGCATCTACGCCCAGACCGGCCTGGGTGCTGCCCAACGGCCGGGAGTGACCGGCTGGCTTAACAACAACACCAGCCCGTTCAGCTCATCGGGGGAGACCGAGACCGGCCGCACCATAGACCTGGTGGCGCCTGGGGACTACAACTGGCTGCCCTGCTCGACCGACGTGGCGATCTACAAGGGATGCCGCAACGACCGCAACCAGCCGACGCCTTTCCAGGCGATCGGAGGCACCAGCGAGTCCTCCCCGGTGGCCGCCGGCGTGGCAGCGCTGGTGATCCAGGCGTACCGGGAGGCACACGCCGGCGCCACGCCGGTCCCCTCTGTTGTCAAGCGGATCCTGCTGAGCACCGCCAACCCGATCGGCGCCCCTGCTGACCAGCAGGGATCCGGCCTGCTCGACGCCTACCGGGCGGTCCTCGCCGCGCGCTCGTACGGGCTGTCGGCGTCGCAGGCATCGGGCGAGACGACGCTGTTGTCGCCCAACCAGATCGACGTGTCGGCCATCCCCGCGAGCCCTGAGGCGCTCACCGAGACGGTGACCAACAGTGGCGCTTCTACCCAGACGATCGTGCCCTGGACCCAGACGCTCGGACCGTGGACGCCGGTCGCGTCAGCGACGGTGGTGCTGAGCGACCAGTACAGCCCGCACGCTGTCAGCGCCCGAGGAAAGCTCCTGAATATCGAGAAGGTGACTTTCACCGTCCCGCCCGGAGAGAACCGGCTGAGCGCGTCGATCGCCTTCAAGACCGCCGGGCTCAGCAGTGCCGGCGGCCCGAGTCTCTACGCGCCCGTCGGGTTCAACCTCGTCGACCCCCAGGGTCGGCTAGCCATCGTGTCCGAGCCCGGGCCGGGCAACTACGGCAACGCGCAGGTGAGCAAGCCGGTGCCGGGGGCGTGGACGGCGTACATCTTCGGCAACCAGTCCGGTGCCGGCGGGACGACCGGGCCCGTACTTTTCGGGGCGTCGGTCGCCGCGTGGCAGCCACTCGGGTCGGTGAGCCCGGCCAGCCTGACCCTGGCACCCGGCCAGTCCGGAACGATCACCGTTCAGGCGGCCACCCCCTCGACGCCCGGCGACCAGGCGGCGTCACTGATGCTGCAGGCGAGGGTTGCCGGCTCGACCATGACCAACACGACCAGCGTTCCGATCATCCTGCGCAGCCTCGTCCCGACGGGTCCCACCTCCTTCGGCGGTGTGCTCACGGGTGGCAACGGCCGGAGCCCGTTCACCGGCCAGACCGCCTACTACCAAGTGCAGCTCTCCGCGGGCGAACCAGAGCTCAACGCCTCGATCACCCTCGCCGGCAAGGCGCGCGATCCGTTTACCGCTGAGCTCGTGAGCCCGACCGGGACGGCTGAGGCGGTGGCGAGCAACGCCTACCTTGCCGTCGGCGCGAGCGGTTTGACCGGAGTGCCGACGCCCGGTGCCGAGCTTCACGTGCTTACGCCGGTTGCTGGCACGTGGGATCTGATCATCGACTTCAACAACGCCGTGTCCGGTACGGCCCTCTCCGAGCCGTACACGGTGATGGTCGACGAGTCCGCCGTCCCTGTCACCGCCTCGGGCCTGCCCGATTCCGTCAGCACGGTGCTGGCTTCCGGCACGCCCGTGCAGGCGGCGGTCACGGTGACCAACACGGGTACAGCGCCGCAGGCCTATTTCGTGGATGCCAGGTTCCGATGGCAGACCACCCTGTCGTTGAAACCGCTGGGCGGACTGCCGGTGACGTCGATGCCCAACTCGAGGGGCGTGTTCTATGTCGTGCCCACAGGGACCTCGGGTATCACATGGGAGGCGCAGGCGTCGATGCCGATCGTGGCGGAGGTCGGCTACCTATACGGTGTCCCTGATGTCGTCGGGCAGACGGCAGGCATTAGCGCCAGCGGATTCCTGTCGGGTAGCCCGTTGAGCCAAGGACCGTGGGCGGTGACCCCCCAGCCGGTCGGCCCTGACGGAGCGCAGGGAGTGCCGTCATCCCTCGCTGTCACCTCGATGCAGGCCCAGACGTCCGCCTTCGACATCGCTGTCACCTCTCCGACCGGCGACCTGTGGCGGCTGTCGATCAACCCGCACGCCTCCATGGATCTGATCGTCGTGCAGCCGGGCCAGACCGCCCAGATCCCCGTCACCATCACTCCCAAGGCGGCGGTGGGGACACTCGTGCAGGGGACCCTCTTCGTCGACGTCGCCGACCTCCTGGCGTTCGGGCTGTCGGGAACGCCGGACGCAGACCAGGTAGCCGCCCTGCCATACGAGTACACCGTCGGGCCGGCTGGTTCGTAGGAGGGCCTGCGGCCCGGGAAGGTCCTGGCGTTCAGCCCTGGTGGACCTGGCGGGACGTGCGCAGAAAGCTCGGTGCATCCAGGAGCGCTCCTGGGCCTCAATCCCCCGAGGTCAAGTGAATGCACCGAAGTCGACGACAACGTGGCAAGAAACCACCGCGTCTCGGTGAAATCCGACCAAACCCGGGCCCGTCGACGCCCTGAGGCGTCAGCCCGAGCTGCAGGGGTTCGCTCGTCGGAGGTGCCTGGCACTCGCCGGAGGTGCCGTCTGAGTCCCGCCCCGCCTGTCTACTCCCCGCCGACACGCATGGTCTCACCGCCACCGCCACCGCCACCGCCACCGCCACCGCCACCGCCCTGACATCCCGACGCCACAGCACCCCACCGCCACAGAGGCGGACCCAGTCCGCCGGCGCCGGGCCGTCAGGTGGTCGGAGGAGTACCCGACGACCCGGCGGTGCTGGCGCTGGTGGTGCCTGTCCCGGCGGTGCTGGTGCTGGTGGTGCCTGTCCCGGCGGCGGTGCCTGTCCCGGTCGTTGCCGGCACGGTCGGAGTGGGAACGGTGGTCGACCCCCCGCCGGCGCCGGCCGCGCCGGTCCCCGGGGTCCCCGTCGCCCCGCTTCCCGTCGCCCCGGGCAGGGTCGTCGACGTGGCCGGCGTCGTGGTCGTCGGCGCGCTCGTCGTCGGTGAGGGCATCTCGAACACGAGCGTCGCCGTCCTCGCCTTCGCCGGGTCTCCGGCCGTCGGCGTCAGCGTCACGGTCAGGGTCACCTTCCGGCCGAGGGGCGGCGCGAGGTAGCCGATCGTCAAGGCCTGGGAGGACCCGGGGGCGAGCAGCGCCACGAACTGGCGAGCGCTCGACGCGCCGGTGGCCGGCGTGATCGAGGCGGTGACGGTCAGGTTGCGCTCGGTCTGGTTGCCGGTGTTGCCGACGACCACGTTGACCGTCAGCTGCCGCCCCGGGGCGAGGATCTGGGTCCCGCCCCGCGTGCCGACAGCTGAGGGCGTGGTGCTCACGGCCTCGATCGCCACGGAGGACGTCGGCTTCAAGCTGGCCCGGCTCTGCAGGCTGGTCAGGAACACCGTCAGGCCGGCGGGGTTGGTGTCCACCCCCGGGCCGATCCATCGGGAAGGCGGGGCGCGCACGTGCAGCCAGCCCGGGAGTTGCGTCCCGAACAGGGTGTACGCCTGGTCGGCCACCTCCAGTCTCTGGAGGGCAGCGGCCAAGGTGTCGCCGGAGGCGCGGATCACGCCGGTCCCCACCTTGGCGGTGAGGGCGGCGTGGACGGCGCCGGCGATGCGCTGGGCCTCCATCGAGCGCACCAGCAGGCAGCTCTCGAGCAAGCCGGCGGGGCCGGCCAGGTCGGTCGGGGGCAGGATGCCCGTGTCGGCGCGGTACGCGGAGCGGGCCCCGGCCGCCAGGCTGTCGAGCTGGGCGGCGACGGCGGGTCCCGAGGTCGTCTTGGTGTCGGAGAGGAACGCCGCCAGCTGCATGCCCTGCACGTCGGACTGCTCCACCAGCGCGAAGGCGCGGTCGACCCAGACCGAGCCGTTGAGCTGGCGGGTCGGATCCGGCGAGCGGGACTTGATGGACGCGTCGACGAGGAGCACGAGCAGGGTGAGCACCACACCGGCGGCCAGCCACCGCCGGCCGCTCGCCCTTCGGGAGCTGCGACTGGCGAGCGCCATGAGACCGCAACCTTACCGACCGGGCGGCACTCCTACCCGCCAGGCCCTGGCAGGCTGGGCGCCATGCGCTACCGCCAACTTGGCAACTCCGGCCTCACCGTGTCCGTCGTCGGCCTCGGCTGCAACAACTTCGGGGGTCGCATCGGCATGGATGCATCCCGGCAGGTGATCGATACCGCCATCGACCAGGGCATCACCCTGTTCGACACGGCCGACACCTACGGAAACCGGGGCGGCTCGGAGGAGATCATCGGCCAGGTCCTCGGTTCGCGGCGGGACGAAGTGGTGCTGGCCACCAAGTTCGGCCACGACATGGGGAGGGGCGACAAGGAGGCGCGGGGCGGGCGTCGCTACGTCCGCATGGCCGTCGAGGAGAGCCTGCGCCGCCTGCGCACCGACCATATTGATCTGTACCAGCTGCACAGCCCCGATCCCCGCACGCCGATCGCCGAGACGCTGGCCGCCCTCGACGAGCTCGTCGCCGAGGGCAAGGTCCGCTACCTGGGCTGCTCCAACTTCGCGGCCTGGCAGGTGGCGGATGCCGACTGGGAGGCGCGCGCCGGCGGGTTCGAGCGTTTCGTCTCCGCTCAGAACGAGTACAGCCTCCTCGAGCGTGACGCCGAGGTGGAGTTGCTGCCGGCGTGCCGGCGCTTCGGCGTCGGAGTGCTGCCCTACTTCCCGTTAGCCCGCGGGCTGCTGACCGGCAAGTACCGGCGGGGCGAGGCCATGCCGGCGGGTACCCGGCTGTCAGGGCAGGAGATCGACGAGGTGACCTTCGACCGGATCGAGGGGCTGGGCGGCTTCGCGAAGGAGCGGGGCCACACGCTGCTCGAGTTGGCCTTCGCCGGCCTGCTAGCCCACCCGGAGGTGAGCTCGGTCATCGCGGGAGCCACCAGGCCAGAGCAGGTGGCCGCCAACGTGGCCGCCGGCGAGTGGGAGCTCGACGAGCTGCCCTAGCTGGGTAGCGGCGGAAGATGCCGGCGTCGCGCAGCCTCGCGACGACACGTCGAAAGTCCTCGAGCTCGAGCAGCACGCCGAAGCGGGGGAGGGCACGTCGTCACCGTCGACAGGGTTGCGCCCCGCCACGCGGTCGGCGCTCCGGGGAACCAGGTGGGATCGGGTCACGGCGTCCCTGCCAGCAGTTCGAGCACGGTGTCGGTGTCGGTCAGGTCGGCGAAGGTCGCGTCGGCGCCCAGCCCCTCGAGCTCCTCGATGTCGAAGGTCCCTGTACCCACCAACAGGCACCGCACTCCCCCGGCGCGCGCGCAGTCGAGATCACGGGGCGTGTCGCCGATGACCCATGTGGCATCGGAGGGCACCTCGGCGCCGAATCGCTCCGTTGCTCGCTTGCGCGCCAGGGGCACGAGGGCGTTGCGGTCGATGTCGTCGCTGCCGTAGGCGCCGAGGTCGAGGTCGACGAGGCGATCGAGGCCGAGGGCCGTGAGCTTCACCCGGGCGTTGGGGCGCAGGTTCCCGGTCAGGCAGCCCGACGCGACGTCCTGGCGGGTGGCGAGCTGCTCCAGCAGCTCCGGGATCCCCGGGCAGGCGCTGCCGAGCTCGGTGATCCGGTCGGCGGCCTCCGCCAGCCGGGTGACGAGGCGGTCGAGGACGGCGTCGACGGTCGCCTCGTCCGGCTCGATGCCGAGCAGCCCGAGCTGCTCGTGGACGATGAGGGGGTCGGTCTTGCCGCTCATGGGGACCCGTCCCGGCGGGACTTCGCCGAGCACGTCGTCGATCGCGAAGTCGAACGCGTCGGCGCCCGCCGAGCCGGCCCGGAGCAGGGTGCCGTCGATGTCCCACAGCAGCAGACGGCGCACCACTGGGAGAAGGTTAGCTTGTGTCCCGTGGAGATCACGCCCGTGCGCATCACCGAGACCGACGAGTGGCGGGCGCTGGCCCGCCACCAGCGGACCCTTGCCGACGTCCACCTGCGGGATCTGTTCGCCGACGACCCCACGCGGGGCGAGTCCCTCAGCGTGGACGGCGGTGACCTGCACCTCGACTACTCGAAGAACCGACTCACGGCCGAGACGGTGCGCCTCCTCGCTGCCGTGGCCCGACGGGCCGGCCTGCACGAGCGCATCGACGCCATGTTCGCGGGCGAGCACATCAACGTGACCGAGGACCGGGCGGTCCTCCATGTGGCGCTGCGGGCGCCGGCGGGGGCGAGGATCACCACAGACGGCCGCGACGTGGTACCTGACGTGCACGCGGTCCTGCAGAAGATGGAGGCTTTTTCCGAGGCCGTCCGCAGCGGCGAATGGCGGGGGCAGACCGGAAAGCGCATCCGCGCCGTGGTCAACATCGGGATCGGCGGATCCGACCTCGGCCCCAAGATGGCGTACGAAGCGTTGCGGGACCGCGCCGATCGGAACATCACGTTCCGGTTCGTCTCGAACGTCGACGGCAGTGACATCTGGGAGGCGACATGCGACCTCGATCCGGCCGAGACGCTCTTTGTCGTCAGCTCGAAGACCTTCACGACCCTCGAGACGATCAACAACGCGACGACCGCCCGGGACTGGCTGCTGCGCGGGCTGGGGGACCGGGCGGCGGTGGCCAAGCACTTCGTGGCCGTGTCGACCAATGCGGAGAAGGTGCGGGAGTTCGGGATCGACACCGCCAACATGTTCGAGTTCTGGGATTGGGTGGGCGGCCGGTATTCCTATGATTCGGCCATCGGGCTCTCGCTCATGATCGCCGTCGGTTCGGCGGCTTTCCGTGAGATGCTCGACGGTTTCCGGCTCGTCGACGAGCATTTCCGTTCGGCTCCGTTCGAGCGTAACCTGCCGGCGCTGATGGGGCTCATCGGAGTGTGGTACTACGACCTGTGGGGCGCCGAGACGCAGGCGGTCCTGCCCTACAACCACTATTTGGCGCGCTTCCCCGATTACCTCCAGCAACTGGAGATGGAGAGCAACGGCAAGTCGGTGACGTTGGCCGGGGACCCGGTGGACCTCCCGACCGGCCCGGTGGTGTGGGGGACGCCGGGCACCAACGGACAGCACGCCTACTACCAGCTGATCCACCAGGGCACCCGGCTGATCCCCGCCGACTTCATCGGCTTCCTGCACCCCAACCACAGGGTCGGCGACCACCACGACCTGCTGATGGCCAACTTCTTCGCTCAGACCGAGGCGTTGGCGTTCGGCAGGACCAGAGCCGAGGTCGAGGCGGAGGGGGTTCCCGCCAGCCAGGTCGCCGCCCGCACCTTCCCGGGCAACCGACCGACCAACACGATCCTCGCGCCGGCGCTCACCCCCCGGGTGCTGGGCGAGCTCGTTGCCACCTACGAGCACCGGGTGCTCACCCAGGGGGTCATCTGGGGGATCGACAGCTTCGATCAGTGGGGCGTCGAACTGGGCAAGGCGCTGGCGCAACGGATCGTGCCCGAGCTGGCGGCCGAGTCGGCGCCGGCGTTGGGCCACGACAGCTCCACCAACGCCCTCATCCGGCGGTACCGGGCGGCGCGAGGTTGAAGCGACCGTTCGATGGTGCACGGTTCAACGCTTCACGGCGCCGGCGGCAGGACGGTCGTTGATCGGTCCGGTGCGATCCGACAGCGGGCGGGCGTCGCGGCCGCAGTGGCAGGCAAGGATCTCGGCGCAGATGGCGACGGCCACCTCCGGCGCTCTGCGTCCCCCGAGGTCCAGTCCGATGGGGCGGTGGATGCGGTCGAGCTGCGCCTCGCTGACCCCGTTTGCCCGTAGGCGCTCGGAGCGTCGCGACTGTGTGGCACGCGAACCCAGGGCGCCGACGTAGGGCAGCCCGGCGTCCAGGCCGGCGGCGAGCGCCGGCGCGTCGACGTGCGGGTCGTGCGAGAGCACCACGAGGGCTGCCGACCCGCCGGCCCAGGCGAAGGCCCCCGCCAGTGCCGGCCAGTCACCGTGGGGCTGGGGGCGGTCGTCGACGGCGGTGGCGTCCCAGCCGAGCAGGCGGCCCTGGGCGCTCAGCGCGTCCACCAGGTCTCCGGTGCCGACCACCACCATCCGGGGGGCTGGCACCCACGCCTCGACCAGCACGGTGCCGGCCGGGTCCTCGACGCGGCGCGTGGCGCTGTGGCCGGAGCGGAGGAGGTGGACGGCCTCGGCGACGGCCACCGGAGCCGGCGGTGCGACGGTGCCCCAGGTTCGCCCGTCGGCGGCCACGACCTGCGAGGCGGGCGAGCGGCCGGGCCCTTCAATGCGGGTGAGCAGCACCGCCGGAGTCCGGGACCCGAGCAGCTCCCACAGCGCCGCGGGGATGGAGGCGGTGGTCTGGAGCAGCAGCTCGGCTCGCCCGCCGCACGACAGGCCGGCCTCCTCCACGGCCGCCCCGTGGATGTCCACCACGGCCGATCCCAGGGCGGGCGGGACGCCGGGGCGGAGCAGTGGGCCGGCCGCCTCCCGCAGCCGGGCGGCGCCGGCGACGCCGAGCAGTTGCCCGTGACGGACGCCGTCCTCGTCGACGACGACCACCTCGTCGCCGGGCCATGTCGAGAAGCCCTGGATGTCGACAACCCTGGCGGTCACCGTCGGCCGTTGGACGGCGCCGAGCATGGCCCGGGCGAGCTCCGGAAGCGTGTCTGTCATGGCCTGTTTGTACATCCGTCTCTGCCAATGCCAGGAGGGCGGCTACCCGGCGGTCACGGCAAAGCGGGCGGGTATGCCGATCAGCCGCTGGGATAGCGGTGCTGCGACGCTGGCTGCCCATTCGACGTCGTGGAGCCGCTCCAGCCAGGGATCGGGCCAGCCGGCGGCGGTCACGGTCTCCACCACCGCCGCCGGCGTCGTGCCGGCACCGAGCGGGAGGGCGTCGAGCACCTCCTTGGGGTACTCGCCGTGGTGGCCGCTCATCGTGCCCTGCGCGCGGCCGAGGACCCGGCTCGCCACGGCCCTTGCCTGCCGTAGCGGGTCGCCCTGGCCAAAGCGGCCTTCGAACACCACGAGCCGCCCCATCGGTGCCACCGCCCGCCACGCCCGCAGCGTGCCGACCGGGTCGGGGAGGGTCCAGAGCAGGTGGCGCTCCATCACAGCATCGAATGGCCCTTCTGGCGGCTGGTCGGCACGGCCTTCCACGATCTCGATGCCGAGGCCCGCGGTGTTGGCTCGTGCTTCGAGCCGGGTGAGCATCGCCGGCGAGATGTCGAGTGCCGTCACCTTGTGACCCTGGCGGGCAGCAAGCAAGGACAGGAAGCCGGTGCCGGCCCCGCAGTCGAGCACCCGCGCCGGCGGCTGGGGCAGGAGCCGGGCCAGTGCCGCCGCCCAGGCGGACAGCTCACCTGCATCGGTCGGGCGGTGGTTGGGGACCTCGTCGTAGACGGCGGCGTCCGCCTCCCAGAACCGCCGAATCTGGTCGTGGATGTCCATTGGCACCAGCCTACGACGGGGCTTCAGGTGTGGTGTCCCGGCTCGTGGCCCGAGTGGCCGGCTGCCTCGAGCTGGAACGTGGAGTGCTCGACGTCGAAGTGGCCGGCGAGGCACGCCTGCAGCCGGTCGAGCAGCACCGGTGCACCGCCGGCGGCGAAGCACTCGTCGGCCACGACCACATGGGCGGAGAGGGCCGGCAGGTCGGAGTTGAGCGTCCAGGCGTGCAGGTCGTGTACCTCGCGTACGTCGGGGACCGACAGCAGGTGCGTCCTGACCGCGTCGAGGTCGACACCCTCCGGCGTCGCCTCGAGCAGGATGCGGCCACTGCTGCGCAAGAGAGGCCAGGCGGCGCGGAGCATGAGGCCCACGACCAGCAGGGAGGCGATCGGGTCGGCCCGGCGGAAGCCGGTGGCGAGGATCACCACGCCGGCGGCGAGCGTCCCGCCAAACGCCCAGCCGTCGGTCACCAGGTGGGCATGGGCGCCGGCGACGTCGAGGCGCTCCCGGTCGGCCCGCGCCACCAGCCATGTGGCGATGCCGTTCACGACGAGACCTGCGCTCGCCACGATCACCAGCGCCGCCCCGTCCACGGGCACGGGCCGCACGAGCCGTTCGCCCGCGCCGACGAGAACGGCGGCCGCCACCGCTACGAGGGACAGGCCGTTCAGCGCGCCTGAGAGGATCTCGGCGCGCTGGAAACCCCACGTCATCCTGCCCGTCGCCGGGCGCCGGGCGAGGCGGGCCGCCCACACAGCGGCGGCGAGGGCGCCGGCATCGGTGAGCATGTGGCCGGCGTCGGCGAACAGGGCCATCGAACCGCTCACGGCAGCGACCGCCACCTCGGCCACCATGAGCGCCAGGATCAGGCAGAGGGCGGCGACGAGGAGGCGGCTGTCGGCGTCCCTGGAGCCGTGGTGGTGCTCCCGGTGCGCCGCCCGGGCCTGGGCTGGGGTCGGCTGGTCGAGGTTGGCGGTGTGGGTCGCCGCCCATCCTTCCGGTGGCGACTCCGAGGCATCCCCCGCGACACGGCCGGTGGCGGCGGAGTCCCCGGATGCCGGTCGGGCGGAAGCCATGGCTTGGTTCGAGGGTACCGGCCGGCGCCGCCAGGGCGATTGTCCGGCGCGGCGGGGTGGCGTGCTGGGGGAGTCGTGGCCACCGGCAGGGGCGGGGTGAGTCGTATCAGTGGCATATGGGCGTTTTCAGACGGTACGGGCGTCCCTTCGGGCGTCAAACGCGCGCGGTCAGGCGAACTGCGCGCACAGACAGCGGTATGCGGTCGTGGTTGCGCGCAGTTCGCTCGCCTGCGCGCGGTTCGGCCACCGACGATCGGCGGTGCCGCTGCTGGCGGCCGGCGGAGGGGCTGGCGGCCGGCGGAGGGGCTGGCGGCCATTCCGCCTCCGGCCTGCCCTGATCCCAGGGCTCACCGCCGGCGATGGCAGGCCGTCAGGCTCTGCCTGCGGTGCCGGACGCCCACGTGCTCCGCCCGGGATGGCGGTAGATGACGAAGTTGCCGTCCTCCTCCCCGGCCGACGCCCGCAGGCGGCGTGAAGTTCGTCCCGAGATCCGTGGACCCGCACCGGCGGGAACAGCGCGGCGTCGAGCGAGCGCGTCAAAGCGCCGGCCGTCACAGGACCTGGACCGGCCCCGTCACCCTGCGGATACCCCGCGACGCTGGCCGCGCCGACCCGTGCCCCGCCTTGGGGGAGCGGGGAGCCGGAGCGAAGAAGAAATCAGGGCAATCGCCTCGCCGGCGCTGGCCGCGCCGCCGAGGTGCTGTCAGCATGACACCGTCCGAGGCACGTACCGGCCGTCGCCGGGAGGACACGGTTCGATGAGCGCACATCGGGAGCGGGGAGCGAGCCAGGAGCCCGGCCCTCCGCGGCGCGCAAGGAGCGGATGCACCCGACCACGGCAGTGAAGAGCGAGCGGCTGGTACACCTGCTGGGCCGCCGGTCGTTCCCGGCGTTCGTGGTCTGCGCCGCGGTGTTCGCTGCGGTGACCCTCGCCTGGGACGTGGAGGCGTCGGTCGGGCGCCCGCTGCTCGGGCCCCGCCCGGCAGCCGTCGTCGTCCTGGCTGCCGGCGCGGTCGCGTCCGACCTGTGGACCGTGCAGCGCCGCCAGCGCAACGGCGCCGGCGAGGTGACGGGCAGCTGGACGTTCCTCGGCGCCCTGGTCCTGCTGGCCACGCCTGCCGCGGCTGCGGCGGCAGCGGCCGTTGCCGCCGTGGCCGGCGACGGCGTCCGGCGCAAGCCGCTGGCCGACGTCGTCTTCAACGCTGCCACGTCGGTGGCATCGATCAGTGTCGCTGCGTGGATCCTGCATTGGATGCCGGCCGCTGGGTTGTTGCGCTGGGCGGGGGGCGCCGGCCTCGAGCAGCTCGCCGTGGTGGCCGGCGCCTTGGCCGGCGCCTTCGCGGTCAACGTCGTCCTCGTCGCCACCGGTATCGCCATCGACACACGGCTGCCCCTGACGGCCGTGCTCGCAGCGCAGCGCAGCGAAGCGGGGGTCACCGAGGTGGTGCTACTGGCGCTCGCCCCGATCTACGTGGTGGCCGCCGAGCGCAGCCTGCTCCTGCTCCCCCCGCTCCTGGCCGCCAACGTGGTGGTGCTGCAGACCGCCGCCCTCTCGCTGCGCCGGCGCCACGACGCCACGCACGACTCCCTGACCGGACTGGCCAACCGCAGGCTCTTCGACCAGCGCCTCGAGGAGGCCCTCGCCACCCTGCCCGAGCAGGGCCAGCTGGCGGTCGTGCTCGTCGACCTCGACGACTTCAAGGAGGTGAACGACGGCCACGGTCACCCCGCCGGCGACCGGGTGCTCGTCGAGGTCGGCGCCCGCCTCCAGGCGCTGTGCCGGCCGGCGGACCTCGTGGCGCGCATAGGCGGCGACGAGTTCGCCGTGCTGCTCCCAGACGCCTCCGCTGATGCGGCCGCTGACGTCGTGGCGCGCCTCAGGGCGGCCGTTGCCGAGCCGATCGACGTCTCCGGGCGCACGGTCGTGGTCGGATCCAGCGCTGGCGCGGCGGTGGCGCCCTGGGAGGGCTATCGTGCCTCCGGGCTGCTCCGCCGCGCCGACGAGGCGATGTACGCCGAGAAGTACGAGCGCGGACGCGCCAGCTCACGGTTGGTGCCGGCCGGCCACCGCTCCGGCGTGGGCCTCAGGCGGGCGCTCGACGCCGGCGAGTTGCGGCTCGACTACCAGCCGGTCGTCGCCATGGCGTCGGGCGAGGTCACGGGCGTGGAGGCGCTGCTCCGCTGGGAGCATCCGGCCGACGGCGTCCTGTGCGCAGCGCAGTTCCTCGCCCAGGCGGAGCGCAGCGACCTGGTCGGACCCCTCACCGCCTGGGTCCTGCGCGAGGCGCTCGCCCAAGCGGCGGGATGGGCGTCGGAGGGTCGCGTGCTGCGGATGGGCGTCAACATCTTCCCCCACAACCTTGCCGACCGCCGCTTCCCGGGTCTGGTGCAGTCGGAGCTTGCCGTCGCCGGGCTCCACCCCTCGAGGCTCGTGCTGGAGTTGGCCGACGTTCGGGCGCTGACCCTTGACGGCACCCGGCACGCGTTGGAACGCATCGGGGACCTGGGGGTGGGGCTGGCCCTCGACGACTTCGGCGTCGGGCCTTCGACGATCGCCCATCTCTGCGACCTGCCCGTCGACCAGGTGAAGCTCGACCCCCGGTTGGCGGCCGGCATGGTCGGCGACGGTAGGGACGCCGCCTTGCTCGAGGCGGTGGTCCGCTTGGCGGGGGCGCTCGGCAGGGGGTGCGTCGCCGAGGGCGTGGAGGACGCCCCGGCGTGGGAACGCCTGTGCACCGCCGGCTGCCCGGAGGCGCAGGGGCGGTGGGTTGCGCCGCCCCTCACCCCGGCCGAGCTGACCCGCTGGATGGACCAGCGGGCCACCCCGGCCGGGGGGGCCGCTCTCACAACCGCTCCTGCAGATCGAGGCTGAGCGCCTCCCGGCGAGGCGCCAGAAGCTTCAGAAGCGGATGATGCCCCGGATGTTGCGGCCGGCGTGCATGTCCTCGTAGCCCTTGGCGACGTCCTCGAGCCGGTACTCGGTGGTGATCAGCTCGTCGAGCTTCAACTGGCCCTCCTGGTACATCTGGATCTGCTGGAGGATGTGCCAGCTCGGGCTCGACGCCCCAAAGAGCGAGCCCTGGATGCGCTTCTGGAACAGCGTCAGCTCGGCGAGCGAGACCGGCAGGCCGACCTCGGTGGCGTCGCCGAGTCCGGTGACGACGACGGTGCCGGCCTTCCGGATGGCGCCGAACGCCTGCCCCACGTGCTCGCCGCGCACCACCCCGACGGTCACGATCGCCGAGTCGGCGCCCTGCCCCTGGGTGACGCCACGGGCGAAGTCGGCCGCCTCGCCTATGTCGGCGAAGGCCTCGGTTGCGCCGAGCTTCATGGCCATGTCCCGCTTGAAGGCGACCGGGTCGACGGCTACCACGTGCGCAGCGCCGGCCAGGGCGGCGCCCTGCACGGCGTTGATGCCGATGCCGCCCACTCCCATGACGATCACGGTGTCGCCCGGGCGCACGTCCGCCGAGCGCACCGCCGAGCCGAATCCCGTGCCGACTCCGCAGCCGAGCAGGCACAGCTTGTCCAGCGGGAGGTCCTTGTCCACCTTCACCGCCGAGTCGACGTCCACGACCATGTGCTCGGAGAACGTCCCGAGCCCGCACATCGCCCCAACGGGCTGCCCGTCGAGGGTGTGCACCTTGAAGCTCGACGGGTCGCGGAAGCGGGAGCCGCTCAGCAGGTGGATGCCGAGGTCGCAGAGGTTCTGCATGCCCGACGCGCACCACCGGCACTTGCCGCAGCCCGGGATGAAGGAGAACACGGCGTGGTCTCCCGCCGCCCAGCCCTCGGTGTGCTCGCCGACGGCCTCGATGACACCGCCGCCCTCGTGGCCGCCGAGGTACGGGTACAGCGGCACGGGCAGGTCACCGGTGGCGATGTGGTCGTCGGAGTGGCACAGCCCCGAAGCGACCATACGCACCAGCAGCTCCCCCTGCCGGGGATCGTCCACCTCCAAGTCGACCACCTCGTAGGCGCCGGGCGCCTTCGTGACGACAGCTCCGCGAGTTCTCATGGCGTGTCCTCCCCGCTGTGATGGGTCCTCCCGGAGCGTATGGCGGGCGGCGCCGGCGCGTCGACCGCCCGGGGCGACCCTCAGCGCCCGGCGAGCAACTCGGCGAGGTGCCGGCCGCGGGTACCGCCCAGCTGCTCGGCCTGCGTGCGGCAGCTGAACCCGTCGGCGAGGAGCTCCGCCCCCTCCGGAGCGGCGGCGATGGCGGCCAGCAGCCCGTGGCGGGCGACGTCGACCGACACGTCGTAGTGGCCGGCCTCCATGCCGAAGTTGCCTGCCATCCCGCAGCACCCGGCGATCGGGCGCACCTCGGCGCCGGCGGCGCGGGCGACGGCGAGGTCGGCTTCGTAGCCCATGATCGCGTGGTGGTGGCAGTGCGGCTGTGCCAGCACCAACCGGCCGTCGAGGCGCCCGTCGAAGGCGGCGGGGAGCCGGCCCCCGCCGGCTTCGAGCAGCGCCTCGGCGAGCGTGCGGACCGCTCCGGCGACCACCCCCGCTGTGGCTTCATCGGGAAGGAGCTCGGTCAGCTCGGAGCGGAGGACCGCGGTGCACGACGGCTCCAACCCGACGACCGGCACCCCGCCGGCAGCGAAGGGTGCCAGCACCTCGATGGTCCGTCGCAGCCGCCGCCGGGCGGCGCTCAGCTGGCCCGTCGTGATCCACGGCAGGCCGCAGCACACGTCGGAGCCGGGTACCACCACCTCGTAGCCCGCCGCGGCCAGCACGCCGACGGCTGACTCGGCCACACCGGGCGAGAAGCCCCGAGTGAAGGTGTCCGCCCAGAGGACGACCTGGCCGGCCGGCGCCGGCGACGGGCCGGAGCCGCCGGCGAGGCTGGAGCCGCCGGCCGGGCCGGAGCCGCCGGCGAGCGCGGCGAGGCGGCGGGCGGACATGGGCGTCACGGCCAGCGGCGGCAGGGCGCGCCGGGCGTCGATGCCGGCGGCGGCCTTGGCCATATCGGACAGCCGGGGTGAGGCGAGCAATCGGTTGACGGCACGGATCACGCCGGGGCCCCCCCGGGCGGTGAGCGCCAGCCACGCCGGCAGCCAGCCGAGGCTGTAGTGGCTCGCCGGCCTGACCCGCCTCCGGTAGGCGTGGTGGAGCACCTCCGCCTTGTAGCTCGCCATGTCCACCGACACAGGGCAGTCCCGGGCGCAGGCGCGGCAGGCGAGGCACAGGTCGAGCGCGTCGTGGACCTCCGGGGACCGCCAGCCGCCGGCGACGAGCGCCCCGTTGGCCATCTCCTGTAGCACCCGGGCCCGGCCGCGGGTGGAGTCGCGCTCGTCGCGGGTCGCCACCCACGAGGGGCACATGAACCCGCCCGCTGCGGCGTTGTCCGCCCGGCACTTGCCGACCCCGACGCAGCGGTGGGCGGCGGCGGTGAAGTCGCCGCCGTCGGCGAGGAGCGCCAAGCCGCCGGGCCTGCGCCCTCGGGGCAGCGGTGCCGCCTGCGGGCGGCGCAGGTCCACGTCGAGCGGTACAGGGTCCACCACCACCCCCGGGTTGAGGATGCCGTCGGGGTCGAACAGGGCCTTGAACCGCCGGAATGCGTCGATCGCCGCCGGCGAGTACATGAGGGCCAGCAGCTCACTGCGGGCCCGGCCGTCGCCGTGCTCACCCGACAGGGAGCCGCCGTAGCCGGTCACCAGCCGGGCGGCCTCCGCCAGGAACGGCCGGAGGCGGTCGGGGTGCTCGGCGAGCGGGAGGTCGATGCGCACGTGGATGCACCCGTCGCCGAAGTGGCCGTACAACAGCCCGTCGAGGCGGTGGCCGGCCAGCAGGGCGGTGAAGTCCCGGAGATAGGGCCCGAGCGACGCCGGCGGGACGGCGGCGTCCTCCCACGCCGGCCAGGCGGGCGCCCCCGACGGGGTGCGGCTGCCAAGGCCGGCGCCGTCGTCCCGGATCCGCCACAGGGCCGTGGCCTGCGTCCCCGCCGGCACGACCAGGGACTCCAGGGCGTCGCCGGCGGCGACCACCGCGCCGGCGCCGGCCTCGGCGCCGGCCGGCGTCTCGCCGGCGACCTCTACGAGCAGCCACGCCCCGCCGGCGGGCAGCGCCGGCACCGCCCGGCGCCCTCGCACCAGGTCCACGAGCCGGGCGTCGATGCCTTCGAGCGCAAGGGGCCGGAGGGGGAGCAGCCCGGCGACGGCGTCGGCGGCGGCGGCCATGTCGGGGTAGCCGAGCACGGCGAGGGCGGTCGAAGCCGGTGCCGGCACCAGGCGCACCTCGGCGCCGAGGACGATGGCGCACGTGCCTTCCGTGCCGACCAGCGCCCTCGCCAGGTTGCCGCCCCGCTCGGGCAGCAGGTGCTCGAGCGCGTAGCCCGATACCTGCCGGCCGAAGCGGCCGAGCTCGCCTGCGACGGGCCGCACGTGTCGCTCGACCAGCTCGGGCAGCTCCGCTGGCTCGTCGCCGCCCGGGCCGATCCGCAGGCGTCGGCCCCGGCCGTCGAGGACGTCGAGCGAGACGACGTTGGCCGCCGTCGTCCCGTACGACATGGCGTGGGCACCGCAAGCGTTGTTGCCGATCATCCCGCCGAGGGTGCAGCGGCTGTGGCTCGACGGGTCCGGCCCGAACCGCAGGCCGTGGCGCCCGGCGGCCGCCTGCAGGTCGTCGAGGACCGCGCCGGGCTCGACGCTGGCCGTGCGGGCCTCGGGGTCGACGGCGAGCACGCCGCCGAGGTGGCGGGAGAAGTCGAGCACCACCCCGGCGCCGACGGCGTTGCCGGCGATGGAGGTGCCGCCGCCCCGGGGCGTGATGGGCACTCCCTCCTGGCGGCACAGCTCGGCGACCGCGAGGACGTCGTCGACATCCCGAGGAAAGACCACGCACCTCGGCACCACCCGATAGTTGGAGGCATCCGAGCTGTACTCGGCTCGCCGTCGTGGCGAGCCGTCGGCGGCGTCGCCGACCATGCCCTGCAGCCGGGCGAGGAACGTCACCCCTTGGGTGTGAGGATCTCTCGCACGAGCGGCTCGAAGTGCTCGAGCGGTTCGCTCCTGTAGTCGGGGTCGAAGCCCACCCGGTCGGGCACGAGGCGCTGCGTGTCGTTCATGTGGGTCATGATCACCGCCCAGTCCTCGGCCGTGGACGCCATGGTCCCGAGCGTACCGCTACGCTTGCGCCGGGGAACGGGAGACCGGCGGGCTTTACGCGCGACCAGCGAGGTGCACCGCCCATGGCCATTGACCTTTCCCCGTCCCCCCGATTCACCCTGTCGCTTCGCGGCTACGACAAGGACGAAGTGGACGACTACCTCGAGTCCCTCGCCGCCCACGCCACCGATGCCGACGGCGCCCTCGACGGCGCAAGGGACCGCATCCGCCAGTTGGAGGCCGAAGTCCAGCGGCTATCGGCCCGGGTGGCCGAGCTCGAGGAAGTCGTCCGCCACGAGCCACCGCACACCGTCCGGGCGATCGGCGAACGGATCACGCTGATCCTCGAGGAGGCGGAAGCCGGAGCCGCCGACGCCCTCGCCCAGGCGCAGGCCCAGGCGGACTACATCGTCGAAGAGGCCCGCCAGGAGGCCGAGATCCTGCGCCGGCAGGCGGCCGCCGCCACAGCCGAAGCCCGCGAGGTGAGGGAGAGCGCCCAACGCGTCGTCGAGGAGCAGCTCGAGCGGGCGCAGTCCGAGGCGCGGTCGCGCTCGGCGGCCATCGTCGCCGAGGCCGAGGCCCGGGCCCGGCGCCGGCAGGCCCAGATCGAGGGATGGGCCCAGGAGGTCATCGCCGCCACGCAGGCCGACCAGGCCCAGCTGTCCGAGGAGTTCGCTCAGGTGCGCAGGCGCCACGAGACCGAGCTGACCGGGCTCGTCACCCAGCGCGACGACGTGGTCGCCAACCTGCGCCACCTGCAGGCCGCTCTGGCCCAGGCGGTCGACCGGGTGGCGCCGAGCGAGTAGGCCGGGCGAGTAGTCAGGGGGCGATGCCGGCGGCCGCCGCGATCCTCGCCGCGACGGCCCCGGCGTCGACGCAGCTCACCACGATCCGCTCGAAAGCCTGGCCGTTGAGCTCGACGACCACGGCCGGCCCGCTGCCCCGCACGACGGTGAAGTCGTAGCCCGTGCCGTGGCGGCGCCGGCCCAGCGCCACCCAGCCCGGGACGGCGACGCCGTCGACGCGCCAGCCGCGCAGCTCCAACCAGGGGGTGGGCACGGCACGGACCTGGCGAACTGCCCGCAACGGCAGGCGGAGGTCGGAGCGGCGGAAGGCGGAGAGGCGTTCGGGGCGGCGCATCGACACCAGGAGCTCCGTCGCGTCGGTCAACAACTCGGCCACGGGTCACCCAGGGTAGGTTGCGCCCCGTGCCCGAGCGCCCGGCGGGAGTCGCTCTTGGAGGCGCTCGCCGGCGAGCTCGCTCCCGACGCGGCGACGGCGTTGCCCCCCGACGTGACGAACCAGGTGTCCGGCGAGGACTTTCTCCCGAACATCTCCGGGTGCCGGCTACGACGCAGCCGAGGGTCGGCCCCGTGCAGCGGCAAGACTGACAGCGTGGACCACCTCACCGTCGTCGACCACCCCGCCGTCGCCCACCGCCTCGTCGAGCTGCGCGACGCCGACACCGAACCCGACCGCTTCCGCACTGTCCTGCAGGAGATCAGCACGCTGCTGGCGTTCGTGGCGCTCGCCGACCTGGCGTGCTCACCGGTCACCGTGTCGACCCCCCTGGCCGCCGCCCCCGGCCGGCGGGTCTCGGAGGCAGCCCTCCTCGTCCCGGTGCTCCGGGCCGGCCTCGGCATGGTCCCGGGGGTGCAGTACGTGATCCCCCGCACCCAGGTCGCCCACCTCGGCATGCGCCGTGACGAGCAGACGCTCGACGCTGTGACCTACCTCGACGGGCTGCCCTCCGACCTCTCCGGCCGGCGGGTCGTCGTCCTCGACCCGATGCTCGCGACGGGCGGATCGCTCACCGAAGCCTGCCGTCTCATCCGCTCCCGGGGAGCGGCACGGGTCCAGGTGCTGTGCCTGGTGGCGTCGCGGCCGGGGATCGAGGCGTTCGGCCGGGCCCACCCCGAGGTCCCCGTCACCGCCGCCGCCCTCGACGACACCCTCAACGAGCGGGGCTACATCGTGCCCGGGCTGGGCGACGCCGGGGACCGCCTCTTCGGCCCGCCGCCGCGGTGAGGATCCGCCGGCTCGGGTCCGTGGCCGGCGGTCGGGGCGGCTGGTGGCCGTCGGGGCGGTTGGTGGCCGTCGGGGCGGCTGTCTCGGAGGTTTCGGGAGCCGGAGGCGGAACTGTGAGTGAAAAGTACACAGCCTGTGTCGTTTTCACTCACAGTACGGTGGCCGGCGCTGGCGTTGGCCTGACTGGCTGGCGGAGAGGGGGGGATTTGAACCCCCGGACCCGGTTTCCCAAGTCAACTCATTAGCAGTGAGTCCGATTCGGCCGCTCTCGCACCTCTCCTCGGAGCGCCCAGGGTAGTCGACGGACGGCGACGCGTCAGCCCCAGAACGTGCGGTTCTGCTCCCGCGTGAAGCCGGGGAGGTACCAGGGGCCGAGGCCGCCTTTGCCGGTCGACCGCTCCGGGTCGAAGCAGGCCATCACCTCCGTCCGGCCCCGACCCCGCGAACCGCTCCGCCGCCGCGACGAGGATGCGCTCCGCGGTGGGAGCGTCCTGGCCTTTCCTCGCCACGGGGGAAGGTCTACCCCATCCGCCCCGGCGACCACCAACCCTAACCGACGCTCGGCCCCCCAATCCCGTGCCGCTGCTGAGCGTCCCCTGGTCGCAGGCGATCACGTTGACCTCGAACCGAACGCCCGCTAGGGTCCGGTCCCGACACCACGTTGGGGGACGGCAACGGCCGTCGTGGACGAGGAGGAAGGCATGGCGACTGTTGCCGCAGAGGTCCCGTCGCACGGCGAGTTCAGGCGCAACCTCGGTTGGACCGACGGCCTGGCGATGGGGTTGTCGATCCCCGTCGGCGGGTTCGCGCTGATCGGGTACTCGATCGGGATCCTCGGCGCGTGGACGGCGATGCTGCTGTGGGGGGTGACCTGCCTCGTCGCCATCGCCCAGAACTTCATCTTCGCCGAGCTGGCCGCCATGTTCCCCGACAAGCCGGGCGGGATCGCCCTCTACGCCCACGAGGGGTGGCGGCGGTACTTCTCGCCGGTCGGCGCGCTCGCGGCTGTCGGCTACTGGGCCGGGTGGTCGTTCGGCCTCGCCGTCTACGGGCTCATCATCGGCCAGCTCCTCGCCGCCCAGTTCTTCCCCCACTCCACGTGGAGCTTCTTCGACGGCACCCAGCACATCGGCCTGGCCGTCATCCTCGGCGCGCTCGCCGTCGTGGCCGTGTGGACCCTCAACGTCTTCGGCGTCCACCCCGCCGTGCGGTCCAACAAGATCATCGGTGTCGTCGTCTGCGTCACAGTCGGCATCTTGATCGTCGGCCCGTTCCTCACCGGCCACTGGCACCACCAGCTCACCTGGGGCCTCGGCCTGCCGCATCAGGCGTGGGGCGGCTGGAAGCTCGCCATCGTCTACATGTACGTCATGTGCTGGACGTCGTACGGCACCGAGATCGCCGCCACCTTCTCCCCCGAGTACCGTGACCAAAAGCGTGACTCGACGCGTGCGCTCGTCTCGGGCGGTGTCCTCACCCTCGCGTTCCTCGTCCTCGGCCCGCTCTCGGCGACCGCCGACATCGGCACGAAGGCGATCGCCACCAACCCGGTCGGGTTCTTCCCCTCGGTGTTCTCCTCGATCATCGGACCGGCCGCAGGGCTCGTCACCATCATCTTGTGCGGCGCCTTGTTCCTCAACATGACGGCCGCCACCGCCGACGCCGGCCGGGCCCTCTACGGCATCTCCCGCGACGGCATGATCGTAAAGCAGCTGTTCAAGCTCAACCGTCACGGCATGCCGGGGCGGGCCATGACCATCGACTTGGTCGTCAACGTCTGCCTGGTCGTGTTCGTGGCCAACACCCTCGGTGTCCTGTTCGCCAGCAACCTCGGCTACATGATCGCCGTGGTGTTCGCGCTGAGCGGTTTCCTGCTGCTCCGCAAGGACCGCCCCCAATGGCCCCGCCCCATCCGCCGGGGCCCGGGGTGGATCGCCGCGGCCTGGCTGCTGATCGCCTTCAACCTGGTGCTGATCATCGTCGGTGCCCTCAACCCCGGCATCGCCGGCTACGGGGGCACCACCGACCAGCTGATCGGCCTGGCCATCCTCCTGGCGTCGATCGTCATGTTCCTCTTCCGCCGGCTGGTCCAAGACCGGGCCCGGCTCCAGCTGCGCGAGCCCACCCCCACAACACCGGGTGACATCGCCGCCCCCGCCTACACCGGCCCCCTGCACGGCG
>DAHVMA010000021.1:0-29132 GCA_027320105.1 Acidimicrobiaceae bacterium | reverse complement strand
TCCGTCCCGCTCCGCCGTCCTGCCGGAATGCCCGCACTGCGGCGGCACCCTCGAACCCGAGCACGCCCACTACCGCTGCCGTGACTGCGGATGGCGGGACCCCTGCTGCGACCTGTCCCTGGCCGGGTTCCCGCCCGCCGGAAGCAGGTTCGACCGCAACCGCGCGCAGGCAACCGAACCGCGCGCACCCACGACGACCTGATGGGCCCTGTGCGCGCAGTTGGCCTGGCTGCGCACGGTTCGGGTTTGGTTTGCCCCCGTCCCAGTGGGCAAAAGGGGTAATCAGTCATTCAGCGGAAGCTGCGGGATGGCAAGGGGAGGCGACGCCCCCGGAGGGTAGGCCGATGCGCCGGCGGTCCCCGGGGGGCCAGTGCCAGCGGTGGCGCCGGCCCGGTTCAGGCGCCGGCCCGGCTCAGGCGCCGGCCCGGTCCAGCGCTCCGAGCAGGTCGGCGATGAGGTCGTCCGGGGTCTCCAGGCCGACCGAGAGCCGGAGGAGGCCGGGGTCGACCGCCAGGGGGGAGTCGGCGACCGAGGCGTGGGTCATGCGGTGGGGGTGCTCTATGAGCGACTCGACGGCGCCCAGGGACTCGGCGAGGGTCCACAGCTTCGTGCCGCCGGCGACTTCCAGGGCGGTTGCCTCGCCGCCGCGCAGGACGAACGACACCATCCCCCCGAACCCCCGCATCTGGCGGGCGGCGACGGCGTGGCCGGGGTGGGCCGGCAGGCCCGGGTAGAGGACGGACGCCACCGCCGGGTGGGGGAGCAGGGCGTCGACGACGCGGGCGGCGGTCGTGCAGTGGCGTTCCATGCGGACCGCCAGCGTCTTGATGCCCCGCAGCGTCAGGTAGCAGTCCCACGGCCCGGGCACCGCCCCGATCGAGTTCTGGAGGTACGCCAGCTCCTCGAGCACCGCTTCGTCGCCGCCGGCGACGAAGCCACCGACCACGTCGCTGTGGCCGCCGAGGTACTTGGTGCTCGAGTGCACGACCAGGTCGGCGCCAAGGGCGAGGGGCTGTTGCAGGTAGGGGGTGGCGAAGGTGTTGTCCACGACGAGACGGCCGCCTCGGGCGTGGACCAGCGAAGCGAGGGCGGCGACGTCGACGATCCCGAGCCGGGGATTGGTCGGGGTCTCGGCCCACACCATCCGGGTCGTGGGCTGCCATGCGCCCGTCACGGCGTCCAGGTCCCCGAGGGGCACGGAGGTGTGGGACACGCCGAGGGAGCCCCACACGCCGTTGACGAGCCGGTAGGTGCCGCCGTAGGCGTCGTCGGGGACGATCAGGTGGTCCCCGGGGCGCAGCAGGTGCAAGACGGCGTCCTCGGCGGCGAGCCCACTCGCGAACGCCAGGCCACCGGCGGCTCCCTCTAGCGCCGCCACGCACGTCTCGAGGGCGCGGCGGGTCGGGTTGCCGCTGCGGCTGTACTCGTAGCCGGCGTGGCGGCCGACGCCCGACTGGGCGAAGGTGGTCGCCACCGACACCGACGGGACGACCGCCCCCGTGACCGGGTCGGGATCCTGGCCGGCGTGGATGGCGAGAGTCTCGAACCCGTGGCCTGTACCCGGACCGCCGGCGGCGCCACCGCCGGCGACGCCACCGCCGTAGCCCGGCGTCCCGCCGCCAGTCGAGCTCACAGTGACGTGGCCGGGCCGGCGAGGAACTCGAGGAGGTCCGAACGGGTCACGATGCCGACGGGGCGTCCGTCGTCGACCACGAGGACCGCCGAGGTGCCCCCCGCCATGCGGGCGGCGGCGAGATCCACCGGCTCACCGGAGCCGACCATAGGCAGCGGGCGCTCCATGACGGCGCTCACCGGGCCGTCGATCACCTCCGGCTTCACGAGGGCGGCCTCGAGCAGCAGCCGGTCGCTGACGGTCCCGACGACCTCGCCGAGCATCACCGGCGGTTCGGCCTGCACCACGGGCATCTGGGAGACGCCGAACTCCTTCAGGATGGCGATCGCCGAGCGCACCGTCTCGTCGGGGTGCACGTGGACGAGCGGCGGCAGGCCGGACGACGCCTTGCGGGCCAGGACAGCCGAGACGGTGTCGCCGCCGGCCCGGAGGAAGCCGTGGTCGGCCATCCAGCTGTCGTCGTACACCTTGGACAGGTAGCCGCGCCCCGAGTCGGCCAGCAGCACGACCACCACGTCGTCGGGGCCGAGGTCCCGGCCGACCTCGACGGCAGCCCAGATGGCCGTACCGCACGACCCGCCCACGAGGATGCCCTCCTCGCGTGTGACCCGGCGGGCGGTGAGGAAGCTGTCGCGGTCGGAGACCATCACGACACGGTCAGCGACGGTGCGGTCGTAGGTCTCCGGCCAGAAGTCCTCACCGATCCCCTCCACCAGGTAGGGGCGGCCGGTCCCCCCCGAGTACACCGATCCCTCAGGGTCGGCGCCGATCACCTGCACTCCGGGGTTGCGGCCCTTCAGGTACCGCCCCACGCCAGAGATCGTCCCGCCGGTGCCGATGGCACACACGAAGTGGGTGATCCGCCCCGCCGTCTGCTCCCAGATCTCGGGTCCCGTCGTGCGCACGTGCGCCTCTCGGTTGTCCGGGTTGGCGTACTGGTTGGGCATCCATGCCCCGGGCGTCGTTTGGGCCAGCCGGCGCGAGACCGAGTAGTAGCTGTCGGGGTGGTCGGGTGGGACCGACGCGGGGCAGATCACCACCTCGGCGCCGTACGCGCGAAGCAGCGAGCGCTTCTCCTCGGAGATCTTGTCGGGCATCACGAAGATGCACCGGTAGCCGCGGCGGGCGGCGACGATCGCCAGGCCCACTCCGGTGTTGCCCGACGTCGGCTCGACGATCGTTCCGCCCGGGTGGAGGATGCCTTCCCGCTCGGCGACCTCCACCATCCGCAGCGCTGGCCGGTCCTTCACGCTGCCACCCGGGTTGAGGTACTCGAGCTTCGCCAGCAGCTGGCACGACAGGTCGCGGGCGGTGCGGTCGAGGCGGACCAGCGGGGTGTGGCCGAACAGGTCGATCAGTGAGTCGGCGGCCTGCATCGGCGGGCCGTGATCGGTCAGCCTGGCGGTGGCCACACCGTCGTCGAGCGGGAGGGGCTCGTCGGTGTAGACCACCACCGGGAACGACGCCCGGTGCAGCTGGTTGGCCACCTCGACCACCTCATCCGGTTCGCCGACCACCGCAAGGCTCCTCGGGAAGTGCGCCCGCAGGTCGGCGACGTCAGCGCTGCTGAGCGGCCCGGCCGGGACGGTGATCACCCGACGTGCCCGTGCGGCCAACCGCGGCGGCACCGGGACGTCACCGACGCTGACGACGACATCCATGCCCCGGACCGTACCCGCGCCTCAGCCGCCGGCGTCGATGTGCGACAGCACGGCCGCTCCCACCGTCCCTGCCCGGTTCTCCAAGGTCGCCGCGACGATCGGGGTGCGTAGTTGCAACAGGGGAAGGAAGCGGTCCGCCCGCCGGCTCACCCCGCCCCCGACCACGATCAGCTCCGGCCACAGGTAGTCCTCGAGGGCCCGGAAGTACCGCTGGAGCCTGCGGGCCCACCGCGCCCAGTCCAGCCCCTGGTGCTCCCTTGCCGCCGCGCTCGCCCGGGTCTCGGCGTCCACGCCGTCGAGCTCGATGTGGCCGAGCTCGAGGTTGGGGATCAGCCTTCCCTGGTACACGAGGGCGGTACCGATCCCGGTCCCGAGCGTGACGACGAGGACCAGTCCGTCCCGGCCGCGCGCCGCCCCGTAGAGCACCTCGGCGAGGCCGGCGGCGTCGGCGTCGTTGACTGCCGTCACCTCCGCACCGACGGCGGCGCCGACCACGCCGGCCACGTCGGTCCCGACCCAAGCCGCGTCCATGTTGGCGGCGGTGCGCGCCACGCCCTGCATCACCACCCCCGGGAAGGTGCAGCCGACCGGGCCGTCCCAGCCGAAGTGGGCGACGACGTTGCCGACGACGCCCGCCACCGTGTCCGGGGTCGCCGGTTGTGGGGTCGGGGCCTTGAACCGCGCGGCGGCCAGCTCGCCGGTGGCCAGGTCGACCGGCGCCCCCTTGATCCCCGAGCCGCCCACGTCGACCCCGAACGCGATCCCCTGCACCGCCCCATCTTGCCTGTTCGGTGACGGCCGCACCCCGCCTGAGGGTGCCACCATGGGAGAGGTGCTGTCCTCCCCCGTAGCCCCGCCCCCGCCGACCCCGGCACCGCCGCCCCCGCCGGCGCGCCGGCGAGGCGTCGACGGGTGGGCGGCGTCGGCCACCCTGCCCCTGGTGGCGGCCGCCGTCCTCCACGTGGTCGGCCTCTTCCTCGGCCAGGGCGGTGGCTTGGGGCCCATGGCGCACAGCGCCCAGTCCGTTGTCGCCGAGGTGGTCCTCGCTGGCGGTTGGCTGCTCGCCGCCGCCCTCGCCGCCCCGGCGTGGACCCGTCCTGCCGGCGCTGCCGTCGGCGCCGGCCTCGCGCTCGGGGAGTTGGGTCTCGTCGTCTCGGAGCTGTTGGGCCTCGGGACGACCCCCGGCCCCGGCTACGTGGTCGTCGCTGCAGGCTGGCTGGTGGGGGCCATCGGCGCCGCCGTCACCGTCCTCGGCAGCCCGCTGCACCTCGGGCGGCCGTCCCGCCACCAGCCGCCGGCACTGCTAGCCCCGCTGGCGGCCGTCGCGGCGATCGTGATGGCTGTCGCCCTCCTGCCGGCGTGGGACCACTACGTGCTGTACATCCACGCCGTCGGGCAGAGCCGCGCCCTCGACGAAGGCAGCGCCTTCGCTGCGTCCACGCCGACCGGGGCCCTCGTCGGGGACCTGATGGCGGCGGTGGCGTGGGTGGGGGTGCCGGTCGCCGGCGTGCTGTGGCGCCCGGGCCGGATCGGGGTGCTGGCCGGCGCTGGCGTGCTCGTAGCGGTCGCCAGCCAGGTCACCTCGGCGGTCGTCGGGTTCGACGCCCCCGGCACCCTGCGGGGCCTGGTCACCCCCCAGGAGATCCAGCGCTACGGCGTCGTCCTGCAGAGCTCCTCCCTGACCGGCTGGTACGACGTCGAGGTGCTCGCCGCACTGGTGCTCGCCATGCTGCTCATGGTCCGGTGGTGGACCCCCGACGGGCCCGGCGCCGCTGCCGCCTGGACGCCGCCGGAGGCCGGGGTGGCGGCGCCGTGGCCGTCGCCGGGGCCGGCGCCGTGGCCGTCGACGCAAGCAGCCCCCGGCCCGACCCACACGCCGGCGTCGCAGCCGGAGCCCACCGTCGGTGAGCCGCCGTCGGCGTGGGCGCCGCCGAGCCGTGGGGACTCGCCGCCGCCGTAACCTCTCCCTTGTGCGATGGGCGCTGCTCGGGACCGGCTACTGGGCTGAGACGGTGCACGGGGCCGGCCTCGCCGCCCATCCCGACGTCGAGCTCGTCGGCGTGTGGGGCCGCGACCGGGCGAGGGCGGAGGCGCTCGCCGGCCGGTTGGGCACCGCCGCTTTCGGGGACGCCGACAGCCTCATCGGGGCCGTCGACGCGGTGGCCATCGCCCTGCCACCCGACGTACAGGCCGGGCTCGCTGCTCGGGCGGCGCGGGCCGGGCGCCACCTCCTGCTGGAGAAGCCCCTTGCTCTCGACCTGCCGGCGGGCGAGGAGGTCGTGGCAGCGGTGCGCGAGGCGGGCGTGGCGTCGGTCGTGTTCTTCACGGCCCGCTTCAGCCCCGGGCTCGCCGAATGGCACCGCCAGCTGGCCCGCGGCGGCTGGGAGGCCGCCCTGTGGGTCGAGATCGGGTCGATCTTCGCCCCGGCCAGCCCATACGCGGGCTCGGCGTGGCGGCGCTCGTGGGGTGCGCTCTGGGACGTGGGTCCGCACGCCCTGGCCTCGCTGACCGTCGGGCTCGGTCCGGTGGAGGCGGTGACAGCGACGCGTGGTCAGCGCGACTTCGTCGCGCTGACCACCTCCCACGCCGGCGGGGGCACGGCGTCGGTGCTGCTCGCCCTCGACGCGCCGCCCGCCGCCTCGGACCGGCGGGCCACCTTCTACGGGGAGCGGGGCGTGCTCAACCGCCCGGAGGACCCGACGAGCGTGGCCGACGCCTACCGGAGCGCTGTCGACCAACTGCTCGCCACGGCAGTGGCAGGCCGGACCGACCACCCCTGCGACGCCGGGTTCGCCTACGAGGTGCTGCAGGTCCTCGTCGCCGCCGCCCGTGCTGCGGGAAGATCGGAGTAGTGGGGGGTGCGTCTGTCCGATTTGTCCCGTGGACGTCGTGGAGGGAGCCCTGGGGTTGCAGTCCGATGCCGGCGGTGCGTTCCGGGCCCGTCGCCCGGTGGCTCGGGGGCTCGTGGTGGGGGAGCCCGCCGCTCCGGTGGAGCGTGCCGCCTCGGGGCGGCGGCTTTCGGCGCAAGCCGGTGCCGTCGAGCGGTGAAGGCGCCGGTAGCGTGTCCCCGCTGGAGTCCGGGGCCCTGGTCGGCGCTACCTTCAGGAACTCCTAAGCCGCTCTCAGGGTGAACTCATCCCCGTCGGGATAACTGTTCCCGGAAACCCGGTGACAGGACCGACCAGAGGGCCGGGAGGAGCGACCGATGGCGCACGACGACGAGACCCGAGACGACCGGACCGCACAACACTGGTGGAGCGGCTGGGTGCCCTCCCATGGCGAGGCGCCGGCGGGTGGCGAGGCGCCGGCGGGTGGCGAGACCCCCGGGGCGGCGGGAGCGGGCGCCTGGCCCCCGCCGCCCCAGTACGGCCCATGGGCCGGCGGGGGGCAGTGGCCGTCTGCGGGCCCGCAGGGCTCCGGCTACCACGGCCCGTGGGGCGGGTACAACCCAGGGTCGCAGTCCTATGGCCCGCAGTCCTATGGTCCGCAGTCCTATGGCCCGCAGGGCTACGGCCCGCAGTCCTACGGCTATCCGGTCCAGCCGGGGAGCCTGGGCGCCGGCGGGTGGCCCCCTCCCCGTCAGCGCCACAAGGGAGCGGTCGCCGCCCTCCTCGCCGCCGGCGTCCTCGTGATCGGTGGTGCGGGAGTGGCTGTCGGTGTCGGCCTCGGGAGCTCGTCGTCGAGCCCGCAGGCGACGTCGCCGGCGGCCGGCAACTCGGGCAGCAGCGTGTCGCCCAACCCGGGCAACGGTGTGGCGCCCAACTTCGGGAACGGGTCGGGTGGCGGCGGCTCGGTGTCCACCTCGAGCGGTAGCCCCTCCAACGTCACCTCGATCGCGGGCAAGGTCGACCGCGGGCTGGTGGACATCAACACCCAGCTCGCTTACCAGAACGAGGAGGCGGCCGGCACCGGCATGGTGGTCACCTCCAGCGGTGAGGTCATCACGAACAACCACGTCATCGAGGGCGCCACGGCCATCTCCGTCACCGACCTCGGCAATGGCCGGACCTACCGGGCCACCGTTGTCGGCTACAACCGCACCGTCGACATCGCTGTGCTCCAACTGCGGCACGCGTCCGGATTGGCGACCGTCAAGTTCGGCAACTCGAGCAGCGTCCGAACTGGGCAGGGCATCGTCGGCATCGGCAACGCCGGCGGCGTCGGCGGCACGCCCAGCGTGGCCGGCGGCTCGGTCACCGCCGTGAACCAGTCGATCACGGCGTCCGACGCGGGCAACGGGACGACCGAGACGCTGCGCGGGCTCATCCAGACCAACGCCAACATCCAGCCGGGTGACTCCGGCGGCCCGCTCGTCAACGCCAGCGGCCAGGTCGTCGGCATGGACACCGCCGCCTCCTCCAACGGCATGTTCACGTTCCAGACCCCGTCGACATCGGGCACGGAGGGCTTTGCCATCCCCGTCAACCATTTCGCCACCGTCGCCAGGCAGATCGAGGCGGGCCGGTCGTCGGCCGACGTCCACGTCGGCGCCACCCCGTTCCTCGGTGTGGAGGTGACGACGCCGACCGTCCTCTACCAGGGCAACGCCAGCAACGGTCTCGGCGGCTTCGGCGGGTTCGGGGTCTTCGGCAACTCGGGCAGCACGGGCTCGGCGACACCGCCCACCACGTCCGGGGCGGCCATCGCCTCGGTCTTTCCGGGCACGTCGGCGGCCACCGCTGGCCTGTCCGCCGGTGACATCATCGTCGGGATCGACGGGGCGTCGGTGACATCGCCGGCCAACCTCACCCAGGACCTCCTCGCCCTTCACCCCGGCCGGCGGGTGTCGCTGGCGTTCGTGAACCCGAGCGGCCAGCACCAAAGCGTCGGCCTCACGCTGAAGGCAGGGCCGCCGCAATAGCCCAGCAGCCCGAGCCCAGCAGCCCGAGCCCAGCAAGCGAGTCGAGCGGGAGGGCCGGGCCGCGGCAGACTTCAGCGATGGAGCGCAACGTCCTCGGCGGCCCGCTCGAGCCCTGCGGCACCGACCCGCTCACCGGCTTCTACCGGGACGGGTGCTGCGCCACCGGGCCGGAGGACGCCGGCCGGCACACGATCTGCGCCGTGGTCACCGCCGAGTTCCTCGAGCACCAGCGCAGCATCGGCAACGACCTGTCCACCCCGGCCCCCCTCTGGGGGTTCCCCGGGCTCGTGCCCGGCGACCGGTGGTGCGTGACCGCCGCCAACTGGCTGCGGGCCTACCACGCCGGGCGGGCCTGCTTCGTGGTGCTGGCGTCGACCAACGAACGGGCTCTCGACGTCGTGCCCCTCGAGGCGCTGCGGGAGCTGGCCGTGGACGTCCCCTCCGGCCCCACCGGCCTGTAGCGTCGTGGCCTCTCCGCCGGCGCGATGGCTGGTGCTCGTCTACCGGGTCCCGGGCGAGCCGACCCGGCTCCGGGCGGGCGTGTGGCGAAAGCTCAAGGGCCTCGGGGCGGTGTACGTCCAGACCTCGGCGGCGGCACTGCCCGCGTCCCCGGCGGCCGAACGGGCCCTGCGCTCCCTCCGCAACGAGATCCTCGAGATGGGCGGCAGCGGGCTGCTGCTGGTCGGTGACGTCGTGGCGGGCGAGCCCGAGCTGGTGGGCGTGTTCAACGCTGCCCGCGACGACGAGTACGAGGAGATCGTCGACCGCTGCGAGGACTTCGTGCGCCAGATCGAAAAGGAGTACGACGCCGACCACTTCACCTACGCGGAGCTGGAGGAGAACGACGTCGACCTGGCCAAGCTGAAGGGCTGGTTCGAGAAGGTGCGTTCCCGTGACGTCCTCGGTGCCGCCGGGGTCGGGCGCGCCGAAGAGGCGCTGGAGCAATGCGAGCGGGCCCTCGAGAACTACGCCAGCCACGTCTACTCCCGTGAGACCGAGGGCTGAGGCCGGCACCCACTGTTCACCCACCGTTGGTACAGCTGCCATCGCCCGTTGGCTGGCTCCTCACCCGGGTGTGATTCCGTCCTGACGACGTCCCACCTCGCCGTTGGACCCGCCCCAGGAGGTCGCAGCCGTGCCCCACCGCTCCCCCGGACCGCTTTCCCCGCCCGGCCGCCGCACCCTGCCGGCAGTCGTGGCGCTCGTCGCTGCCATCGGGCTGGTCGCCGCCGGCTGCGGATCCACCAAGTCGTCGTCGGGCAGCGGCGGGGCCGCCAGCGGCTCTTCGTCGGCGGCAACCTCGGGTGGCAGCGCCGGGTCGAGCACGAGCAAGCCCGTTCCGCTCGTCCTCTACGCCGCCGAGGGCTACGACGCGGCTGAGGGCGCCGCCTTCCAGAAGGCCACCGGGATCCCGACGACCGTCGACGACAACAGCACCGGGCCGCTCACCACCAAGATCGAAGCCGAGGGCAGGAACCCCCACTGGGACCTCTTCTGGGTGGACGGCGCCACCGTCTTCGCCGGGCTGGACCAGCTCCACCTGCTCCTGAAGGGCTGGGAGCCGTCGGCAACGAGCAACTACAACGCCGTCGGCGCGTCCCTGGTCCCGGCGGACAAGAGCTACATCCCGACAGGCGTCACCATGGCGGCGGCCCTCGTCTACAACACCAAGCTCGTCAAGAACCCGCCGACAGCGTGGGCACAGCTGACCGAGTCGCAATGGAAGGGCGCCGTCGGCATGAACGACCCCTCCGTCTCCGGCCCGACCTACCCCTACGTCGCCGGCATCATGCAGCAGCTCGGCGGCGTCCCCCAGGGCGAGGCCTTCTTCCAGAAGCTCAAAGCCAATGGCCTGCACATCTACCAGACCAACACCAACACCTTGCAGGCCCTGGAGACCGGTGTCATCAAGCTGGCAACGGTGCAGAGCTCGGCGGGTATCGGCGCCGGCTTCGGCAACAAGGACATCAAGGTCGAGTACCTGAAGTACGAGACCGTGTTGCCCTCGTGCCTCGGCATCTCGGCCTACGTGTCCAAGCAGGCGCAGGCCGAGGCGAAGCGCTTCGTGGAGTTCGTGCTCTCACCCGCCGGGCAGCGGGTGATGCAGTCCGGTGACCCGCACGGCGACTCCTTGTTCTTCCCGCTCGTCAACGGGGAGAGCCCGCTGCCGGCCGTCGGCACGCCCCTCGCTGACATCCCAACCCAGAACCTGAACCCCTACGTGTGGGGCCCCCGGGAGAACAGCCTCAACAGCTGGTTCACCTCGCACATCATCCAGTGACCTCATTGGTGGACGAGCCTGCCGGGCCGCCACGGGCGGGAGCGATCTCGCCGGCGGCTCCGGTCGGGTTCGGCTTCTC
Organism: Acidimicrobiaceae bacterium; assembly: GCA_027320105.1. Taxonomy (GTDB): domain Bacteria; phylum Actinomycetota; class Acidimicrobiia; order Acidimicrobiales; family Palsa-688; genus JAKAQB01. The sequence continues at coordinate 18,617 of DAHVMA010000021.1, read as the reverse complement.
CCGTCGCTTCGCCCTGCGGGTCCCGCAGCTCGCCTTCGGCACGGTCGTGTGGGCTGTCCTCGCCCTGCTGCTGATCGTGCCGATCCTGTTCTTCCTCGTGATGGCGTTCTCGCCGCGGCTGCTCGGGCAGGGCAGGAGCTGGTTCACACTCGGCAGCTTCCGGCAGGTGTTCACCGGGTTCTTTGCTCACTCACTGGTCGACTCCCTGTGGCTGAGCGTCACGTGCGCGTTGCTCGCCGTCGCCATCGCCCTGGCGCTGGCGTGGGGCGTGCAACGCACGGACATGCCGGGCAAGCGGGTCTGGCCGCTGGCGGTGTGGAGCCTGCTGCTCATGCCGTCGTTCCTCGTCGCCGAGGGCTGGGAGTACCTGCTGCAGCCGCACGGGGTGCTCAACCAGTTCGGCATCCCGAGTGCGTGGGCCTACGGCATCTTCTTCGGCCCGGTCGGCGTTGTGTTCGTCGACACGATGGCAATCGTGCCGTTCTGCTACATGGCCGTGTCGGTGTCGCTCGCCAACCTCGGCTCGGAGTTCGAGGACGCGGCTCGGGTGCACGGCGGCGGCCGGTGGCGCACGGCGCGGGTCGTGGTACCGATACTTGCCCCGGCGATCATGTCCGCCCTGGCGATCGGCTTCGCCGAGACGATCTCCGACTTCGGCGTGGCCGCCACGCTGGCGGCCAGCGCCAACTTCCCGGTCGCGACCTACTCGCTCTTCGATGCCGTCAACAACCTGCCCGCGAACTTCGGGGCGGCGGCAGCGATCAGCTGGATCCTCGTGGCCACCGCCGCCATCCCGATCGCACTACAGGCACGGGCGCTGCGGGGCCGGTCGTATGCGGTGCTGTCGGGCCGCACCCGCCAGCCGTCCCGCCGCCGCCTGACCACCAGGGGGAAAGTGCTGGCCGCCGGCGGCGCAAGCCTGCTTTTCCTACTCGCCCTCGGTGCGCCGATCCTCGGTGCTGCGTTCGCCTCGCTGCTCAAGAACTTCGGGGTCTCGTTCTCGGCGAGCGCTTTCACGCTGGCGAACTACCGCCTCGTCTTCGACGGCACCGCCGGCCTTGCCGGACCGCTCGAGTACTCGTCGATCCTCGGCGTGGTCACAGCCACGATCGTGGCCGCCCTCGGCCTGGTCGTGGCCCGCATGATGACCGCCCGCGGCGTCGGGGCGGTCGGCAAGCTGATCGACCTGGTCCTGATCGGCTCGGTCGCCCTGCCCGGCATCGTGCTCGGCGCCGGGTACATCTTCGCCTTCAACCTGCCGATCGCCAACCGGCTCGGTGTCGCCCTGTACGGCACCACGACACTGCTCGCCATGGGCTACGTGGCGACCAGCCTGCCGTCGCAGGCCCGGCTCATGGTCGGGCCGGTCTCCCAGTTGCAGGAGTCGCTGCTGCATGCCGCCCGGGTGCACGGCGCCGGCGGCGCGGGGGCCTGGGCCCGCTCGGCCCTGCCGGTGCTCTCCCGGCTCCTGCTGTGGGCCTGGCTGCTGACCTTCGCCAAGACCCTGCTCGAGTACCCGGTGTCGAGCCTGCTGTACCCTCCCGGCAGCACACCGGTGGCGGTTGCCATCAACAACTTCGTGGGCACGTCCGCCCACTACGGCGAGGCAACGGCCATGTCTGTGCTGGCCATGCTGGAGATGTTCGGGGTGATCGCCATCGGGCTGGCAGCATTCCGCCTGCTCGCCCCGCGCGGGTGGCAGCGGATCGGAGGCTTCATCGATGTCTGAGGGGATCGAAGTCGACCTGCAGAGGGCCACCAAGCGCTACGGGGCCAAGGTCGCCCTCGACGAGGTCGACCTGCGCGTCCTGCCCGGCACCCTCTGCGTGCTCCTCGGTCCCTCCGGGTCGGGCAAGACCACCCTGCTCCGCTGCCTGGCAGGCATCGAGCGGCTCAGCTCCGGGCAGCTGCGGCTCGGGGGGCGGCTCGTGGCCGACGGCGCCTCCCACGAGCCGCCGGAGCGCCGGGACCTGTCGATGGTCTTCCAGGACTACGCGCTGTGGCCCCACCTGACGGCAGCGCGCAACGTGGCGTTCGCTCTCGGCCGCCGGCGGCTCGGCCGGGGCGACTCCACCGCCCGCGCCCGCCAGATGCTCGAGCGTGTCGGTCTCGGCCACCTAGTCGAGCGCTACCCCAACGAGCTGTCCGGAGGCGAGCAGCAGCGCGTCGCCCTCGCCCGGGCGTTGGTGGCCGAGACCGGGCTGCTGCTCTTCGACGAGCCGCTGTCCAACCTCGACGCCGACCTCCGGGAGCGGATGCGCCTCGAGATCGCCACGCTCACCCGCGCCTCGGGCGCCACGTCGGTGTACATCACCCACGACCAGGCCGAGGCGTTCGCGCTGGCTGACACGGTCGGGGTGCTGCGGGACGGTCGCCTCGTCCAGCTGGGACCGCCCGAGGAGATCTACCTCCGACCGGCGACGCCTTTCGTAGCCCGCTTCACCGGACTCGCCGGCGAGGTTCCCGTACGCGTCGCCGGCGGCGCAACCGGCGACGACCTCGTCCCCGTCGAGCCGCTCGCCGGCGGCTCCACCCTCCTCGCCACAGCGATGTCCGCCCCCGAGCCAGGCACCGCGACCCTGCTGGTGCGTCCCGCCGGTGTCCAGCTGCTGGCCGCCGACCACGCCCGGCGCCACCTCGACGGCGTCGTCGTCGACGCCGCCTACCGGGGCCGGGGCTACGACCACGCCGTCCGCATCGGGCGGGACTCGCTCGTCGGCATCCACGACCAACGGCGCTGGGCCCGCGGCGACCGCGTCGGTGTGCGGCTCGACCCGTCGTCGTGCCTGCTGTTCCCCTCCGAGACCCCCGCCGCCGAGCCGGTGCTCGCACCCGCCGGGGCTTGACGCCGCTGGTGCCTCCGAGTGGCTATCGTGCGCGCGCATGGCCCACTCGGACGGCGATCAGCTGATCGGCCAGCTCGGGCGCGTGACGATGGCGATCCGGGGCGCCGCCCGCCCCGGCGAGGTGCAGGTCCCGCTGCGCGGCGGGTCCGAGGCGTTCATCGCCTACGCCGACGGCGAGATCGAGGTCGGCGTGCAGGTGCTGGTCGTCGGCCGGCGGCCGGGGCGCGCGGTCGAGGTGAGCGTGTTCGGCGACTGATCGGCTGTCGATGAGGGCTCCGCCGGCCGGGCCGGCAGCCCAGGAAGGCAGGTCCACATGCTCGGATGGCACGTACCACGGCCCGACCAGGCCATGCTCGTCAGCGGGGGGAAGGCTCACGGCCTCCCGTTCAAGATCGTCGTCGGCCACGGCGGCTTCGTGCTGCCCCTCCGCTCCCGTGTGAGCTTCCTCACGCTGTCCATGCAAGAGGCGGAGGTGGCCGAGGAGTGCGTCACCAAGCAGGGCATCGCTGTCAACGTGAAGGCCGTCATCGCCTTCAAGGTCGGGGCCGACTCGGAGAGCATCGCCAACGCCGCCCAGCGCTTCCTGGGCGACGAGTCGAAGATGAGCATGCTCACCGGCCGGATCTTCGCCGGCCACCTCCGGTCGATCATCGGGTCGATGACCGTCGAGGAGATCATCCGGGAGCGCCAGCGCCTCGCCGAGGAGGCGCTCGACGCCTCGAAGATGGAGATGTCCAAGATCGGCCTCGTCGTCGACGCCCTCCAGATCGAGAGCATCGACGACCTCGGCTCCGGCTACATCAAGGCGCTCGCCGCGCCCCACGTCGCCGAGGTGCAGCGCGCCGCCCGGGTCGCCCAGGCGCAGGCGGACCAGGCGTCGGCGGAGGCCGAGCAGCAGTCGCAGCGCAACCAGTCGGAGTTCGAGCGCCAGACGGCGGTGGCGCGCGCCGGCTACCAGGCGGAGATCGACCGGGCCCAGTCGACCGCCGCCCAGGCCGGCCCTCTCGCCCAGGCCCAGGCCGCCCAGGGGGTGCTCGAGGTCCAGACCACCCTCGCCCAACGCAACGCCGAGCTGCGCCAGGAGCAGCTGGTCGCCGAGGTCATCCGACCGGCCCAGGCGGATGCCCAGCGCATCAAGATCCTCGCCGACGCCGAGGCCGACCGGCTGCGGCGCATCGGCGAGGCGGGCGCCGCCAACGACCGGGTCGCCCTCGACCTGCAGATCATCGCCCAGCTGCCCGACATGCTGCGGGCCGTTGCCGACAGCCTGCAGAACGCCAACCTCACCGTCCTCGGTGGCAGCGGCGGGCTCGGCTCGTTCGTCGCCGGGCTCGCCTCCCAGGGCGCCAACGTGTTCGAGGCGTTGCGCGCCTCGCTCGGCCAGACGGCCCCCGCCAGCGCCAACGCGGCCGGCGCGCCGTCGATCCCCGTCGACGAGCTCGACAGCCCCTTCGAGCCCGGGGCCGCCGGCCGGCCGCCCGAGCCCCAGCCGGTCGAGCGCGCCCGGCCGGCGTAGGGCGCTAGGCCGGCGCAGCACGGCGGCGGGGAGCCGCGGTCTACTAGAATGCAAGAGCCCTTGCGGCGCTCGCGAGGACCTGTGGTGCAGTTTGGAGTGCACGCCGGCCTGTCAAGCCGGAGGTCGCGGGTTCAAATCCCGTCAGGTCCGCGGTCGGATAGCTCAGCTGGTAGAGCGCGCGCCTGAAAAGCGCGAGGTCACCGGATCGACGCCGGTTCCGACCACGGAGAAAGGCCCTGGTCACAGGGCCTTTCTTGCTGTCCGGGGGTCGGTCAGAGGGGTCGCCGGAAGGCCGTCGTGCCACACGCGTGCCACACGCGGCCACTGACCGTCAACGACCGAGGATGACCGGCGCTCACCATTGCTCGGCCATGGTCACTGTCAGTGGCGGTCGGCGACGGCCTGGGCCGAGACGGCAGGCGCCGGTGCCAGCCCGGCCCGCTCGGCCATCCGAGCGAGACGCTCGGCGATCACGACGTCCCGGGCGAGCGAGGCGTGCTGGTAGACCATCGCCGCCGTCAGGCGTGGTCGCGAACCAGGCCCCCCGCCGAACTCGCCGGTCTCAGCACAAGCATGAAGTTCGAAACCCAGCTCATGCAGCCGTTCGGCCTACGTTCACCCGACAGGTGACTGCACACCGCGCAGCGTATACAACCCCCACGGGTGCATGCCGGCCGACTGCTCCACCGTCAGGGGACTGCTCGGGCGGGCACGATCCACTCGACGGGCTGGCCGGTCACCTCGGCGATCAGCTCGAAACCGCGGTCGTAGTGGAGGACGACCAGGCCGGCCGCCTCTGCGGCCGCAGCGATGAGAAGGTCGGCGATCTTCGCAGCGCGATGGCGGCTGCGCTCCGCCAGAGCATCCCGGAGGTCCACCGCCCGGTCGAGCACCTCTTGATCCATGGCTGCCCGGGGCCACGCTGCCCTCGTGGCTATCAAGATGGGAGCTTCGCTGCGCAGGACGATCCCTCGGCGACACACGCGGTGCTGTCAGTCAGGAAGCCTCGTGGTGGCGGGCGATGTACTCGTCGAGGGCTTCCCGGCCGATGTCAGCCAACCGCCGGCCTTGATGGGAGGCGATCTGTTCGAGGGCTCGCCGGGTGTTCTGGGTGACCCGGAGGGTCAGGTTGGGGGTCTTCGCCGCCTCGCCAGTCAGTGACGGCCGGCCAGCCCGCCGAGCCCTTACCCGAGACATGGCGCGCTCGGCCATCTCGGCTGCTCGGGCCTCGGTCAGCCGAGTGCCGTCGTCGAGGTACACCTCTTCGGCGTCGAGATCGATGTCGGGGCCGACCTGGCTCTTGGTGAACCGCTGGTGAGCCATCTACTTCCTCCTCCGCGGCTCGGTGGGCATCACGTGAATAACGAGGAACACGTCGGGCCGATCCAGCAGGTAGATCTCCAGCTCGACGCCTCGGTCGTCCGGTCCGATCCAGCCGATGCCCTCCCGGTCTTCGACCGGCTCCGCAGTGTTCATGACGTGAAGGGCGTGGGCCTTTCCGATCCGGTGCTTGCGGGCCGAGCGGGTGAACCGGATCGGCTTCACTCCGACATTCTGCCATGCACAACATCGGTAGTGCAAGGCATAATCGGTTCCTGAACGCGATGCCTCGGTGCACCGGCGGCAAGCACTGTGCCCGCGTGGCGTAGGTGTAGCACTGTGGGTTCGGTGTGTTACACTAGATGGGATGCCGACAACTCGCCCGCGACACTTCGTGACCGAGACCGATGACCTCGCTGGCGCGTTGGACGCGGCGGCGAGTCGGTGGCCAGACCTGAGCCGCAGCCAACTGTTGGTGAAACTGGCGTTGGAGGGCCATCACTCAGCGCAGCACGCGCATGAGGAGCGGCATCGGCGTCGGCTCGCCGCGCTGCGCAAGCACAGCGGTGCCCTTACCGGTACCTACGGACCCGGCTACCTGCAGCAGATGCGGGAAGAGTGGCCACCGTGATCGTGCTGGATGCCAGCGTGCTCATCGCCTACCTGGAAGGAGAAGATGAGCACCACGATGCAGCGGAGGGTCTGCTCACACGAGAGATCGACGACGACTTCGGTGCCAACTCGCTGACCCTCGCGGAGGTGTTCGTCGCGCCCGCCCGAGATGATCGGCTGGATGAGGTCCGCATGACCCTGCGCGAGTTGGAGGTGGAAGAGCTTCTGTTTCCTGGCGACACCGCGGTCAAGCTGGCGCTCCTGCGTTCGGAGACCGGGCTGAAGATGCCCGACTGCTGTGTTCTGCTCGCCGCCGAACACCTCGGCGCGCGCCTTGCGTCATTTGATGACGGCGTCAGGAAGGCGGCCGTCGAGCGAAACCTGGAGGTCGTAGCCACCTGACAGTCGTTGGTCCCCATGTGAGGCCCAGCCCTGGTCGGCTACAGGGGCCGCTGACGGCCGAAGGCAGCAACGCCCCAACGGCTGGCACAGCCGCCAGTTGCGCTCGGCCACGAAGGCGTGCGGTGGTCAGAGTCGGGGGTCGACCGGTTCGCTCTCGAGGGCAAGCACGCCGAAGACACACTCGTGGACCCTGTAGAGCGGCTCACCGGCCACGAAGCGCTCGAGGGCCTCCATGCCGAGGGCGTACTCGCGAAGGGCGAGAGCCCGCTTGTGGCCCAGGCCACGGTCCCGGAGCCGGGTGAGGTTCGCCTCGGCGGTGTACTCGGGGCCGTAGATGATCCGCAGGTAGTCACGTCCTCGAACCTTGATGCCCGGCTGGGTGACGCCGCGCGGAGTGCGGTGCACGGTCGTCGCCGGCTTGACGACCATGCCCTCGCCGCCAGCCCGGGTGAGCTCCTCCCACCAGTCGGCACCGGCCTGGCAGCTGGCCGCATCCTCGACAGTGACTGTGATGTTCTGGGTAGCCCGGAAGGTGCCTGGGTCAGTTGCCGCGAGACGACCCAGGATGTCGAGATGCCAGTGGTGGGGGGTGAGGGCGTGGACGGCGCCCTCGGCGGCGAGCACCTGGAAAGGCGCCAGGCGGAGGTCGTCGATACCGTCGACCGGCCAGCAGTATCGGCGGTAGGCGTCGACGTAGCGGGCGGCCATGGCGAGCCGGTGGGTGTGCGCGTCAGCCCGGTCGCGGATGTCGACGCCGCGGGCGGCAGCGGCGTCGAGCACGGCGGCCTCGGCAGCGAGGGTGGCGGTGGCTGCTGCGCCGACCGGTGCGTACTGGCGGCGGAGCAGTTCGCCTGCCTTCGCTGACCAGGGCAGCAGCTCGCAGTCGAGGACGACCCAGTCGCTGGCCAGTTCGTCCCAGGTGCCGGCGGCGGTGAGCCCGGCGCGGAACTTGGCCAGGAGCGCCTCCTCGTCGTCGCGTGCGGTCAAGAACGGCCGGCCGGTGCGGGTGAGAACGGCGCCGGAGGTTCCGTCGCTCACGGCGAAGCGGGAGGCGGCGACATCGGGGCCGCGGCAGACGACGACCACCGCGCGGGACCCCATGTGCTTCTCCTCGCAGATCACCGCAGTGACGCCGTCGCGGCGGTAGCCGGCGAACGCCTCGGCGGGGTGCTCCAGGAGCCCCGGCCGGTCGGTGGTGGCGGTGGGGGCCATGGTCGGGGGCAGGTAGATCAGCCAGCGAGGGTCTGCGGCGAACCGACTCATCACCTCGAGGGCGGCGACGGCGTTCTCCTCGCGGACGGTGACCGTGTGACCTGTCAGGCGGGTCGCGATGATCTTCTTGCCGAGGACGTCGGCGATGTCGAGGTCGGTCGGCTCACGGTCCACCGGCTCCCCGACGTCGGGGCTCTCGGCGGCGCGCGGCCGGGCCGGCTCCCAGTACTGGCGGCGGGCCGGTACCGAGACCAGGTCGCGCTCGGGCCAACGCAGGGCTGTGAGCTTGCCCCCGAACACGCAGCCGGTGTCGATGCAGATCGTGTTGTTGAGCCACACCGCCCCGGGCGAGGGGGTGTGGCCGTAGACGACCACCGCCTTGCCGCGGTAGTCCTGGGCCCACTGGTAACGCACTGGGAGGCCGTACTCGTCGGTCTCGCCGGTTGTGTCGCCGTAGAGGGCGAACGAGCGGACGGCTCCCGAGGAGCGACCGGCCATGTCCTCGCGCATGCCGGCGTGGGCGACCACGAGCCGACCGTCGTCGAGGACCATGTGCGACACGAGGTCGTCGATGAACCTTGCGACCTGCTTGGAGAACTGGGGTGGCTCGGCCTCCAGCTGGCGGAGGGTCTCGGCGAGGCCGTTACGTCGACGCCGACCACGCGGGCGTCGGTGTCCCGTAGCAGCCGGCCGAGGAGGGTGCCCTGGCCGCAGCCGAGGTCGACCACCGACCGGGCACCGGCTCCACGCACCGCCTCCACGACGGCATCGAGCCGCTGCTGGTTGAGGTTGAGGGACTGCTCGACCGCCTCCTCTTCGGCGTCACGGGCCTCCGCCTGCTCGTCAGGGTCGTCGACCATGGCGTCGGCCTCCACCAGCCGCGCCAGCGCAGCGGTCGTGAGGCGGTGGTCGTGACGCAGGTAGCGACGGGTGATGAGCTCCCGCTCGGGGTGGTCGGGGAGCCAGTCACTGCCACGGCGGAGCAGCTTGTCGACCTCGTCGTCGCCGACCCAGTAGTGCTTGTCGTCGTCGAGCACCGGCAGGAGCACGTACAGGTGCTGCAGGACGTCCTGGACCCGGGTTACCGCCGCCAGGCGTACATCAAGGTAAGGGCTCAGTCCCCACTCGACGAAGCGGCCGTCGAGCGGTCGTCCGGAGGCGATCACCTCGTAGCCGAGCGGCTCGAACAGCGCCCGGAGCACCTCCTCGCCGCCCCGGCAGGGTAGGACAGGCAGCTCCACCTCCAACGGCAGTGGCTCGGCGGCCAGGTCGGGCCGGTCCTTCGACCTCCCCGACAGTGCCGTGCCGAACAACTTGCCCAGCGCTACCGACAGGAAGCTCGAGGCTGCGTACGGACGGTCGTTGACGTACTGATGCAGCGACGCGTCGCGCCCTCCCGGCCCACCGTTGCGGCCCCGTACCAAACCCACCGGGTCGACGTCGACCAGCAGGGCCGCAGTGCAGCGCTCGGTGAAGCCTCCGGGTACACCACCAGCGCCTGGCCGAACGGTAGCGACGCCTCGTGCGGGCGGTCAGGGTGCTTGTGCAGCAGGAAGCCGAGGTCGGTCGCCGGCACATGGGTTGTCGAAAGGGTCAGCAGCATCGGGTCCCGCCTGCTCGGAGTGCTCCAGCATGCCGCCGGCGGCCGACGGGTGTCCTGGGGATGGGAGCGGTCATGGTGGCGGCGCCGACTTGGGCACCGAGCGGACGCGCCCCGCCAGGTGAGGAGGTTCCTGCAACCCCACGGCAACGACCGCCGCCGTCAACAGGCCCAGAGCGCCGACGACGGGCCCGGCCATGACGATCGAGCCGATGGCGACCACGGCCGAGTCGACCAACGGACCGGCTGCCGTGCCGCCGTCGGAGATCAGCCGCCACACCGCGAGGAACGATGCCCGGCCGACCTCGGGTGAGAGGTCGGCCCCCATGGTCATGACGATCCCCGACCCCATGGCGTTGCCGGAACCGATGACGAGGGCGACTGCGAAGAGGGCCCAGAACGTGTGGCTGAAGGGCACCAGCACGTGTCCAACGGAGAGCAGGAGGATGCAGGGCAGGGCCACGGCCCTGCGACCCCATCGGTCCGAGACGATCCCCGCCGGGTAGAAGAACGCCAACTCGATGACGGAGGAGAAGGCGTAGATCGTTGCCGCGCTGGAGGAGTCGAGCCCTATGTGCGCGGCCCAGAGGGGAATGATGGCGGCGCGGCTCCCGCGCAGGAGGCTGATGCCGAGCGACCCGGTGCCGGAGGTCGCCAAACCTCGGGCATTGTCCCGGACGACCTGCAAGGGGCGGATCCGCTCCGAGCGGGCAACGGCGGTGCCTCGGTCCGTCCGGTCACGGGCCACGACCAGCCAGGCGAAGCCGACGACCACGCAGGCGAGGTAGATCACGAATGCGGCGCGGGGGTCAGCGTGTCCTGCGGTGGCGACGAAGAGGAAGGGTCCGAGCACATTGCCCGTTCGGATCACCCCGCCGAAGAGGGACAGTGCCCTTCCTCGCACCCGCACCGGAGCGACCCGGCTGAGGTGGGTCATGCGCACGAGGCTCCATACCGCCCAGCCGGCGGCCTGGACGAAGACGGAGACGGCGAGCACCGGCACTGATGGCGCCACGAGGCAGCCGGCCAGCCCGACGCAGATCATGCAAGTTCCGATCCAGGCGGACCACCACTCGCCCAAGCGGGCTACGATCCTTCCAGCTGGGAGGTCGAACAGCATCGTGCCCAGGCCGTTGACCGCCACGATGCCCGTGGCGACGGCTGGCGAAGCGTGGAGGTCCTTCGCCGCGAACACGAGGATCGGCAGCATCGCCCCCTGGCCGGTGGCGACGATCAGGTTGGGCAGGTAGACCTGCATCCAGAGCGGCCGGATGCCCAGGTTCGATGACTCGCCACCCGACCGCGCCCCGCCGCTCAGTCGCTTCTCCATCCGCTCACCATCCGCTCACGGCGGGGACGGACGTGGCGCCGGGGACACCGGAACCTGGCGCAGGCGTGGCTGGCGGCGTCCTCGCGGCATGCGCCGCTCCTTTCTCCCGACTACCCGGGCTCTCCGAGCGTCCGAAGCTTTCCAGACAGCGTCGATCCGAGAGGCATCCGAGGTGTCCGAGACATCGAGCTGTCACCGCCACGACGGGGCCCGGCGGCCCTGGTCGTCGTCGGCCGGCGCCGGTCCGCCGGGGGCCTGGCCTGGCAGCAGGGATGGTAATGGCGCGGTGAGGAGCGGTAACGCCCCGCACAAAATGTGGCGGGGCGCGCCCGGAGCAGCCGCCGGCGTGGCGATACTCGGAGGGTGCGGCTGACGGGACGCGCCCGACAAACGCGAGCAAGGGCGGTGCGCGCCGCCGTCCTGGCTTCGCTCGTCGCGCTGGTATCGGCGTGCGGAGCCTCCAGCGCCGCCGGCGACCCCCCGCACGCTTCGTCCGGGTCAGCAGCGAGCGCCGGCGCCGGCTCGCCTAGCAAAGCGAAGAAGGCGGGCAGGAAGACCGGGAGTAGGGGCGCCGTGTCTCCGAGTACCGTTCCTCCCACGACCACCACGACGCTGCCGCGCCCGGCGCCGGGCTGGACCGTCGTCTCGGAGACCCCCGCGGGGATCGTGACCGACACCCGCACCGTGCACCTTCCGGACGGTACGTCGGTGACACTCGTGCGGTTCCACGCCGGCAGGTTCCAGGTCGACCTGCATCTCGGCAGCGTCGACCCGCCGTCGGCGGGCCTCGTCATCCCGGCGGCGGCCGGCTACGCGATCAGCCCGGCCGAACGCCCCCTCCTCCTCGGCGCCTTCAACGGTGGCTTCCAGGTCAGCACGGGTTCGGGGGGGGTGGAGGTCGACGGGCAGGTCGTCGTGCCGCTCGTGGCCGGCGACGCCAGCCTGGTGATCAACCAGAACGGGTCCGTCCGTGTCGGCGTGTGGGGGCAGACGGTCCCCGTGCCGGGCGAGAAGGTGCTGAGTGTCCGCCAGAACCTGACGCCGCTGATCAGCGCCGGCCAGGTGAGCCCGCAGATCGCCAACGTGGGGGCGTGGGGCGCCGAGCTCTACGGTGTCGCGGCCACGGCACGCAGCGCCGTCGGGACCGACCCGGCCGGGAACCTGGTGTACGCCGCTTCGATGGGGGCGCTCCCCTCGGATCTGGCGGCTGCCCTGCAGATGGCGGGGGTGACCAACGCGATGGAGCTCGACATCAACCCGTACTGGGTCCAGGCCGACGTGGCCTCCACGCCGGGGGGAGCGCTCAGCGCGGCGATCCCGGGCCAGCAGCGGCCCGCCGACACGTACCTGCTCGGATGGACGAGGGACTTCTTCGCGGTGCTGGCTGCCACGCCGAAAGCGACGCCCTGAGATGCGCACCCTTCCGCGGTCGGAGTACGCGTTCCGCGTCGGACGGGTGACCCGTCGGTCCTCGGGCCGGGCAGTGGAGGCGAACGCCCGGCTCACGGCCGGCACCGCCGCCGTGCTCCTGGTGCTCCTGGCGGCCGAGGGCGTGACCATCCTCAGCATCTGGCCGCTGCTCGGCCTCCACGTCGCCATCGGGCTGCTGCTCGTGCCACCCGTCATGCTGAAGATCGCCTCGACCTCGTGGCGGTTCGCCCGTTACTACCTCGGCGACGCCGGCTTCCAGGCGAAGGTCCCGCCGGCGCCGGCGCTGCGCCTGCTCGGGCCGTTCATCGTGATGCTGACCGCGGTGCTCTTCGCCACCGGCGTCGCCCTGCTGTTCTTCCCCAACGGTCTCGGCGGGTGGCTGCTCGAGCTCCACAAGGCCAGCTTCGTGCTGTGGTTCTGTGCCATGGTCGTCCACGTCCTCGGGCACGTGGTCGAGACGGGCCGGCTGGCTCCACGCGACTGGCGCCCGTGGGCCTACCGCCGGGTGCCTGGGGGGCGCGCGCGCATCGGCCTCATCGTGGCGAGCCTCGTCGTAGGCATCGTCCTCGCAGTCGCGTTGACCGGCCGGGTTGGCAACTTCCGCCGGGCATACCTCGCCCACATCCACGCCAGGACCCCGGCGGCGCACGCGGCTGCCAGCATCCATCACGGTTCCTTGCATCAACCCTAACCTTCCGTGAACACCCCGCTCCCTTGACCTTGCCCCGCAGGGAGGAAGATGGGTGGCGTGGCGAACCTTTCGACGCGGCACGGGAGCGGCTCGATGGACTGGCGGACCCGCGGCTCGGTCCGCACCCAGCGCCGGCACTGGGGCCGGGCCGTGGCCCTGTGGGACAACCACGGCGTCGCCGGCCTCGAGCGGGTCATCGGCGCGGTTCTGGCTGCCGCCAGAGCGGAGGGCCCGAGCGGGCTCGTCGTGGACGTCGGCACCGGGACCGGGGCGCTGGCCCTGCCCCTGGCGTCGACCGCCCGCAGGGTGGTGGCCGTCGACGTGAGCGCCGGGATGCTCGAGCGGCTCGGCGAGCACGCCGCCGAGGCCGGCGTCGACAACATCGAGACGGTCCTGTCGCCGGTGGAGGAGCTGACGTTCGCCCCGGGGAGCGTGGACCTGATGGTGTCCAACTACGTGCTGCACCACCTGATAGACCGGGAGAAGCGGCGGTTCGTGGAGAACGCCGCGGTGTGGCTGCGGCCGGGGGGCCGGCTGATCATCGGCGACATGATGCTGGGCCGCGGGACGACCCCGGAGGACCGGGCTATCCTCGGCAGCAAGGTCCGGGTGATGATGCGGCGGGGGCCTGCCGGGTGGTGGCGGATCGCGAAGAACGCTTGGAGGCTCATGACCCGCACCCGGGAGCGCCCGATCCCCCTCCATGCATGGAGGGAGATGCTCACAGGAGCCGGCTTCGTCGACGTGACCGCCGAGCGGGTCATCGCCGAGGCCGGCCTGGTGATCGGCCGGGTCCCGCCAGCCGCTGGCTAGCCCACCGGGAGCGCGTTGCTGTCCTTCAGGGCAGCCCGCGTGCGAGCGTCTGGAGGCATTTCTCCACCAGGCTACGGAGTCGTCCCAGTCGACGATCGCCTTGCGCCACTGCGGGTAGGTCAAGTTGAGCACCAGCGTGTTGCGGTCCTCCGCCGGCACCTCGTCCAGGTCCGCGACGAGGGTCGCGTACGGGCGGTTGTAGGCGAGGATGTCGAAGCGGGCGTTCAAGACGCAGGCTGGCAGCGGGTCGAGTTGGTCGAGGACGATCCGCACCGCTGGGGAGACCACCGTGTCCTGGCGCTGCTCGTGCCGCTCACCGAGGGACGTTCTCTCGGCTGGCCCGCCTGGACTGTGGTCCTGTTGGCGGCGTTCCCCGTCGTCGCCGCCGCCTTCGTCCGGACCGAGCAGCGCGTCGAGCGGCGGGGGCGGATGCCGCTGGTGCCGATGTCAGCTCTCCAAGTCGCCAGCATGCGGCGTGGTCTGCTGATCGGCATCCCGTACTTCAGCGGTTTCGGGGGGTTCATGTTCGTCTACACGCTCACCCTGCAGGACGGCATCGGTCTCGGCCCCTTCGCTGCTGGGTTGACCCTGGTGCCCATGGCGGTGGCGTTCCTGATGGCGTCGTTGTCGATGCCCAGGCTCGTGGCTCGCTTCGGCCGCAGCGTGCTGACCGCCGGGGCAGGGATCCAGCTTCGCGGGCTGGTGGGGCTGGCGGACGCCCTCATAGCCGGCTGGCCCCACCCGGCCGGCTGGACGCTCGGCGCAGCCACCGCGGTGATGGGCGTCGGTCCAGGGCCTGGTGATGTCGCCCCTGTTCCGGGTGGTGCTCTCCGAGGTACCGGCGCACCTCGCGGGGGTCGGCAGCGGCGTCCTCGCCACGATGCAGCAGACGTCGCTCGGGTTTGGGGTCGCCACGCTCGGGTCTTTCTTCCTCAGCGAATCGCCGAGCAGCCAACTGGGCGAGCTCGACGCGGCCGTCGCCGTCCTGGGCGTACTGGTCGCCGTCGCGCTGGTCGTCGCCGTGTCGACGCGGACGTTGCCCGGCGGGACGACTGCGTGAGCGAGGTACTGGAGGCGTCAAGAGGGTCTTTCCAGGAGGCCGCTGCGGCGCTCTGCCGGGCGACCGGCCAGCACGTGGGCCAGCGCCAGGTGGAGAGCCTTTCGGCAAGGAGCGCCGCCGACGTGGAGGAGCTCCACGCGACGAGGGAGCACCGAGAGGTCGAGGTGACCGACACCCCACGGGAGATCTCCTCCCGATCCGCCAAGCTCAACGGTCCACACACCAACCCAGCCACCTCCATGAAGTCGACGGACTCTACCGAGGTGACGCTCCCACCCATTTACGCCGCCAGGTCTCGCGTCGCGTACGCGTGGTGCCCCCATTCTTCGTTGAGGACCACGTGCGGGCACTCTAGGACCGTGTGCTCCTCGGTCGGGTAGCCGGGGGAGCCGGGAGGGACGCAGACCCGTTCGAGCTCGTCGGCGGAGAGAGCGTCGATCGTCCGCCTGACTTCGTCCCTTCGCTGCCGTCGCGGCCCGAGCGCTTCTTCGAGGGAAGGACTCGCCTCGGGATCGATCCCCCAAGCGGCAGGATCGCCGAGCCACGACCCCGCGAGTCCCCATGGATGGTACGGGTGGTCCACACCCTTCACCATTCGGCGGAGCCAACAGTCCGTTGCCATGACGAGATGCCGCAGCGTCTCGACGAAGCTCCACTCCTCGTCGACCCGCTCGTGTACCACCTGCGCTGGCAGTTCGCGCGCCCGGGCGACGGTCATCTGCCAGCGCTCCCCGATCATGGCCCACGCGTCGGCCAGTCCCGCTGGGTCCGCTTCCCGCAGCTTCCTCCGTTCCGGGTCCCGGCGTTCCAGCTCTGCCATGACCAACGGCGCCACCTCTACTCCGTTCAGACGGAGACCCTCGAGATCGCCAGAGATGTCAAGCGCCGTGGAACCAGGCGTCGGTGACCTTGGCACCTTCGAAATTGCGCGCGTGCAAGCGGGCGTGCGAGAGGTCGAGATCCTCGAGACGTGCACCCCGGAGGGCCGGGCCCTTCTCGTAGGGCATCCGTGAAGCGTAGCCCGTCTATGGTCGGACTATGGTCATCAGGTTGTTGAGCGCTCGCCAGGTACCACCCTGAAGAAAGGTGCTCTCACCGGCGGAGGGAGAGGGATTCGAACCCCCGGGGAGTCTCCTCCCAGAGCTTTTCAAGAGCCCCGCATTCGGCCGCTCTGCCATCCCTCCTCAGCCCGCGCGAGGGCGGGCACCCGAGAAGGTTAGGCGGGCACCGGGCCGCTCGGGCCGCCTTCGGAGAGTCGGCGCACTGTCTTCGGAGCCGCAGGCTCCACGGCGGCTGCGGCTACTTCGCCACGGCGACAGCAGTCGGCCCACCCGAGAGCCCGGCGACGCCGCGGATACGACGGCTCTCACCGCCATTGTCCAGGATCTTCGCGGCAGAGCCGCCCATCTTGGGCTGAAAAGCACGAATGCAGAGGCTGATCTTCAGCGAAGATGGTTGCAAGCAGTTCCAGGTCAGAAGGAGATGGACATGCTGGCTTCCCTCGCATCCCAGGTCAACGGGTACCAGGACGAGCTTCGTGCCGCCGCCGCTCAGCGCCGGCTCGCGCGCCAGGCTCGGGCAACCCTCGCCGCTCCCGGGCGGGACCACCTCGCCCAAGCCGGCACCACAGTGCTGTCGGGGCGGCGCGCTCGGCGCTGAGCCATTCAAGGCCGCCCCGGCCGCCGCCGATGAGTGAGGGTGCGCCGCATGGCGCAGGCCTTCTCGCCGCCCGGCGGGTGGGGCGGTCCTCCCCTGTGAGGGCCGTAGGGTCCGTCGCGGCCCTCCTGTGCTTCGGTGGAGACAGGAAGGGTTCGCGGGATGGTGTTGTGGCAGGCGGACGGGCGGAGCGGCCAGCCGGTCGAGGTGGTGGCGGCGAGGCGCCGTGGTGGGCGTTGGTGGGTCACGCCGAGCGCTCTGCTGGTCGCGGGCGTCCTCGTCGGCGGCCTCGGAGGGGCGGCGGCTGCTGCCCCCGTGGCAACGACGACCGGCGCGCCGGACAGCCTCCCGGCCGGCATCCCCCTGACGGCGGGTGAGTCCCTTGCCTCGCAGAGCGGGCAGTTCACGCTGACCATGGCACAGACCGGCGCCCTGGTGGAGACCAGCGGCACCGCGGAGCTGTGGTCGTCGGGGAGCTCCGTCGCCGGCTCCTCGGCGGTGCTCCAAGCCGATGGGCAGTTGGACGTGCTCTCCCCGCAGGGCTCCGTCGTGTGGGCGACACCGCTGCCCGCAACCTCGCCGCCGGCCGGGACGAGCCCGGAGCTGACCGTCGAGGACAGCGGGCCGGTCGCTGTCCTTGCCGGGACGTCGACGCTCTGGCTGAGCGGCCCGACTGACACCACGCTCGTCCCCGGCCAGGTGCTCCAATCCGGCTGGTCCCTCACCACGCCCAGCGGGCAGTACACGCTGGCAATGCAGCCCTCGGGCGTGCTGACGTTGTCGACCGGGGGAGTCCTGTTGTGGTCCGCGCCGGCGGCGGTCCCCGGGTCGGCGGCGTACATGCAGTCGGACGGGGACCTGGTTGTCTCCTCCCCGAGCGGTCAGCCACTCTGGTCGTCGGGCACGAGTGGCCATCCCGGCCTCGTCCTGGCCGTCGACGGCGCAGGCCAGGTCGTGTTGCAGAATGCCGCCGGCGTGCACCTCTGGGGTGAGCCGAGCTCCCACTGGGGTCTGGTGCCGGGCCAGGAGCTGATGCCTGGATGGTACGTGAAGTCGCCCAACGGCCTCTTCGAGCTCACCGTCTCGGCGAGCGGTCGCGTCGTCGAGTACCTCGCCCAGCCGGGCGCCGCTGTGGCGGTGTGGTACACCAAGACGCTCCCGGTGGCCGGCTCTGCCCTGACGATGGAGCCTGACGGCGACCTCGTGATGAAGTCGCCGAGCGGGGCGATGGTATGGAGCTCCGGAACGCCCGGTAGGCCGGGCACGGTACTGGAGTTGAGCAACGACGACGACGTGCTGCTCTCGGACGCCGGTACGACGGTGTGGAGCTCCAACTCCGTGACCCTGGGCTCGGTCATCGTCGCCGACGCCGCCAGCCAACTCGGCAACGCCGACACACCCGCTGGCACGTCCTGCAACGCCTACACGGCCTATTGGGCATCTGGTTCGGCGTGCAGCAACGCCGACCGCAGCGAAGCCTGGTGCGCCGATTTCGCCGCATGGGTGTGGCAGCAGGCGGGTGTCCCTCTCACCTACGGCTGGGGGGGCACGGACATCAACGCCGCCGCCGCCAGCTTCTACCGCTGGGCGGCGGCCCACGGCACGTGGCACTGGGCATCATCGGGCTACCGGCCGCGCCCGGGGGACGTCGCCGTCTTCGGCCTCGATGCCAGCGGCACCTACGCTGATCACGCCGCCATCGTGCTGGCCCCAGGAGTCGCCGGCGCGGACGTGATCAACGGCGACTGGTGGTCGACAGGGAACGGCTCGGTGGTCCTGGAGGACAACGAGAGCACCGCGACCGGCAGCGACGTCCTCTCCGGGTACGCCTCGCCGGTGCAGGGGATGGCGATCGACGCCCGGATCGCGTCGCGGCTCGTGGCCGGGGCCGTTGCCCACAAGGTCACGGCGAGCGCCTCAGCGGTGCCCGGCACGGAGGCGGGTCTGCTGGGCCGCCAGGAGGCCGCGGCGCTGGCCAGTGAGACACCGTTTGTCAACCCCCAGTCAGCCAGCGATTCCTCGCAGGTCGCTCGAGGACTCAGGCGGCAGCCCGAGCCGATGGTCCGGGGGCAAGTCCAAGGGCACGGTTCCGATTCGCCACGTGACGCCTCTCGTCGTAGAGCACCCC
>DAHVMA010000083.1:0-10986 GCA_027320105.1 Acidimicrobiaceae bacterium | reverse complement strand
GCTGATCGACGCTGCGACAACCCGGGGCGGGGCCGACAAGGTGGTGCTGGTCGGGATCGCCCAGGAGAAGGCTCCGGTGTGGCGGTTGTGGCCTCGTCAAACTCCTCGCGGTGCTGCGCTCCCACCACCGCTGTGGGTGGGCGGGTGAGGGACACGGAGCCAACTTGGAGTGTCGAAGCGCTCAACAACACCTCCCTGAACGTCACGGGACACGCCTCTCCTCGTGGATGGACGTGCCCAGCCGAGCTGGACTTCGGCCGGAGGTGGTGGACTCAGAGGTGGTCCCATGACTGGCGGAAAGGTGGTCCCATGACGGCGGCGGGACTACCCGTCAACTGGTCCCATGCTCGTGGCGGCTGGCACCTGGCGTAGATGTTGGAGGAGCGTCACGACGAACCAACCTGAACCGGATCGACGAGG
Source organism: Acidimicrobiaceae bacterium (assembly GCA_027320105.1). Taxonomy (GTDB): domain Bacteria; phylum Actinomycetota; class Acidimicrobiia; order Acidimicrobiales; family Palsa-688; genus JAKAQB01. The sequence continues at coordinate 10,566 of DAHVMA010000083.1, read as the reverse complement.
AGCCGTGCGTTCAGAGTCGTCCCTGAGCGGGCGAGCTGCTCAGGAGGACAGGTAGCTCGTTCAGAAGTCGCTCGAGCCCACGGCATCGGCTACCTACTGCTCGTCGGGCTGGGGTGGGCTCGTCCGACGCTTCACGAGCTCGGCTGAGGACGCAGGCCGAGTGCGCTGGCGTCTCGGTCGAGCGCCGCTGGCGAGAGGGCGGCCGGCCGGTCGGGGTGCTGCGGGCCGTCGGGGTGCTGCGGGCCGTCGGGGTGTTCGGCGCGAACGGGTCCGGCAAGTCGAACCTCGTGAAGGCGATGGACGACATGCGTGTCCACGTCCTGCACTCCTTCCGGGCGGGGAGCCCCACCGACGGGATCCCCGGAGGCCGTTCTTGCTCGACCCCCAGGCGCGCCGTGCGCCCTCGCGCTTCGAGGTCGATCTCGTGCTCGCCGGCGTCCGCCACGAGTACGGCTTTGTGCTCGACGACGAGCGGGTCCTCGAAGAGTGGGCCTACCGCTACCCCCACGGGAAGGCAGCGCTGCTCTTCCGCCGCCAAGGCGACCAGGTCGACCTCGGGGCCGTCGAGCGGGCCAAGGGACGGGCCGTCACCGAGCTGCTCCGGCCGAACGCGCTGTTCCTTTCAACCGCGGCGTCGGCCAACCACCCAGCGCTGCTCCCCCTATATGGGTGGTTCGGACGCAACCTGCGCCTCGCTGAGGCGCACAGCCGGCCGTTCCGCCAGGCCCTGACGGCTCAGCTGCTCGATCACGGCGCCCAGCGCGAGCAGGTGCTTGCGCTTCTGCGGGCTGCCGACCTCGGCGTCACCGGGGCAAAAAAGCACGACCTCGACCAGGTGATGAAAGATCGCCTCCAGCGCGCCGTGCGGATCCTCGCCGGGGTCGAGGGCGAGCCCGACGGCTCGGAGGAGGGGCCCGCCTTCGCCGAGCTCGGGGTCCGTCTCGTCCACCGAGGAGTCGGCGGGGAGGTCGAGCTCGAGGCAGGTGACGAGTCGCTGGGCACGCTCGTGTGGTTCGGCCTCGTCGGCCCGGTGGTCGAAGCCCTCGCCGACGGCGCGGTGTTCCTCGCTGACGAGATCGACGCCAGCTTGCACCCCGCCCTCGTCGCCGAGCTGGTCCGCCTGTTCCAGAACCCGGTGACGAACCCTCGCCGTGCCCAGCTCGTGTTCAACTCCCACGACGCCACGCTGCTCGGCGACTCGACGGGGGAGCGCCTTCTCGGCCGTGACCAGATCTGGTTCACCGAGAAGCGACGAGATGGCAGCACCCGCCTTTACGCCCTGGCCGACCTCGACCCGCGCAAGGAGGAGGCGGTCGGCCGCCGCTACCTGTCGGGCCGGTACGGCGCGACGCCGATCCTGTCGCGCCAGGAGTTCGACGCCGCTGCCGAGCTCATCGCCTCCGGCGACCGGACGTGAGCCGCGGCGGCGGGAACAGGCCGCCGCGCCGACGCGTGTCGCCGACCGCGCTTCGTCGCGAGCTTCTGGTCTTCGTGGAGGGCCGCCGGACCGAGGAGATGTACCTCGTCGACTGGCATCGCCGCTGCCGGGACCGGGTGCGCGCAACTATCGACCCCTACCGCGCCGGCCCGCTCCAGCTCGTCGAGCGAGCGGTGGCGGCGCAGCGAGCCGAGGCCTACGACGCCAGACGAGCAAGGGGCAGGGCCCATGACCAGATCTGGTGCGTGTTCGATCGGGACGAGCACCCCAACTTCGCATCGGCGGTCGATCTCGCCGCACACCACGGCATCCGCCTCGCTATGTCGAACCCCTGCATAGAGCTCTGGTTCCTGCTGCACTTCGAGGACCAGACGGCGTTCATCGACCGCCGCGAGCGGTCAGTCTCGACGAGGAGCACCACGGCGACGGGTCGCCGCCGGGGAGCAATCCGAGCAGCGGGTTGTGGGGAGTCGTCGACCAGGTCCGAGATGCGTGAGCATCCGGGTTCTACCTTCGGGTGCCGAACCCGAAGGTCGACCTAGGTTGGGTGGCGGTGGCTGGTTTCTGGGGTCACTGACCGGGGAGTGGCAACATTGAGTAGTGCAGCCCCTGAGCGGCTGCATATGCACGGCTCCGCTACCAGCGTGTTTGCAACTGCTGAGGTCCACTTGGGGCCTCGAACCGGGGGTAGCCCCCCCTAGACCCCCTAGACCGGCGAAGTGGGGTCGGCCGTCGCGCTTGCGCCCTTGTGGGTGCGGACCGCCTCGCGGAGCAGCCACTCGACTTGGGCATTGACCGAGCGGAGGTCGTCGGCGGCCCAGTGGTGGAGCTCGTGCCAGAGCTCGGGGTCGATGCGCAAGAGGAGCTGCTTGCGCTCGCTCACCCGGCCCTCACTGGTAGAGCGTGCCGGTGTTGACAACTGGGTTTACCTGTGACTCGCCGCAGAGCACGACCATCAGGTTGCTCACCATGGCCGCCTTGCGCTCCTCGTCTAGCTCGACGACCCGTCTTTCACTGAGGAGGTGGAGCGCCTGGTCGACCATCCCGACGGCGCCCTGCACGATCTTCTGGCGGGCCGCGATGATCGCCTCGGCTTGCTGGCGGCGCAGCATCGCCTGGGCGATCTCGGGCGCATAGGCGAGGTGCGTGAGGCGCGCCTCGTCGACGGCGACGCCGGCCTTTGTCAAGCGGTGCCCGAGCTCGTCCTTCAGGGCGGCCGAGACCTGGTCGACGTTGCCGCGAAGCGTGACCGACGTCTCCTCTCCCTCGCCGTGGTCGTAAGGGTACGAAGTGGCGAGGTGCCTGAGAGCGGTCTCGCTCTGCATGGCGACGTACGCCTCGAAGTCATCTACGTCAAAGATGGCCTGGGCGGTGTCCTCGACGTGCCACACGACAACCGCAGCGATGTCGACGGGGTTGCCCGCCCGGTCGTTCACCTTGAGCCGCTCGCCGTTCAGGGTGCGGGCGCGGAGCGAGACCTTGTACCGGGGCACACGGCGAGCAGATTGAGCGACGCCGGGGTCGCGCCGCCCGAGCGGGCGCGAACGCCTGCCCGTCGATCCGTTGGAAAAGAACGGGTTGCCCCACAAGAACCCGACCTGGCGGGTCGTGCCCCTGTAGCGGCCGAACAGGATCAGCACCCGCGACTCGTTCGGCTGCAAGGTGAAAAAGCCGATCGAAGCGAGCACGGCCAGCGCGAGCCCGCCGAGCCCGGTCCAGACCTCCCACGTCTTGGCCAGGTTGACCATCACCACACCGAAGACGTACAGCGCGATCGTGAGGGCCAGCACCGGCCAACCGGGCAAGACCCTTGCTTGGCGTTCTTTGTTCATGGGACCTCCAGTAATCAGTGCCGGTCTGCACCGGCGATCTTGCTATCTCAACAATAGCTCAATGATAGCATTGCGCGCAAAGTGTCGGGACCGAGGGAGGCGCCCGGGTGATGTCGCCGAGCGAACGTGGGCCCGTGCCGTGAGTGGCGATCTAGCCCGGTGGTGTTCACATGCGCGTGGGCAGACGGTGGGTGTGTTGGCGTTCGCGCCAGCCGCATGGGACTTCGGCGTGCCATCGGCGGGTCCGGGAGCGCGTGGTGTCGTAGAAGAGCAGCGTGCAGTCGGGCCGTGCGCACTCACGCAGCCGGCCAGGTTCGATAGCAGCCAGCTCTTCGATCAGGCGCCGGGCGAGATGCGCCACGACCGAGCCGTCTTCCCAGACCACCTCATGGCGCGGCGTCCCGTCGGTGATCGTGAGCTGGACCCGGGCGCGGCTGTCGCGGGCCAGCTCGTTCAGCGGCCCTGGCGCGGGCACGTCTCCTGCGAGAAGCAGGCCGGCCGCATCGGCGGCGTAGCTTTGCAGGGATCGCAGGCCGGCGAGGTCGGCGCCGGAGATCAGCCGGCCGGTGAGGCCGGCTACCTGCCGGCGAGCCGTCGCCAGGTCAAGCAGGACTGGCTCGGCTGACGGTGCGGAGAACCCTCTCGGTCGGCGAGGCCGGCCGAGGTTCGCCAGGTAGACCAAGACCTCCGGTGTCACGCCGCCTTAGCCTGTCGCGGGCGTGGCGATGGTGCGGCGTCGAGGTTCTGAGACCAGTCGGTTCGCCGCCTGCGCGTTCGGGTGTCCGGCATAATCTCGCAGCGCTGCGTCGGCGTGGTCGCGACTGACCCACCGGCTGACGACCAGCAGATGCCCGGGATCGTCGTCGACGATCAGCAGCTCATGGCCGAGATAGCCGTCGAAGGACGGCATGTCGCGCCAGATCGCCTCGGTCACCGCACGTCCCTGAGCGGCGGCGTGCCGGGGGAACTTCGACTCCCAGATGGAGTACACGGTCACGGTCCAACTCCTTTGCTGTCACGGTCCTATGGGACAATAGACCGTGACAGGCTAAAGCGAACCTCAGCTCTATGCGGCGGTCGGACCCACATGGCCCCTGGCAGGGGCCGCCACGGGCTGGGGTGGGCGCCTTGACCAGGATGGCGTTCGACTGCCGATCCGAACAACGGGTGTGGCGTCGCTCCCTCGTCCCGGGGAGGTCCTGGTGGCCGCCAACACGCCCGATGCCCGTGGACGACGTATGCGCCCAACTGGGTGGCGGCGTTTGGCTCACCTGCGATTCCAGCGTCGGGTAGCTCACGCAGGGAGGGTAGGAAGGGTGGCAAGGCCCCGGTGCTACGGTCGGGTCCCCTGGGTGGGACGGATGTCTGGGACCGAGGGAGGTATGCAATGTCGGACGTGGTGCGAGCTGCGCTCGTGCAAGCCAAGTGGACCGGCGACAAGGAGTCGATGATCGACGCCAACGTCGAGCTCGCCGAGGAGGCGGCCGGGCAGGGGGCGGGGGTGATCTGCTTCCAGGAGCTGATGTACGGCCCATACTTCTGTCAGGTGCAGGAGCCGGAGTACTACGGGTACGCCGAAGCGGTGCCTGGCCCGACGACCGAGCGCATGGCGGAGCTCGCCCGCCGCACCGGCATGGTCGTGATCGCCCCGGTGTACGAGGAGGAGCAGCCGGGCCTGCTGTACAACACGGCGGCGGTCATCGACGCCGACGGCACCTACCTCGGCAAGTACCGCAAGACCCACCTGCCCCAGGTCAAGGGGTTCTGGGAGAAGTACTACTTCCGGCCCGGGAACCTGGGCTACCCGGTGTTCGACACGGCAGTGGGGCGCATCGGCGTGTACATCTGCTACGACCGGCACTTCCCGGAGGGGTGGCGGGCGCTGGGGCTGGCGGGGGCGAAGATCGTGTTCAACCCGTCCGCCACGAGCCGTGGCCTGTCGGCCTACCTGTGGCGCATCGAGCAGCCGGCGGCGGCCGTCGCCAACGAGTACTTCGTCGGTGCCATCAATCGTGTGGGCGTGGAGCCGCTCGGCGACAACGACTTCTATGGCAGCAGCTACTTCGTCGACCCGCGCGGCCAGTTGGTGGGCGATCAGGCATCCGACTCCGAGGCGGCCGTCGTGGTGCGGGACCTCGACATGGGCCTGCTGGAGGAGGTCCGGGCGCAGTGGGCGTTCTACCGGGACCGCCGGCCCGACGTCTACGCCCCGCTGGTGACGCCGTGAGCGGCCCCCGCGAGCCAACGATGAGCGCGGGCCGCGCCCGGTTGCTCGTCGAAGGCGGGACGGTCGTCACGGCGGGCGGGCGGCTGCGCGCCGACGTCCTCGTAGAGGGCGAGCAGGTGGCGGCGGTGACGGCTCCGGGCGGCTCCGGCACCGTCGACGCCGAGCGCATCGACGCCACGGGCAAGCTGGTGGTTCCCGGGGGCATCGACGTGCACACCCACATGGAGATGCCCTTCGGCGGCACCAACTCGTCCGACACGTTCGAGACCGGGACGGTGGCGGCGGCGTGGGGCGGCACGACCACGATCGTCGACTTCGCCATCCAGCCGCGAGGGGGCAGCCCCCGCCTCGGTCTGGAGACGTGGCTGGAGAAGGCCAACGGCCACTGCGCCATCGACTACGGCTTCCACCTGATCCTCTCCGACGTCACCGACGAGGCGCTGAAGGAGATGGACGGCCTTGTCGGCGACGGGGTCACGAGCTTCAAGCTGTTCATGGCCTACCCGGGTGTCCTTTACTCTGACGACGGGCGGATCCTGCGTGCCATGCAGACGGCGGCGGAGGCGGGGGCGACGATCATGATGCACGCCGAGAACGGCATCGCCATCGACGTCCTCGTCGCCCAGGCGCTCGCCGCCGGCCTCGGGGACCCGAGGATGCACGGTGAGACCCGCCCCTCGGCGCTCGAGGGCGAGGCGACCCACCGGGCGGTGGTGCTCGCCGAGGTGGCCGGCTGCCCCCTCTACATCGTGCACATCTCCGCCGAGGAGGCGCTCGCCGAGGTGGCGGCGGCGCGCGACCGGGGCCGGCCCGTGTTCGCCGAGACCTGCCCGCAGTACCTGTTCCTGGACGAGTCCCTGATGGCGTCGCCCGGCTTCGACGGCGCCAAGTACGTCTGCTCCCCACCGATCCGGGCCCGACACCACCACGAGGCGTTGTGGCGCGGCCTGGGCACCGACGACCTGTCGGTCGTGTCGACGGACCACTGCCCCTTCTGCTTCAAGGACCAAAAGGAGCTCGGCCGGGGCGACTTCTCCAAGATCCCGAACGGCCTGCCCGGCGTGGAGCACCGGATGGACCTCGTCTACCAGGGTGTCACCGCGGGGCACATCACCGTCGAGCGGTGGGTGGAGCTGACCTCCACGACGCCCGCCCGCCTCTTCGGCCTGTACCCGCGCAAGGGCAGCCTGCTGCCGGGCTCGGACGCCGACATCGTCGTCTACGACCCGGACCGCTCGCACGTGCTCGGCGCCGCCGCTCACCACATGGCGGTCGACTACTCGGTGTGGGAGGGCCAGCGGGTGCGGGGCGGCGTCGACACGGTTGTGTCGCGGGGGGAGGTGGTGCTGCGCGACGGGCGCTTCCTCGGTCGGGCCGGCCACGGGCGCTTCGTGCCGCGCGACCCGTACTCAGGGCTGCATGTACCGTGGCCGAGGGGCGCGGGCCGGTGAGGTTCGGCCTCGTATTGCAGACCGACCCGCCTGCTGAGCGGCTGATCTCGCTGGCGCGGCGGGCCGAGGAGCTCGGGTTCTCGTCGGTGTGGACGTTCGACTCGCCCGTGCTGTGGCAGGAGCCGTTCGTCATCTACCCGAGGATCCTGGAGGCGACGGAGCGGGTGACGGTCGGGCCCATGGTGACCAACCCTCGGTCCCGGGACTGGTCGGTCACGGCATCGCTGTTCGCGACGCTCAACGACATGTTCGGGAACCGCACGGTCTGCGGGATTGGTCGCGGGGACTCGGCGGTGCGTGTTGTCGGCCGAAAGCCGACGCGCCTCGACGACTTGGCCGCTGCTATCCGCGTCATCCGTGATCTGGCGGAGGGCCGGGAGGTCACCGTCGACGGGCATCCATTCCAGATCCCGTGGGTGCGCGGCGGGAAGCTGCCGGTCTGGATGGCGGCTTACGGGCCGCGTGCGTTGGCGGTTGCCGGCGCGGAGGCGGACGGCCTCATCCTGCAGATCGCCGACCCCTACGTCGTGGAGTGGGCGATCGGGCGGATGCGGGGGGCGGCCGTCGCTGCCGGCCGGGACCCCGACACCATCGCCGTCTGCGTCGCCGCCCCCGCCTACGTCGGCGACGACATGGGTCACCAGCGGGACCAGTGCCGCTGGTTCGGCGGGATGGTCGGCAACCACGTCGCCGACCTCGTCAGCCGCTACGGGCAGGGCGGAGACGTGCCCTCCGCCCTCACCGACTACATCGAGGCCCGCAAGGGCTACGACTACGCCCACCACGGGCGGGCCGGCAACCCCGACACCGAGTTCGTCCCCGACGGGATCGTCGAGCGCTTCTGCGTGCTCGGCGACACCGGAGCCCACCTGGCCAAGCTCCGCCACCTGGAGGCGCTCGGCGTCGGCCACTTCGCCCTCTACCTCATGCACGACGCCATGGATGCCACCCTCGACGCCTACGGCCGGGCGGTGGTCCCCTCCCTCTACTCCGGTGAGTAGGGCACCCCGTCGGCGCCGGGTGGCCGCACGCGGCCCACGAGGCCGGCCACGACCGCGATGGTGATGACGTACGGCGCCATCGACAGGAACGGCGACGGGATGTTGACCCCGAGGACGGCGAGGAAGCTCTGCAGGGAGACGGCGAAGCCGAAGAGCAGGGCGGCCGACAGCGCCCGAAATGGTCGCCACCGACCGAAGATCATCGCTGCCAGGGCCACGTAGCCGAGGCCGGCGGTCATCCCCGCCGAGAACTCTCCGATCGAGCCGACCGTGAAGCTCGCCCCGCCGATGCCGGCGATCACGCCACCGAGGATCACGTTGCGGTAGCGGACCCTGAGCACGTGGATGCCGACGGTTGCTGCCGCCCTGGGGTGCTCGCCGACCGCCCTGACCCGCAGGCCCCAGCGGGTCCGGAACAAACCGACGTGGACCACGACGAGCAGCACGGCGGCGAGGTAGAAGAACACGTTCTGGTGGAACAGCACCGGTCCGAGCACCGGTATCCGGGCGAGGCCGGGGATGGCCCAGGTGCCGAAGGTCGCGCCGGCGTTGAGGTTCTGGTGGTTGCTCAGGACCTGCTCGGTGAGGAAGTTGGTGAGACCGGTGCAGAAGGCCACGATGACTACCCCGACGATGATCTGGTCGGCTCCGTAGCGCAGCGCCAGGAAGGCGAGGAGGGCGCCGAGCACGGCACCGGAGAGCCCGCCGGCCACGAGCCCGAGCCAGAGCACCCCGGTGGCGCTGCCGATCATCGCCCCGAGGAACGCCCCGGCCAGGAACTGGCCCTCGATGGCGATGTTGACCACCCCTGCCCGCTCGCACATGACCCCCGAGAGCGAGCCGTACACGAGCGGCGTCGCCGACACCATGGTCTCGGCGAGCAACTGGGTGAACGACAGGTCGTTGTTGCGGGCGACCCAGGTCAGGAAGGCCCATAGGAACAGCAGCACCCCGGCGGTGAAGACCAGGTACGTGCCGCGTCGCTGCCGTCCGGCCAAGAGCCACGCGCCGAGCAGGGCGGTGACGACGCCGAGGGCGACGCACACCGCCCGGACGGGCATGTGCAGGACGCCGAGGTCGATCGCCGGCGGGTCGGCGAAGTCGAAGCCGGCTCGCACACCGGGCCCGGTGCCGAGCCCGAGGGGGACGACCGCCACGGCCGCGAGCAGGACCAGGAAGGCTCCGAGGCCGCGCACCCGCGAGACGGAGACGAGGCTACCCTCGACGATGACCTGCGGCGCGGCGAGGCTGGCCGTGCTCACCCAGCCCAGCCCTTGGTGAACAGCAGGATCTTCTTCTCGTCGGGAGCTGAGCGGAGCCGGAAGATCTCCTGCACCAGCGCTGGCGTGGCCACGAAGAAGACGATCACCGCCTGGATGACCGCCGTGAGGTCGAAGGGCACGCCTGTGTGCGCCTGCATGTACCGGCCGCCGGAGGTGAGGGCGCCGAAGAGCAGGGCTCCGAGCAGCACGCCCTGCGGCTTGTTGCGACCGAGGAGAGCGACGGTGATGGCGTTGAACCCGTTGGCGCCGCCGTAGCCGGTGGACAGGAAGAAGTCGGTCCCCGCCAGTGTCGACATGCCCGCCATGCCCACCAGCGCCCCCGAGAGGGTGAGCACGAGGATGGTGGCCATCTTGGCGTCCATGCCGGCGGCGCGACCGGCGAGGGGGTTGGACCCGATCACCCGGAACCGGAAGCCGAGCGTGCTGCGTTGCATGAGCCACCACACGCCGGCGACGGCGGCCAGCGCGAGGAGGAACCCGCCGTTGACCCGCAGGCCGCCGCCGAAGAGGTGAGGGAGGCGGCCGCTCTGGGGGACCGTCCGGGAGATCGAGTTGGACTGGCCCGGCTGTTGGAGGGGGGCGGTGACGAGCAGGTAGGAGAGCAGGTAGAGGAAGACGTAGTTGAGCATGATCGTGACGATCACCTCGTGCGCCCCGGTCCGCGCCTTCAAGAACCCGGGGATGAACCCCGCTACGGCGCCGCCGGCGGCGCCGGCGGCCACGACGAGGGGTAGGTGGACCCACACGGGGAGATGGACGCCGAACCCGACGTAGGTGGCGCAGATGGCGCCGGCGATCACCTGGCCCTGGCCACCGATGTTGAACACGCCGGTGGAGAATCCGATGGCCACGCCGAGGCCGGCGAATATCAGCGGGGTGGCGGCGACGAACGTCTCCGACAGAGGCGTGAAGGCGGCGCTCCAGCCGTGCCCGGTGGAGATGGCGTGGCCTACCGCCGAGGGGCTGAAGATCGAGCCGGCGAACAGGGCACCGTACGCCCGGCCGACACCGCCGAAGGACTGGCCGGTGGTTACGACGATGAGGATCGCACCGACGAACAGTCCGAGGACGATGGCGAGGACCGTGACGACGGCGAGGTTGGCCTCGGTCACCCGGCGTGCGATGCGCTCGGCGCGCCCGGGCTGGCGTGATGGCGCCGGCGCCGTCGCCGGCGCCGTCGCCGGGACCTCGGTGGTGCTGATGGGTGTACCACTACTCATGGGACCGACCCCCGGGGATCGCTAGCGGTGCTTGTCCTGTGAGGACTGATGTGAGACGGCGACCCTGGGGGGAGGCTCCCGGGCCCTGACGCCCGCAACGGTGTCGTCCCACGA
>DAHVMA010000010.1:0-51499 GCA_027320105.1 Acidimicrobiaceae bacterium | reverse complement strand
GCTGATCGACGCTGCGACAACCCGGGGCGGGGCCGACAAGGTGGTGCTGGTCGGGATCGCCCAGGAGAAGGCTCCGGTGTGGCGGTTGTGGCCTCGTCAAACTCCTCGCGGTGCTGCGCTCCCACCACCGCTGTGGGTGGGTGGGTGAGGGACACGGAGCCAACACTTGGAGTGTCGAAGCGCCGAGAGAGACCGATCATCTAAGATTCCGTCACCACGGCCAAGGAGGCATGGGACATGAGCAGGCGAACAATGAGGAGACGAGCTCTTCGCGTCGTAGCGCAAGGGGTCATCGTCGCTGCGCTCATCGTCGGCAGTGCCACCCCGGCCTTTGCGGCGAAGCCCACCGGCCACGGCGGCAGTGGGGGTGGTAGGACTGCCACCCCCACTGGCAATGACGTCTCGTACCCGCAGTGCGGCAGCAGCCTTCCGGCGGGCTCCGCATTCGGCATCGTCGGCGTGACGGGCGGGCTCGCCAACGACCCCAACCCCTGCTTCGGGCCGTCATCGTCGTACCCCAGCTATACCAAGAGCGAGCTGTACTGGGCCGTCGCCTCCTCAACTGGCGGGACGAGCCAGCCCAAGGCGTCGTTGTACGTCAACACCGCCGATCCGGGGAACGTCTACAACGGCACCGTGATCGCCGACTGGCCCACCTCATCGTTGAGCACCGACCCATACGGATCGTGCACAACGACGACGGTGACGCTCACGAGCGGCACCTACACGGTCGGTGAGAACTCCGACGCCTGCGCCTGGCAGTACGGCTACAACAACGCGACCCAGGACGCGAGCTGGCTTGGATCGGCCGCAGCGGCCATCAACAGCCAGTCACCTCCTGTCACCGTCGCGGGAACGCCCGCGAGCTATCCGTGGTGGCTCGACGTGGAGACGGCAAACACCTGGCAGTCGGCCACGACGATGAATGTCGCCGACCTCCAGGGCATGATCGCCGGGCTTCAGGTCGCTGGGGCGACCACTGTCGGGGCGTACTCGACCGCCTCGCAGTGGGACACCATCACGGGGGGCACCAGCTCTGCGTCGGGATCGCTCTACCAGATTCCGAACTGGATTCCCGGAGCACGAAACCTCTCTGGCGCAGAGGCGAACTGCGCGCAAACGTCCTTCACCGAAGGCACCGTCACGGTGACGCAGTGGTTCAGCCATCCCGACGACAGCGACTACGCCTGCTGAGAACCTGCGGAACTGTGAGCTTCTGATTGTGGGACAGATGCTCCAGGACGTCGGATTTTCTGCTACTGCCTTGCTACTGGACGGAGTCGCACGGAGCAGATTCTGACGCACTGGAAAGACTAGACTGCGCACCCCACCTGAGCCGCCTATATGGACCTGCCGGGATGTGATTACGGATCACAAAGTTGGGGTCCGAATCCCTCCGAGCGCGCCGCCCGCCACGCCACGTACCGTAAGTGCAGGTCACGGGTGTGTCGACCGCAAGGCCCCTGGCGCGGCAGAGCGCAACTTGTAACGGGCCGTGCGGAGTTTCGGGGTGCCGTGACGAGTGGTACGCGTCCATCTCGTCGACGCCGACACCGTGAGGAGCTGCCCCAAGTGGCAAGGCGGTCAGCCGGATCATCGGGCTAGCTAGCGCCGCTAACACCACGGCTGAGTCAGAGTCTGAGGAGCTCGAGGGGCAGCCCTTTACAGATCGCGTGACCAGCAGCCGGGAGCCCGATCGGGCTTCAGCCTCAGATCTCCGGGCACTGCGCACCCAACCTGCACGCCCATGTCGCCGTCGCCTGCCCCAACCTCGTCCCCGGCGGCGACCCCGGTCACGGCCTGGTGCTGAAGGCGACGGACGCAGCCGGGTGCCGCACCGCCTGACCTGACGACCGGTTCGGTAATTCAGTGGCGGGCGACCCGAACGCCCACTTGACTCGGGCCCGTCCTCGACGCCGAGCAGGAAAGGGGGACGCCTTGCACTTCTCCCGCACGATCGCCGGCTCCCTCACCGGCGCGCGCCGGCGCTAGCTGGCTAGCGCATTCCTGCCCCTCCCGTCCGGTGCCACCGTGCACCGCCCGCCCGCCGAGGTCGATCATGCACGTCCTTCCGCTGCCTGTAGCGGAGCGCCTTGTCGCCTACCGCCGCGATCAGGTCCCCGCCAACCATCACCACCTGCGCGAGGCGCAGGTTGTCGCCTCCCTCTCCCGGGCGCGACCCCCCAACCGGGTTCCCCGGAGCTGGCGGCGACGGTACCTCTAGCCCAGCTGGTCGCCGGCCACGCGTAAGTCGGCGACCAGCGCACCGGACTCCGCTTCCCGCTCGGCGGGCTCGCGCATGCGCAGCACCATCGACGGGTGGATGGTTCCCACCACCGCTCCCGACCAGCTTCCCACCCTCGCCCGCAGCCGGCGGTCCGCTGGGTCGTCACCCAGTAGGTCGGTCCCATCAGCGCCTGGCCACCACCTCCGCCCGGCTCGGCGTGGCATGCATCCGCCTCGGGCCTCGGGGCGCCCACTTGAAGTGCTTCACGGCACTGGTGACCTACGGCTCCTCGCGTGCCAGGCCGCTGATCTCCAACGCCCGGTCGAGCAGCTCGCCCGCCAGTCCGACGAACAGGCGCCCCTCATGGTCCTCCGCCCTCCCCAGGGACGGTCTGGGTGGCGTGGCCGAACAGCGGGCAACGGGTCGAGCGGGGAAGCTTCGAAGCGCAGCTCGGCCAGCGTCGTCATGCCGGGGACCTACCCGCCGGCCGGTACCGTGGTCCGGTGCCTGCCACCGAGGACCTGCGGCGGGAGGCCGGGCGGCGGCGGACGTTCGCCATCATCAGCCACCCGGACGCCGGCAAGACCACGCTCACCGAGAAGTTCCTCCTCTACGCCGGCGCCGTCGTCGAAGCTGGCGCCGTGAAGGCACGCGGCGGGCGGCGGGCGGCCCGGTCGGACTGGATGGAGATCGAGCAGCGACGCGGCATCTCGGTGTCCTCGACGGTGCTGCAGTTCACCTACCGGGACCACGTCGTGAACCTGCTGGACACACCGGGGCACCGGGACTTCTCCGAGGACACCTACCGCGTGCTGGCTGCCGCCGACGCCGCCGTCATGGTCCTCGACGCCGCCAAGGGCGTCGAGGACCAGACCCGCAAGCTCTTCGAGGTCTGCCGGGCCCGCAACCTCCCGGTGCTCACCTTCTTGAACAAGCTGGACCGACCGGGACACGATCCGCTGGAGCTGCTCGACGAGATCGAGGAGCAGATCGGCCTGGCGCCTGCGCCCCTGACGTGGCCGGTCGGCGTGCCTGGAGACTTCCGGGGAGTCGTCGACCGCCGGGACGCCACGCTGGTGCGCTACGGGCGGAGCGCCCGGGGGGCCGGAGAGGCGAGCGAGGAGCGACTGTCGGCGGCGGAGGCGGCGGCGGCGTTGGGGAAGCTGTGGGACGCTGCGCTGGAGGGCTGCGCCCTGCTCGACGAGGTCGGGGCCCGCTACGACGAGAAGCGGTTCCTCGCCGGCGAGTCCAGCCCCCTGTTCGTCGGCTCGGCCCTCACGAACTTCGGCGTGCGCCACCTTCTCGACGCCGTCGTCGACCTGGCGCCCGCCCCGGCGCCGGCGCTCGACGCCGAGGGCGCGCATCGGCCGCTGGAAGCGCCCTTCGGCGGGTTCGTCTTCAAGGTCCAGGCCAACATGAACCCGTCGCATCGTGACCACGTGGCGTTCGTGCGTGTCTGCTCGGGGCACTTCGAGCGCGGCATGGTCCTAACCCATGGCCCGAGTGGTAGGCCGTTCGCGACGAGGTACGCCACCTCGCTGTTCGGCGCGGACCGCATCACTGTGGACGACGCCTGGCCCGGTGACATCGTCGGCCTGGTCAACGCGAGCGGGCTCCGCGTGGGAGACAGCCTCTACCAGGGGACCCCCGTCGCCTTTCCTCCGATCCCGACGTTCGCACCCGAGCTCGTCGCGAGCGCCCACCCCCGTGACCTGTCGCGGACCAAGCAGTTCCGCCGGGGTCTCGACCAGCTGGAGCTGGAAGGTGTCGTGCAGGTCCTGCACCACCTCGATGGTGACCCCACCCCGGTTCTCGCCGCCGTCGGGCAGATGCAGTTCGAGGTGTTCGCCCACCGGATGGAGCACGAGCTCGGTGCCGCCGTGGACCTCGGCGTACCCCAGGTTCGCACCGTGCGCCGGACCGACGCCGGGACGGTGCCGAAGCTGCAGGAGGCGGGCGGCGTCGAGCTACTCGAGCGGCGCGACGGCACGCTGCTCGCCGTGTTCGCCAGCCCCTACTGGCTGGGACGCCTCGAGAGTGACCACCCTGACTGGACTTTGGAGCCGCTCGTCACCTCGTGTTCGTGATTGTCGGGATTGCCCATTTCCTGCACCCGCTCTTCCGCCACGCTCCGGTGACTTCTATGCTCCACAGCGGAAGGGAGTGGTGGAATGCGTGACGCGTCGGACCGCATGAAGACGCGCTGCTCGGCAAGCGCAGCGACGTGTCCGACGCGCACGACCGCTACGCCAACATCGAGGTGGCGTACCTGCTGCAGCGACTCGAGCGGTACGAAGGGGTAGCCGTCATGGCGACCAACCTGGTGCGCAACATCGACGAGGCGTTCCTCCGGCGACTGCACGTCGTCGTCGAGTTCCCGGTTCCCGAGGCGCCCGAGCGGCGCCGGATCTGGGCGCGTTCGCTCCCACCGGCAGCACCGCTCGGCGACGATGTCGACATCGACTTCCTCGCCCAAGAGGTGGAGGTGACGGGCGGGACCATCCGCAACGCCGCCTTGGGCGCCGCCTTCCTCGCTGCTGAGGCGGCGACGCCGATCACCATGGCGCTCATCGTCGCCGCCCTGCGGCGGGAGCTGCAGAAGATGGGGCCTCAACGAGCGGGTTTCGGCTAAGGCGTTCACGGTCGGGCGGGACATCTTCTTCCACGGCCCAGCGCCCGACCCCACCACCTCCGGTGGCCAGGAGTTGCTGGCCCACGAGCTCACCCACACGATCCAGCAGGACGGGTAGGGCGCGGGCGCCGACACGGGGCGGCGCCGACCACTGCGGGCGGTGGCGACTGGGGAGGGGTAACGGAACTTCGGAAGGTTGTTGTCGTCCAGCGACAACGCCCTTCCAAAGTTCGCCGGGAGTGGGCGAGGGAGGCAACGACGGGGGCCGGCGCCGACCACGCTGAGCGGCCGACCATTGCCCAGCCCCCCAACCCCCAGCCCCCCAACCACGCCCAGCCCCCCAACCACGATCGCATGCATCGCCGCCGTCAATCGCCCACCGGGCAGGGACCCGCCGTTGCCGTCTGCCAACCGTGCCGGGTCGCCCGGGCAGCGAACGGAGGTAGCCCGGCTAGGCTAGCTTGCGGTATGACGACCCAGGCTCCCCCCGTCTACCGTTTCGCCCGCCGGCGCACCGGTGCCGGCGACGCGGTGAGCGCCATCCTTGCCCTGGCCGACCCCGGCTCTACGATCACCTTCTCCGGCGGCTTCCCCGACCCCGAGACGTTCCCGACCGAGGTCCTCGCCGGCCTCCTGCCCGACGCCGTCGGGGCCGCCGCCGGCGTCGCCCTCCAGTACACGGCCACGGAGGGGATGGCCAGCACCCGCCAGGCGTTGCGGCGCTGGCTGCTCGGTACCCAGGGCGCCGAGCCGGCCGACGACGAGCTCATGGTGACCAGCGGGGGCACCGAGGCGCTATCGCTGATCGCCCGCAGCCTCGTCGACCCCGGCGACCGGGTGCTGGTGGAGAGCCCCACCTACCTGGGCGCCATCACCGCCTTCAGCGGTTTCGAGGCCCAGGTGGAGGCGGTCGCCACCGACGACGAGGGCATCGACCCGGACGCCCTGCTCGCCGCCCTCCGCCACGGACCGACGCCCAAGGCCCTCTACGTCATCCCGGACTTCCAGAACCCGACGGGGCGCTGGACCACGACCGCCCGCCGCCAGGCGGTCGTCGACGCCTGCCGCCGCTACGGGGTGCCGGTGATCGAGGACGTCGCCTACCGGGAGCTCGCCTTCGAGCCCGAGCAGCGCCCGAGCCTGTGGGCGCTCGCCCCGGACGTGGTCGTCCAGGTCGGCACGTTCTCGAAGATCTTCTTCCCCGGGGTCCGCCTGGGCTGGGCGGCGGGCGCCGCCGAGCTCGTCCTGGCCATGGTCGAGGCCAAGCAGAACTCCGACCAGTGCGCCGGCGGCCTCGGCCAGTGGCTGGTCGAGCGCTACCTGGCCGGTGACCACCTCGAGGCGCGGCTCCGCCCAGCCCGCGCCCTGTACGCCCGACGTGCCGCCGCTCTCGACTCCGCCCTTGCCCGCCACCTGCCCGCGGGCTGCACCTGGACCCACCCGCAGGGCGGGTTCTTCTGCTGGGTGAGCGCCCCCGCCGGCGTCGACACCGTCGCCCTCGTGCCCCGGGCGAGGGAGCGGGGCGTGGCATATGTGCCGGGCGCGCCGTTCTTCCCCGACCGGGCCGAGTCCCGGTACCTGCGGCTTTCCTACAGCCGCGCCAGCGCCGAACAGATCGACGAGGGTGTCCGCCGCCTCGGCGGCCTGCTCGCCGGCGCCATCGAGGGGGCCCGATGACCACCCGCCTGCACTTCTCGCTCGACGGTGCCGGCGAGCCCACCGCCGCCGGGCGCTTCGTCGACGTGGACGCCATCGAGCAGGTCGTGATCGTGCTCGACGGCAAGCTCGACGTGGACCCATGGGTGCCGCACGGCGCCCGGACCCGGGATGTGCCGTGCCTGGAGGTCGACGTGTTCAACCCGCCTCGCGAGAGCTCCTCGATCACGCGCGCACCCAGCGTCTGGCGAAAGACGCCCCCCTCACCGACCCGACCGACGCTGCCCGCTGATGCAGCTGGGGCTGCACGGGCGCCGCGCGCTGGTCAGGGGCAGCAACAAGGAGATCGGGTACGCGATCTTCGGGGAGCTGCTCTCCGAGGACGGCGCCGTCGTGCTCTGCGCCCGTAACGCCGGGGAGGTCGATGCAGCAGCCGAGCAGCTCGGCGAGCTGGTCACCGGGCGCCTCGCCGCGGGGGAAGTCCCCCTCGGCCGGTTCGGCACCACCGACGAGGTGTCGGGGGTCGTCGCCTTCCTCGCCTCGGATCGGGCGTCGAATGTGACCGGCGCCGTGGTCGGCATAGCCGGGAGCATGGAAAGGTGACCGCCACGGCCATCCCCCGCCATCTGGTCGAACCCCCGGTCCCCGCCGAGCAACGAGCGCGCCTCATGGCCGACCCCGGGTTCGGGCGTGTCTTCACCCCGCACATGGTCACCGCCTCCTACGACCCCGCCGCCGGCTGGCACGGGGCAGACGTGGTTCCCTTCGGCCCGCTGCCGCTGAGCCCTGCCAGCGCCGTGCTGCACTACGGTCAGGCCATCTTCGAGGGCCTGAAGGCATACGCCCAGCCGGACGGCTCGGTGGCGGTGTTCCGGCCGGAGGCCAACGCCGCCCGGTTCACTGCCAGCGCCCGGCGCATGGCCATCCCCGACTTCCCGGAGGAGCTGTTCCTCGCCGCCGTCGACGAGCTCGTCGACGTGGACCGGGACTGGGTGCCCGACGCCGGCGAGTCCAGCCTCTACCTGCGCCCCCTCGCATTTGCCGACGACGAGGCCCTCCCCGTCCGCCCGAGCGAGGGTTACCGCTTCGTGGTGATGGCGTCCCCCGTCGGCAGCTACTTCCCTCGTGGGGTCGCGCCCGTGACCGTGTGGCTGTCGACCGACTTCTCCCGGGCGGCACCCGGTGGCACCGGCGCCGCCAAGTGCCCGGGCAACTACGGCGGCAGCCTGCTCGCCCAGGCGCAGGCGCACGAGCACGGCTGCGACCAGGTCGTGTGGCTGGACCCGGTCGGGCACTCCCTCGTCGAGGAGCTCGGCGGGATGAACATCTTCTTCGTCGAGCGCTCCGGCGACCGTGTCACCCTCGTCACCCCCCCGCTCACCGGCACGCTCCTGCCGGGGGTCGTCCGCGCCTCGCTGCTGACCCTCGCCGGCGACCTCGGCTACGGCGCCGCCGAACAGCCCGTCACCGTCGAGCAATGGGAGGAGGGCTGCCGCTCGGGCCGGATCGCCGAGACGTTCGCCTGCGGCACGGCGGCCGTCGTGACCCCCGTCGGCGAGGTGCGCCACGCCACCGGCGGCTGGAAGGTGGGCGGCGGCAGCGCCGGAGCGATCACACTCGGGCTGCGCCGGGCGCTCCTCGACATCCAGATGGGCCGTGCCCCCGACCGTCACGGCTGGAGGCACACCGTCGCGGCTGGACGCGGCTAGACGATGACGGTGCCAGCGTCGAGGAAGTAGTCGAAGGCGAGCACGACGTTGGAGCGCTCCGCCGCCCAGGCGGCGAACGCCTGGTGGACGGGGTGCTGCTGGTAAGCCCGCAGCGCCGCCTCGTCGGGGAACTCCATGTACAACAGGTACTGGTAGCCGCTGGTGCGCTCCGAGGACAGCGGCCGGCCGAGGCGGAGAGCGGTCATCCCGCCGATCGCCGACGGCCACGACGCCACCTGCCGGAGCAGCTCGGCGTCATCCTCGGTGGGCAGCTCCTCCCCGAACCCGAACAACACGATGTGCTGCAGGCTCACGACCCGCCCTCCAACTCCTTCTCGATGTCGGCGAGCAGACCGCCGGCGAAGCCCTTGGCCGGCATCTCCGCCAGACAGAGGAACGTCTCGGTCCGCTCCACTCCCTCGATCGTCCACACCCGCTCGAACAGCAGCTTTCGCAGGTGGTCGTGGTCTCGCACCCGCACCCTCGCCAACAAGTCTATGGAGCCGGTGACCACGGCGACGCCCTCCACCTCGGGGACGGCGTGCAAGGCGTTGAGGATAGTGGCTCGGTCGGTGCTGGCCGTGACGGCAAGGTACACCCGCGTGCCGTAACCGAGCGCGGCCCAGTCGACATCGACCGTGTACCCACGGATCACCCCGGCCCGCTCCAGCCGGGCGATGCGCTCGCCGATCGCCGGGGGCGACATGCGCAGCTGTCGGGCGAGGGCACGTTGGCTGACGCGCGCGTCCGCCGCCAACAGCTCCAAGAGCCGCAGGTCGACCGGATCGAGCCTGGCTCTGGGAGTCGGCGTCCCGACGGCCTCGAGCGGCGCAGCGAGGGCCGCGATCGGCAAGCGACGGCCTTCGATGACCACTCAGAGTGTTGGGGGCAGGTCTCAGTTGGCCGGCGGCGGCAAACGTTGGAAGGTTGTTGTCGCCCCACGACAACAACCTTCCAAACATTCCCGGGACCCTTCGCCGTCCGCACACCCTCCGCGGTGGCGCCAACTTTGCGTGTCAGGTCGTCGGGGCCGATCGAGCCGGCGGTGTCGTGACAGCACCCGGCTCGGGCATCGAGATCGGTCATCACCGCTCCTCGTCGACGGGGCCGAGCTGGGCATGCAGGTGGCGCAACCAGCGTTGGAGGTAGGAGCCCGGTGGAAGTCGGCTGTCCGGAGGGCCGCCACACGCCGTCTGACCAGCAATTTCGCGGTGGGCGAGGGGGGACTTGAACCCCCACATCCTTTCGGACACAGGAACCTGAATCCTGCGCGTCTGCCAAATTCCGCCACTCGCCCGAGTGGAAGCCGAACCTTAGCCGACAGCCGGCACCCCCCGAACGGCGCGCGGCAGTACCCTGATCGATCGACCATGGGACTGCAGCGGTTCGAGCGACGGTTGGAGCGCCTCGTGGAGGGCGCCTTCGCCCGCGCCTTTCGCAGCGGCCTGCAGCCCGTCGAGATCGGTCGCCGGCTGACACGGGAGATGGACCTGCGACGGACGCTCGCGCCGCGGGGCACGCTCACACCCAACCACTTCGTGGTGACGCTATCGCCTGAGGACGCCGACCGCTTCGCGCCGATCGAGGAGGAGCTCGTCCACGAGCTGGTCAGCGTGGCGCGCGACCACGCCGCCCGGGAGGACTACGTGTTCATAGGGCCGGTCACCCTCACTCTCGAGGTCGACGAGCACCTCCATGAAG
Organism: Acidimicrobiaceae bacterium; assembly: GCA_027320105.1. Lineage (GTDB taxonomy): Bacteria > Actinomycetota > Acidimicrobiia > Acidimicrobiales > Palsa-688 > JAKAQB01. Next base: position 41,574 of record DAHVMA010000010.1, on the reverse strand, counting down.
GGATGCTGGAGGTGCATGGGGAGATGACCAAGGAGGGCGGCGGGGCCGCTGTCGTCCTCGGGGACGGCCGGCGGGTCGAGCTCGACGGCAATCCCACCACCATCGGCCGCCTCCCCGAGTGCACGGTCGTGCTGGCCGACGGCAACGTCAGCCGCCGCCACGCCGAGATCCGCTCCGCCGCCGGTGGCTGGGTCATCGCCGATCTCGGCAGCACCAACGGCACCCGGCTCAACGGCTTCCCCGTAACAGCGCCCCGGGAGCTCACCTCGGGCGACGAGATCACCGTCGGCAACAGCGTCCTGCGGTTCGAGTCCGCCTGACGCCGAGCGCCAGGCGAAGGCCGACCCTTGTCCTCACCACTTCTCACGTTCCTCAAGTACATCTTCCTCGCCGCCCTGTACCTCTTCTTCCTGCGCGTGCTGCGTGCCGTCTGGATCGAGATGCGCGAGCCCAAGGTCGCGACCGTCGACCCAACCGCCGCCCGGCCAGCCGCCGCGGCCGAGCCCACCGTCCAGCAGGCCCTGCCCGGCCCCGAGCTGTTCGTGGAGCACGGGCCGGACGGATCGACCGAGCGCCGGTTCCCCCTGGCCCGGGAGACCTCCGTCGGGCGGTCACCTGGGTGCGGGGTCGCGTTGCTCGACGACTCCTTCGTGTCTCAAGTCCACGCCCGGGTGTTCCGGCGCGACGGCCTCCTCTGGGTGGAGGACCTCGGCTCGACCAACGGGACCTTCGTCAACGACCTCCGTGTGGACGCACCCGTCGCCCTCCATCCGGGGGACCGCCTGCGGGTGGGCCAGACAACCTTGGAGCTGTCGACGTGACGACGCTGGCCGCCGGATCGGCGACCGACGTGGGTCTGGTCCGGGCGGTGAACCAGGATCACCTGCTCGTCGCATCCCCGCTCTTCGCCGTCGCCGACGGCATGGGTGGGCACGCCGCGGGGGAGGTGGCCTCCGAGACAGCCTTGGAAGCCCTGCGCAAGGCCATCGCCGCCGAGCTGAGCGACGGCAGGCTCACCGTGTCGGGGATGGCTGAAGCCGTGCACGGGGCCAACCGGGCCGTGTGGGACGAGGCGCAGGCCGACCCCCAGCTCCACGGGATGGGGACCACGCTCACGGCCGTCGCCGTCGTGGAGGACGAAGGCCGGGAGCGCCTCGCCGTCGCAAACGTCGGCGACTCCCGCACGTACCGGCTGCGAGAGGGACGGCTGGAACAGCTCACGGTGGACCACAGCCTCGTCGCCGAGCTCGTCGCCGAAGGGCAGATCCGCCCCGACGAGGCCGAGAGCCATCCGCAGCGCCACGTCCTGACCCGGGCCCTCGGCGTCTACCCCGACGTCGAGGTCGACGTGCTGACCGCCGAGATCGAACCGGCCGACCGGTTGCTGCTCTGCAGCGACGGGCTGTCGCGGGAGCTCACCGACGAGCAGATCGCCTCCCTGCTGCGCCGCTTCGCTGACCCGACCGAAGCGGCGCGGGAACTGGTAGCCAACGCCAAGCACAACGGCGGCAACGACAACATCACCGCCGTCGTCGTCGACGTGCTTGCCGGCAACCACGTGAGCCCAGGCGCCGGCGCCGCCGTGAGGGCGGAGCCCATCGCTGCGCCGGCCCCCGTCGGTGCCGGAGGTGCCGGAGGCGCCTCCCGGGTCGCCACGCCGGCGGGCGCAACGGCGGACGACACCCAGGCCGTCGACCTCGCCGCAGTACGGGTGGCCACCGACGCCGTGCCCACCGACGCCGGCCAGGTGGAGGCGCCTGCCGGCGACGTCGGCCGGCGAGCGCGCCAGCGCTCGCAACGGCCCGATCTCGGCCCTCGCAACCGCATCGTCACGCCTCGGGTGGTGCTGTTCTTCCTCCTGATCGTCGCGCTGCTGGGGCTCGCCTACGGGGGCACCGCCTGGTACGCCCGGTCCTCCTACTTCGTCGGCGTCCACGGCGGCCGGCTCACCATCTACCAGGGCCGGCCCGGCGGGGTCCTTTGGTGGAACCCGACGATCACCGAGGTCACCGGCGTGACGACCGGTCAGGTGGAGTCGTTGTACCTGCCCAGCCTCCGGAAGGGCGTGCAGGAGAGCAGCCTCGGCGCGGCCCGGGCCTATGTCGCCAACCTGCGCAGGCGGGCCCTCGACGCCGGCATCGGAACGAGCTTCTCGACCGTGCCGTCGGGCGCGCCTGCCCGGGGCGGCCTCGGGGAAGGGTTGCTGCTGTGACCGCCATCGGCAACGCCCCGCCGGCCGCTGCCGAGGGACCGGCGGCCCTCGCCGGGCGTCGCCCTGCACGCCGTCGGACCGAGCTGGGATTGATCATCCTCGCCGCCGTGATCGTCGGCGGCCTGTACGCCTTGACGGGTGAGGGCAAAGCCGGCTCGCTGCCAGCGAACATCGGCCCTTTCCTCGGTGTGATCTTCGCGCTGCTCCTCGTGGGACACGTGGCCATGCGGTTCCTCGCCCCTGAAGCCGACCCTGTCCTGCTGCCAGTGGCCGGGCTGCTCAACGGGATCGGCTACACGTTCATCGCTCGGCTCTCCAACGCCGAGGCGTCCGCCCAGGCGCTGTGGTCGACGATCGGCATGGCGGCCTTCGTCGTCACCCTGCTCCTCGTCCGGCGTGCCCGTGACCTGGCGCGGTACCGCTACACCTGGGGCGCCGTCGGCATCGGCCTGCTGCTGCTGCCCCTCGTCCCTTACATCGGCGAGAACATCAACGGGGCGCGGCTGTGGATCCACATCGGGTCCCACGAGTTCCAGCCGGGCGAGATGGCGAAGCTTGCCCTCGCCATCTTCTTCGCCGCCGCCATGGTCGAGCGCAGCGAGCAGCTCTCCCGGGGGACCCGCCGTCTCGGTCGCATGCTCGTGATCGACCCCCGCTACCTGGCCCCCGTCGTCGGTGCGTGGGGCCTGTCCATGGTGATCTTCGTCGCCGAGAACGACGTCGGCTCCTCATTCCTGTTCTTCGCCATGTTCCTCGGGATGCTGTGGGTCGCTACCAACCGCACCTCCTACCTCGCTGTGGGACTCGGACTGTTCGGCGCAGGCGGCGCCCTCGCCATGAAGCTCATCGGGCACGCCCGCGCCCGGGTGCAGGGCTGGCTGCACCCCTTCGCCCACGCCACCACCTCGGGGTACCAGATCGTGCAAGGCCTGTTCGCCATCGCCAACGGGGGCCTGTTCGGCACCGGCCCGGGGCAGTCCAACGCAGCCAGCATCCTCTACGCCACGAGCGACATGATCTTCGCCGTCGTCGCCGAGGAGCTCGGCCTTGCCGGCGTCACCGCCCTGCTCGCCGGCTACCTGATCATCGTCGGCACCGGCCTTCGCATCGCGATCCGGCTGCAGGACGACTTCGAGAAGCTCCTGGCCACCGGCCTGTCGCTCATCATCGGAATCCAGACGTTCGTGATCGTCGGCGGCGTCACCCGGCTGATCCCCCTCACCGGCATAACACTGCCGTTCGTCGCCTACGGCGGCTCGTCGTTGATCTCCAACTACATCCTGCTCGCCCTGCTGTTGCGGATCAGCGACACAGCCAACCGCCCGACGCACCTCGTCCCCAGCCTCGACGGAGCGACAGCGTGAACCGCCAGATCAGATTGCTCGGCCTCGGGATCATGGTGCTGTTCGTCGCCCTGTTCGTCAACCTCAACTACCTGCAGTTGGTCCACGCCAAAGCCCTCGACAACAACCCGTTCAACGGCGCCCGTGTGGTGAACGAGTACGACCAGCCGCGGGGAGCGATCATCTCCGCCGACGGGGTGACCCTCGCCGAGTCCGTGCCGGCGCCCAAGGGCAGCGCCTTCAAGTACGAGCGCCTGTACCCGACCGGGTCGCTGTTCGGCGACATCACGGGCTACTACTCGTTCGTCTACGGTTCGACCGGCGTCGAGAGCACCTACAACGACATCCTCACCGGCGCGACCAACAAGTCGGGGTTCCCCACCAACTTGACGAGCCTGCGACAGCTCCTCACCGAACGCACCGCCGCCCAGAACGTCACCCTCACCGTCTCCGCCAAGATGCAGCGTCTCGCCCGCAGCGAGCTGGCCGGGCGGACGGGTTCGGTCGTCGCCCTCGATCCCTCCACCGGCGCCATCCTCGCCATGTACTCCAACCCCTCTTACAACCCCCAGCTGCTGTCGCAGCTGTCCACCGCCAAGGAAGAGCTGTGGTGGAAGCGCTTGTTGAACAACCCCGCCAACCCCCTTCTCGCCGGCTCGTTCCGCAACCGCTGGTTCCCGGGATCGAGCTTCAAGGTGATCACCGCCTCGGCGGTCTACGACCACAAGCCGGCCCTGGCGAACCAGAGGGTGCCCGACCTGGCGGCCCTCCCGCTACCAGAGAGCACGGCGCAGCTGCACAACTACGCCGGCGCGATCTGCGGCGGTCGGATCCTGCAGCTGTTCACCGTGTCGTGCGACACCGGCTTCGGCAAGATCGGGCTCGAGCTCGGGGCCAAGAACCTCTATGACGAGGCGCGGGCGTTCGGGTTCGACGCCGTACCGCCCATCGACCTGCCTGACCCCGCCGTGTCGAACTTCCCGGCCCCGGCGACGTTCCGCCAGAACCTCCCGACGCTCGCCTACTCCGCCCTCGGCCAGGAGGACGTTTCCGCATCCCCGCTCGAGATGGCGATGGCCGCCGGAGCCATCGCCGATCGCGGGACGATCATGGCGCCGCACGTCCTTCGGTACGTGACCAACTCCCAGGGCACGATCGTGAGCCACTACCAGGACCACGTGTGGAGGCACGCCACGAGCCCGGCAACCGCCAAGAAGCTCACGGTCCTCATGGAGTCGGTGGTCAACAGCCCGGGCGGCACCGCCACCATCGCTGCCATACCCGGGGTGGAGGTGGCCGGCAAGACCGGCACGGCCCAGACCGGCACGGTCCCGGCCCGCACGGACGACTGGTTCGTGGCCTTCGCCCCGGCCGCCCACCCCACGATCGCCGTGGCGGTCGTGCTGCCCGACCAGCCAACGGGCATCCAGTTCCAGGGGGGCACCCTCGCCGCGCCGATCGCCAAGGCCATGATCCAGGCCTGGTTGGCGGCCCACCCGGTCAAGAACCCGGGCGCGGTCGTGACGGCCAACACCGGGTCGAGCACAGGCGGCTCGACGCCGCCACCCACCACGTCGACGACCACGACGTCCACGACCACGACGTCCACGACGACCACCACGTCCACGACGACCACCGGCGCCACGACGACCACGGCTCCGCACGCCACAACCGTGGCCCCCGCGACCACCGTGGCGACCACGAGGCCCACGACGACCGCCGGCGCCCCGCCGACCACGGTGCTGCCCGTCACCACGGTACCGACCACGACTGCGAGGGCCACCCCGCCCCCGAGCAGCGGCGGCACCTCCGGCACCGGGAAGAAGCCATGACCGACGCTCCCACGGGCGGTCCGCTCTTCGGCGATCGCTACCAGCCGATCCGCCACGTCGCCCGGGGCGGCATGGCCCAGGTGTACCTCGCCCAGGACACGCTGCTCGACCGGCCGGTGGCGCTGAAGGTGTTGTTCCCCGAACTGTCGGTGGACGAGTCGTTCGTGCAGCGCTTCCGCCGGGAGGCCCGGGCCGCCGCCAACCTCACCCACCCCAACATCGTGTCCATCTACGACTGGGGCCAGGGCGACCACACCTACTTCATCGTGATGGAGTACGTCGACGGCGAGACGCTGTCCGCCCGGATCAGGCGGGGCCCGCTCGACCCCGACCAGGCGGCCATCGTCGCCATAGCCACCGCTGGCGCCCTCTCGTTCGCCCACAAGCGCCAGGTGATCCACCGGGACGTGAAGCCCGGCAACGTGCTGATCGACCGTTCGGGGCAGGTCAAGGTGGCCGACTTCGGCATCGCCCGGGCGGTCGGCACCGCCGAGGACCTGACCCAGGCGGGCGCCGTGATGGGCACCGCCACCTATTTCTCCCCCGAACAGGCCCAAGGCCAGGCTGTCGACGCCCGCAGCGACGTGTACTCGCTAGGTGTCGTGCTCTACGAGATGGCCGCCGGTCGCCCGCCGTTCCAGGCCGACAGCCCGGTCGCGATCGCCTACAAGCACGTCCGCGAGGAGCCCGCCGGCCTGCGCTCGGTCAACCCCGCCGTGCCGGGGGCGTACGCCGCCATCGTCGGCAAGGCGATGGCCAAGGACCCGGCCGACCGCTACCAGACCGCCGACGAGCTACGCCAGGACCTGGAGCGCTTCCGGGCCGGCCAGCCGCTGGTGGGCGCCGCCGCCCTGCTCGCCGGTGGGGCTGCCGGTGGGGCTGCCGGTAGGGCCGCCGACGAGGCCACGGTCGTGGCCGCCGACGAGGCCACGGTCGTGGCCGGCGCCGAACCCACGGTCATGACGCCCGGCATCGAGGCCACCGGCGTGCTCGGGGCCGGTGCACTCGCTGCCGGCGCCTTGACGGCGGTGGGCGCCGCCTCCACGACGCGGGTCCAGCGCCCGGTGGGCAACCCGACCGGCGACGGCCCCCACACGACCGTCGAACGTGAGGTCGGCCGCCGGCCCCCGGTCCCGCCCCACCGCACGCGCTGGGGGCTGTGGGCGCTGCTCATAGCCGCGGTCGTCCTGGCCCTGCCGGCGCTCGCATACTTCATCGGCCGGAACCTGGGCGCCTTCGACACCGCCCGCGTCGTGGCCATCCCCAACGTCGCCGGCGACTCGCAGTCGGTCGCCAAGGCCCGACTCGGCAAGGCCGGTTTCCACCACGTCAGCGACAGCATCGTCACGAGCACCACCGTGAAGCCGGGGAAGGTCGTCGGGACCAAGCCTCCCGCCGGAGCGCGCCTGTCGACGGCCCGCACCGTCGTGCTCGCGGTGAGTGGCGGACCCGGAACCGTCAAGATGCCCAACGTGGCCAACGAAGCGCAGCGGCTGGCGGTCACCCAGTTGCACTCCGACGGGCTCAAGGTCTCCGAGACGCTCGAGCCCTCCTCGTCGGTGCACACCGGATACGTGATCCGCACCAGCCCGCCGGCAGGGATCAGCGTGGCCAGGGGCATTCCCGTCCAGCTCGTGGTCTCGTCGGGACCGAAGCTGGTCCCCGTGCCGAGCGTGACGGGCAAGAGCCCGGTCGCCGCCGCCTTCGAGCTCGGGGCCAAGGGCTTCAGCGTGAACCCCAACCAGATCACCGAGCCCTCATCGAGCATCCCCGCCGGCGAGGTCACCCGCACGTCGCCGCCGGCGGGGGCCGACGAGAAGCCCGGGACGCCCGTCACGATCTACGTTTCGAGTGGTCCCGCCAAAGCGACGGTCCCGGACGTCATGAACGACACGGAGTCCCAGGCGGCGGCGGCCATCCGCGCCGCCGGGCTGGTACCGCAGTTCACACTGGTCGCCGTGAGCAACCCGGCCCAAGACGGCCTGGTCATCAGCACCAACCCGCCGGCCAACGCCGCCGTCCGGCCGGGCTCACCCGTCACGGTGGGCATCGGCTCCTACACGGCTCCGTCCAGCACGACCACGACACCGTCCACCACGACCACGACGCCGACATCCACCACGACCACGGCAACGTCGGGCACGAGTGGTACCAGCGGCAACAGCTGAGCGCCCCCTCCGGGGATGCCGCCTGGCGGAGAGCCTCAGGTGGGGATGGCTGGGATGGCGGCGAGAGGGATGGCGGCGAGGGCCTCGGGCGCCCCGCAGGCCACCAGCCAGTTGGCGAGGAGCCGGTGGCCGGCCTCGGTGAGGATCGACTCGGGGTGGAACTGGACGCCCTCGACCACCGCCTCCCGGTGCCGCAGTCCCATCACCGTGCCGTCCTCTGAGCGGGCGGTCACCTCCAGGACGGGCGGCAGGTCCTCCTCCTCGACGACCAGCGAGTGATATCGGGTCGCGACGAGCGGCTGCGGCAGCCCGGCGAACACCCCCCGCCCGTCGTGGCTGATCGTCGAGGTCTTGCCGTGCATGACCGGCGCCCGGGCGACCCGGCCACCCCAGACATGGCCTATAACCTGGTGCCCGAGGCAGACCCCGAGGATCGGCGCCCGCCCGGCCCACGCCGCCACGAGCTCAGCGCTGACACCGGCATCCTCCGGCCGGCCCGGGCCGGGGGAGATGAGGATGCCGTCCGGGGCGAGAGCCTCGACGCCGGGGAGGTCGACAGCGTCGTGGCGGTGGACAACGACCTCGGCGCCGAGCTGCCCGAGGTACTGGACAAGGTTGTAGACGAAGGAGTCGTAGTTGTCGACGACGAGGATCCGGGCCACCGGTCGCACGGTAGCGGGCCGGCTCCTCCATGACCTGCCGGCGCCGACCCGCCACCCCCCGCCCTCCGGTATCCTCCCTGGTCATGGCGCGCCGCACGAAGGAGACCGGGAGGGTCACCCCCAAGGGCGCTCCCAAGGGGGGCGCCCGCCCCGCCAGCGCCACGACGACCTCCGGCCGCTACACGGCCCCGATCCCCGACGAGCTCCGGTCGAGCCCGTGGTGGGTCCCGGCCATGGTGGTCGGGTTCATGGCCGCGGGGGTGCTCATGATCGTCCTCAACTACATCTCGCTGCTGCCCGCCAGCCCCACCAACTGGTACCTGCTCGGCGGGCTCGGGGGCATCATCGCCGGCTTCATCGTCGCGACCCGCTGGCACTGACCCTTCCCCGACCGCTGTTCCAGCCCACCGGCCGGTGAACGCCGAGTTACATCGGTGCAATCCTCCCCAGCTTTGTCCACAGGCTGGGGAAAGCGGCGGAGGGCTGCTGTCCGCAGCTCCGATCAGCCGAGCCGCTCGATGACGGTGGCGTTGGCCAGCCCGCCACCTTCGCACATGGTGAGCAAGCCCCAGCGCCCGCCGCTGCGCTCCAGCTCGTTGACGAGCGTCGCCGCCAGCTTGGTCCCCGACGCACCGAGGGGGTGGCCGAGGGCGATCGCCCCGCCGTTGACGTTCACCTTGGCCATGTCGGGGTGGTGCTCCTTCTCCCATGCCAGCACCACGGAGGCGAACGCCTCGTTGATCTCGACGACGTCCATGTCCTCGAGCGAGAGCTTGGCCCGCTCGAGCACGCGGGTCGTGGCGGGAATGGGCCCGGTCAACATGGCGACGGGATCGACGCCGGCCAGGGCGAAGGCGTGGAAGCGTGCACGGGCGGTCAGCCCGAGGGCGGCGGCTTTTTCCTCGCTCATCACCAACACCGCCGAGGCACCGTCGGTGATCTGCGACGAGTTGCCCGCCGTCACCTTCCCTTCGGGCTTGAACGCCGGCTTCAGCGACGCCAGCGCCTCCGCCGTCGTACCCGGGCGGATGCCGTCGTCGCTGCTCACCACCTCGCCGGTCTCGATGACCCTGCCGGTCTCCCTGTCGTCGAGCCGTGCCGCCACCGGCACGATCTCTCGCTGGAAGCGTCCCTCGGCGGTGGCCCGGGCGGCCCGCTGCTGGCTCCGGGCCGCGTAGGCGTCGAGGTCCTCCCGGGACAGGCCCCACCGGTCGGCGACCATCTCCGCCGAGATGCCCTGCGGGACGAGCCCACCGGCCGCCTCGTACCGCTTGCTGACGAGCGGCCCGAACGGCACCCCCACGTTCGGCACCGCCACGCTCGCCCCCATGGGCACCCGGCTCATGACCTCCACACCGGCGGCGACGGCGACGTCGTAGGCGCCGGCCATGACCCCTTGGGCTGCGAAGTGCAGCGCCTGCTGCGACGAGCCGCACTGGCGGTCCACGGTGGTCGCCGGGACCGACTCGGGGAAAGACGCCGCCAACACCGCGTTGCGTCCGATGTTCAGCGATTGTGCCCCCACCTGCATCACGCAGCCCATGATGACGTCGTCGATCAATGCCGGATCGAGGTCGTTGCGCTCGACCAGCGCCCTGAGCGTCTCCGCCGCCAGGTCGGCTGGGTGCCAGCCCGACAGCCGTCCGTTGCGCTTGCCGCCGGCGGTCCGCACGGCGTCGACGATGACCGCTGTAGCCATGGCCTCAGACTAGGGCACCGTGAAACCTTACCAGGAAGGTCGACATGCTCGCCCGCCGGGTAGTGTGAGAGGGAACCAGGAGGAGGAGAAGACATGGCATTGCAGCTGGGAGACGAAGCCCCGGACTTCACCGCCGAGACCACGGAGGGGACCATCCACTTCCACGAGTGGCTCGGCGACGGTTGGGGCGTACTGTTCAGCCACCCCAAGGACTTCACGCCGGTCTGCACCACCGAGCTGGGCGCGACCGCCAAGCTCGGGGAGGAGTTCGCGAAGCGCAACGCGAAGGTGATCGCGATCAGCGTCGACGACGTCGAGAGCCACAAGGGCTGGATCCCCGACATCAACGAGACCCAGGGCACCGAGGTCAACTTCCCGATCATCGCCGACCCGGTACGGACGGTCGCCAACCTCTACGGCATGATCCACCCCAACGCGTCGGACTCGATGACCGTGCGCTCGGTGTTCTGGATCGGATCCGACAAGAAGATCAAGGCCATGCTGGCGTATCCACCGAGCACGGGCCGCAACTTCCAGGAGATCCTTCGGGTCCTGGACTCCATCCAGCTGACCTCGAAGTTCTCCGTCTCGACGCCGGCGGACTGGAACCAGGGCGAGGACGTCATCATCGCCCCGGCCATCGACGACGAGGCAGCCAAGGAGAAGTTCCCGAAGGGCTGGGACACCAAGCGCCCCTACCTCCGGCTCACACCGCAACCCGACCGCTGATCACGGCACCGTCACCGCCTACCGGCGCCCCGGGTTCCCCACCCGGGGCGCCGCCGCGCCGGCGTCCCCGGCGTCAGCGCAGCAGGATCGTGAGGACGGCCGTGAGGTTGAACAGGCTGTGGGCGACCATCCCGCCCGCCAACCTCCGGCTGAAGTAGGCGGTGTAGCCGAGCACGACGCCAAGCAACCCGATGGCCACCACGACCGACACGTTGCCGAGCCCGTGGGCGCCCCCGGTGTGGGCCAGGCCGAACAGGATCGCCTGCCCCCAGATCGCCCCCTGCGGACCCAGCCTGGCCGCCAGGGCGGTGCGGATGAGCCCCCGGAAGAACAGCTCCTCCACCACCGGGGCACCCACCGCCACGATGATCGTCACGACGGCGTAGCCGAGCCCGTTGCCCCGCTGGCCGCTCAGGATCTGGGTGTTGCTCCCGGCGAACTTCGTCCCGCTGAACGCCAGCTCGACCAAGTCGGCGACGATCAGCCCCGCGACGGCGGCGCCCAGACCGTAGAGCAGGTCGATGGGCCGGAAGGCGAACCCGAAGTCCCGCCGCAACGAGCGCGTCCCCTCGTGCCGGCTCACGAAGACGACGGCACCGAGCAGGCCGACCCACAGACCCGCCTCGCCGGCGAGCGTCGCCCCGGCGGAGGTGACCTTCGCCCCGCTGAGCAGCACGACGGCGAGGGCGAGCACGCCGCCGAGGACCTCCCCGACGACGAAGCCGAGCACCGCCCACCACATCGCCCGCAGTGGGACGGTCCGCGCCGGCGGCTGTTGCAGTGATGCCCCGCCAGGAGCCAGCTCTGCCGGTGGGTAGCCGCCGCCCGACTGGTCGCCCGTCGCATGATCAGCCGCCGTGGGGGCGCCCCGCGCCGGCCGGCTCGCAGCCCCGCCCGCTCTGCCACCCCACCGTTCCGCTCTTCCCCCGCGCTGGCGCCGGCGGGGCGCGACGCTCGACCAGTACGGGTCGGTGCGTCCCTGAGCCCCCCAGCCCTGAGCACCGGAGGCCATGGCGCCTGGTGCCGGCACAGCGGACCACTCGGGCTCTGCCGGTGGTCCGGGCGTGCTGGCTCCTGGTGCTGCGGGATTGCTCGGCCCCACCGGCGGGCCCCAACCGGGTGCGATGCTGGGTGGTCGCACGGCCGCGCTCCACGCCTCGCCGTCCCACCACCGCTCGCCCCGATGGGGCGCAGCGGGGTCGGGGTACCAGCCCGGCGGCGGGGAGATCGGCAGCACCCCTCGACCGTACCAGCGCTCCTGCGACAGCCGACCCCGGGGTGGCGGCCACCGTTGGTCCGGCGCCCGGTTGGTCCGGCGCTCCGGCGCCCGGTTGGTCCGGCGCTTGGCGCTCCGGCGCAGCGTCCTCTAGGCTGGGCACCCGTGCCAGAGGGCTGGCTGGGCTGGCGCGCTTCTCGGTCGCGCCTGCGTCGGCCGGGCTCCGAGTGCCGGCGCCGAGGAGGCGATGAGTGAAGCGTACATTCCAACCAAACAACCGCAAACGAGCGACGAAGCACGGGTTCCGTCATCGGATGTCGACCCGGGCCGGGCGGGCAGTCCTGAAGGCCCGGCGCCTCAAGGGCCGGGTCCGGCTGTCCGCCTGATCTGGCGCGTCGAGCGCCGGGAGTTGTTCGTCGCGTTGCGAAGCGCCCGCCGAGGCCGCAGCGGTCCCCTCACCGTCGCCCACGTACCGGGCGACCCGGCCGAGCCGCCACGTGTCGCCTTCGCGGTCGGGCGCAAGCTGGGCGGTGCGGTAGCCCGCAACCGGGTCCGGCGCCGCCTTCGGGCACTGGTACGGGACCCTTCCGTCCCGCTCGCACCCGGCGCCTACCTCATAGCTGCCGCCCCCGCCGCCCGGGAGGCGGCCTACGGGCAGCTCGGCCACGACCTCCGAGCGGCGCTGGCCCGGGCGACCGCAGGGAGGGTGGGATCGTGAGCACGGCGCAGCGCGATACCGCCCCACCCGGAGCGGAACCGGCCGTGGTCGAAGACCGCCGGAGGCGAGGTCCCGTCGCCACGCTCATCATCCTGGCCATACGCGCCTATCAGGTGGCCCGCGCCGGTCACCTCTCGCTGTGCCGCTTCACCCCGTCGTGTTCGCAGTACGCCCTCGAGGCGATCGGGCGCCACGGCCCCTGGCGCGGCTCGGCCCTCGCCCTCCGCCGCCTGGGACGTTGTCGCCCCGGCGGCTCGTTCGGGTTCGATCCCGTCCCGGAATGAGAGAACTGTGATCCCCCATCTTTCCGTGGCCGTCGCCAAGGTGTCGACCACCTGCCCCCTGCCGACGAAGGTGTCGGGCCACTCCATCTTCGGGGCGATCGCCCGGCCCATCGCCGACGTGCTGGCGTTCTTCTACTCGCTCGTACCCAACTACGCCTTCGCCATCCTCTGCCTGAGCGTGGTGTGGATGGTCCTCATCGCCCCGCTGACCTTGAAGAGCACGCGGTCGATGCTCGCCATGCAGCGACTGCAACCGCAGATGAAGAAGCTGCAGGCGGAGCACAAGAACGACCGCCAGGCGCTCAACCAGGCGATGATGGACCTGTACAAGCAGGAGGGGACCAGTCCGCTCGGCGGCTGCCTGCCGATGCTGCTCCCCCTGCCGGTCTTCTTCGCCCTCTTCGAGGTCATCGACGGGCTCAGCTACACCTATCTCATCCACGGCACCCGCTGCCCGGATCCCCGTTATCTCTCGCCGAACACGGCGATGTTCCATGCCATCTTCAACGCTGGCGGGCACATCAGTGCCATCGGCATGGACCTGGCGAAGAACGCTCTGAGCGCCCACAGCTCGTTCCTCGCGGCGCTCCCCTACTTCCTGCTCCTGCTGGCCATGATCGGCACCCAGTACCTGCAGAGCGCCCAGATGATGACACGCAACCCCTCTGCGCAAGACAACCCGCAGATGCGGTTCATGAAGTACCTGCCGCTCGTCTTCGGCATCATCTTCATCCGGTTCCCGGCCGGCGTCATCCTCTACTATGCCGCCTCCAGCGTGTGCCGCATCATCCAGCAGACGTTGATGTACCGGTTCGATCCCCAGGTGAAGCGCCTGGCCGCCAAGGACATCCGGGAGGTGGAGACGGAGGTAGAGGAGCTCGAGCACGGTGGGCGGCGCCCCCAGGTCAGGCAAGCCTCCCCAGCACAGGGCGGAGCCGCTCAGAACCCATCGGCGGCCCGGTCCGGCGGCCGGTTCAGGGAGGCCCTGGCTCGGCAGCAGAGGGCGATGGAGGAGCGCCAGCGGGCACCGGCCGACGCCCGCCGGGCGCGCCCGGCCAGGGACCCGCACAGCTCGGCTCCCGGGACCGCGGGAGAGGGAGGCTCGGTGCCGGGCAAGGCTGGCCGGCCCGTGCCCGGCAGCAACGCTCCGGGCGGCGCTGCCGCGAAAGGCACTCCAACCAAGGGTGGTCCGACGGCGCGCGACGGCGCGACCGGCAGCAACCGGGGCGCGGTGACCCAGCCAGGTGGCAAGGGCAGGCAGCCGAGCGACAAGCCTGCCGCGGCGCGGAACCGAGCCCCTGCGGACAACGGCAGCGGCGCCGGACCGACCGGCAGTGGGCGGTCAACGCCACCGACCGGCGCCGGTGACCGCAGTGGATCCCGCACCGGCGCCGGCAGCGGGCGCACGGGTGCGCAGCCACCGAGAGACCGCAAACGGCGAGGCCGGTAAGCATGGAATGGGTCGAGACAACCGGAAGGACCGTAGAAGAGGCCAAAGAGGCTGCGCTCGACGAGTTGGGCGTGGACGAGCAGGACGCCGAGTTCGAGATCCTGGAGCACCCCAAGTTGGGCCTCTTCGGCAGGATCCGCTCCGAGGCACGGGTCCGGGGACGGGTGCGCCCGACCACGCCCAGGGCCAAGGAAGACCGCCGTGACCGGCGCCGGCGCACCCGGCGAACCGGAGAGGGCGCTTCAGCGAGCGCGTCGTCGGCGATGGTGGAAGGTGAAGCGCCAGCACCAAGCCGCTCGCCGACCAACGTTCGGCGCAGCATCGGGGCGGGTGACAGCGCCAGGGAGGGCGACGACACGCGTTCATCCAGTGGACTGGAGCCTGTGGAGGGCCCAGGTGCTGGGATGGATTCCCCGACAGCGCCCAGCACCAGGGGTTCGCAGACCAGCCGGACGCGTCGACGCCCTCGCGGGCGGAGCACCGCCTCCGCTGCCCCCGGCGTGGTGTCATCCCCCGGGGATACCGGCACCCGACGGGTCGGTGCAGAGCGGGGTCCCGCCAGGAGCTCCGCCAGGAGTGCAGGTGTCGACGCTGACCACAACGTGGACCTGGATGAGGGAGACATGCTCATGGATGTCGCATTGCAGGATCAGGCTGATGCCGCCCGAGAGTTCCTGGGCGGCTTGATGCAGCGCTTCGGGCTCGAGACTCGCCTCTCGGCGTCGACCTCCGAGGAGGACGACCGTGTGGATGTACGAATCGACGGAGACAACCTGGGACTTCTCATCGGCCCCAAGGGCTCAACCTTGCTGGCCCTCCAGGACTTGACCCGTGCGTACGTGCAGCACCGCACCAAGGCTCGAAACGGTCGGGTATACGTGGACGTCGCCAGCTATCGGCAGAAGCGTACCCAAGCACTTGCAGCCTTCGTCAGGAAGGTGGCCGCTGACGTGGTTGCCTCCGGACGGCCGGTCGCTCTCGAGCCGATGAGCGCGCCCGATCGCAAGGTCATCCACGACGCCGCTGCTGAGATCCCCGGCATCGCCACCCGCTCCGAAGGTGAGGACGAAAGCCGACACGTAATCATTGGTCCCGCTGAAGCAGTCGAGGGAGACTGACATCGACCTTCCAGGGCGCCAAGTCGCGGGGCCATGATGGCCGAGGCAGCCCTGAGTGCAGTTCTCCGGCGCTCCCGCGCTCTCGGCTTCCTCGGCCCGGGCCCCGTAGACGCCCACCTCCGGCACAGTGCCGCCTTCCTCGACGCCTGGGACACCGTCGAGCCCGCGCCTCCCTCTCGCGTCCTCGACCTCGGCAGCGGCGGCGGACTCCCGAGCCTCGCGCTCCTCACAGCATGGCCCGCGACTCGCTTCGTCCTACTGGAGGCGAGCGGTCGACGCTGCGACTTCCTGGAGGAAGCCCTCCACGAGCTTGCCTGCGACGCTCGGGCCGTTGTTGCACGCGGTCGGGCGGAAGCCCTCGCCAGGACGGAGCTTCGCGGCGGCTTTGCGCTCGTCGTTGCCCGCGGGTTCGGCCCCCCTGCGGTCACCGCTGAGTGTGCTGTCGGATTCCTCGAACTCGGCGGCTATCTGGCAGTTGCCGATCCGCCTGGAGCTGACCCCTCCCGCTGGCCGGTCGAGCCGTTGGCTTCACTCGGACTGGCGCCCGTGGCCCGCGTGGTGCGCCCTGCTTCCGTGACCGTTCTCCGACTGGTCACGTCCTCGCCGGAGTCATGGCCCCGGCGGATTGGGCTGCCAGCGAGGCGCCCGCTATGGAAGCGCTCTTCTACCCCTCATGACAGTCCCGGTTCCGCGTGAAACTCACTTGTCGAGTGTAGACCTAGCGTAGACCGCCCTAGCCCGCCCTAGCCCGCAGTTGTGCGGCAGTTCAGGTTCCACGTGGAACGACCGAGGGGTCCTTGCGCGGCTGATCCTGGAACGGAAAGATGGTGCTGTGCCGGAGGACCACCGCAGCAGCCGGGCCGCCGAGATCTTCCGACAGTTGCGGGCACAGATCGCCCCACAGTCCGGTCCGGATGAAACCCCAGACGACACCGCACCCGCCGCACCCCGTGCCCACCCCCCTCCTGATGCTGAAGGGGTCCCCCCCCACGGCCACACCGTGAAGCCCGGTGACACCCCTCGGGCGTGGACTCCACCACCCCCGCCTCCCGCCAGCTTTGACGAGGTTCAGGCGGCCTCGGCACCAGTACCGCTTCCTGGCGCAGCGCTGCCATTGCCCGAGAGCGAGGTCCGCACCGATCCGGCCCCCTTGCTCCCGACAGCCGACGCCAGCAACGGGCCGGCGCAGTCGTTCGATACCAGGCTGGAAGCCTTCCGGGGAGCGGACGGTCCACAGGGTAGGGATCTTGCCGAACCTGCCTGGCTCGGACCCGAGGCCACCCCGCCATCCGGACCAGATGCCACTGGCACAGCGGGCCTCGAGCTCTCCACAACCTCTGCCGGTCCCGGCGATCGGGTCATCGCCTCCGCGACGTCCGATCCGAGCGGCGTCTCTGAGCAGCCACGCTCCTATGGAACGTCCGAGCCGGATGTCGTCAAGCTGGATGTTGCCGAGGATCGGAGGACTCCGGGACAACCCGGCGACACCGAGCCGTCCTTGCTAGCCAGAAAGGCGCCGTTGCTGACCAGCGATCGCGCCTCGTGTCCCCCGCAGGCCGACGAGGTCGGTGCTGCCTCCGTCAACGCAACTGCTTCAGCTCCGGCCTCATCCGCAGCCGTGACCGCACCTCTTGACCCTCCCGAGACACTGGGTGCCGGCGCCCGCCCCGCTGGTCCATGGAGCGGAGCACGTAGTGCTGTCGGTCTGGCTATACGGCCAGCTCATCCCGGCTCGCTCCACTCCCTGCCGCGACGCTTGGCCGTTGCCAACCAGAAGGGTGGAGTCGGCAAGACGACCACAGCCGTCAATCTGGGTGCCGCGCTCGCGGAGTTGGGCTATCGCGTGCTGGTCGTGGACCTGGACCCTCAGGGTAACGCCACGACCGGTCTCGGGATCAATGCCCGCAGTCTGGAAGCGTCGATCTATGATGTCATTCTCCACGACGTCCCTGTGGAGGACGTCGTAGAAGCGACGACACTGCGCAACTTGTTCGTCGTGCCCGCTACCATCGATCTTGCCGGTGCGGAGATCGAGCTCGTCCCGGCCTTCAGTCGTGAGCTCCGCCTGCGACGTGCCCTTGACGCCGCGGATGGGGACTACGAGTACACGCTCATCGACTGCCCGCCGTCCCTCGGCCTGCTGACGGTAAACGGACTTGCCGCGGCAACAGAGGTCCTGGTGCCGATCCAGTGCGAGTACTACGCCCTGGAAGGGCTGGGGCAGCTCCTCCAAAACGTGGGACTGGTGCAGGCGAACCTCAACGCCGGGCTCGAGGTCACCACCATCGTCCTCACCATGTACGACGCCCGCACCCGTCTCGCCGAACAAGTTGCATCTGATGTGCGAGAACATTTCGGTGACCGCGTCTGTCGCAACATCGTGCCCCGCTCGGTCCGGCTGTCGGAAGCTCCGTCCTTCGGGCAGCCGATCATTCTGTTCGACCCATCCTCCCGGGGCTCCATTGCCTACCGGGAACTGGCCAGGGAGGTGAGCGGTGGCGCGCCGCAGCGGGCTGGGTAAGGGACTCGGGGCGCTGATCCCGAGCGACATGGTCCACCACCGGGAGACGACGCTGATCGAGGTTCCCGTCGCGGCGATCGACCCCAACCCCCACCAACCCCGTACCCACTTCGACGAGGAGGCGCTTGCTGCGCTCTCCGCCTCGATCCGAGAGGTCGGCGTGCTCCAACCGGTCCTCGTGCGCCGGGTCGACGGAGACCGCTACGAGCTGATCGCGGGAGAACGCCGCTGGCGGTCAGCCAAACGGGCCGGCTTGCTCACGATCCCTGCGGTCGTGCGGGAAGCCGACGACATCTCGAGCCTCGAACAGGCACTCATCGAGAACCTGCACCGCGAAGACCTCAACCCGCTGGAAGAAGCTGCCGCCTACCAGCAGTTGCTCGACGACTTCGGGCTGACCCACGAAATGCTCTCGCAGCGGGTTGGCAAGAGCAGGGCAGCCATCAGCAACACCCTCCGCCTGTTCCAGTTGCCGCCGTCGGTGCAGAAGCTGGTGGGCGAGGGACAGGTCACCGCCGGACACGCCCGGGCCTTGCTCGGCACGCCAGATCGATCGTTCCAGGAGGCATTGGCGCGGAGGGTGGTGAGCGAACAGCTGTCGGTCAGGGCCGTCGAGGAGGCGGTGCGGGCCCGCAACGAGTCGGGCGCCATCAGCAAGGAGCCCAGCGGGGCCACCCGAGCCGGCGGAGGTGGCCGGCTGCGCCCGCCAGGAGTGCTGGAGCTGGAGGAGCTGCTGTCCGAGCACCTCGACACCCGTGTCCACGTGGAGGTGGGCGCGTCCCGCGGCAAGGTGGTGGTCGAGTTCGCCACACTCGAGGACCTCGAACGCATCTACCGGGCCATGACCGCCCCACCTTCGGAGGATCGCATTCCCTAGACCTCCACCGCAGCTGGCGGCAAGCCTCGAGGTGCACCTCATCCACACCCTGTGGGCAAAACTGTGGACAGTGACCAAGGCTGCGACCACGACTGGTCGCACCACCGCAGCCCGACCGGCCCCGGGATGCGGTGTCGCTTCCTGACTGCCCGCCCTGTCGTACCTCGCCGCTACGGATCCAAGCGGTCCACGCACCGTGCCACGGCCCGCCTGAGACGCCGCTTTGGATCAGAGGTGAGGGTGCAGCTCCTGGAGGAGTTGGCCCTTGCCCTTGGCACCGACGATGCGGACCTTGGGCTCCCCATCCTTGAACAAGATCATGGTTGGGATGCTCATCACGTCGAAGCGGCGGGCGAGCTCCATGTTGTCGTCGATGTTGATCTTGCCCAGCTTCAGCTTCCCACCCTGCTCCTCGACGATCTCGTCGAGGACGGGGGCGACCATCTTGCACGGCCCGCACCATTCGGCCCAGAAGTCGACCAGCACCGCCTCGCTCGACGCCCCGATGGCCTCGTCGAAGGTCTCATCCGTGAGGGTCACATGGTCATTGGTCACAGCGCTCGCTTCCTCTCAAGCCGGGCCGGTGCAACGCATCGGCGAACTCAACGTGTGAACGTTGCGGCATCCTCAGGCATTCCGCCGGGGGACTGGTGATGGTGTGCTTGGGCCTCGAGCCAACGCTCGGCGTCGATCGCCGCCATACACCCGGAGCCGGCGGCGGTGACCGCCTGTCGATACACATGGTCCTGGACATCTCCGCAGGCAAACACGCCGGGAACGTTGGTGGCGCTCGTCCCTCCGAGCGTGACGATGTAACCGCCGTCGTCGAGGTCCAGCTGGCCTTTGAACAAATCTGAGGTGGGGGCATGGCCGATCGCCACGAACAACCCGGTGACTGCCAGCTGGGGCTCCTCACCGGTAAGGAGGTTGCGCAGATCGACACCCTCCACCTTCGAGGCTCCCCGCACCGCCGTCACTACGGAGTCCCACACGAAGCGGATCTTGGGGTTGGCGAGCGCCCGCTCCTGCATGATCTTGGAAGCTCGAAGCTCGCTCCGGCGGTGGATAACGGTCACGGTCTTGGCGAACTTGGTGAGGAAGATCGCCTCCTCCAGCGCAGAGTCGCCGCCGCCGACTACGGCGATGTCATGGCCGCGAAAGAAGAAGCCGTCGCAAGTGGCGCATGTCGACACGCCGTAGCCGAGCAGCTCGCGCTCACCCTCGACCCCGAGCATCAGTGAGCGGGCCCCGGTCGAGATGATCAATGCACGCGCCCGGTGCTCGACCTCCCCACCGGTCATGGGATCAGTCGCCCAGACGCCGAAAGGCCGCTCGCTGAGGTCGACACGCGTCGCCCGGGCTGTCAGGAGCTCAGCGCCGAAGCGCAAAGCTTGCGCCCGCATGCCACCCATGAGCTCGGGGCCCATGATCCCGTCCACGAACCCGGGGAAGTTCTCGACCTCCGTTGTCAGCATCAGCTGGCCACCCGGTTGGTCGCTGGTCGACGAAGGCTCGCCTTCGATCACCAGCGGCGCCAGGGTGGCTCGGCCGGTGTAGATGGCAGCCGTCAGGCCAGCCGGACCCGACCCGACGATGATGACGTCGCGGACCCCGTCGTTGCGACCTTCGGCCATGCTGCCTCCTACTTCTGGCGCACCGTGCGCTTGGACCAGAAGAACGCTCCGATGACCAGGAATATTGCACCGAGGACCGCGTAGGTACCCCAGACGCGCGCGGAGTAGGGCTCGATGGGCAGGTAGACCTCGAGCAGGCGGGTGAGGGCGATGATCCCGAAGACCAGAGCGACGATCCCGAGCGTGCCTGCCACCAGCCCGAAGACGAGACCTCGGACGACTCTGGTGATCGGAACCGTCGTCCTGTCACGAACCGCGCCGACGACAGTCTCGATCTTGTCGGCGATGTCGACGGTCCAGTCGTGGGCCGACCCCGCAACGGACCGCCGCCCGCCGGGCCCGCCGGAGGGAAGGCCGACGCTCGACTTCGAGCCGCTGCCAGCAGCGCCCGCCGCGGCGGCCATCTCCGCTGTTGGGGCTCCCGGCGTGCTCGAACCCTGCTCGGACATGAACGTGAGCCTAACCAGCACCCGCCCAGCCACGCCTCTCGGTGCAACCGGGCCGGTCGGCCCGGTTGCCGCCGGCACCATCGGCGGGGCAAACGTCGACATCCGGAGAGCACGCTCGTTCCCCGGTGGTCAGATCCCGGTCGCACCAGATCCCTCCGTCGCACCAAAGCCCCGGTCACGCTGAGTGGTCGCCTTGGGGGGTTGTCCATCAGAGGCGCTGAACATTGGAGGCCTGTTGTCGTCCAGCGACAATGAGCTTCCAAAGGTCATGGGCGGGCTGGGCCCGGCGAGCACTCCCCGTGGCGCCGCCGGCCGCGACACCCAAACCCGCCGGCCGCGACACCCACAGCCCCGGCAGCGGCGGGCAAGCCGGGGAAGGCGTGCGCTCAGTGAGCGCCGAAGACGTGCAGCTCGGCCACGTTCGCCCTGCCGGCGGGACCGAGGTCGGTGAGCCAGAGCAACACCCAGTCACCCCGGCGCCCGGCGAGACCGAACGTCGCCGTGCCATTGATGTCCACCTTCGTGGCCGTCGGCCGCCCCCATGCTGCGAGAGGCGAGCCGGAGGCGACGGCATGGTTGGTCACGTACGTCCGCGCTGCCCATCCCTGCGTGGACGACAGCACCGTCAACCGGGTCAGCCCGACCGAGCGATCCAACCGGATGGCGAGTCCCTCTCCGTTGTAGAGGTCGCCGAAGTGCGACTTGTCCGGCCCCTGGTACTGGTCCGTCCACCAGCTCGTCGCCGGGTTCCCGTCGAAGGCGTAGACGGTTCCGGCCGGATCGTCGGGGCTGTGCCCGGTGACGTCGAGGTAAACGCTGACCGCCCGGATGCCGACCGGCTGGCCCAGGCCGCTGGATGCTGCCGGCCGCCCAATGCGTCCGGGGACGCCGGCCAGGAGCGCGCCGCCGACAGCGACGGCCGCCACGACCACACCGGCGACGGTGAGGCCGGCTCCCCGGTTGCGCCGGCGCCGGACCCTGCCCACGGTGGCGCTCCGGTCGGGTGCCGCCCTAGGTGAGAGGCGGGGTTCGCCGGCGGGGGGAGGCACCGGTGGGCGGGGCCGGATGCGCCCCTCGGGGAGGGGCCGGCTGGTCTCACGCGCCAGGCGGCGCTCGCCGTTCTGCGGCCCGGAGGCGGTTCGGCCCCCAGATGGCCCAGCTGCCGATGGTCCAGCTGCGGATGGCCCGGGGACGGTGCGGTCCCCGGGCGACCCCGGGACGGGAGAAGGGGTCATCCGCTCGAGCGCCCGGCGCACCTCGCCGGCGGTCGCCGGCCGGTCGTCGGGGGACTTCGCCAGCAGTCGAGCCACGAGCGCGTCGAGGCCGAGCGGCAGGCCGGGTCGCAGCGAGGTAGCGCGGGGGGGAGTGTCGTGGAGGTGGGCGAGGGCGATCGCCATGTCGGTGCTGCCTTGGAACGGCACCCGGCCGGTGAGCATCTCGAAGAGCACGACGCCGAGCAAGTACAGGTCCGACCGTTGATCGATGTCGTCGCGGCCCTGGACCTGCTCGGGGCTCAGGTACTTGGGCGTGCCGAGCACGGTGCCTGTCTGCGTGAGGTCCGTCCCGATGCCGGCCCGGGCTTTGGCGATCCCGAAGTCGGTGACCTTCACCCGCACGCCGCTGACCTCGTCGTCGCATACGAGGACGTTGGCCGGCTTCACGTCGCGGTGCACGAGGCCGGCGTGGTGGGCGTGGGCGAGGGCGCCGGCGATCTGGGCGGCGATCGCGGTGGCCAGGCCCACGTCGAGGGGGCCGGCGCCGTCGAGCAGCTGGCGGAGGGTCCGGCCAGCAACGAGCTCCATGACGATGTAGGCCGTGCCGGCGTCGAGACCGGTGTCGTAGGTCGCCACTATCCCGGGGGTCGACAGGCGGGCGGCGGTCACCGCCTCCCGGCGGAAGCGTTCGACGAAGGTGGCGTCACCACTCAGATGCGACCGCAGGACCTTGACGGCGACAGCCCGGCCCAACACCTCGTCGCGCCCTTCCCACACCTCTGCCATGCCGCCGCAGGCGATGGGGGAGACCAGCCGGTACCGGCCGGCGAGCAGCCGCCCTGGAGCGGGACCGACCGTGCCCAGCCTCGCCGACGCCTCCAGCGCCCCGTCGCTCACCGGCTTCCCCAAGACGTCGAGCGCGGCGCTCGACGGGGGAGGAAAGCCACGTTTGTGAGGCTAGTTGCGTCGTCGCTCGATCCCATGGCGCCCCGACGGGTACGCCGCTGACGGCCAGCGGGGGAGGGTCCAGACGGCGTCAGGCCGGCAACCAGGCAACGCCGACGGCACCGGGGCCAGAGTGGGTGCCGATGACCGGGCCGATGTCACCGGTCAGCCGGGGGGCGGCCGCCTCGACCCCGGCGACCAGGCCGAGGAAGGCGTCGAAGTCCGCAGCGTCGGCGCCGAACACCGCCAGACGCGCCAGCGGCCCCGCCGCCCTCACCTTGTCTGCCAGGTACCGCAGCGACCTCGCCCGGGTCCGCTGGCGGGACTCCTGCTCCACCACGCCGCCCCGCACCTCGATGACCGGCTTGATGGCCAGCATGGAGCCGACGAGCGCGGCAGCCCCGCCGATGCGACCTCCCCGGCGCAGGTTCTCGAGCGTGTCGATGGCGCCGTAGACCTTCATCCGGCCGCTGGCGTCCAGCGCGGCGGCCGCGACCTCGTCGAGGCTGCCGCCGGCGGCAGCCCGCTCGGCCGCCTCGACGACGATCAGCCCCTCACCCATGGTGGCGCTCAGGGAGTCGACGACCCGCACAGGCATGCACCCGTGCATCTCGGCGGCCGCCTGGCGCGCCGCTTCGATCGTCGCCGACAGGCGGGAGGAGAGGTTTACGCAGACGACGCCGGCAGCCCCCTCGGACTGCATCTGCTCGAAGGCACGGTGAAAGACCCCGGGGGACGGCGCGGACGTCTCCGGGAGGGTGGTGAGCGCCGCGCTCCGGGCCCAGAACTCCTTGGTCGACAGCTCGGTCCGGTCAACGAGCTCTTCCGCCCCGAACCGGATCCGGAGGGGAACCAACCCCACCCCCAGCTCCGCGAGGAGGCTGTCGGGCAGGTCGCAGGCGCTGTCGGTGACAACACGGATCCCGGGCATCGTGGTCCTTGGACCCCGTCAGGGTCGCGATGGTGACATTCCCGCCGGCACCGACGGGGCCTCGTCGGGACCGTCGTCTCCCGGCGGCGGTACAAGCCGGCCGGCGCGCCGGCCGTGGCGCAGGTTCCGGATCCACCAGAGCAGGAGGAACAGCCCGGCGCTCACCATCAGCACCAGCCCGACCCAGGACACGGCCGTGGAGCGGATGCTGTCACGATCGGAGGCGAGCACGACGGTGCCGTCGGGGGAGAGCAGCTGGACGGTCATCGTGAACACCCCCGAGGTCCGTGACGTGACGGGGACACGCACGACGCTGACGGGCCCGGAGAGGCTGATCTGGCAGGCTTCGCTCGCGGCGGTGACCCGGCACGCCCCGCCCAGGCCGCGGACCGGTCGGAACTGGAGCTTCGGCGACGAGAGCAGCAGCTCCACGTGCACGACCGTGTGGGGCAGGGACTGGACCGTCACCGGGAGCGTCCCCGACCGGGCGGTGAATGTGATCGACGTCGCCCTCGGGAGCGTGACCCGTCGCTCGACGGCGTCGATGGCCGCCCTGGCGGCCGCGAGCATCGCCGTGGCCCGCCCGTGGCGCAGGCTGCTCGACTCAGCAGCGAGCATGACCCGTTCGACCGACGCCGCCAAGCCCCGGTAGGCCGGGACCAGCTCGCGGAAGGAGGTCAGCGTCGCCGCCAGGTTGACCACCCCCGGCTGGTCGGCTACAGCCGCCGGCGGCGTCGACGGGTTCAGGTCGAGCGTCGGCGTGCCCGCCGACACGTGCACCCGCCCGAACAACCCGTTGACGGTGACGGGCACGGCGAACGGGTTGGCGGCAAGGCCCCGCACGAACGTTGCCAACAGCTGCGGCGACGCTCCCGCCGGGGCGAAGACGGCGACACCCCGCTCCACGCTCGGCTCCTCCTGCTGTGTCACGGCTATCTCGGCGAGGTCCTGCTCGGCGGCGAGCACAGGATCGCCCCGAGCCGCCAGGCGGGCGGAGAGCGGGCCGTCGGCGCCCCACACCTCGACGTGGCCGCCCGCCCCGTCGGACAGCGGTGTCGGCCGCCCGAAGGTGACGTTGGTGTAGGCGGCAGGCAGCGGCGTGAGAGCCGAGTCCGGGACGACCAGTCGCCGCAGCCCGGCGGCGCGCAGATCGGCGAGCGTCCGGTTGTCGAGGGTCTGGTCAACGGCCCACGTCGAGCGGTCGGGGGACGTGCCGAGCGCTGACTGCAGGGCGCCGGATCCGGCCGACAGCTGTGTGGCGATCGTGGCGCCGAGCCCAGCGGCTTCCAGCCGGCGGTACACCACCGGGACATACGACGACGGCAGCAACTGGTCGCCGGTGCCGGCGAGGTGCCCAAGGGCGGCCACCACCCGACGGCCCGTGCCTCCCTCCGCTGCGAGGGCGGCGGCCGCAGCGGGATCCACGAGAAGGCTCACCGGTACCGACGCCGCGCCGCGCAGCGCGCCGATCAGAGCGGCGACCTGGCTTGTGGGGGGCGGAACCGGGCTCAGGTGACGATCAACGGCAGGTGCAGTGTCCGCCACTGGCACGACAAGGGCGACGGCGAGGCGCTGGAAGCCGGGCCCAGAGCCGGCGTCGAAGACGAGGAACGTCGTCATGGCCGCTCCGAGCGGGTTGCTCTGCGAGCCGAACAATTGCACCGACACCGGGTAGACGGCGTCGATGCCACCGGTGGAGAAGGCGCGCTCACCGTTGGGCACGTTCCCGGTCGAGTCGACAGGGATCCTCACCTGCACGGCCCCTGGGCCCGCCGGCAGGCTCGCCAACGGCTGCAGGTCGTACCAGGTGGGGCTGTACGGCTCGATCCCGGCGGTTGCCGCCTCGAAGCCACTGCGCGTCGTGACGGGTGGGTAGACCGCCACCTGGAGCATGTCGGTGCGGGGGGCGGGCGCCGACACGGTCAGGTCCAACACGAACACCGTGCCCGCCCGCACCCATGTCGACTGGCCGACCAGGTGCACGGCCGGTCGGCCGGCGATGACGCCCGATGGAGGAACGGCCTCCGCC
The DNA here is from genome assembly GCA_027320105.1 of Acidimicrobiaceae bacterium. Lineage (GTDB taxonomy): Bacteria > Actinomycetota > Acidimicrobiia > Acidimicrobiales > Palsa-688 > JAKAQB01. Next base: position 15,543 of record DAHVMA010000010.1, on the reverse strand, counting down.
ACCTGGGGGAGACCGAGGGCCACGACCAGCCCGAGGGCCACCAGGGCGCCCGCCGCCCGGGCCAGCGGTCTCACAGCCCGGCGGCCAGGACCGACAGCCCGACCGGCTCGTCGCGGAACCCGACGGAGTGGTACAGCGCCAGGGCGGCATCGTTGCCGAGTTGGGTGTTGACGACAGCGGACCGGACGCCGCGGCGGCGCATCCAGTGCAGCCCGTCGAGCAGCAACCGGCGCCCGGTGCCACGGCCCTGCCGGGCAGGATCGACCGCCAGGCGCTGCACGAACCCTCTCGACCCTGACCGGCCGGAGATGCAGTAGCCATCCACGGCGCCGGCTGCCCACCGCCGGCGGGGTCGGGCGACGCGCCAGCGGGTGCTCGGGGTCGCCGCCAGGGCGTCGTCGAGGGCGGCCTCGTCGAGCCTCCAGAACGACGAGAAGGCCGCGCCGTCGACGGCGAGCACGGCGGCCCGATCGGCTCGCCGCCGGCCGCGGGTGAGGGTGGCGCCGGCGGGCACCGGCGGCAGCCGACCGACCAGGTCGAGCGACAGCAGGTGCAGGCGCTCGGCGACATCGAAGCCGGCGGCGAGGAAGCCCGCCTGCTCGAGTGGCGAGAGGGCACCGGTGAGGACTCTGGTGTACCCACGGGAGGCGAGGACCTCCAGGCAGTGGTGGAGGAAGGCGGCCGACGGCAGCGGCGCGCTCGGGACCGGGGTCAGCAGCGCCACGTTGCCCTCACCCCGCCAGCGGCCCGTCCTGGCCTGCTCGCGGCCCCAGCGCAGGATGTCCGCGGCCGGCGCGCTCATGCAACGCACCAGGCTAGTCAGGCTGTCCTCCCACCGTGCCGGTAGCGTGACGTGATGGCTACCGGCACGCTTCTCTTCGCCACCCACGAGGCGTGCCTGCACCACGAGACGGGCCGGGGTCACCCGGAGCGGCCGGCGCGCCTCGACGCCGTCGCCGCCGGCGTCGAGCGGGCCCGGGCCGCGGAGGCGGTCCGCCCCGTCGTTCCCCGCCGAGCGACCCGGGACGAGCTGCTGGCCGTCCACCCCGCTCGATATCTCGACGCGATGGAGGCGTTCTGCCGGGCCGGAGGGGGCGACGTCGACGCCGACACGGTGGCCGGTCCCGACTCCTGGGACGCGGCGCTCGTGGCCGCCGGCGCCGGGCCGGACATGGTCGCCCGGCTGCGCGCCGGAGAGGCCGACGCCGCCTTCGTGGCCGTCCGGCCGCCCGGGCACCACGCCACGCCCCGCCGGGCGATGGGCTTCTGCCTCGTCAACAACGTGGCCGTCACCGCCATGTCGCTCGCCGCCGAGGGTGAGCGGGTCCTGGTGGTGGACATCGACGCCCACCACGGCAACGGGACGCAGGACACCTTCTACACCGACCCGCGCGTGACCTACGTCTCCCTGCACGAGTGGCCGCTGTACCCCGGCACCGGGTGGCTCGACGAGCGCGGCGCCGGTGCCGGGGAAGGCGCCACGGTCAACCTGCCCCTGCCGAGCGGGGCGACCGGCGACGTGTACCGGACCGCCGTGGCGGACGTGGTGGAACCGATCGCTTCCCGGTTCGCACCGACCTGGCTGCTCATATCGGCCGGCTTCGACGCCCATCGAGCCGACCCGTTGACCGGCCTCGGCCTGTCCTCCGGCGACTACGGGGCCGTCGTCGCCGACCTGGTCCCGCTGGTCGCCCCCGGACGGATCGTCGCCGTGCTCGAGGGCGGCTACGACCTCGAGGCGCTGGCGGTGTCGGCGGCGGCGACCGTCGACGCCCTTCTCGGGGTGCGCAACCTTCCTGAACCCGAGACCGCCGGCGGCCCGGGCCGCGAGATCGTGCTCGCTGCCCGGCGGCTCCACTCAACTGCCGCTAGCTGATGCCGATGACTTGTACCAGTGTTCGACTTGCAGCAGTTGCTCACACATGTGACGGAGGTCGGCGGATCGGACCTGCACGTCAAGGCGGGCTCCCCGCCGAGGGTCCGGGTCAACGGGGATCTCCGCCCGACCCCGTTCCAGACCGTCGCGCCCGCCGACATCGAGTCCTGCATCCGCACGATCCTCGCTTCCGACAAGCTCGAGGAGTTCCTCCGGACCGGCGAGGCCGACTTCTCGCTGTCGGTCACCGAGCTCGGGCGCTTCCGCGGGAACGCCTTTCGCCAGCGGGGCTCGGCGGCGATGGTCCTGCGCCGGGTCCTGCCCTCCGCCCTCGCCGCCGTCGACCTCGGGCTGCCGACCATTGTCACCCGCCTCGCCGAGGAGCTGCGGGGGATGGTTCTCGTCACCGGCCCGACCGGCTCGGGGAAGACCACGACGCTGGCGGCGATGATCGACCACATCAACCAGACGCGGGCGGCCAACATCATCACCATCGAGGACCCGATCGAGATCCTCCACCCCGACAAGCGGTCGATCGTCAGCCAGCGCGAGATCGGCAACGACACCCGGGACTACGTGCAGGCGATGCGTCGGGTCCTGCGGCAGGACCCCGACGTCATCCTGATCGGCGAGATGCGCGACATCGAGACGGTGAGCGCAGCTCTCACGGCTGCCGAGACAGGCCACCTGGTGCTGTCGACGCTGCACACCACCAACGCGACCGAGACGGTCAACCGGATCGTCGACTTCTTCCCTCCCTTCCAGCAACAGCAGGTTCGCATGACCCTCGCCGGCGTGTTGCGCGGGGTGATCAGCCAGCGCCTCGTCCAACGGGCGGACGGCGACGGGCGGGTGCCCGCCATCGAGGCGATGGTCGTGACAGGCACCATCGCCGACCGGATCGTCGACCCGGCCGGCGCCGGCGGTGAGTCGATCGAGGAGCTCATCGCCGACGGCGAGTACCACGGGATGCAGACGTTCGACCAGAGCCTCTTCGGGCTCTACAAGAGCGGCCTCGTCACCCTGCGCGCCGCCCTCGGCGCGGCGACCAACCCGCACGACTTCCGACTCGCGCTACAGAACGCCGGCCTCCTGAACAGCGCCTGACCCAGGGCACCGGCGCTCGGGGCACCGACCGGTAGGGTGAACCGCCGTGGTCCCGGATCGCCTGCAGCCGCTCGTGGCGGAGACGGCGCCGCTCGCCGCCCGGTTCCGGGCGGCGGGCCGGCGCCTGTACCTCGTCGGCGGTGTCGTGCGCGATGCCGTCCTCGGCCGGCTCGACCCGGACGGGGATCTCGACTTCACGACCGACGCCCCACCTGACGAGATCGAGGCGCTCCTCGCCGGCCTCGCTGATGCCATGTGGACGCAGGGCAAGCGCTTCGGGACCATCGGCGCGCACCTCGGCGCGCGGACGGTGGAGATCACCACCCACCGGGCCGAGGCCTACCACCCCGACTCGCGCAAGCCGGACGTCGCCTTTGCCGATGCCGTGGAAGCGGACCTCTCCCGACGCGACTTCACCGTCAACGCCATGGCGCTGGCCTTGCCGGAGCTCACCCTCGTCGACCCCTTCGACGGGGTCGGTGACCTCGCCGCTGGCCGGCTGCGCACGCCACTCGACCCCGAGGTCAGCTTCGCCGACGACCCCCTGCGGATGCTACGCGCCGCCCGGTTCGTCGCCGGCTACCGCCTCACCCCCGACCCCGGGTTGGTCGACGCCGTCAGCGCACTGCGCAGCCGGCTCGACATCGTCTCCGACGAGCGGATCCGCGACGAACTCGACAAGCTCGTCGTCGTACCCGAGCCGGGCCAGGGTCTGTGGTTCCTGGTGAGCACGGGCCTGGCCGAGCAGTTCCTGCCCGAGCTGCCGGCGCTGGCGCTCGAAGAGGACCCGGTGCACCGCCACAAGGACGTGCTCGCCCACACCATAGCCGTGGTGGACAAGACATCGCCCGACCGCCTGCTCAGGTTGGCGGCGCTGTTCCACGACGTGGGCAAGCCCAAGACGCGCTCGTTCGGGCCGAGGGGGACGGTGTCGTTCCACCACCACGAGGTCGTCGGGGCACGCATGACCCGCGATCGGATGCGGGTGCTGCGGTACGCCAACGAGGACATCGACGTGGTGAGCCAACTCGTCGAGTTGCACCTGCGATTCCACACCTACCGGATGGGCTGGACGGACAGTGCTGTCCGGCGCTACGTCCGCGACGCCGGCCCGCTGCTCGATCGCCTCAACGAGCTGACCCGCTGTGACTGCACGACCCGCAACGCCGCCAAGGCGGCCGCCCTTTCCCGGCGCATCGACGAGTTGGACGACCGGATCGCCGAGCTACGGGGCAAGGAGGAGCTCGCCGCCCTGCGCCCCGACCTCGACGGCGTCGAGGTGATGGCACGCCTCGGCATCGGGCCGGGCCGCACCGTCGGCGAAGCCCTCGCCTTCCTCATGGATCTCCGCCTGGAGGAAGGCCCCCTCGGGAAGGACGAGGCAGCCCGGCGCCTCGACACCTGGTGGGCCGCTCGCACCGAGCGGGAGGGTTGACGGCGGCGTCTTTCCCCGTCAGTTCCCTTCCTTGCGAGCCCGGACGATCAGCGTCGGCGGCAGCCGCGCGGCCGCCTCCTCCCAGAAAGCGCTGCGCGGCACCCCAGCGGGCGGCTCCGGCTCGAGGACGAGGTCGACCCGGTAGCTCGCCCGCACCAAACCGGTGAACAGCTCCGACAGCGGGTGGTGGTACTCGGCGAAGCTCACCCCGCCGCGCTCCACCAGCCGGGGGCCGCGCTCGAAGTACGACCCGCTCGGATCCCACGCCGGGTGCGGCAGGCTGAACACCAGCGGCGCCCCCACCTTGAGGACCCGGTGCACTTGGCGGAACACCCGGCCGAGGTCCTCGACATAGGCAAAGGCGTAGGCCGAGAAGACGAGGTCGATCGAGTCCGCCCGCAGGAAGGCGAGGTCGGCGAGGTCACCGTGGCGGAGCTCGACGCGCACCTCGTGTCGCGCCGCCAGGCTTCGCGCAAAGGCAAGCTGCTCCACCGAGAAGTCCACCCCGATGGCCGTCGCCCCCGCCTTGGCGAAGGCGACCGAGCACTGTCCGCCGCCACAGCCGAGCTCGAGCACCCGCTTGGCACGCAGGTCGCCGAGGACGCGCAGCTCCTCCTCGGTCGGGATGTCCGGCCCGTAGTGCACGACCGTGGCCGGCCACTGCGCCGCCTCCTGGTAGGCGGCGGCGTAGCGATCCCATGCGGCGGCGTTGTCGATCGGCACCGCCACATCCTGGCAGAGCGCCGCGCCGGCGGCTCGAACCTGCTACAGCACCTGGCTCGAAGCGCCTGGCTCCAGCCCTGCAGCGAACGCCTCCACCATGTCGTGGGCGATGTCGTCGTGGTACTGCACCGGGGGCGACTTCATGAAGTAGGCAGACGGTCCCACGAGCGGCCCCCCGAGGCCACGATCGAGCGCCAGCTTCACGCACCGGATGGCGTCGATGATCACGCCGGCCGAGTTGGGGGAGTCCCACACCTCGAGCTTGAGCTCCACGTTGAGCGGCACGTCACCGAAGTTGCGTCCCTCCAGCCGGATGTAGGCCCACTTCCGATCGTCGAGCCACGACACGTGGTCCGAGGGGCCGATGTGAACGTCGTCCGCGTCGATGCCCCGCTCGACCTGACTGGTGACCGACTGGGTCTTCGACACCTTCTTGGACTGCAGGCGCTCCCGCTCCAACATGTTCTTGAAGTCCATGTTGCCCCCGACGTTCAGCTGGTACGTCCGGTCCAAGACGAGCCCCCGGTCCTCGAACAGCCGGGCGAGGATGCGGTGCACGATCGTCGCGCCCACCTGGCTCTTGATGTCGTCGCCGATGATGGGCACCCCGGCGTCGGTGAACGCCCGGGCCCACTCCGGGTCGCTGGCGATGAACACGGGGATGGCGTTGACGAAGCCGACACCTGCGTCGAGCGCAGCGCGGGCGTAGTGCTTCTGCGCCTCCTCCGAACCGACCGGCAGGTAGGAGACGAGGACGTCCGCCTTCACCTTCCGGAGGACGTCGGCGACGTCGGCGGCTTCGGCCGGCGACTCCTCGATGGTCTCCCGGTAGTACCGGCCAAGCCCGTCGAGGGTCGGTCCGCGCCGCACCTCGACCCCGAGCTCACCGACGGAGGCGAAGCGAATCGTGTTGTTCTGACCGGCGAAGATCGCCTTGCCGAGGTCGAGGCCGACCTTGGCAGCATCCACGTCGAAGGCGGCAACGAGCTCGACGTCGCCGACGTGGTAGCCCCCGAGCTCGACGTGCATGAGGCCCGGGACCCGCTCGGTCGGGTCGGCGTCCCGGTAGTACTCGACACCCTGGATCAGCGAGCTGGCGCAGTTTCCCACGCCGGCGATGGCGACCCGGATCTTGCTCATCTGGTGCTCTCCTTGTCCGACCCCGTGGTCATGGCCACCGGGGTTGTCGTGGTCCGGGGGTGCTCCCCCGACGAGTCGGCGCGCGGGCCGCCGTGGCGCCGCTCGCCCGGGTTGGGGACGGCGCCCGGGGCGCCGCGGTCGGTGGCGCGCTCGGGGGCACCCGGCACGGGGCGGTCGGTGGCGCCCACGGCGGCGCTGGCGGCGCGCGCCTCGCGCTCTCGTGCGATCAGCCGCTCGATCCACGACAAGTCGTGCTCGGTCGCCTCCCGGTCGTGCTCGAGCAGGCTGTGCAGGTAGGCGTCGAGCTTGTCCCTCGTCGTGCGGGCGCGGGCACCAGAGCGGTTGAGGCGCTCGAGGAGCTGGAGCCGGCGACGTTCGAGCATCCCGAGGCGAGCATCGTCCGACAGGTACCGGGCGAACGCCAGACGGAGGCTGAACAGCCTGGCGTCCTCTGCAGGCCCGCTCTCTTCTGCGAGCAGCTCGGCGAAGAGCTCCTCGCCGCGCTGGGTGATGCGGTACACCTTGCGGCTCCTACCTCGCCGGGTACCAGCCGTCCTGGCCCGGAACGCCGCCAGTTCCCCTCCGAGCGATCCCGTCTGCGGGATCGGGCTCGTGTCGGCAGCCAGCTCGACGCTGCGCACGGCGCCGGCCCGCTCCAGGCGCGCCAGGGCGGGGTACAGCGAGCCGAACGACACCCCGGAGCCCAACCCGAGCGTCTCGGCGAGGCGCTTCTTCAACTCGTAGCCGTGGAGGTCCTGCTCCTTCAGCAGGCCGAGCATGGCGAGTTCGAGCACGCGAGCCTTTCGCTGGTCTGGGTTCATCCGGGAAGCGTCGCCGCACTATATCGAGCCGATACATCTACCGACATATCGGGGTGATCTTGGCGCCGTCGCGGTGGGCGAGGCGCGCCCGGAGCACCCATGCTCCGGCGACGACGCCCGCGAGTAGGGTGCCCGGGTGATGGGTTTCCGTCCCGAGTCGTTGCGAGGCGCCAGCGCCGCCGGCCAGGTCGCGGGCCACGTGGATTACCGCCTGGCGCGCAACGCCGTGGTGAACGAGTTCCGTAAGGGCCGCCTGTCCCGTCTCGACGTCTGCGATGCCCACCCGGAGCTGCTCCGGGCTGCCGGCAGCGTGGGCGAGGAGACCCCCGAGGAGTGCCCGATCTGCGAGGAGGATCGGGTGCGGCTGGTGTCGTACGTGTTCGGCGCTCGCCTGCCACCCAGCGGGAAGTTGGTGAGCACCCGGGCGGAGCTCGCCAAGCTGAGCCGCACCGACAGGCACCTCGCCTGCTACGTCGTCGAGGTCTGCCCCACCTGTTCGTGGAACCACCTGGCCCAGACCTTCGCCGTGGCCAGCAGCGGCGGTCCGGCCGGCCGGCGCGCTACGACGTAACCGGCCCACGCGGCGCACCCCGCTCCACGATCTCAACAGTACGATCCACGGGACCGCCGGCAGCCGCGTGGGCGCTGGACGGGACAGGAGGAAGGGCCATGAGCAAGGTGACCGTGCCTGGAGTCCGGGCACGCAAGGGCAGCGGTAAGCGCCTGGTGATGCTGACGGCGTACGACGCCCCGGGCGCCCGAGTCGCAGACGCCGCCGGGGTGGACCTGATCCTCGTGGGCGACTCGGTCGCCAACACGGTGCTCGGCTACGACGACACGCTGCAGGTGACCGTGGCCGACATGGTCCACCACGTGGCGGCCGTAGCCCGCACCGGACCGAGAGCCATGGTGATCAGCGACCTGCCCTGGCTCAGCTACCACACCGGCCCGGCCGATGCCGTCGTCAACGCCGGCCGGCTGGTTCGCGCCGGTGCAGGCGCCGTCAAGCTCGAGGGCGGCCGCAAGCGGATCCCTGTCGTCGACGCCCTCGTCGACGCCGAGATCCCGGTGATGGGCCACCTCGGGCTGACGCCGCAGTCGGTCCTCGCCATGGGCGGTTTCAAGGTCCAAGGGCGCGCCCACCAGGAGGTCCGGTCGATCCTGGACGATGCCGCCGCTCTGGCTGAGGCGGGCGTGTTCGCCATCGTGTTGGAAGGCATTCCCGACGTCGTGGCCCGCCTCGTCACCGGGGCGGTGGGGGTGCCGACCATCGGCATCGGTGCCGGCCGCCACTGCGACGGTCAGGTCCTCGTCTTCCACGACCTACTCGGTCTCGGAGCGGCGTCGGCCCCCAAGTTCGTGCGGCGGTACGCCACGCTCGGTGCGGACGCCGTCGCCGCGATCGCCCGTTGGGCCAGCGATGTGCAGGACGGCACCTTCCCGGACGACTCGGAGAGCTATCACCTCCCCGCCGATGTCGTACTGGAGTTGGGGCGCGACGGGCCCGCCCCAACCGCTGATCCTCCCGGTGGCGCCGCCGGGCAAGCGGCCGAGCTCGGAGCCGGGTTGCCGGCATGAGGGGCTGGCCTTCCTCCCTTCGGGGGGGCAGATCTGGCGGCGGTCACACCGCTAGGGCATGCTGTAGGTGGGAAGGCCGGTTGTCCCCTGGCCCGTCCATCGGCCCGGTTGATCCCGGTCCCCGCACCAATCGGTGACGGCCGATCCCCATTTCGGTCGCACCCTCGTTTCCTCGTGCGCCGGCCACGGCGGCCGTCGCACCATTCCGGGTTCCCCAACACGAGCCCCGAGCAGCCCAGTCGGCTTCCGGGCCGATGGAGAGGATCGCCGGTGTCAGGTACCATGAACGCCTCGAATGAACCCTGCTCCGGAAAGCCCGGAGCCCCGAGCCTCAACGCCGGGTCCACAGGGAGGTGGTGATCGGCCCATGAGGCCGTACGAGGTCATGGTCATCTTCGACGCCGGCCTGGAAGAGGACGTCATCCGTGCCACCATCGATCAGGCCACGCAGCTCGTAGCTGCCGGAGGTGGAACCATCGGGCGCGTCGACCGTTGGGGTCGGCGTCGCTTCGCTTACGAGGTCCACCACCGCAGTGAGGGCTACTACGTCGTCATCGAGGCCACCGCCCAACCACCGGTGATGGCCGACCTGCACCGGATGCTCGGCCTCGCAGACGAGGTCGTCCGCCACAAGGTCATCCGCCTGCCGGACAAGGTCGCTGGGCGCACCCTGCGACCTGCACTGGCCGAGGAGACCCCCGCGGACAGCAAAGCGAACGGAGCGTAACCACCATGTCCAACGGCAACCACGTCACCATCACGGGCAACCTCACCCGCGACCCCGAGCTGCGATTCACGCCCTCGGGACAGGCCACCACCAGCTTCGGCGTGGCCGTCAACCGTCGCTGGCAGAACCGCCAGTCCCAGGAGTGGGAGGAGTCCACCTCCTACTTCGATGTCGTCTGCTGGGGCCAGCTCGCGGAGAACACTGCGCAGTCGCTCACCAAGGGCTCCCGCGTGGTGGTCACCGGCCGCCTGGACCAGCGGAGTTGGGAGAGCCAGGCGGGCGAGCGCCGCTCCAAGGTCGAGATCACGGCCGACGAGGTGGCACCCAGCCTGCGCTGGGCGACCATGGCAATCACGAAGAACGAGCGTCGCAGCCCCGACGCCGCCAGCTACACGAGCAACGCCGCTCCCCCCGGCCCCCCACCCCCGACCCCGCCCCGGAGGCCGGTAGCTACCAGTACGAAGAGGAGCCCTTCTAGGTCATGGCACGCAACAACGATCGGGATCGTGGCAAGCGAACCGTCAAGGACAACCGGCCTCGCGGCAAGAAGAAGGTCTGCGTGTTCTGCAAGGAGCACGCCGCCTGGGTCGACTACAAGGACGTCAGCCTGCTGCGTCGGTTCATGAGCGATCGAGGCAAGATCCGAGCCCGGCGCGTCACGGGCAACTGTGCCCAGCACCAGAGGGACGTCCAGGTCGCGATCAAGACCGCCAGAGAGCTCGCCCTGCTGCCATACACCCAGCGGACGGTGAGCGAGAGAGGGCCCGGACGCGGACCACGCGGGCCCCGGCGGGACGAGCGCGGCCCTGCCACCGCCACGAGCAACGCCGATCACGAACCTACGAACGAAGAGCTCGAGGACGAGTCCGAACCCGAGACCGAGGAGGTGGAGGCGTGACCCGGGTGGTGTTGCGGGCCGACCACGACCTACTCGGCAAACGCGGTGACATCGTCGAGGTGTCCGACGGCTATGCCCGCAACTACCTGCTTCCCAAGGGTTTCGCCATCCCCGCCACGGAGGGCGTGACCACGCAGGCCAACGCCATGCGCCGGGCGCGGGACCTGCGGGACGCCAAGGAGCGGGAGGCGGCGGAGACCGTCGCCCGTCGCCTGGTGGCGGCCGTCATCCGCGTACCGGCCAAGGCGGGGGCGGGCGGGAAGCTCTTCGGCTCGGTCACCGCCGCAGACATCGCCGAGGCCGTGGCCGCCCAGTCCGACGTCGAGATCGACCGCCGCCGTCTGCGGCTCGAGGAGCCGATCAAGATGCTCGGCACCCACGAGGTGCCCGCCAAGCTCCACGCCGACGTGGAGTTCCGGATCACGGTCGACGTCGTCAAGGCGTGATTGGCCGACCCGCACACGCCGGCACCGACCTCGCCGGCAGGTAGGACACGCCAGCAGCGCCGGCTCCGGCCGGCGCTGCTGGCCGTCTCAGGTTCGGCCTCAGTCTCAGCCCACTCGTAGTATACGAACGTGTGTTCGGCCACCGGACCCCCATCCAGTCGTCCCCAGGGAGCACGCGGCCTGTCCACAAGCTGTCCACCGTGTGTCCACCCGACCGGACCGACAATCAACACCGTCTTCCCTCTGGCAACCCACAGCGCCCCCGGGCAAAGGTGCACCTCCGATGGTCCAGTCGCTCGATGATGCCCGGCGTCGCAACCAGGCCGTCCTTCGGGTACCCCCACACAACCTGCAGGCAGAGCAGTCGCTCCTCGGCGCCATGCTCCTGTCACGGGACGCGATCGCGGCCGCGGTGGAGACGTGCGGAGCGGAGGACTTCTACAAGCCGGCCCACGGGCACGTGTTCGAAGCGATCACCACCCTCTACAGCCAGGGCGAGCCAGTTGACCCGCTCACCGTCGGTGACGTGCTCGCCCGAGCCGGACTGCTCGAGGCCGTCGGCGGCCTCCCCTCCCTCACCGCCCTGCAGGCCGACACTCCGGCCACCGCCAACGCTGGCCGCTACGCCCGCATCGTCGAGGAGCACGCCCTGCTCCGCAAGCTCATCGGCGTCGCCGGGGAGATCGCCGACCTCGGCTACAGCATCCCCGACGACGTCGCTGCGGCCGTTGACCGGGCGGAGTCGTTGGTGTTCAACATCGCCGAGCGCCGCGTCACTGACTCCCTCAAGCCGCTCAAGGTCCTGCTCGAGGAGAGCCTCGACCGCCTCTCCGCACTCTTCAGCCGCCAGGAAACGATCACCGGCGTGCCGACGGGATACCGGGACCTCGACGAGCACCTTTCGGGACTCCAGCCGTCGGCGTTGACGATCGTCGGCGCCCGCCCAGCCATGGGAAAGGCACTTGCCCTGGACACCCCGATCCCCACGCCGACGGGCTGGACCACGATGGGCGATCTTGCCGTCGACGACGAGGTCCTCGATCGAACCGGGCGCCCCTGCCGGGTCACCTATCTGTCGCCCATCCGTTCGGATCGGAGTTGCTACCGGGTGGAGCTCGACGACGGCTCCTGCGTCGTCGCCGACGCCGATCACCAGTGGCTCGTGTGGGCGTTGACGGGACAGGACACGTTCAGGGGTGCCGACGGCGCCGCCGGGCTCAGCGGGTCGGCGGGACGGAGCACACGGGCTGGCTGCGCCGGCTCCACCCAGTGCGCCACCCTGGCGGACGGCTCCGGCTCGGGCCCCACCCCAAGGGTGGTTACCACCGCAGAGATGCTCGCGGCCGGACTGCACGCCGCCGGCGATCGACCGAGGTGGGCCGTCCCACTGGCCGCCCCCCTCGACCTGCCGGAGCTCGAGCTCCCCCTTGACCCCTACCTCCTCGGCAGGCGGTTGGGCGAACCAACGGATCGCGCCGGGCAACCGGCCGTCGCCGGCACCCACGGCGACCTCGATGGCAAGGTGCTCCCGCGCATCCCCCCGCCCTACCTCCGCTCCTCGACGGCGCAGCGCCGCGAGTTGCTACAGGGCATCGTGGAGACCGCCGGAGCGATGGGCGATCGCGGTGAAGTGGAGGTCTGCGTGGATGACGAGATCCTGGCCCGTCAGGTACGGGAGCTCGTCTGCAGCCTCGGACACGGGCCAGGCGCGCTCCACCGCCCCTCGGCCACGGCCTGCGGTGGGCGCAGGAACCAAGCATGGGCACTCAGCTGGCCGGTGGCGGTACAGCCGGTGGCGGGGACGGTGGCGCGTCCGCTTGGCGAGATGAGCGTGGCCCCGGGCGGGGACGTTGTTCAGCGCCCCAGTCCGACCCGTAGCCCCCCGGGCAGCCGTGCCATCCGGGCGATCACGCCTGTGCCATCCGTGCCGGTGCGCTGCATCACCGTGGACTCACCCAGCCACCTCTACCTTGCCGGCGAATCGATGATCCCGACGCACAACACGGCCTTTGCCCTCGGCATCGCCGCCCACGCGTCCATGCTCGCCAGGGTGCCGACGCTGGTCTTCTCCTTGGAGATGAGCCACGCCGAGCTCACCCAACGGCTGCTCGTGTCCGAGGCGCGGGTCCATGGCAACCGCATCCGCAACGGACAGCTCCACGAGTCCGACTGGCCCAAGATCAGCAATGCCATCGGCCGCCTCGGCGAAGCACCCCTCTTCATCGACGACAACCCAAACGTGACCGTCATGGAGGTGCGGGCGAAGGCGCGCCGGATGAAGGCCAAGGAGGGACTCGGGCTGATCGTCGTCGACTACCTCCAGCTGATGACCGGGCGGTCATCGGCCGAGAACCGCCAGGTCGAAGTTTCGGAGATCTCCCGGGGACTGAAGATCCTCGCCCGTGAGCTCGAGGTGCCGGTGGTGGCACTGTCCCAGCTGTCACGCACCCTGGAGAGCCGGGCCGACAAGCGGCCCATCCTGGCCGATCTCCGTGAGTCCGGATCCCTGGAGCAAGACGCCGATGTCGTGGTGTTCCTCTACCGGGACGAGATGTACAACTCCGACTCGCCCGACCGGGGAACGGCGGAGGTCATCATCGCCAAGCACCGCAACGGTCCTACAGGCAGGCTCAGCCTTGCCTTCCTCGACCACTACACGCGCTTCGCCGACATGGCGCGGGTATGAGCCATCAGCCGCCGGCCACGCCGGCGTGGGGCGTCAGTGGGCCGGCGGAGGTCTGCAGCCGCCGGCGATGTTCCTCGGGCGCCGAGCGCCGCGGCCTCGGTCAGGCGCTGCCAGCTGGGCTAGGCCACCCGAGCTCCAGGCATCCGGAACAACCGGTGCAGATCAGTGATGGGCCGGCCCTCACTTCCGCTAACGGTCCAGCACTCCGGCGGCGGTGGTACGGTGCTCGGACCGCTTCCGACCGGCACCGGGCGGAACGGCGGTGGACGGCACCTTCCCAGGGCCCAACGGTGACGCCTCGGCAACTTGGACCCGCCGTTCTCCACAACGTGTGGACCGTGCTGTGGACAAGCTTGGTGGGAGGCGACGGCAAGACGTGAGCACAGCAGGACAGCTATGGACGAGCTGTACACAGCAGCTGCGGGGACAGGTGACCGAAGGGACCTGGCAGCCGTGGTTCGCCGGGATCCGCCCGGTCGGCTTCGACGGGGAGACGCTCCTGCTCGCCGTCCCGAGCTCGGTGGTGCGCGATCGCCTGGAGGAGCGCTACCTGCAGCTCATCGAGGGCTCCGCCTCTGACGTCGCCGGCCACGCCGTGCAGGTGCAGCTCCGTGTCGACCCGACCGCTCCGGCAGACAGCCCGGACACCCACCACACCACCGATGGTGAGGGGACGCTGCGCCTCTCCGAGCCCGCCGGCGACGTGAGCACGACCCCCTGGTTCCCCAACGACGGGGTGGACACCGGCGGGCTCGCCGACACTCCCCGCGGCCTGCACCCCGCCGGCGGTCCTGCCGGGGCGACCGGTGATGGCCCTCCCTACCGCCCCCGCAGCGCCGCCGACGCCCCCCACAGCCCGCAGCGCTCCGGTGCCCCCCGCCGCCCGGGAGCCCGCAATGGCGCCGGCGGAACGGCGCCGGCCGGCGCCTACGGCCTGCCGTCGCTGAACCCCCGCTACACCTTCGACGCCTTTGTGATCGGCGCGTCCAACCGCTTCGCCCATGCTGCGGCTCAGCGGGTGGCGGAGATGCCGGCCGCGTCGTACAACCCGTTGTTCATCCACGGGGACTCGGGGCTGGGCAAGACCCACCTGCTGCACGCCATCGGTCACTACGTCATCGAGAACTTCCCCGGCCGGCGTGTGCGCTACGTGTCCACCGAGACGTTCATGAACGACTTCGTCGAGGCTATCCGCAACAGCAGCCAGGGGACCTTCAAGCGCCGCTACCGCGACTGCGACGTGCTGCTCGTCGACGACATCCAGTTCATGGAGGGCAAGGAGGGGCTCCAGGAAGAGTTCTTCCACACCTTCAACACACTCTACGAGGGCTCCAAGCAGATCGTGCTGTCCTCAGACCGTCACCCGCGCTCGATCGCGACGCTCGAGGACCGCCTCCGGAGTCGCTTCGAGTGGGGGCTCACGACCGATGTCCAACCCCCGGAGCTCGAGACGCGACTCGCCATCCTCCGCAAGAAGGCCGAAACCGAGCGCACCCCTATCCCCGACGACGTCCTCGAGCTCATCGCCACCAACGTGCGGGACAACATCCGGGAGCTGGAAGGAGCGCTCATCCGGGTGTCGGCCTTCGCCAGCCTCAACCGCCAGACGATCACCCGCGAGACGGCCGAGACCGTGCTGGCCGACATCCTCGACATCGGCCGCCCCCGCCAGATCACCCCGGCGATCATCCTCCAGGCGATCTCGGACGCGTTCGGGTTCAGCTTGGAGGAGTTGATCAGCCCGAAACGCCAGCGACCGCTCGTGCGGGCCCGCCAGATCGGGATGTACCTGTTCCGGGATCTGACGGAGTACAGCTACCCGGCCATAGGACGGGAGTTCGGCGGGCGGGACCACACGACGGTCATCCACGCCGTCGAGAAGATCACGACGTTCATGAAGGAGGACCGCCAGACCTACGAACAGGTCACGGATCTCCTCGCCAAGCTCCGCGGCAACTGACATGACGCCGAAAGCCCTCCCCCTCAGTGGACCGGCATGTCTATGTCGTGTGTCGGGGTGTTGTGATTACGGGGGACACGGCCGGGTGTGTCCACAGGACATCAACGAGACCGTCACCCGTCTGTGGGAAGCTGGGGATGGCATCG
>DAHVMA010000045.1:0-2847 GCA_027320105.1 Acidimicrobiaceae bacterium | reverse complement strand
GCGGCCTGGCCCAACCGGGCCCGGTGGGTGGCGGCCTGCCACACCTTGGCCACCACGAAGGAGCCCAAGAGCCGGGCGGTCTCCTCGCCGAGGATGCCTTTGGGGACCCGGACGAGACAGATGCCCCCGTCGAGGATGTCGACCATGTCGAAGCTCGAGTCCGCACGCCCGACGACGGAGCGGACGAAGTCGCGCAGCAAGAACGCCCGGAGCTTGTTCATGACCGGGCCGATGACCTGGGCGCGGCTGGCCTCGCTCATGGCGTCGTACCACTTCCAGAACCCACCGAGCCCGACCGCATCGTTCATCACCTGGGCGACAAGCGGGGCACGGAAGGCGTCGTCGGCCAAGAGGCGAGGGACGTCGGCCAGGCTCACCGGGGAGCGCTCGGTGGCGGTCCGCAGCAAGGTGAGACAGGCGGCGCGCAGCACGTCGTCGGTGCGCGGACCCCAGAAGGCCGCGAAGATGGAGCGGAAGATCCCGACCAGGTTGTCGACGACCAGGTCGGGGTCCGGGCCGGCCAGCACGTTCAACACCGGTGGTGCCCGGTGCTCCTCGGGGTCGATGAGCACGGTACGGGCCTCGGCGCCAGCCGGGAGGCGCCCGCAGATGTCGGTGACCAGGTCGCCCTTGGGGTCGATGACCACCACCCCCCGGCCCGCTTCGATGTCGGCGAGCGCCAGGTTGGTGAGCAGCGTCGACTTGCCCGATCCGGTCGCCCCCATGACGTGGAGGTGGTGGCGGGCGTCGGCGACGGCCAGGGCGATCTCTCGGCGTCCGCCGGCTTGGGCGTCACCCAGCACCTTGTAACGGCTCGGCACCACGTAACTGGGCAGTGTGGCGTGATCGGGGTCGACCAGGAGGGTGACCTCGGGTGGCGGGCCGACCGCCTTGGCCCCCGCCCGAGCCAACCCCGGCACGCTCGCGTCGGTCGGCAGGTGGGCGAGGGCGGCGAGCCCGGCCACCGACACCAGGTTCCCCCGGCCCATTCGCCGTTCGGCCAGCACCCGGGCGGGGTGCGGGAGGCGGTGGCGGTCGAAGCGGTTCCGTCCGGCGAAGACGGCGAACGCCGAGGCGACGGCGTGCGCCCGTCCTCGCAGCGCCGCCCGCGGGTTGGTGCCGGTGTCGCCGGAAGACACCGCGTAGCGGACACAGATGGCCCAGCAGGGCTGGGCGGCCTTGTCCAAGATGGCCGACACGTCGTCACCGCGGGAGGGGTCGACGGTGCCGGTTCGGGTGGCGGTTCTCGGTCCCGGGGTGACGAGGTCGAGGAGCCGAGCGGCCCTGGCGGTGGGGCGGCCGTTGCGGCGATGGACAGCGGCTCGATGCAGGGCAGCGAGGCGCCGCCCGGTGACCGGTCGGGCGAGGATCTGCACGCAGGCGCGGTCCCCCTCACCGGCACCGGAGAGGGCGCCGAGGAGCGGGCGGAGAGGGTCGACCCGATGATCGGTCTTGAGCGGGTAGTGCTCGGGCATGGCCAGGCGCAGCTCGCCGCCGGTGGCGACCCCCGGGCCCGACAGCGGCGCGGTGGCCTCGATGGTCTCGGTGCGCGCCCCCGGCCAGGCCGCCTCGACCGCCCGCTCCACCAGTCCCGGGGGGACCGAGCCGGGCACCCAGAGCCCGATGCGAAGGCCGTGGGGTCCCGAGGAGATCTCGAACCCGAGGTGGGGTTGGCCGCCGATGAGTCGCCGCCAGGCTGGACGGAGCAGGGCCACGAGGTTCGACCACAACGTGATCGCCCCTTCGGGATCGACCTCGGGTGGGGCAAGGATGCGCACGAGGCGTGCCCCCTCCGCCATGCGGGCGGCCTGGCGGCGTCGCAGCACCGCAAGGGCCACGGCGACGGTGAGGACAGCGCCGAAGACCGGTGGTCCGAGGTGGGCGCCGGCCATTGCCAGCACATGGGCGATGTGGTGGAGCAGCCGGCTGGTTTCTGTGCCGGGGTGGAGGAGGTAGTGGGCGAGGGGACCCTTCGGGGTGGGAACACCCGGCGTGGTCGTTGGCGCTGGGGTAGTGAGTGGTGGCATCAGGCTCCTGTCGTCGGGGGTGGACTCGTCGTCGGGAGTGGACGAGGCGGTCCTGCGGCGTCGGTGCTGGAGAAATCCACAGGTTGATCCACAGGTCGGTTCACAGGTCGGGTTCGCTCCCGGCCAGCTCGGCGGGGTCCGAGGTGCACCAGTCGTGCTCGCTCGAGCTGGAGAGCGCGGCGAACGCCACGCGGTCAGGGCCGCAGGCGAGCAGCCCTTCGCCGCGTTGCGCGCCGAGGAGGTAGGCCCGCTCGCCTTCGGAGAGCCGGAACGCCTCGGCCAGGGCGTCGATGGCCTGGGGGGCTTGGCGGAGCAGGATCTGGGTGGCGGCGTTGGCCACCACGGCTTGGCCGAGGGGGCTGCCCAACAGATCGGCGGCGTCTTGGGTGACCACGGTGAGCCCGCACCAGTGCTTGCGGGCCGACTTGGCCATCCGGAAGAGGAACCGCGCGCCTTCGGGGTCACGCATCAACAGCCACGCCTCGTCGACGATCACCAGCCGGCGGCGTCGCGCCGCGGGGTTGGCGACGCGCTGCCAGATGTTGTTGAGGGTGAGCAACGTGCCCGCCGCTTTGAGCTCGTCGGGCAGGTCCCGGAGAGAGAACACCACCAGGTGCCCGTCGGGGCGTTGGGTGGTCGGCCCGTCGAAGAGCCCCCGATGGGTACCGGTCACGAACGGGGCCAGGCGGGCGGCCAGCGTCTGGGCCTCGTCATCGGGTGCGGCATCGAGCGCGGCGGTGAGGTTGGCGAGGAGGGGGGCCGGTCGGGCGTGGGTGCGGGGGTCATTGGTGATCCCGACCTGCTCGTAGGCAGCGAGGAT
>DAHVMA010000038.1:0-3357 GCA_027320105.1 Acidimicrobiaceae bacterium | reverse complement strand
CCTGCACCCCTCGGACCGGGGCACCCAGGGCACCCATGCCGGGGCGATCTGTTGGAACGGGAACCTGTACTGCCCGGCCACCCCCTCTGGGCTCTTCGAGCTGGCTCCCCTCGCCAGGGGGGCGGGCGCCGGGGAGGTGGCTGGGAATGACGGTCGGGATTGGCCCCACTGTGATGGCCTGAACTGGCCCCACCCCCAGACACGATGGGACTGCTCCGGGATGGCCCAGCCGGCTCCCGGAGGTTCAGGTCATCTCAATCGGCGTTGGCCAGCAGATCCCTCCTCGTGCGTCGACGGATGGTGCGGACCTGGTCGCCGAACCGCTGCCAGGCGGCCGCCCGAGTGATCCCGAGCAGGTCGCCGAGCTCGGCCCAGGAGTAGTCCTGGTCCCGTGCGAGGGCGACGGACTGAGGCAGCTGGCGCTCGGCCTCGGCGATGAGGCTGGTCAGCAGGTGGACCTCGGCCCCGCCGTCGCCGAGCCACTCCGTCGGCATCCGGAGCCGACCGAGCGAGGCGACGGCCTCGTCGATCACCGCCCGGGAGTCTCGCCCGGTCTTGGGTCCGATGTGACGGATGCGCTCAGGTGCGGCCATAGCTGTATCGCTCACTATACATCAGTAGGGGTGTCAGGTCCAGTGTCAGCTGGGGGCCGACGGCGTCGTGGCGGCGCCGAGGATCGCAGACGGAACGAGTCGGTCCCCGTCTCGACGATGAGGGAGCGGAAGGTCAGCCGGTCGACGACCGCCCCGGCCAGGCGGGCGTCGGTGAAGACCTTGCCGAGCTCGGAGAAGGTGGAGTTGGTGGCCACGGCCACCGAGGCCCGCTCCTCTCGCTCGGTCAAGACCTGGAACAGCAGCTCCGCCCCCTTCGTGTCGAGGCTCAGGTAGCCGAATTCGTCGAGGCAGAGCAGCTCCAGGCGTCCATAGCGGGCGACCACCCGGGACAGCACCCGGTCGTCGGCCGCCTCCACCAGCTCGTTCACCAAGGCGGCGGCCGTCGTGTAGCGCACCCGCCGCCCCGCCTCACACGCCGCCAGCCCCGTCCCGATCAACAGGTGCGACTTGCCCGTGCCCGAATCGCCCACGAAGACGACCGGCTCGCCGGCGTCGATGAAGCGCCCCTCGGCCAAGGCGGCCACGGTGGCGGGTGCGACGGGCGAGCACGAGCAGTCGAAGTCGCTGAGGCGCTTGGTGCGCGGGAAGCGGGCCTCTTGGACCCTGCGCTGGCGCCGGCGCTCGGCCCGGTCGTCCACCTCGGCCGCCAGCACCTCGGCCAGGTAGGCCCGGTGGGTGAGGTTGGCCTTGGCCGCCTGGTCGGCCAGGGCGCCGGCCTCGGCCCGGATGGTCGGCAGGTGCAGCTCGGTGCAGGCGGCAACGATGGCGGCGTCGCAGGCGGTGTCGGTCCGCGGGGTCATCGGCCGCTCTCCTCGTTGGTCTCGAGCAGGGCGTCGTAGCGGGCGAGGTCGGGGGCCGGGCGCTCGTAGCGCTCCAGGGCCCCGATCGGGATGACCGGGGCGATCGCCTCGCCGGCCGCCCGGCGGGCCTCGACGGCCACCACCTCGGGGGAGGTGGTGGCGAGGCTGAGGGCGGTGCGCATGCCCGTCCGCACGGCCGCCGCCGGCAGGCTCCGCTCCAAGAGCAGAGCCGAGATGAGCGCCCGGGTGCCCTCCTTGTCGCCCAGCTGGCGGCGGGCGGCCGTCCAGTAGGCGTCGTGGTCGGCCGAGAAGGCGCCGCTCGCCCGGGCCATGGCCAAGGGTGCCGAGGCGGCCAGGGCACCGGGCTTTTTCACCAGGACCTCGAGGTAGTGGTCCAAGACGAGGGACTCCTCGCCGCGCTGGACCTGGCGGGCGTGGCGGGCAACGACGGTGCCCTTCACGCACACCGCCACCTCTTCGGCCCCGAGCACGACGTCCACGCGCCGGCCGATCAAGGCCACCGGCACCGAGTAGCGGCACTGGCGCACGCACACCCGGGATTTGGCGTCGACCCGGGCGCTCAGGTGCCGGGCGGTGTCGAAGGCCTCGGCCGCAAGCGGGGCGAGGAACGGGGCTTCGGCGGCGAACTCGGCGGCGATGGTCGCCCGGTGCCCGTCGATCACCCGGGCGAGGTCCGCCTCGTCGGCGGCACCGACGCGCTCGTTCAGCTCGGCCAGGCTCGACACCTTGGGGACGGGAACGAGGTGGTTGCGCCGGAACCACCCCACGTCGCCCTCCACCCCGCCTTTTTCGTGCGCGCCGTTCTGGCCGGGCTGACAGTAGAAGGAGTCGTAGCCGTAGTGGCTGCGGAAGGCGACGAATCGCTCGGACTCGATGCGGTCGCGTCCCAACAACACTCGGGCGACGGCCGGCTTCAAGTTGTCATAGCGGATCCGCCCAGGGACGCCGCCCAGCCGGCAGAAGGCGTCCACGTGCCCGGCCAAGAACGCCTCTTGGGCCTGGGTGGCGAACACCCGGTGCAGCGCACGCCCCGAGTGGCTGAGTCGCAAGGAGAACAGCCACAGCTTGGTCATGACGCCGGCGACGACCGCCCACACCTCGCCGAAGTCGACCTCGGCTTCGGCACCAGGGGCGTGGGTCTGGGGCACCATCGCCTCGGGCCCGGGCGCCACCTCGGCCCGGATGCGCGCCACGTGCTCGCGCACCGTCGACTCGCCGATGTCCGCCCCGTGCTCAGCCACGAGGCGCTGGTGGACCCGGCGGGCGGTGTGGCGCTGCTTCTTCGGCGCGCTCAGGTCATCGACCAGCCACCCCCGGACGATCGGCTCGTAGGGACCGAACACCGGTCGTTCCCGCTCTGAGGTCTTGCGCGCCGGCGGCGTCGCCGAGGCCAGCGCCTCGCGCACCGTCCGGCGGTGCACCTTGTGGCGCTTGGCCAGGGCGCGGATCGACAGACCCTCCACCCGCCGGTCGCGCCGGATACGTTCGAACTGCTCCACTCTCGACACTCCGATCTCCCTTCGTCAGCTGTCTTGGTCGACGGCCAACGTAGGGGAGTTGGGTTCGGGGGTGGGGCCATTTCAAGGCATCACAGTGGGGCCAGATCAGGGCATCAGACCCAGGGGTGCCTAGGACAGGGCCCGGGCACCTCTTCGGTGAGCCAGCGTCAGGCAGTCCGCCGGGGGCGGACTGCCAAGCCCGATGACGTCAGGGCGTGTTGCTACTGTCCTGATCCAGAGGTTCGGGAGATAAGTGCATCACGCCTCCTTCGCTCCCGCGGCGGCGGGCGCCCGCTCGCAGCAGCGGGCGCCCGAGGCGAGGATCTGATGGCCGCTGCCCCGCGTGCCCCCGAGTGACGCTCGCCTGCGAGACCCTGCACCTCTATGGCCGCGGCGTCGAGGTCGGACGCTGCCCGTGCTGCG
>DAHVMA010000020.1:0-7505 GCA_027320105.1 Acidimicrobiaceae bacterium | reverse complement strand
TCCGTCCCGCTCCGCCGTCCTGCCGGAATGCCCGCACTGCGGCGGCACCCTCGAACCCGAGCACGCCCACTACCGCTGCCGTGACTGCGGATGGCGGGACCCCTGCTGCGACCTGTCCCTGGCCGGGTTCCCGCCCGCCGGCAGCAGGTTCGACCGCAACCGCGCGCAGGCAACCGAACCGCGCGCACCCACGACGACCTGATGGGCCCTGTGCGCGCAGTTGGCCTGGCTGCGCACGGTTCGGGTTTGGTTTGCCCCCGCCCCGGTGGGCAAAAGGGGTAATCAGTCATTCAGCGGAAGCTGCGGGAGGGCAAGGGGAGGCGACGCCGGGCCGGCGCCACCGCTGGCACTGGTCCCCCGGGGATCGCCGGCGCATCGGCCTACTCGGAGCCATTGGACGGTCCGCGGCGACGGCCCCGGCGCACTGCATGGAAGCAGGCTCCGGCTCCCGCCACTGGCTACGGTTGGGCGGTGGTGCGGAGCGCTTCGAGGCGACGGTGACGGCGGCAGATCTGTCGAATCCGATCATCAACTCGCCGTACGAAGCACCGAGCGCCCACTTCGAGATCGGCCCGCAGGGCCCGACCGGGCAGCTGCTGACCGGTCGGCGGCGGAGCGAGTCGTTCGTGCCGGTCCCGCCGCCCCGGAAGGGCCGGAAGGGGGTCCAGCAGCAGCTCCTCGACTTCGACGCCACCGGGGAGCGGCGGGAGGTCAACACGCTCGTCAACGACATCCGCCGCGAGGTGGAGCGGTGGCGGGCGTCCGACTGGAACGGGGTCACTCCGTACACCCGCAAGCTGCTGGCGCACTGGGCGGCCGGACCGCCGGTGAGGGATGACCCGGTGCTGTTCTGCCAGCGGGAGGCGTCGGAGACGGCGATCTTCCTGGCCGAGGTCGCCGGCCGGCACGGCACCGCCGACTACCGGCGGCGCCTGGAGCCCGACAACCGGCTGCACAACGACGGGTTGCCGAGGGTGGGCCTCAAGATGGCGACGGGGGCGGGCAAGACGGTGGTGATGGCGATGTTGATCGCCTGGCAGACGATCAACAAGGCGATGGCGCCGAGCGACGCCCGCTTCACCAAGCGGTTCCTGGTGGTGACGCCGGGGATCACGATCCGGGACCGGCTGGGGGTGCTGCTGCCCGAGCGGGACGACAGCTACTACCGCGAGCGCGACCTGGTCCCCACCGACCTGTGGGAGGCGCTGCTGTCCGCCCAGGTGCAGATCACCAACTACCACGCGTTCCTGCCCCGCCAGGCCAGGGAGGTCCAGGGGGTGTCGGCCACGACCAAGAAGCTGCTGGCCGGCGGCCGCCCGGAGCTGGTCGAGGCGTTCACCGAGACGTCGGCGATGGTCGCCGCTCGCATCCTGCGAGGGTTCGGCACCGGCAAGGGCGAGGTGGTCGTGTTCAACGACGAGGCCCACCACTGCTACCAGGACAAGCTGCTGGAGCATCCCGACGACGACGCCGACCGGGAGGACGAGGAGCGCAACCGGGAGGCCCGGGTCTGGTTCCGCGGTCTGCTCGACCTGCAGCGCAAGGCCGGGATCAAGGCCGTCTACGACCTTTCGGCCACGCCGTACTACCTGAAGGGGTCGGGCTACAACGAGGGCTTCCTGTTCCCTTGGGTGGTGAGCGACTTCTCGCTCATGGACGCCATCGAGTCGGGGATCGTGAAGATCCCCCGCATCCCAGTCGACGACGACGCCGCCGGCAAGGAGGTCGTCTACCTGCGGCTGTGGGACCACCTCGACCCGCCGTTGCCGAAGCGCAAGTCCAAGGTGGTGGACGCCGGGCCGCAGGGCTGGGTGCCGCCGCCGGTGCTCGAGGGGGCATTGCTCAGCTTGTACAAGAGCTACGAGGCGAGCTGGGCGCGCTACGAGGCGGAGCTGGCCGCGCTCGGCGAGCCGCCGCCGGTGATGATCGTCGTCTGCCCCAACACGGTCGTGTCGAAGCTGGTCTTCGACTGGATCGCCGGGCGGGAGGCGGAGCGGGCCGACGGGAGCCTGCTGCTCGTGCCGGGCAACTTGGCGTTGCTCTCCAACGTCGACGGCGAGAGCTGGGCGCCGCGGATGCGCACGATGCTCGTGGACTCCGCCCGGCTGGAGTCGGGCGAGCCGCTCGGCGGTGACTTCCTCGAGGACGCCGCGGTGGAGGTGGAGGCGTTCAAACGGGAGTACCGGCGCCGCAACCCGGGCGCTGACGCCGACAAGCTGACCGACGCGGACCTGCTGCGCGAGGCGATGAACACGGTCGGCAAGCGGGGCAAGCTCGGCGAGCACATCCGCTGCGTCGTGTCGGTGGCCATGCTCACCGAGGGCTGGGACGCCAACACGGTGACCCACATCCTGGGGATCCGGCCGTTCCGCAGCCAGCTGCTCTGCGAGCAGGTCGTCGGCCGAGGTCTGCGCCGGCGCAGCTACGCCCCCGATCCCGACAGCGGGCGCTTCGCCCCCGAGTACGCCGAGGTCTACGGCGTGCCGTTCGCCTTCATCCCCGGCGACCACCAGATCCCCAGGGGCAGGGATCCCCGGCCGGCCGCCCTGGTGGAGGCGGTCGAGGAGCGTTGGAGGCTCGCCATCCGCTTCCCGAAGCTGACCGGCTACCGGGTCGAGAGCCCCGACGCGCCCCTCTGGGCGGACTTCACCGCCGAGAGCCGACTGCACCTGCAGCGAGACGAGGTGGCGCTGTGGGTCGAACAGCAAGGCGTCGTCGGAGCCAAAGCGGAGGTTGACCTGGAAGAGATCCGTAACGCCCGGCCCCAGCAGGTCGCCTACCAGCTCGCCAAGACCCTTCTCGAGCGCGACGAGTACTTCGCCGCCCTCGACTCGGCCGAGCGGCCGTGGTTGTTCCCCCAGCTGGTCGACATCGCCCGCCGCTGGTTGACCGACTGCGTCACGACCGACGACGGGGTGAGCATCGGCCACCTCCTGCTCGCCGAGGCCCGCAACGAGGCGGCCAAGCGAGTCTTTTCCTGCATCGTCCACCAGGAAGGCAACCGCCCCGCGGTCCTGTGGCCGATCTACAACCGCTTCGACCCGGCGGGCTCCACCGACGGGGTGCGCTTCACGACCCGCAAGGTGGTGATGGACCCGCCACCGACCAAGTCGCACCTCAGCCACGTTGTGCTCGACGGGCTGCGGGGCAACTCCTGGGAGGAGGCCCTCGCCGGGCTCCTCGAGGCCGACGACCGGGTCTCCGCCTACGTGAAGAACGAACGGCTCGGCCTTTCCATCCCGTACCTGCACCACGGGCGATCCCACGACTACGTCCCCGACTTCCTCGTCCGCCTCGCCACCAAACCCGGAGACGTGGAGCGCACGCTCATCGTCGAGGTCTCCGGCACACTCAAGTCCCCTGGGCCCACCAAGGCCAAGGCGGAGACGGCCCGCAACCAGTGGTGCGCAGCCGTCAACAACGACGGCGCCTACGGACGATGGGGTTACGTCGAGGTCCACGACCCCGGCAGAGAGGCCCATATCCTCGACGGCGCCATCGACGCCCTCCTCGCCGACCAGCCCGTCATCGGCCTCCCCGCCTGAGAAGGCTCGCCTACCCGGAAGGACGGCATGCCCGCACGCAAGCCCACCGCTCCCGGCCCGATCCCCGTCGAGGCCATCACCCACGCCGCCAAGCGGGCCAACCTGCCGACCAGCGACGCCGCCGACTTCCTCCCGCCCGAGATCGACCAGCCGATCCCCGTCCGCTACCCCCGGGACCCGACCCTCGACCCCCAGCTGGTCTGGAAGGGAAAGGACGCCCTCGACGAGACCGACCTGTTCGCCGACGCCCCTGCCATCTACATCCAGGAGAAGATCGACCCGCGGGTGATCATCGAGAACCTCCGGAACACGACGTCGCTACCACAGGACGAACCCGAGCTCACGCTCTTCGACACGTTCGACGGCCTCGGCGAGCTCGACCTCGTCGACTTCTACCGCCACGAGGCCAACTGGTCCAACCGGATGATCCTCGGCGACAGCCTCGACGTCATGGCCAGCCTCGCGGAGCGCGAAGCGCTGCGGGGCAAGGTCCAGATGATCTACATCGACCCGCCCTACGGCATCAAGTTCGGCTCCAACTGGCAGGTCAGTGCCCGCAAGCGCGACGTCAAGGACGGCAAGCTCGAAGACGCCACCCGCGAGGTCGAGCAGATCAAGGCCTTCCGCGACACCTGGGAGCTCGGCATCCACTCCTACCTCACCTATCTCCGCGACCGTCTTACTGTCGCCAGAGACTTGCTCACTGAATCCGGCAGCGTGTTCGTCCAGATCGGCGACGAGAACGTCCACCTCGTGCGCAGCCTCATGGACGAGGTGTTCGGGGCTGAGAACTTCGTGAGCCTGATCTCCTTCGTTACGACCAGCGGCTTTACCGACGCGTCGGCCGTGGCGAGGGCCGGCGACTACCTGCTCTGGTATGCCCACAACCGCCCGGCCCTCAAGGCTCGCCCGTTGTGGGCTGAGTCCATCGAGCGACAGGGCTACCGCTGGCTTCTGTTCCCTGACGGCACCTTTCGTGGCATGACGGCCGCTGAGCTCGCCGGGACGACCGCCCTCCCCACTGATGTGCGTATCTACCAGCCGGGCGACCTTCAGTCGCAAGGGCCGGCTTCGGAGCCACAGCCATTTGAGCACGGTGGCAGGACCTACCTCCCAGCGGCCGCCTCTCACTGGAAGGCCAACTACCCAGAAGGGATGCGTCGCGTCGCGCTAGCCGGTCGAATCCACGTTGCCCGAAGCAGCATCCGCTACGTCCGCTTCCTCGACGATTTTGGCTTCCAGATTCGGACCAACCTCTGGACTGACACCGGCACCGGGAACTTCACTGACGACAAGGTGTATGTGGTACAGACCAACATCAAGGTGATCGAACGATGCATGCTGATGACCACCGACCCGGGGGATCTTGTTCTGGACCCGACGTGCGGGTCTGGAACGACCGCCTACGTGGCCGAGCAGTGGGGGCGGCGGTGGATCACGATCGACACGTCCCGGGTGGCGCTGGCTCTGGCCCGCCAGCGGGTGATGGGCGCCCGCTTCCCCTACTACCTGCTGGCCGACTCGCCGGAGGGCCGGACCAAGGAGAGCGAGCTGTCGGCACAGCCGCTGCCGCCGGCGGAGACGACCGGCGACATCCGCCACGGGTTCGTGTACGAGCGGGTGCAGCACATCACGCTGAAGTCGATCGCCAACAACCCCGACATCACCGACGGGATGAGCCGTGCGGAGATCGACGCGGCCATCCGCCGGCACGCCGACTACGAGCTGCTCTACGACAAGCCCTACGAGGACAACAAGAGGGTGCGCGTCGCCGGGCCGTTCAGCGTGGAGAGCCTGTCGCCGCACCGGTCCCTGGCGTTCGCCGGCAGCGCGGTCGACGGCACCGGGGCGCTCAACGTCGGCGGGGCCGCCCTTTCCCCTGACGGTGTGAACGACTCGACGTTCGAGCAGACGATCCTCGACAACCTGCGAGCGGCCGGCATCCAGAACGGCCGGCGCAACGAGCGGCTGACCTTCGACGAGGTCGAGCCCTACGCCGGGGTGCACATCCAGGCCGTCGGCGTGCGGGAGGAGGCGGCGGAGGGCACGCCCCGGCGGGTGGGGATCACGGTGGGCCCGCAGTACGGGACGGTGGACGGCCGGTTCGTCAAGGACGCCGCCCGGAAGGCGATCCACGCGGAGGACCTCGACCTGCTGTGCGTACTCGCCTTCGCCTTCGACCCCGGGGTGCTCGGCAGCGACGAGGACTACGTCACCTCGGCGGACGGGTTCGCCAATGTGGCCGCCGAGCGGCGCATGGGGCGCATCCCAGTGCTGCTGGTGCGGATGAACGCCGACCTGGTCATGGGCGAGGACCTGAAGAAGACCGGGGCCGGCAACCTCTTCACGGTCTTCGGGGAGCCGGACCTGGAGATCAAGGACGACGGCGACGAGCTGCGGGTGGTGCTGCGCGGCGTCGACGTCTACGACCCCAACACCGGCCAGGTGCGCAGCGACGACACCGACCAGGTGGCGCTGTGGATGATCGACACCGCCTACAACGGGGAGTCGTTCTTCGTGCGGCACTGCTACTTCACCGGCGGCCTGGACCCCTACGCCCGGCTGAAGCGGGCCCTCAAGGCCGACATCGACGAGGTCGCGTGGGCGTCGCTGCACTCGACGGAGTCCCGACCGTTCGCCCGGCCGGAGACGGGGAAGATCGCCGTGAAGGTGATCAACGACTACGGCGACGAGGTGATGAAGGTCTTCACAGTCTGACCGGGCGGTGGGTCGCGGGACACGAGACCCGTCGACGAGTGAAGGGGCCCTTGCGGGCCCCTTCTCGAAGAGCGTCACCCTCTTGGGTCCAGGGCTGGGAGCCGGAGGCTCACACCCGGGCGGGCTGGGAGCCGGAGGCTCACACCCACATCGGCATGGTACCGCGGCAGCTTGAGCTCAGCCACCTCGGATGATGGGTCGCGTGCAGGCTCGGGTCACGGTCGGCCGGCGCTGCGGCGGGCGGAGCTCGACGACCTTGAGCCGGGAAGTGCTCGCCCGGACCAGGCTCGGGAGCTCCCATGCCTTCGCCACGTACCCGGCGACCTGGCCCTTCGGGCTGCCGGGGCGTGCCGTCGGATCGAACCCCTGCCGGTACTGGTGGGCAACCGCCCCGGTCAGGATGTCGGCCAACTGCAGGCCAATGCAGGACTTGGAGTCCATCCGGTTGGCGCCGGCGACGGCCAGATAGCCTCGAGTGCGGTTGACGGCCATTGCCAGGTAGCCCTCGTAGTTGACGGCAGCCGGTGTGGTGATGTTGTCAGCGACGACCGACAGGATGGGATGACCTCGGCCGACGACCGCGTTCAGCAGCTGGATCGTCAGCTGGGCATGCACCTTCCACGCTTCTCTCGTCGACCGGAAGGGATCCCACTCCGCCTTGTCGACGACGCCACACACGAAGCGGGCGTCGCTGGAAGCAACGATGTCGATCGCTTCACGGTAGAGGTAGGCAGTGGCCCGGTTGATCTCGACGAAGTGCGCTTCCTTGCGCCACTGTGAGCGGTCGCGCAGCACCACCATCTTGTTGGTGACGAGCCCATGGTCCCGCCGGAAGACCAAAGCGCCGACGGCGAGGAAGCGGGACTGGTTCGCGGTCCCGCTCTCGTCGACGTAGACCTGTAGTGTCGGATGTCCTGGAGGTGGCAGGCGAGCCGGTTGGGGAGATGGAGGCACGGCACGGTTCCTCTTCGGAGAGATCGACCCCTAGAGTAACATCGTTGTGATTCGCTCCCGAAGGTCGGCGTCTCGTCTGGAGACGCGCGCCACCCGACGGTCGGCGAAGGCAGTGCCGATCAACGCTGCGCCGAGCCGCACACCGTGCGGACCTCGCAGGTCCGGCAGCGCCGGCCCGGGTTGGGCCGGTAGTCCCGGGCGCGGATGCGCGCCGCGGCGCCGGTCACGGTCGCCTCGGCGGCGGCCAGCTGCTCGGTGGCAACGGGGATGGGGTCGCGGCGGGCGGCC
>DAHVMA010000011.1:0-10503 GCA_027320105.1 Acidimicrobiaceae bacterium | reverse complement strand
CCTCCCGCCAATGCACCGCCCTCCCGCCGCCAGCGCCCCCAGCCGGCGCCCCAGCCCCGCGCCGGCGCCCCAGCCCCGCGCCGGCGCCCCAGCCCCCAGCCGGCGCCCCAGCCCCGCGCCGGCGCCCCAGCCCCAGCCGGCGCCCCCGCCTACATGTCAGGCTGACCCAGCAGCTTGGCCAGCCGGGCGACGCCCTCCACCATGGCGTCATCGGCCAGGGCGTAGCTGAAGCGCCCGTAACCCGGCGCCCCGAACGCCTCCCCTGGTACGAACGCGACCTTCGCCTCGTCGAGCACCACCTCGGCCAGCTCGAGGGTGGTGGCCGGCACCCGGTCGCCCAGCGTGCGACCGAGCACGCCCTCGAAGCTCGGGAACGCGTAAAACGCTCCCTGCGGCTCCAAGCACTCCACGCCCGGTATATCCCGCAGCATGGAGACGATCGTCCGCCGGCGCCGGTCGTAGACGTCACGCATCTCCGCGACGGCGTCGAGCGGGCCGGTGACGGCAGCGAGCGCCGCCCGCTGTGCCACGTTGCTCACGTTGGACGTGGCGTGGCTCTGCAGGTTGGCGGCGGCGGCGATGACATCGCCGGGGCCCACCATCCACCCCACCCGCCAGCCCGTCATCGCGTAGGTCTTGGCGACGCCGTTGACGATCACGCAGGTGTCGGCCAGCTCCGGCACCAGCGCCGGCAAGGAGCTGAACACGGCGTCCCCGTAGACGAGGTGCTCGTAGATCTCGTCGGCCAGCACCCACACGCCCCGCTCGAGTGCCCACCGGCCGATCTCGCGTGCCTCCGCCGGGGTGTAGACGGCGCCGGTCGGGTTGGAAGGCGACACGAACAGCAAGAGCTTCGTCCTCGGCGTGACGGCGGCCTCCAGTTGGTCGACCGTCACCTTGAAACCCGTCGTTCCCGTCGTGGGCAGCTCCACCACCCGGCCCCCGCTGAGGCGGATCGCCTCGGGGTACGTCGTCCAGTACGGCGCCGGCAGCAGCACCTCGTCGCCGGGGTCGAGCAGGGTCGCGCACGCCTCCAGCACGGCGTGCTTGCCCCCGTTGGTGACGAGCACCTGGGACGCCGCGACCCGGTACCCCGAGTCGCGGAGAGTCTTGGCGGCGATCGCCTCGCGCAGCTCTGGCAGCCCCGGGGCCGGCGTGTACTTGTGGTTCTTGGGGTCGCGGCAGGCATCGACGGCCGCCTCGACGATCGAGGCCGGGGTCGGGAAGTCCGGCTCGCCGGCGCCAAAACCGATGACGTCCTCGCCGGCGGCTGCAAGAGCCTTGGCCTTGGTGTCAACGGCCAGGGTCGCCGACTCGGACACGGACGCGATGCGCACGGAGATGCGGGGCATGTCTGCCATGCTTGCAGGCCCGTACCCAGGGGGCGAGCCACCGAAGGGACTCATGACCGACGCGCCCGACATCCGCATCCCTGCAGGCCTGCTACCTGCCGACGGGCGGTTCGGCTCCGGTCCGTCCAAGATCCCGGCGGCGGCCGTCGCCGCGCTGGCGGCTGCACCTCTCGGCACCAACCACCGCCAGGCGCCCGTGCGCGACCTCGTCCGCCGGCTGCGGGCCGGCCTGCGGGAGTTGTGGGCGCTGCCCGACGGCCACGAGGTGCTGCTCGGCAACGGCGGCGCAAGCCAGTTCTGGGACGTGGCCTGCGCCTGCCTAGCAGAGCGGAGGACCGAGCACCTCGTCTTCGGGGAGTTCTCCGCCAAGTTCGCCAGCGCGGCCACCCGGGCGCCACACCTCGACGACCCGGTCGTGGTCAGAGCGGAGGCGGGCGCCCGGCCGCCGCCGCCGGCCGCCCGGGCCGACGTCGACCTCTACGCCCTCACCCACAACGAGACCTCGACCGGAGTGTGCGCCCCGGTCGAGCGGCCGGCGGCGGACGGGCTCGTCGCCGTCGACGCCACCTCCGGCGCCGGCGCCCTGCCGTGGGACCCCGCAGCAGTGGACGCCTACTACTTCGCGCCCCAGAAGGTCTTCGCGGCCGACGGCGGGCTGTGGGTGGCGGTCTGCTCCCCCGCTGCGCTCGAGCGCGCCGGCCGGCTCCGGGACGCCCCCGGGCGATGGGTCCCGGCGTCGCTCGACCTCACCCTCGCCGCCGAGAGCAACCGCCTCGACCAGACTGCCAACACTCCCTCCGTCTCCACGTTGGTCCTGTTCGTCGCGCAGCTCGAGTGGCTCCTCGCCAACGGCGGCGCGGCGTTCGCCGCCGCCCGCAGCGCTGCGTCGGCGGCAGTGCTGTACGGCTGGGCGGAGCGCAGCGACTTCGCGGCGCCGTTCGTCGCCGACCCCGCGTACCGCAGCCCCGTGGTCGGCACCGTCGACCTCGACCCCGCCGTGCCGGCGGCGACGGTGGCGGCGGTGCTGCGCTCCAACGGGATCGTCGACACCGAGGCCTACAGGAAGCTGGGGCGCAACCAGTTGCGGGTCGGCATGTTCCCGGCGGTCGACACCGAGGACGTGCGCGCGTTGACGTCCTGCATCGATCACGTTGTCGGCCGGCTCACCTGAAAGGGGAAAGTCCTCGCCCCCAACCGGGCAGGCGGAGCTCGAGGACTTTCTCAGTAGCCGACGAGCGCGAGGACGTCCACCTCGCCGGGCGGCCCGTCAAAGACCAGTTCGCCGTCGCGCAGGGCGACGCAGCGGTCCACCTTCTGCACGTACTCGAGCTGGTGGGTGGCAACCACGATCGTCGCCCCCGCTGAAGCTGCATCATCGAGCAACTCGATGAAGGCGTCGCGCCCCTGCGGGTCGAGCCCCACGAACGGCTCGTCGACGACCAGCAGGCCGAACGGCCGCACCAGCCCGAGCAGGATCGCCGTCTTCTGGCGAAGGCCCCGGGAGAAGCGGGACGGCAGGTCCTCCGCCCGGCGGGCGAGGCCCAGGTCGTGCAGCAACCCGGCGGCGCGGTCCTCCCAGTCCTCGGCGCCGTGCAGCCGGCACGTGAACTCGATGTGCTCGAGCACCGACAGGTCGTCGTAGAGGACCGGGTTGTCGGGCAGGTACGACAGGGTGGCACGGGCCTCCATCGAACCGGCGGGGTGCCCGAACACCGTGGCCCGGCCGCTCGTCGGCTCGAGCAGCCCGGCGACCATCCGCAGGAGGGTGGTCTTGCCGGACCCGTTGTGGCCGACGAGCACAACTCGCTGGCCGTCCGGGATCGACAGGTCGAGCGGGGCGAGGGCGACCAGGTCGCCGTAGGACTTGGTCAGCACCGTCGTCTCGAGCGCGGGCGGCGGGCCGGACGGCATCGGTCCGTTGACGCTACTACGACGGGGTGTGCGGGCTCGGCCGGCGGGTGACCTGCGCCTCCTCCATCGACTGGCGCCACCATCCGGTCATGCGGTCGTGGTAGCGAACCCACCCGAGGGCGACGACGCCGGCGAAGAGCACCTCCGGGAGCACTGACGTCGTGGCCGCCAGGTGGCTGAGCCCGCTGTGCGGGTGCCTGCCGGCGAGCACGGGCAGGGCGCCGATCATCGCCACCGCCGGCGGGATGACCGTACGGAGCAGGTTGCGGATCCCGGCCATCTCCGGCGGCATCAGGGTGTCGGAGCTGTTGAACACAGCGGGCGGTCCCTGCACCGTCGACATCAGCCCGGCGGCGACGGCGCCCACTGCGGCGGGCACGGCCATCACCGCCCCCACCTCGAAGCCGAGGAAGCTGCCGCCGGCGAGGGCAGCGGCGCCGGCGCCGCACAGCCCGACAACGGTCATCACCACGATCGACGGCACCGCCTGGCGCAGGTACAAGTCGCCGGCCTCGATGCTGTACGCGTCCCGCCGGTCAGGGTGGTCGGCCTCCTGGGCGACCGGCTCCACGGCGTCGAGGGCGGCCAGGTACAAGGCCAGGCCGGCAGCGAACAGCAGTGGCGTCGTGCCACGCCATACGCCGAGCTCGGCCAGGCCGGCCAGCACCCCGAGGGCGACGAGGCGCCCGAGGCGCAGCGCCGGGAAGCGGAGGATGCCCTGCCAGCCGCGGCGCCACGCCGGGAAGAGGTTGCGCTGGGGTCGGGAGCGCGAATCCCCGGTGCCGGCACCGTCGGCGGCCCCGATGGCGGCCGGGGCGGCAGGGGCGGCAGGGGCGGCAGGGGCGGCGTAGCGTCCCGGGAGCTTCAACCACGGGCGCTGGCGGGGCACCTCCTGGGCCAGTTGCCGGCGGAGCACGACGACGGTGCGCAGGTCGCGCAGGGTCGCGGCGAAGCGGAGCTGGCCGACGAGGGAGGAGCGGCGTTCGGCGTCCTCGACCGACGTGCCACCGACGACCGCGAGGCCCACCAGCGCGGCGACGACGGGCAGGAGGATGCCGGCGGTACCGGCGGCGCGCAAGCGCAGCGGCCAGAGGGCGAGGTCGCCGAGCAACGTCATCGGCGAGGTGGTGAGCCCGGTGGCGTAGTCCGCCGCCGCCCACCCGATCACGGCGAGCGCGAGCAGCGTGCCGGCGCGCCGGCCGATCCGCAGGCCGGAGGCCACGAAGGCGAGGCCGTACCCGCCGAGCACCGCCAGGGCGGCCACCGCGCCGCCACAGGCGATCCACGGAGCGACGTTGCCTGGGAGCCTCCGGTAGGCAAGCAGCCCGAGGAGCGCTCCGGTGCCGGCGGCGGCGACCACCCCGGAGCGCAGCTGCTTCCACGCCTGGGGCCGCAGGGCTGCGCTGCGGTCGATCGGCGCGAGCAGCACGTGGCGCACGTCGGCCGCCTCCAGGGCCAGCGGGCCGCCCTGGCCGCCTGAGCGCAGCCCGACGGCGAGGACGAGAGCGACGGCCAGCCCCACCGCCGGCGCGCCGTGGGCCTCGACGCTGGCGGCGGCGGCGGCGCCCATGCGACTGCCTCCGACGAGCCCGGATCCCAGCCACAGCGCCACCCCGGCAAGGATGGCGGTGAGGTAGGCCCGGTAGAGCGCCTCGAAGAAGTCGATGTTGGCCACCCGCCGGGCGCGCCGGGCCCGGTGGAGGTCGGCGAGGGCATCGAGGGCCGGGTCGTCGGCGGAGCGGCGTCGCACGGGCGCGCCTCAGCCCCCCGATACGTCCTGCGGGCGGGCGGAGCCGGCGTTGATGAACGGCATCATCGCCCGGAGCCGGGCACCGACCTCCTCGATCGGATGGGCCTCGCCGGCGGCCTCGAGGCGCTTGAAGTTGGGCAGGCCGGCCCGGTACTCACCCATCCACTCCTCGGCGAACGCGCCGCTGCGGATGTCCTCGAGGATCTTGCGCATCTCGGCGCGGACCGAGTCGCCCACGATCCGCGGCCCGCGGGTCAAGTCGCCGTACTCGGCGGTTGTCGATATGGAGTACCGCATGCCGGAGATGCCGTGCTCGTACATCAGGTCGACGATGAGCTTCACCTCGTGGAGGCACTCGAAGTAGGCCGACTCCGGGGCATAGCCGGCGGCGACGAGGGTCTCGAAGCCGGCCTGGATCAACGCGGTCAGCCCACCGCAGAGCACCACCTGCTCCCCGAAGAGGTCTGTCTCGGTCTCCTCGGCGAAGGTGGTCTCGAGGACCCCGGCCCGGGTGCCGCCGATGGCGTCAGCGTAGGACAGAGCCAGCTGCCGGGCGGTGCCGGTGGCGTCCTGGTGGACGGCGATGAGGGCGGGGACCCCCCCTCCGCCGACATAGGTCCTGCGGACGAGGTGGCCGGGCCCCTTGGGGGCGACCATGGCCACGTCCACCCCGGGCGGGGCCTGCACGAACCCGAACCGCACAGCGAACCCATGGGCGAACAAGACCGCGTCCCCGTCCCGCAGGTTGGGGCCGATCGCCTCCTGGAACAGCGCCGGCTGGTCGGTGTCGGGAGCCAGCATCATGATGACGTCGGCCTCCCTGGCCGCCTCCGGGATGGACGTGACCCGGAGCCCTTCGCCCTCAGCCTTGGCCCGCGAACCGGAGCCCTCCCGCAGGCCGACGCGCACGTCGACCCCCGAGTCCCGCAGGTTGAGGGCATGCGCGTGCCCCTGGGAGCCGTAGCCGATGACGGCGACGTTCTTCCCGTGGATGATGGAAGGATCGGAGTCCTCCGCGTAGTAGATCGTCGCAGGCAACTAGCTCGCCTTTCCGGTCGTGCGCAGGCGGGGTGCCTGTCGCTCCAGTCGGGGCAGCGCCACCCGGCCGGTGCGCTGCAGCTCGGTGATCCCGTAGGGTCGCACCAAGTCCTCGAAGTCGTCCAACTTGGCCGGCTCCCCGGCCAGCATGACGCTGATGTCGGCGTAGCCGACATCCACGATCGCCCCCCCGAAGACGCCCACGAGCTCGAGCACCCGGCTGCGGGTGTCGGCGTCGGCAACGACGGTGCAGAGCAGCAGCTCCCGCTCGACGGCGTCGGCCGGCGCCAGCTCGGTGATCTTCACCACGTTGACGAGCTTGAACAGCTGCTTGGTGATCTGCTCCGGGT
Organism: Acidimicrobiaceae bacterium; assembly: GCA_027320105.1. GTDB lineage: Bacteria > Actinomycetota > Acidimicrobiia > Acidimicrobiales > Palsa-688 > JAKAQB01. The sequence goes on along the minus strand of DAHVMA010000011.1, from coordinate 4,102 downwards.
CGGTCTCCCGCACGTCCACGACGATGGTGATGCGGCTGAAACGCTCGTCGTCGGTCGGCGCCACAGCGAGTGACTGGATGTTGAACCCGCGCCGGGCGAACAGGCCGCTCACCCGGGCGAGCACGCCCGAGCGGTTCTCCACCACCACGGTGAGCGTGTGGTGATGGGGGTGGCGGTTCAATGCAGCACCCTTCATTGGACCACCTTGCGGGCGTCGCCGGCCTGCGACGGGTGCACCACGACGTCGCTGTTGCTGGCACCGGAGGGGACCATCGGGAAGACCTTCTCGCTGGCGTCGGTGCGGAACTCGATCACGACCGGGCGGTCATCGACGGCGTTGGCCTTGTCGATGGCCGGCTGCACCTCGTCAGGGTCCTCGACGCGCAACGCCACGCAGCCCATCGCCTCGGACCACTTCACGTAGTCGGGCAGGTCGGGCGACAGGTACACCTCGGAGTAGCGCTCGGCGTAGAACATCTCCTGCCACTGGCGGACCATGCCGAGGTAGGCGTTGTTGAGGATGGCGACCTTGATGGGGATGCGCTCGCTGGCTGCAGTCACCAGCTCCTGTGCTGTCATCTGGAAGCACCCGTCGCCGTCGACGGCCCACACCGTCCGGTCGGGCCGCCCGACCTTCGCGCCGATGGCGGCGGGCACCGAGAAGCCCATGGTCCCGAGCCCACCGGAGTTGACCCACGAGTAGGGCTCGGTGAACCGCCAGTACTGGCTGGCCCACATCTGGTGCTGTCCGACGCCGGAGACGAGGATCGTGCCCTCCGGGGCGGCGTCGCGGAGGGCCTCCAGCACGAACTGCGGCTTGAGGGCGTCGCCGGCGGCCGGTGGGTCGTAGTGCAACGGGTAGCGCTCCTGCCAGCCGGAGAGGCGGCTGCGCCACGCCGAGCGGTCCGCCTGCGCGTCACCCCCGCCTCCCAGCACCCGCACGAGCTCGCCGATCACCTGCTTGCAGTCACCGACGATGGGCACGTCCGGCCGGCGGACCTTGCCGAGCTCGGCCGGGTCGATGTCGACGTGGACGACCTTCGCCTCCGGCGCGAACCCGTCGACCCGGCCGGTGACCCGATCGTCGAAGCGGGCCCCGAGGGTGATCAACAGGTCCGCCTCCTGCATCGCCCGGATGGCGGTGTAGTTGCCGTGCATCCCCGGCATTCCCAGGTTCAGGGGGTGGTCGTCGGGGAAGGCGCCCCGAGCCATCAGGGTCGTCACCACCGGGATGCCCGTCAGCTCGACCAACGCCCCCAGCTCCAGAGCGGCACGCGCCTTCAGCACCCCTCCGCCGGCGTAGACCACCGGGCGCTCGGAGGCGGCGATCAGCCGGGCCGCCTCCTTGATCATGCGGGCGTGGCCCCGCACCGTCGGCCGGTAGCCGGGAAGGGACGCGACGACCTCCTCATCGGTCGGCCACCACCATTTCACACGCGCCGTCAGCACGTCCTTGGGCACGTCGACCAGGACCGGGCCGGGCCGGCCGGTCGTCGCCAGGTGGAACGCCTGGCGCACCACGAGCGGCAGCTCCTCGGGCTCCATGACCAACTCGTTGTGCTTGGTGACCGAGCGGGTGATGCCGACGGTGTCGCACTCCTGGAAGGCGTCGGTCCCGATGGCGGGGCGCGGCACCTGCCCGGTGATCGCTACGAGGGGCACGGAGTCCATGTAGGCGTCGCAGAGGGGGGTCACGAGGTTGGTCGCCGCCGGGCCGCTCGTCACCATCACCACACCGGGACGCCCGGTGACGTGGGCGTAGCCCTCCGCCATGTGGCCGGCGCCCTGCTCGTGGCGCACGAGGATGTGGCGGATGGGCGAGTCGAGCAGCGGGTCGTAGGCGGGCAGGATGGCCCCGCCGGGAAGGCCGAAGACGACCTCGGTACGCTCCATCTCCAGGCTCTTGATGAGGGCTTGCGCCCCGGTCAGGTTCATGGCTCCTCGGTGTGGACGTGGACGGGGGGTCGGGCAAAAAAAGACGACCTCCTGAGGAGGTCGTCGGGGACGCACGCTGCTCGGCGCGTGCGTCAGGTGATCAGTACGAGGACGAGGACGGTCGTCGGCACGGCAGGGATTCTCGCACGGGCCGGCGCCGGCCGCAATGCCAGGACGGGCGCGCCGGCCAGTTGCTGCGCAGCAGCCACCTCGACGCCGCCGTCGTCGAGCGGGCGACGCCGGCGGGAAGTCGAGCGACAGGCGCTTCACGCACGGGGGCCCGGGAGGCCAGGCGGTCACGATGAGCAGGCAGGGCCTATGCCTCGGTGACCGCCCCCCGCTCGGCGCCGGTCACCAGCCGGGCGTACTTGGCGAGGACCCCGGTGCGGTAACGAGGCTCGGGCAGCCTCCAGTCCTGCCGGCGGCGGGCGAGCTCGTCGCCGGCCACCAGCAGCTCGATCGAACGACGTGGCACGTCGATGGCGACGCGATCCCCGTCGGCGACCAACGCGATGGGGCCACCGTCGACCGCTTCCGGTGCGACGTGACCTATGCAGAACCCGTGGGTCCCGCCGCTGAACCGGCCGTCCGTCAGCAGCGCGCAGTCCCCTCCCCGCCCGGCTCCCTTCATGGCGCCGGTCACTGCGAGCATCTCCCGCATGCCCGGGCCGCCCTTCGGCCCTTCGTAGCGGATCACGAGCACCGTCCCCGGCTCGATCCGCCCCGCCAGGATCGCCTCCATGGCGCCGTCCTCGCCGTCGAACACTCGAGCGCTGCCTTCGAAGCGGTCCGTGTCGAGGCCGGCGACCTTGACCACCGCGCCCTCCGGCGCCAGCGATCCCCGCAGGATGGCGATGCCGCCGTCGCTGTGGATGGGGGCCGACAGCGGGTGGACCACGGAGCCGTCCGGCAACGCCGGCGGGGTGGTCGCCAGGTTCTCGGCGACCGTGCGGCCGGTGACCGTCAGGCAGTCCCCGTGGAGGAGGCCGGCGTCGAGCAGCTCCTTCATGACGACAGGCACCCCCCCCACGCCATCCAGGTCCACCATGTGGTAACGGCCATGAGGCTTGGTATCGGCGATGTGGGGCGTGCGCCGGCCGACGCGGTCGAAGTCGTCGAGGGTGAGATCGACCCGGGCCTCGTAGGCGATGGCGAGCAGGTGGAGGACGGCGTTGGTGCTGCCGCCCAGGGCCATGGTCACGGCGATGGCGTTCTCGAACGCCTCCTTGGTGAGGATGTCACGGGGGTGGATGCCGGCGTCGAGGAGAGCGACGACGGCCCGCCCCGACTCGAAGGCGAGGTCGTCTCGTCGGGCGTCGATCGCCGGCGCCGACGCCGACCCCGGCAGTGCCATGCCGAGCGCTTCGCTGACCGACGCCATCGTGTTGGCGGTGAACATGCCGGCACAGCTCCCGATCGTCGGGCAGGCGTTGCGCTCGATCAACGACAACTCCTCGTCGGTCAAGCCTCCTGCGGCCCGGGCGCCGACGGCCTCGAAGACGCTGGTGATGTCGAGCGGCTCGCCGTGGGCGCCCCGCCCGGGCAGGATCGTGCCGCCGTAGAGGAAGACCGAGGGCACGTCGAGACGGGCGGCGGCCATGAGCATCCCGGGGAGGCTCTTGTCGCAGCCGGCGAAGGTGACGAGGGCGTCGAAGCGTTCGGCGTGCACCATCGTCTCGACCGAGTCGGCGATGACCTCCCGGCTCACGAGTGACGCCCGCATCCCCTCGTGGCCCATCGAGATCCCGTCGGACACCGCGATCGTGACGAACTCGAGCGGGAACCCGCCCGCCTGCCGGACACCCTCCTTGGCGCGCCCCGCCAGCCGGTCGAGCGGCAGGTTGCACGGGGTCACCTCGTTCCACGACGACGCCACCCCCACCTGTGGCTTGTCCCAGTCCTCGTCTGTCATCCCCACGGCGCGGAGCATGGCCCGCGCCGGGGCCCGCTCGAACCCGTCGGTGATCTCACGGCTGCGCGGCTTGGGATGGGTGCTAGGCATGTGCCCGAATGTAGGCGAGCCGGCGCCGGGGGCTCGGGTTGCCGGTGCCGGCGGGGGGCCGGCGGCGGCGCCGGCGGTGGGGCCGGCGGGACGGGGCGCCGGCGGCACCCCCTCAGCAAAGTGTGAGTGGAAACGACACAGGGTGTGCACTTTTCACTCACAGTT
>DAHVMA010000007.1:0-22039 GCA_027320105.1 Acidimicrobiaceae bacterium | reverse complement strand
CAGTGGGTCGACCAGGTTGCGGCGAACAGCGCGAGCTCCTCTGCGTTCATGAAGACGCTCAGCGCCGCGATGGAGGCCAACTCCTACGTGGCGACCGAGCGCTGGATGGGGGCCCTCTCATGAGCGACCCCACCAGCCGCGGATCGGCCGAGGTGCCGCGATATCGGATCGCCCTCTCGAAGGTGACAAGCCTCGGCGTCTTCACCAGGCGCTCCAGCACCGCGTACACGGGCAGCCTCGCCGAGCTAGAGACCATCTACCGCAAGGTGCTCCACCACAACCTCCTCGCCGGCTGGTGGGGCATCCCCTTCGGAGTCGTATGGACGCCCATGGTGCTCATGGCCAACCGCAGGGCCATGGTCAAGCTCCGCGGCACTGCCGCCGGCTCCCCGGAAGTCCCGGGCAACTCCTGAGGGGAAAGGGAGGGGCATCGGCGGGGCTGTGAGGTGGCGATGTGGTGGGCGGAGCCGAGCGATCGGCTGTGTCATGGCACGTGGGTCAGCGCACAACCTGGAGGTGAGGGCCACCGGGTGGGAGGGCATCGTGGCGCGCCTCTGGGATGTCGTGTAGAACCCAGCGGGCGGAGATCGCCCGCAAGGACGGGGCGTTGATCTGGGCAGAGGGACCGGATCGCCGAGCTGGGCAAGGCGCTCTATGGCTCCCGTCGCCGCCAGAAGCGTCCGAGCACCCCGTTATCCAAGGGGGACCCGCGGTCTAGCGCTCGTGGCGATCGAGGAACCCGTACACGTCCACGAGGTCAACGCCGGGGAACGGGTCGAACACGACCGTGTCGGTCGGCAGCCCCGACACGAAGTGGCTGTGGTCGCGTGCCGACGGCCACACCGCCCCTGCCCAGCGTGCCCGCTGCGTGGTGGGCGGCTCGGCGCAGCAGGCCGGGTCCGGGCAGCGTGAGACCTTGCATTGGGTCGTGTCCCCGCCGCGGAACCAGTGGGAGTGCTCCTCGGTGGTGCCCACGGTGATGGCGTCGCCGCGGCCCGGTTCGGCCTCGATGTGGGTCGCGCACCAAAATGTGCCGACGACGGTCTCGGTGTACTGGTAGTGAGCGGCGAAGGAGTCCTCCGACTCGAACGCCTGCCGGGTGCTCCACCACCGGCACACCCGCTGGCCCTCGATCGTGCCGTCGGCGTCGGCGGGGAGCAATACCCCGTCGTTCTCGTACGCCTTCCATAGCAGGCCGTCCGGGTCGGCCCGCTGGAAGTGCACCGGGATGTCGAGGTGGCGCGTGATCAGGTTGGTGAGGCGGTGCGCCGCCATCTCGTAGGAGATGTAGAACACCTCGTTGAGGTCCTCGACCGACAGGTCCTCCCGCGCCTTGGCCGCCTTCAGCATGGCGACGACCGCCCGCTCGGGGGCGAGCAGCGCGCCGGCGAAGTAGTTGGCCTCCACGCGCTGGCGGACGTAGGCGCCGAAGTCGCCCGGGTCGGAGTGACCGAGCGCGAAGTGCCCGAGCGTCTGGGCGATCACGGAGCGGGCGGTGCGGACCGTGGCGTTGTTGCGTTGTGGGACATAGATCACACGGTTGCGCTGGTCGGTGATCGAGCGGGTGGAGGGCGGGAGGTCCTGGACGCGCGCGATGCGGAACCCGAAGTAGGCAGCCAGGTCGGACAGGTGGCGTTCCGAGATGGCGCCCGGCCCGCTGTAGCCGACGGCGTCGAGGGCGGCGCCTGCGGCCGCTTCGATGTCGGCGAAGTAGTTGTCCCGCTTGCGCATCTCGTCGCGCATGGCGGCGTTGGCGGCCCGGGCACCGGCCGGGGCACCGGAGCGAGCGGGGCGGGCGGCCGCCAGCTCGCGCACCCGGCCAAACAGCGCCACTATGTGCTCCAACGCCGCGTCCTCCAGGCGGGCGGACGGCTTGAGGTAGGGCAGGCGCAGCGCCTGGTAGGCCGGGGCCTCCTGCATGCGGGCGAGGGCGACCTCGAGCTCGGCCCGACGGTTGGGGGGGCGGGTGTCGAGCAGGTCGCCGGCACTGCAGCCGAGCGCTCCGGAGAGGCGGTTCACCGTCGACAGCCTCGGCTCGCGGTGGCCGTTCTCCAGCTGCGACAGGTACGACGCGGGACGCTGCAGCTTGGCGCCGAGCTCGTCGAGGGTGAGGCCTGCCGCCTTGCGCATGTGCCTCAGCCGCTGGCCGAAGACCCGCGCATCCAGGCTGTCGGGCTGATCCACAGCGAAAGTTTCGCACTTCTTCGCGTCAGGTACAAGTACTCAGGATGTTCGACTCGACAACAGCACTAAAGTTTTCACATACTCCTGGACATGGCTGAGTTCACACCCCATCCGCAGGCCGAACGGGTGCTGACGCCAGAGGCGGTGGACTTCCTCGAGGCCCTCCACCGCCGCTTCGAGGGTCCCCGCCAGGAGATCCTCACGGCGCGCGTCGAACGCCAGGAGCGCTTCAACGGCGGCGAGCGGCCCCAGTTCCTCGCCCGCACGGCCGGCATCCGCAAGGACCGCTGGCATGTCCCCGAGGCCCCCAAGGCGCTCGCCGACCGGCGGGTCGAGATCACCGGGCCAGTCGAGCGCAAGATGATGATCAACGCCCTCAACTCGGGAGCGAAGTGCTTCATGGCGGACCTCGAGGACGCCAACTCACCGACGTGGGACAACGTCGTGGGCGGTCAGGTAAACCTCCAGGACGCCGTGCGGGGGACGATCGAGCTCGTCACCCCGGAGAAGGCCTACCGGCTGGACGAGGAGACGGCCACCCTGCTGGTCCGGCCGCGGGGCTGGCACCTGCCGGAGCGCCACTTCACCGTGGACGGCCGACCCATCTCGGCATCGCTGTTCGACTTCGGCCTCTACCTGTTCCACAACGGTCGGGAAAGCCTGTCGCGCGGCTTCGGGCCCTACTACTACCTGCCCAAGCTGGAGGGACACCTCGAGGCCCGCCTGTGGGAGGAGGTGGTCAGCGAGGCCGAGCGGCTCTGCGGGCTCGACCACGGCTCCGTGCGCGTGACGGTGCTGATCGAGACGATCACCGCCGCCTTCGAGATGGACGAGATCCTCTACGAGCTGCGGGACCACGTCTGCGGGCTCAACGCCGGCCGCTGGGACTACATCTTCAGCATCGCCAAGAAGTTCCACGCCGACCCGGCGTTCGTGCTGCCCGACCGGGCGTCGGTGACGATGACGGTTCCGTTCATGCGGGCCTACACCGAGTTGCTCGTGCGGACCTGCCACCGCCGCCGCACCCACGCCATCGGCGGGATGGCAGCCTTCATCCCCAACCGGCGCAAGCCCGAGGTGACCGAGGCAGCGCTGGTGAAGGTGACCGAGGACAAGCGGCGCGAGGCCGGGGACGGCTTCGACGGCACGTGGGTGGCCCACCCCGACCTGGTGCCGACGGCGATGGCCGAGTTCGACGCCGTCCTCGGCAACCGGCCCAACCAGCTCGAGCGCGAGCGCGACGACGTGCACGTCGGGCCGGCCCGGCTGCTCGGGGTCACCTGCCCGGCGGGTGGGGTGACGAGCGCCGGGCTCGACACCAACATCTCGGTGGGACTGCGGTACCTCGTGTCGTGGCTGTCCGGCACGGGGGCGGCCGCCATCGACGACCTCATGGAGGACGCCGCCACCGCCGAGATCAGCCGGGCCCAGGTGTGGCAGTGGGTCCACCACGGCGTCACCCTCGCCGACGGCACGCCGGTCAGCGCCGAGCTGGTGCGCGCCCGCCTCGACACCGCCGAGCGGGCGGTCGTCGACGCCGGCGCCGACGCCGGCGTCGTGGCCAACGCCCGCTCCGTCCTCGAGCAGGTCTCGCTGGCCGACGACTTTCCCCAGTTCCTCACGCTTCCGGCCTACGACCTGCTGCCCTAGCCCGGCCCTGGCCCGCTGGCCCCCAAGCCTCTCAGAAAGGACCCCTGGCCCACCATGACCACCCCGTTCGAGACTGCCGCCGCCGAGCTCGAGTCGCGCTGGGCGACCTCGCCGCGCTGGGCCGGCGTCGACCGCCCCTACTCCGCCGCCGACGTCCTGCGCCTCCGCGGCTCGGTCGCCGTCGAGCACACCGTCGCCCGGATGGGAGCAGAGCGCCTCTGGGAGCTGCTCGGCAGCGAGGACTACATCAACGCCCTCGGCGCCATGACTGGCGGGCAGGCGGTGGAGATGGTGAAGGCCGGGCTCCAGGCGATCTACCTGTCAGGATGGCAGGTGGCGGCCGACGCCAACCTCTCCGAGCAGGTGTACCCGGACCAGAGCCTCTACGCCGTCAACAGCGTCCCCGCCGTCGTCCGCCGCATCAACAACGCCCTGCGCCGCGCCGACCAGATCGAATGGTCCGAAGGCGGGTTGGAGGGTGGCCAGAGCCGCTGGCTGGTGCCGATCGTCGCCGACGCAGAAGCCGGGTTTGGCGGTCCGCTCAACGTGTTCGAGCTCATGAAGCAGATGATCGAGGCGGGCGCCGCCGGCGTGCACTGGGAGGACCAACTCTCGTCGGAGAAGAAGTGCGGCCACATGGGCGGCAAGGTCCTGGTCCCGACGCAGCAGCACCTGCGGACCCTGCACGCCGCCCGCCTGGCTGCCGATGTGCTCGACGTCCCGACGCTCGTGATCGCCCGCACCGACGCCCTCGGCGCCACGCTGCTCACCAGCGACGTCGACGAACGGGACCAGCCGTTCGTGACCGGCGAGCGCACCGCCGAGGGCTTCTACCGCATCCGCAACGGCATGGACATCGCCGTGGCGCGGGCCCTCGCCTACGCCCCCTACACCGACATGATCTGGTGCGAGACCTCGACGCCCGACCTGGACGAGGCCCGCACCTTCGCCGAACGGGTGAAGGCCGAGCGCCCCGAGCAGATGCTCGCCTACAACTGCTCCCCCAGCTTCAACTGGAAGAAGCACCTCGACGACCAGACCATCGCCCGGTTCCAAAAGGAGCTCGGCGCCATGGGCTACGCCTTCCAGTTCGTCACCCTCGCCGGCTGGCACGGCCTCAACGAGTCGACCTTCGAGCTCGCCCACGGCTACGCCCGGACGGGCATGAGCGCGTACGTGGAGCTGCAGGAAAAGGAGCTCGCGCTCGAGGCCGACGGCTACACCGCCACCCGCCACCAGCGCGAGGTCGGCGCCGGCTACTTCGACAAGGTCGTCACGACCCTGGCAGCGGGGGCGTCGACGCTGGCACTGAGCGGCTCGACCGAGGAGGCGCAGTTCCAGCACTGACCGTCGCCGTGTCGCCTACGGCGGGGAGGGTCTGAATCGACGCCGGAAAGGGGAGGGCGAACATGCGCAAGGGTGAGGATTGCGCGGCGTCCCCGGTCACACGGGTCCACCACCCGCCGATAGAGGGCCCGTAGGGTCTGCCCCCGCACCCCCGCCCTCGGAGGGACCGTCCGCCATGAGCACACTTGCGCCTCCTCCGCTCAGGCTGGCGGAGCGCCTCCCGGCCGCCGACGGCATCGGCCTGTGCGTGGCCTGCGACGACGAGGGGAGCTACCTCGTCGTGAGCCTCGCCGGCCGCAGCGGACCGTGCTGGATCTGCGCCCCGGCCTCGCGCCGGGCCCTCGACTGCGTGCGCGACCGCAGGGCCTCGCCGTGGGCGGTGCTGCACCACAGCGCGACCGGCACCGTCACCGTCTACCGCACGCTGCTCGACGGCTCCGTCCGGGAGTCACTCGTGCTCTGCACCGACCTGCCCGAGGGCGCCGCCGTGCTCTGCGCCGCCTAGTGGGGAGCCGACCCCCCGGGCAGACCCCGGCGGCGCGTTTGTTGGCTGGCCTGCGGTCACTCGGGCTCGGACGCCCCCGAGGACAGCCGGTCCCTGATGGCGTTGACCACCGTCGGGTCGAGCAGGGTCGTCACGTCGCCGAGCTCCCGCTTGTCGGCGACGTCGCGCAGCAGCCGGCGCATGATCTTGCCGCTACGGGTCTTGGGCAGCTCCGGGGTCAGGAGGATCTGGCGCGGCTTGGCGATCGGGCCGATCTCCCGGGCGACGTGCTCGCGCATCTCGGCTACCAACCGGACCCCCGACTCGGCGTCGTCGGCGGTGCTGGCCTTGAGGGTGACGAAGGCGACGATCGCCTGACCCGTCGTCGGGTCGTTGGCGCCCACCACCGCCGCCTCCGCCACGGCGGCGTGGCCGACCAGGGCGTGCTCGACCTCCGTGGTGGAGATCCGGTGGCCGGAGATGTTCATGACGTCGTCGACCCGGCCGAGGAGCCAGATGTCGCCGTCCTCGTCGAGCTTGGCGCCGTCACCAGCGAAGTAGTGGCCTGGAAAGCGGGACCAGTAGGTCTGGCGGTAGCGCTCCGGGTCACCCCATATGCCGCGGAGCATCCCCGGCCACGGCTGGGTGATCACCAGGTAGCCGCCGTTGCCCGGCTTCACCGGGGTGCCGTCCTCGCCGACGACGGCGGCGGAGATCCCCGGGAAGGGGACCATCGCCGCGCCCGGCTTTGCCGCCGCGATGCCCGGAAGGGGCGTGACGAGGATCCCGCCCGTCTCGGTCTGCCACCACGTATCGACGACCGGGCAGCGGTCCCCACCGACGTTGCGGCGGTACCAGATCCACGCCTCGGGGTTGATCGGCTCGCCGACCGAGCCGAGCAGCCGGAGCGACGACAGGTCGTGGCCGGCGAGCAACTCGTCGCCCCACTTCATGAACGTGCGGATCGTCGTCGGGGCCGTGTAGAGGATGTTGACCTTGTAGCGCTCGACGATCTGCCACCACCGGTCCCTGGCCGGAGTGTCGGGTGTGCCCTCGTACATGACCGACGTCGTGGCGTTGGCGAGCGGACCGTAGACGATGTAGCTGTGCCCGGTCACCCAGCCGATGTCGGCCGCTGTCCAAAAGACGTCCCGCTCGGGCTTGACGTCGAAGATGAGCCGGTGGGTCGTCGCCACGTGCGTCAGGTACCCGCCGCTCGTGTGCAGGATCCCCTTGGGCTGGGCGGTGGTACCGCTCGTGTACATGATGTAGAGAGGGTGCTCGGCATCGAACACCTCCGGGGTGTGGGTGTCGGGCTGGCGATCCACGACCTCGTGCCACCACACGTCCCGGCCCTCGTTCCAGCCGATCTCCTGACCGGTGCGGTGGACGACCAGCACCCGCCGCACGTTGGGGGCGTCGGCGACGGCCACGTCCACCGCAGGCTTGAGGGCGCTCGGCACTCCTCGCCGGTAGCCGCCGTCGGCGGTGATCACCGTGCGGGCGTCGCAGTCGAGTATCCGGCCCCGCAGTGCGTCAGCGGAGAAGCCGCCGAAGACGACGGTGTGCGGCGCCCCGAGGCGGGCGCAGGCAAGCATCGCCACCACCGTCTCGGGGATCATCGGCATGTAGATCGCCACCGTCTCGCCGGCGGTCACGCCGAGCTCGGTGAGGGCGTTGGCCGCCTTGCACACCGCCCGCCGCAGGTCCGCGTACGTGATGGTGCGGGTGTCGCCCGGTTCGCCTTCCCAGTGGAACGCCACCCGGTCGCCCAGGCCGGCGTCGACGTGGCGGTCCACGCAGTTGACCGCCACGTTGAGCTTGCCCCCGACGAACCAGCGGGCGAAGGGCAGGTCCCAGTCGAGGGCCCGTTCCCACGGCTGGGCCCAGGTGAGGCGCCTGGCCTCCTCCTCCCACCACGCCACCGGGTCGCCGTTGGCCTCGGCGTAGATCCCGGGCTGGGCGTTGGCCTGGGCGGCGAACTCCGGCGAGGGCGGGAAGCGGCGGCTCTCGTGGAGGAGGGCGGACAGCGCGTCGGAAGGTTCGGGCATCACACGGTCCCTGGATCGTGGGGCGCTGGCCGCACCAGCGGGGCGCCCACCGGCACCATTACCCGGCCCAACATACCGTTGATGACGCCGGCCGACGACACGTACCAAGCGACGAAGGCGGTGAGGACGTCGACGGCGTCCCCCGTGCAGGCAGCATCCTGCTCACCGCCGGCCGGCACGTCATCGGGGCCGGTACCCGGGTCTGGTTCCCTCCCGGCCCCGTTCCCGGCATCGCCGGTGCACCGACGCTTTCCGGTGCGGCCTGGACGTCACCGCTGGTGCACATCGGCGGGCGGGCCATCCATCCCCTGGCCGCTACTTACGGGGTGATCATCGCCACCTTCCTCGGCGCCATCGGGCTGCCCCACATCCTCGTGCGCTTCTACACCAACCGGGACGGCGCCTCGGCCCGGCGGACGACCGCCCTCGTGCTGGCGCTCCTGTCCGGCTTCTACCTGCTGCCCGGGATCTTCGCCTTCCTCGGCCGGCTCGAAGCGCCCGGCCTGTACATCTCCGGCCGCTCCGACGGTGTGGTGCTCGTACTTCCCCGGATCGCCGCCGCCGGCGTGGGGGGCGACGTGCTCGGCGCCCTCACCGCCGCAGGGGCGTTCGCCGCCTTCCTCTCGACGACCTCCGGGCTGCTCATCGCCATGTCCGGTGCGCTGTCGCACGACGTGCTGCACCGCGGCCCGGGTGCGTTCCGGGCCGCAGCGCTGCTGATCGGCGCGGCCGCCACCGCCAGTGGCCTCGCCGCCGGCGGCTACGCCATCAGCGTGCTCGTCGGCTGGGCGTTCGCCATCGCGGCGTCCTCCTTCGGGCCACTGCTCGTCCTCGGCATCTGGTGGCGGGGCCTCAGCCGCCATGGGGCGCTCGCCGGCCTGCTGCTCGGCGGTGGAGCCGCCTCTGGCGCAGTCGTAGCGACGATGGCCGGCGTCGGCCACCAGGGATGGCCAGCGGTCCTGCTGGGCACCCCGGCGCTGTGGACCGTGCCGCTGGCGTTCACCACCATGGTGGTCGTCTCGAGGCTCACGCCCGGCACCGTCCCGGCCGACGTCACCTCCCGGCTCCTGACCCTGCACCTACCCGAGGCAGTCCGCCGGCCTCGCCGCCCCGACTGATCGGTCCGCCCCGACTGTTCGGTGCCCGGACGCGTCGAAGGGCCCGGCGGGGGGATGCCGGGCCCTTCGGGATCGGTCGGGGAAGGTGGGGGGGGTACCGTCAACCCGACCGAGCATCAGTCTGCCACGCTCTCCGGCATCAGTCAAACCGTTTGGCTAGATTCTACGTATCTCTTAGGCAGATTTCAGGCGCGGGCGCATGCCGGGCCCGCGGTCAGACGACGGGAGCGGACGGCGCCGGGGTGGACAGCGGAGCAGGAGTCGGCCGGGGGCCCCGCCGGCCCGTGAGCCACAGGCTCGCCGGCGTTCGCCGGAGCAGGTCCACGCCCCAGAAGGTGGCGTAGTACACGGCAGGAACCATGGCGAACACGGCGAGGGCCTCGACGAGGCCGCCGGGAAGGTAACCCACGGCCGCTGACAGGCCAGAGGCGGCGGCCACGTCGAGGATCGAGCCGACGAGCAACGGGTGGGCCAGGTAGACACCGAAGGACACGTCAGCGCTGCGCTCGAGCATCCGGCGGCGCCTCTGCCCGACCCGCTCCGTCACCGAGAGGCCGAGGGCGTACAGGGCGAGCGTCGCGGCGACCGCCTCCACGGTCACCGTCGGCTGGAACACCTGGCCCGCCCTGATCGGGGAGAAGCCGAGCACCCTCATGTCGACGACGTAGCTGAGCTCCGCCAGCGCCACCGAGAGGAAGTAGGCCGCCCCGATCGCCCGGCCGTGCGCCCGCGTCCAGGCGGTGACCTGCTCGAAGTGCAGGGCGGCGAGGATCCCACCGACGACGTACAGCTCGTAGCTCGGCAGCCACGAGCCGGCGTGCGAGAACCAGATCCCGAGCGCCGGCGGCCGCCATCCGTAGTGGGCGCCGGCGGTGAACAGGAGTTGGAACGCCACGCTCGCGCCGAGCAGCGGCGCGTGCGCGCTGCGGTGGCGCCGGAGCCAGCCGATGAGCGCGGGGAACACCAGGTACAGCTGGAAGGTCAGCAGCAGGAAGTAGAGATGGAAGTGGGCGCCGCCGTCGGTGAGGTCGAGCAGGAAGTGCTCGACCACGAAGGCGGCGCCACGGTGGAGGTTGCCGTCGGTGAGCACGTAGATGGCGCTCCAAGCGACGTAGGGAGCTGCCACCAGCGGGTACCGGCGCCGCCAGAAGGCGCGCGGCGGGAGGGGGCGGCGCTCGAAGCTGTACGTGAGGACGAACGCCGAGAGGAAGAGGAACACCGACCGGGTGACGTGGAGGACGGCGAGCACCCCGCCGGCGGTGAGCGAGGACCGGGGCGCCGACAGCGACGTGGTGTGCACGGCGATCACGCCGGCGACGGTGACGAACCGCATGACGTCCACGGCGCCGAGATGGCCGCCGGCCCGGCGCTGGCCCCGCCCCTCCACGCCGCCGGCGCCACCCGCCCTCCCCTCCACGCCTTCCCCCGGCAGGCCAGCCGGCGGCGGAGCTACCGTCACGCCGCCCCGTCCTGCGCCCCGGCGGCCGGGTCGGCGAGCCGCCGGCGGAGCTCGGCTCGCCGGATCTTGCCGTTGGTGCCGGCCGGAAGTGCGTCGACCAAGGCGATGCTTGCGGGGCGGCGGAAGCGGCTCAGGTGACGGTCGCAGAGGTGGTGAAGTTCGGCGACCAGGCCGGCGGGGTCGGCACCCGGGCCGGTGGCAGGGACGACGAAGGCGACCGGCTCCTCCCCGACCGTCGGGTGGGGGCGGGCGACCACCGCGGCAGCGGCCACGCCGGGGTGGGTGAGCAGCACGTCCTCGACCTCCCTCGGGTGCACCTTCTCACCGCCCCGGTTGATGACGTCGTCTGCCCGGCCGACGAGGGTCAGGTAGCCGTCGCCGTCGAGGAAGCCGAGGTCGCCTGTCGGCAGCCAGCCGTCGACGGCGCGCGCCGGGCGCCAGGGACGGGGCGAGCCGGCCGGTTCCAGGTACCGCTCGACCACGCTCGGGCCGCGGATCTCGACCTCCCCCACGGCGCCAGGAGCGAGCGCCCCGGCGGCGCGGTCAGCCGGGTCCACGACGCGCAGCTCCACACCAACGGCCACTCCCACCGTGCCCTCCTTGCGCCGGCCGGGAGGCCGGGGATTGGCGGTGATCTGGCTGGCGGCCTCCGTCATCCCGTACGTCTCGACGACGGGGATCCCGGTGTGCTGCTCGAAGCTCCGGAGGGTGGGCACGGGTAGCGGCGCGGACGCCGAACGGGCGAACGCCACCCTGCCCACCACCTCCTCCCCCGGCGCAGGCGCGGCGGCGAGCACGGCGATGATGGCGGGCACGAGGTTGACCCACGTGGCCTCATGGTGACCGACCACGTCCCAGAACGCCGACGCCGAGAAGCGCCGGTCGACCACGAGGCGGTGCCCACCGACCAGCGACGCCAGGGCACCGACGACCACGCCGTTGATGTGGAACAGCGGCAGCGGGCTGTAGCCGACGTCGTCGGGCGTGAGCCCGTGGTGGGCCACGATGCACGACGCCGTGTGCAGCAGCTGGGCCTCGCTCAGCACGATCAGCTTCCGCTGGCCCGACGTCCCCGAGCTGGCGAGGAGGACGCCGGCACCCGCACCTGCCGCCGCAGGCGAGGCCAGATCACGCCGGGCGACGCGCCCGGCGACCCGCAGCTCGCCGCCGGAGGCCACCAGCGCCGGGATCTCGGCCTCCGCCAGCGCATCGGCGGACCCGGCGTCGCCGGCGACAGCGGACAGGCCCAGCGCCCGGACGAGGGTGGCGAGCTCGGCCGGCGGGCAGTCGGGGTCCAAGGGCGCCACGACTAGGCCCGCAGCGAGGGCGGCGAGGAGGGCAGGGACCATCGCCAGCGGGTCCGCCATGCGCAGCCCGACGCGGTCCCCGGGCGCCACGGCGGCAGCCGCCAAGCGCCAGCGGTCGACGTGGGCAGGCAGCTCCGCCCACTCGAGGCTCCGCCCCGACACGCCCTCCACGAGGCCAACGCCGCCGGCGGCGGCTCGGGTGTCGATGAGGGAGCGCACGGGGGGAGGGGCAGGCGACATGGCAAACGGTGGCCTCGGGATGAAGGTAGTCACGGCCGGCGGGTGCGCAGTTGTCACCCATGAGCGGTGCGGGAAGGCGGGCGGGGAGGCTCAGGTCGGGGCGGGCACGTTCCACCGCCGGATGACCGGGTTGGCGTGCTCCCAGCCCAGCTCGCAGACCGTGGAGGTGTCCAGGCCGAGAAGACGACCGGTGCAGACGGGCTCGCCCAGCCAGCGGGCGGCCAGGCTGCGCAGCAGGTGGCCGTGGGCGACGAGGGCCACACGCCGGCCTGGCCCCTCGCCGAGCGCCCGCCGGATCACCCGATCGGCCCGGGCCGCGACCTCAGCGGCGGACTCCCCTCCCCTCCACGGGCCGTCCCAGATGCTCCACCCCGGCAGGCTCTTGTGGATCTCGTCGGAGGTGAGCCCCTCGAAGTCGCCGTAGTCCCACTCGCGGAGGTCATCGTCGACGTCGTAGGGCAGGAGGCCGGCGAGTTGGGCGGTGCGCCGAGCCCGTTGCAGCGGGCTGCAGAGGACTACGTCGGGTGGCCACCGCTCGAGCAGTGGGCGCAGCTCCTTCGCCTGGCACTCCCCGGCGGTCGTCAGCTCCAGGTCGGTGCGGCCCGTGTGCCGGCCGTCCCGGCTCCATTCCGTCTCGCCGTGACGAACGAGCAGCAGCGTGGTACCGGAGCTGGGCATGACGCCTATCCTTCCCACCCAGCCGGGCGTTTCCCCAGCGGGGCGCAGTAGCTTCGCTCCCGCATGCCCGTCATCGAGGTCGAAGGCCTGGTCGTCCGCTACGGCGACGTGGTCGCCGTAGCTGGCGTCGACCTGACGGCCGACGCCGGCCAGATCCTCACCCTCCTCGGGCCGAACGGGGCGGGCAAGACCAGCACGGTGGAGACCCTCGAGGGGTACCGCCGCCGCGCCGCCGGCCGGGTGAGCGTGCTCGGCCTCGACCCCGCCGCCGACCACGCGGCGCTGACCCGCAGGGTCGGGGTCATGCTGCAGAAGGGTGGCATCTACCCGGGCATGGGCGCCGGCGAGGCGGTGCGGCTCTTCGCCTCCTACTACGACGACCCTCTCGACCCCACCGCCCTCCTCGAGCGGGTCGGGCTGGCCGGGGTGGCCCGCACGCCATGGCGCCGGCTGTCGGGCGGTGAGCAGCAGCGCCTCTCGCTCGCCCTGGCGCTGGTGGGGCGCCCGCAGGTGGCGTTCCTCGACGAGCCGACCGCCGGCGTCGACGTGCAGGGCCGGCAGGTGATCCGCACGGTGGTGCGCGAGCTGCGCGACGCCGGCGTGTGCGTCGTCCTCACCACCCACGAGCTGGAGGAGGCCGAACGCCTCGCCGACCGGATCGTCATCGTCGACAGGGGTCGCGTCGTCGCCGCCGGCTCGCCGGCGGAGCTGCTGACCGCCGGCGGCGGCCGCTCGATCCGCTTCGGGGCACCGGCAGGCATCGACGTGGCCGCCCTCGCCGGCCGGCTAGGAGCGGCCGTCACCGAGGTCAGCCCCGGCGACTACGAGGTGGCCACCGAGGCCACCCCGGCGGCCGTGGCCGCCCTCACCGCTTGGCTCGCCGAACACGACCTTCCCCTCGCAGACCTACGCGCCGGCCGCGAGCGGCTGGAGGACGTGTTCCTCCGACTGACGCAGCGGCCGTGACGGCACCGGTGACGGCGGCCCGGCACAGGGAGCCGGCATGAGGGCCCTGGCCGCCCAGACGGCAGCGGAGCTTCGCCTCACCCTGCGCCGCGGCGAGGCGGTGCTGCTGACGATCGCGATCCCGGTGGGCCTGCTCGCGTTCTTCTCGACCGTGAAGGTCCTGCCACTGCCGGCCGGGGTGCACCGGCCGGTGCAGTTCCTGGCCCCGGGCGTCCTGGCCCTCGCCGTCATGTCGACGGCGATGGTGAGCCTGGGGATCGCGACCGGCTTCGAGCGCCAGTACGGGGTGCTCAAGCGCCTCGGAGCCACGCCGCTCGGCCGGCCCCGACTGCTGGCCGCCAAGACGGTGGCGGTCCTAGCCATCGAGTTGCTCCAGGTCGCCGTGCTCGTGGGCGTGGCGCTGGCTCTCGGGTGGTCCCCGGGCCCCGGCGAGGCTCCCGCCGCCGGGGCGGTGATCCTCGCCACCGCCGGCTTCGCCGGCATCGGGTTGACCATGGCCGGCGCGCTGCGTGCCGAGGTGACCCTCGCGGGGGCCAATGCCCTCTATCTGATCCTGTTGCTCATTGGGGGCGTGGTCTTTCCCCTGGGCAGCCTCCCGACGGCGCTCGCCGACGTCGCCCGCGCCCTGCCGGCCGCAGCGCTGTCCGACACCCTCCACGCCGCGCTCGGCGGGGGAAGGGGCGGTGCCGGCGCCTGGGTCGCCCTCGCCTGCTGGGCGGTGGGGGCGCCGGCGCTCGCCGCTGTCACCTTTCGCTGGGAGTAGGGCCGCCGGGAGTAGGTCAGAGGCGAACGAACTGGTCGGCGGCCATCGCCGCGAACAGCAGCGTCAGGTACGTGATGGACCAGTGGAACAGCCGCATCGCCCGGGCCTCGCTCCGGTCGACGAGGAGCCGCCCGGCGAGCAGGAGGAACACCGCCCCGGTCGCCACCGCCGCCACCCAGTAGACGGGGCCCATGCCCGCCACCACCCCGAAGGCCATCGACGCGCCCACCACCAGGACCGAGTAGAAGACGATCCAGCGGGCCACCTTCCCGAAGGGCGCCACCGACGGCAGCATCGGCACCTCGGCGGCGCTGTAGTCCTCCCGGTACCGCAAGGCGAGCGCCCAGAAGTGGGGCGGGGTCCACACGAAGATCAGGGCGAACAGCAGCAGCGGCGCCAGCCCTAGCGAGTCCCGCACGGCCGCCCAGCCGACGAGGACCGGAACGGCGCCCGCCGCCCCGCCGATCACGATGTTCTGGGCGGAGGACCGCTTCAGCCACAGCGTGTAGACGAAGACGTAGAACAGGGTGGCGCTCAGCGCCAGCAGCGCTGCGAGCAGGTTGACCGCCCCCCACAGCAGGCCGAAGGCCGCCGCCTCCAGCGCCACGGCGAGCACCAGCGCCGAGCGGGGGCTGACCGTGCCGGTCACCAGCGGGCGGCTCGCTGTGCGGTGCATGACGGCGTCGATGTCGCGGTCGAGGTACATGTTGGTGGCGTTGGCGCCCCCCGCCGCCAGCGCGCCGCCGCCGAGGGTGGCGAGGATGCGGGTCAGAGCGGGGAGGCCGTGGTCGGCGACGATCATGGTCGGCAGCGTCGTGACGAGCAGCAGCTCGACGATGCGAGGCTTGGTCAGCGCGACGTAGGCGCCGAGCCGCTGGCGCAAGGGCAGGGACCCGACGGGCCGGGCGACGGCCAGGCTCGTCAACGCTCGCCGCCCGTCAACGCTCGCCGCTCCCGGGCGCCCGGACAGGCCCGACTCGTCGACTGCATCACCCCTGGAGCCTACGGCAGCAACCCCGGCCAGGAAAATCGCTCGTGCGGCGCGCTCGGCCGGCGGCGGGAAACGGGGCCTACCATGGCCGGCCATGGCCTGGGTCCACGCGCTGGCAGCACGCGCCGGGAAAGCCGGCGGCATGTTGTGGCGGCCAGAGCTGTCACCTCGCGCCTTTCGGACCCTCTGCGCCGTCGCCGTGGCGGCGCTGAGCGTCATCATCGTGTCGGGGGCGGCGGTGCGCCTGACCGGCTCGGGTCTCGGATGCCCCGACTGGCCCACCTGCGCCGCGGGCAGGGTGGTGGCGCCGTGGCGGTTCCACGCGTGGGTCGAGTTCGGGAACCGCCTCGTGACCGCCGCCCTCAGCGTCGTGTGCGTCCTGACCGCGGCCGGCGCCCTCGTGCGCCGTACCCGCCGCCGGGACCTCACCTGGCTGTCGCTCGGCTTGATCGGAGGCATCGTCGCCGAGATCGTGCTCGGAGGTGTCACCGTCCTCGAGAAGCTGGCACCGCCGTTCGTCATGGCGCACTTCCTGCTGGCGGTGCTGTTCCTCGCCGACGCCGTCGTCCTCCACCACCGCGCCGGCCTCCCGGAGGAGCCCGTCCCCGGCCGGCCCGGCCGGGCCCGCGTCACCGGACCGGCGGTCCCGCTCGTGAGCCGGGAGCAGCGGTGGCTGGCCCGCCTGCTGCTCGTGGCGACGCTCCTGGTGATCACCCTCGGGACCGTCGTCACCTCGACCGGGCCGCACGGCGGTGCGCCCAACGTGGCGCGCTTCCCGTTCTCCCTGCGCGACGTGGCCCAACTCCACGGCTCGGCGGTCGAGGTCTACCTTGCGTTCACCGTGGCCACGCTGTGGCTGATGGCCCGCTCGGGGGCGCCCCGCACGGTGCTCCGGAAGGGGTCGGCGCTGCTCGCCGCCCTCGTCGTCCAAGGCGCCATCGGCTACGCGCAGTACTTCACCGGGGTGCCTGCGTGGCTGGTGGAACTGCACATCGTCGGGGCCACCGCCGTAGTGCTCGAGGTGCTGTGGTTCAACCTGGCGCTGACCACCCGGCCATCGCCTTCGACCGCAACCTCCCGGAGCGGGGTGCTGCGGGAGGCCGGCGTCATGGCGATGACCCCCCTCCCCGCCGGCGCAGCGCGGGCGTAGCGGGTCACGCCACCGCCGTGCCGACCGCCGCTCCTGTCGAGGTCCACGAGCCGGACCTCACCGGCGTCGTCGCCGCTGACCGCCCCTGGAAGGTCATCGTCTGGAACGACCCCATCAACCTCATGTCGTACGTGACCTTCGTCATCCAGAAGCTGTTCGGCTACAGCCGGGAGAAGGCCCACAAGCTGATGATGGACGTGCACACCAAGGGCAAGGCCGTCGTGTCGTCCGGTCCCCGGGAGAAGGCAGAGCTCGACGTGTTCCGGCTCCACGAGCACGGTCTGTGGGCGACGATGGAGCACGACGAGTGACAAGGTGAGCATCTTCGACCGCCGCCCCCTGCGCCGGGGCCGCCAGGGTCAGTTCGTCGTCGGTCTCGGCGCCGACGAGCGGGCCCTCCTCGCGTCCCTGCCCGGCCAGATGCGCGAGCTGCTCGCCGACCGGGGGGACCCGTCCCTACGGCGGCTCTTCCCCCCGGCGTACTCCTCCCCCGACGACTGGGAGCGCGAGGAGGAGTACGCGCGGCTGATGGCCGACGACCTGCTGGGCCGCCACCGGGAAGCCTTGGACCTGTTGGAGTCGACGGCGCAGGCCGAGGAGCTCTCGGCCGAGCAGCTCGAGGGGTGGCTGCGGGCGCTCAACAGCATCCGACTGCTACTGGGCACGCGCCTGGGTGTCACCGAGGACGACGAGCCGGACCCCTCGACGAGCCCCCTGCACGGGCTGTACTACTTCCTCGGGTACCTGCAGGAGTGCGGCCTCGACGCCTTGGTCGGGACCGGAGCGGGAGGAGAGTGAGACGTGGACCTCGACGATGCCAGGCGGTACCTGCGGGCCAACCACCGCTCGGTGCTGATCGCCCGCCGGCGTGACGGCAGCCCGCAACCGTCGCCCGTGGTGCACGGCGTCGACGACGAGGGCCGGGTGCTGGTCTCCAGCCGCGAACCGGCATGCAAGGTCCGCAACCTGAGGCGCGATCCCCGGGTGACGATCTGCGCCTTCCCCGACGCGTTCTTCGGGACGTGGGTCGTGGCCGACGGGCGCGCCACGATCGTCCCCCTCCCGGAGGCGATGGACCAGCTCGTCTTCCTCTACCGCCAGGCCGGCGGCGAGCACCCCGACTGGGACGAGTACCGGCGTGCCATGGAGTCGGAGCGCCGGGTGATCATCCGCGTCGACCTGCAGGCCGCCGGACCCGACATGGCCGGCTAGCGGTGGCCGTCGCCGGCGGCGTGCAGCTCGCCGTGCGGTCGGCCGGTACGGGCCCTCCCCGACTGCTGGTCCTCCTCGGCTCCGGCGAGACGGCGCCGACCATGATCAAGCTTCACCGGGCGATCTTCGGGCAGCTGGGCCCCCCGCCGGTGGCCGCCGCCCTCCTCGACACGCCCTACGGCTTCCAGGAGAACGCCGACGACATCTCGGCCCGCGCTGTCGCCTACTTCCGGGACAGCGTCGGCCACGACGTCGAGGTGGCCGAGCTGCGCCGCCGGGAGGACGGCAACCCCGTGCGCCGGGAGGCATCCCTGGCCCGCCTGGCCGCGGCCCGATGGGTCTTCGCCGGCCCCGGCAGCCCCACCTACTCCCTCCGCCAGTGGCGCGGCACCGAGGTGCCGGCCCTGCTCGCCGACAAGCTCGCCCAGGGCGGTTGCGTGGCCTTCGCCTCCGCCGCCGCCCTCACCCTCGGCCGGTACACCGTGCCCGTCTACGAGATCTACAAGTCGGGCGCCGACCCTCAGTGGGTGGACGGCCTCGATCTGGTCACCCCGATCCTCGGGCCGGACGTCGCCGTCATACCCCACTACGACAACGCCGAGGGGGGGACCCACGACACCCGCTACTGCTACCTCGGGGAGCGCCGCCTGCGGCTCCTGGAGGAGCAGCTCCCAGCGCAGGGGTGGGTGCTCGGCGTCGACGAGCACACCGCTTGCGTGCTCGACGTCGGCGCCGGCACGGCCACGGTGGTCGGGGCCGGGGGGGTGACCGCCCGCCGGCACGGCCGGTCTGCGACCGCCACCACCGGCTCCGTCCTCCCCATACCCGAGCTCGTCGGCTTGCTCCGCCGAAAGGTGCCCGCCTCGACGGCGACGCCCGTGCCCCAGGTGACACCCTCCTCGCCGGCTCCCGCCGGCCCTCGGGACCCGAGCCCCTTCCACACCGACATCCGCCGTCTGGAAGAGGCATCGGAGGCCGCCGTCGCCGCCCGTGACGTGGACGGCGCCGTCCGGGCCCTCCTGGAGCTGGAGGACACGATCCACGCCTGGGCCGCGGACACCCTCGACTCGGACGCCGCCTCCCGGGCTCGTGGCGCGCTCCGCCGGATGGTCTCCCGCCTCGGCGACCTGGCCCGCGCCGGCGCCCAGGAGCCGGAGGCCGCCGTCGGTCCCTACGTCACCGCCCTGCTCGCCGAGCGCGCCGCCGCCCGCGCCGCCCGTCGCTGGTCCGACGCCGACCGCATCCGGGACGCCCTCGCCGGCGCCGGCGTGGAGGTCCGCGATACTCCCGGCGGCACCGTCTGGCAGCTGGCGCCCCCCGCCGAGGCCGCCGCCGAGCGGTAGCGTTGCCGAGCCGGCCCCCATCGTCTAGTGGCCCAGGACACCGCCCTTTCAAGGCGGCAGCACGGGTTCGAATCCCGTTGGGGGTGCTTACAAGAGTGCTGGTCGGGGGTGGCGTCCGGGGCGCCGGCGCTTCGTCGGGACCGAACGTGACCCAAACGTGACCCAGGCAGCTCGGTGCGTCACTCGGCCTCGGCGAGCTTGGAGAGGGCTGCCGCGATGGCCCGGTCCCGCTCCGCCGAGGCGTGTTGGTAGATGAGGGCGGCCTGCGGGCCGGCGTGTGGCCGACCCAGCGCTCGAGGTGGACGGCGAGCTCGGGGATGAGGTGCGGGGGCAGTGCCACGGTGCGCACTCCGGCGGCGGTCTTGGGCGGTCCGATGACGACGGAGTTGTCCCGGAGGTAGTGCACCGCCCGCTCGATCCGAACCGTCCCCCGGTCGAGGTCCACGTCGCTGCGGCGGAGTCCGAGCAACTCGCCCCGGCGCAGGCCGCACCACGCCGCCAGGAGGACCAGGGACTTCCAGCGGTCCTCGACGGCGCTGGCGAGCGCGGCCACCTGCGTGACCGTGGCCGTCGGCCGCTCGGCGCTGCGGTCATGACCAGCTCCTCGCACCCGGCGCGGGTTGCGGACGATGAGCTCGTCAGCGACGGCCGTGTTCCGGGCTACTCCCAGGCCCGGCGAGTCACACTAATAGCATCTCATGATATCTGAAACGCGCGAAGGTTCGAAGCCAAAGCACCTAGCCGGCCCATGACGACGCCGGCGGACAGCGCAACGCGTCCGTGCCGTGGGCGCCGAACCGGCGATCTGGCTCGGGTCTGGCAGCGGGCGGGGTGGGCTGCCCGCACGACGGTGCGCTCCAGCGCAGCCGCTTCGATGTCAGATCTGTTGGTACACTCGTCTGGTGGACTACGTCGGACCGGTCGAGACTCTCTTGCCAGGGGTGCAGGGCAAGGTCCTCGGAGTGCTAGCCCGCAACGACGCCGAACTGAGCATGCGCGCAGTGGCCCGGCTGGCCGGGGTCAGCCCCCAGCAGTCGTCGGTTGTGTTGGGCCATCTCGTCGATCTCGGGATCGTCGAGCGACGAGACGTGCCTCCAGTCGCCCTGGTCCGCCTCTCGCCGGACAACCTGGCCGCCCAGACGGTGGCCGCACTCGCCAACCTGCGCCAGACCGCCCTCGACCGCCTCGCCGACCTCGCAACCTCGATACGTCCCGCCCCGGCAAGCCTGATCGTCTTCGGCTCCTTCGCCCGAGGTCAGGCTGGCGCCGCGAGCGACCTCGACATCTTGGTCGTGCGACCGGCCGGCGTGTCCGGCGACGACGACGGGTGGACCGGCAGCCTCGGCGCCTGGAGCGACCGGGCGCGCCGGGTCGTCGGCAACCCGGTCAACATGATCGAGGTCAGCGCCGCCGAGCTGCCTGAGCTCCTCGGCCGCCCGGCGCCGTCCCTGTGGTCCGAGATCGTCACCGACGGTGTGCTGCTGCACGGCGCACCGATCAACACGGTGGGCGTCGCCGCCTGATGGCTCCCCAGAGCCGGGCCAACACCCGGCCGGCGTCCGCTGCCGACGCCGACGCCTACCTGGCCAAGGCGGCCGAGTTCCTCCGAGCAGCCCAGGACGCCCTCCACCTGGGCAACCACACCGCAGCCAGCGGCAACGCCGTACACGCCGGCATCGCCGCAGCGGACGCCATCGCCGCAGCCCGATCCGGATCGATCTGGCGCGGCCCCCACGACCAGGCCTCCCTCCACCTCGAGCGCTGCGGAACCGACGGCAAGCAGGCCGCCGGTCACCTCCGACGGCTCATCCCGCTCAAGACCAGAGCCGAGTACGACCCGGCCCCCGTCCGGGCCGCCGACGCCAGAGCCGCCGTGAGCGCAGCCGAACGCATGATAGGTATCGCGCGGAGGTCGTAATCCGGCCGCCGGCGTGACCCAAACGTGACCCAACGAACGGTCACGAGGGGCACCGACGGGTAAATGGCGGTCAGCGCCCACCGCCTCCGAACAGGTGGTTTGCTACTGATCCCCAGGTCCGGAAGCCTTCTGATTCTCCCTTTCAAGGCGGCAGCACGGGTTCGAATCCCGTTGGGGGTGCTTAGAAAAGTCCTGTTCAAGAGCTTGTTGGTCCCCAGCGATCGGCGGTCGAGGGCCCTTTGAGGAGCCTTCGTGCCATCAACGTGCCATCACGGAGTAGGTTCGTGCCAGTAAGTAAGCACCGATCAGCCCGAGCTCGACGCAGCGGGCCCAGTCAGCGCCTTCGAGATCGACAGGGATCAGCTCTCCGGCCACCACCTAGCCCAGGAAGGCTGCCTCGGCGGCGGGTCCGAGGCGGGACTCGATCAGCCACGAGCTCCCACGATCACCGGGGTCGGGACCATCAACTCCCCCGGGCGGTCAGCCAGCAGCTCGTCGCAGGCGTGATGGTCGTCGTCCGCGGCGTCAGCGACGGCGAAGCTGACGCCGGTGTCGACAACGATCAAGGCTATGGCCTCAGAAGTCGGCGGCGGTCTTGTCGGCGAGGTCGGCGGCGATGATCTCCTTGTGGCGGCGGGCGATGTCCCCGCCCCCGGTCCCTGACGAGCCGACCGCCGCGAAGCGCCCGGGCCGTGTCCCGCCAAGCAGAGGCCGCCCCTGCGCCGTCACCCCGTGGCTCTCGATCGTCGCCTCGCTGCCCGACCCTGCCACCTGGACAGCCGCTCCATCGACCAGCGGGGCGCTCAACGCTCTCTCTCCCCATCTGCCCCGGCTGCCTGGTCCTCGTCTGGTCACACACGATGGGCACTTGAGGCGAAGGCCCGCCGCAGCGCCCGTCGGGCGGCGCCGGAGATGCGGCAGCGGCGAACGGCTCGCCCTTGCCCGACGGCTCGCTCGGGAAGACATCCACCGCCGAGCCGGCGAGGTGGCCGGACTCGATGTGGCGGCGCAAGGAGGCGTGGTCCACCACGAAGCCACGGCTCAGGTTCAGGAACAGCGACCCCGGGCGCATGGCGGCGAACTCCTCCTCCCCGAAGAGATTGCGGTTGTCGGGCCGGCCGTCCACGTGCAGGCTGACGATGTCGACGGAGGCGAGGAGCTCCCCGAGGGTGCCGCAG
>DAHVMA010000109.1:0-15527 GCA_027320105.1 Acidimicrobiaceae bacterium | reverse complement strand
ATGGTTGTCGTCACCGGGCCACGGGACCTCACCCTGGGAGCCTTCGCCCGCGTCGCCTACGGCGGCGAGGCCGTCTCGGTGGCGAGCTCCCAGGCCGACGTGGCGGCCCCACGCCAACGCCGTGTTGCGCCACCGCCCCTGCCGTCCCTGCAGCACCTCGACGAGCCCCTCGCCCGCGGGGTGGTGTTCGCCCGCCTGGCCGAGCTCCTCGCTCCCGGCGTCCCGCCCTTCCTGGCGCCGGCCGTGACCGCCCTGCTCGACCGCCCCCTGCCGAAGGTGGCCGTCGACGGGCAGGTCGGCCCCGACGAGTCCCGCCCCCTGCGGGAGTTGCTCGCAGGTGCGGCGCCGGCGGCCGGCGGTGACGAGCGGCACAGGCTCCTCGCCGGCTGCCCGTGCGCCGCCGCCATCGTCGCCGACGCAGCGCTGCGGGGTGAGCGCCGCTCCGCCCAGGCGGTCGCTCTTGCGGCCCTCGCCGTCGAGGGGTACCGGGCGCCGCTCGGTGCCTACGACCCCGCGCTGGCGGAGATGTGGGGCGACCCCCACGAGCGCGCGGCGCTCGAGGCGCTGGGGCGCTGGCTGGGTGGCGCCACCGAGGAGGCCCGGCGCGCCTACCAGGCGCCGGTCAGCTACCGGATCCTCCCCCGGGTGCTCGGTCAGGTCGGGCGGGCCGTCTCCGCCGCCCGGTCGGCGGCGGAGACGTTGCTGCCGGCAACGGGGACCGCCGGCGTGGTCCCTGCGGCCTGGCGGGCCCTCGACGCGATGGCGGTCGCCTGGGCGGAGCTCGCCTTCGTCGCCGAGCGGCTCGTCACGGCCATGAACCTCTCCGACGAGCTGCCCACCAACCTGGCTGCCGGGGGAGGCCCGCCGCTCGGGACCTACGCCTACGGGTGGGCAGCGAGCGCCTTCGTCGAGGAGGCCCGGGCGGCAGCGTTGCCGACCGCCTTGGCAGTCGGGGCCGACACCGGCGTCGCCTCCGGCGGGGATCTCCTGCTGCCGACCTTTCCCGCACACTGGCGGCAGCGGCGGGCGGCGGAGTGCGCCGACGGCGCTCTTGCGATCCTCGCCCTGGTTGCCAGCCAGGCCCTGTTCGCAACGGGTCGGCACCCTGCCGCCGGCCTCGAGCCGGTGCTGGCCGCCGTCCGCTCCCGGTACCCGCCTATCGACGAGCACGCTGCCGATCGGGTGCTGGCCGGCGACGCCGCTGGCCTGCAACGGGCGATCAGCGGCGGGGAGCTGCTGGAAGTGGAGGGCCCGGCGTAGTCCCAGACATCGGCGAGTGGGGTCAGCCGGCGCCGCCGGCAAGCCCCTCGCCGTAGCGCTCGTCGCGCCATCGCAGCGCGGTGCGCAGCCCCTGGCTGCGCACCAGGCCGTCGAACTCCCGCTGCTCGGCCGATTCGGCGGCGTTGAGGATGGCCGAGAGGTCGAGGTTGGCGTTCACCGCCTGGCGCAGCCCCATGGCCTCGTAGGCGCGCGTCAGCGCAAGCTTCGTCAGCCGGAGGACGGGCAGGGGTGCCAGGCCGATCCGTCGCGCGAGCTCAGCGGCGGCTTCGTCGAGGCGGTCTCCGGTCACGACACGGTTGACGAGGCCGAGCCGCTCGGCCGTGGTGGCGTCGACGACGTCACCGGTGTAGAGGAGCTCGTTGGTCTTCTTCTGGCCTATCACGTACGGCATCAGCAGCGTGACCGGCCCGGAGCCGTAGCGGATCTCCGGTTCCCCGAAGCGGGCGTCGTCGGCGGCGACGATGAGGTCGCAGGCCATGGCCAGCTCGCACCCCCCGGCCAGGCAGAAGCCCCGCACGGCGGCGATCGTCGGCTTGGGCAACGACCACAGCTCCAACGTGGCGGTGACGTCCCTCGCCAGCGTCTCGTGCCAGGCGTCGGCCCCCGTCGTCTCCCCCTCCGCCTCCTCGGTCAGGTCGTAGCCGGCCGAGAACGCCCGGCCTGCGCCCCCGACGACCACGACCTTCACCCCGTCGTCGGCCTCGGCCCGCCGGAGGGCACCCCTCAGCTCCTGGACGAGACCGGCGGAGAGGGCATTGAGCTTCTCGGGGCGGTTGAGGGTGATCCAGGCGGCGGCGTCGCGCTGCTCGTAGTCGACGAGGGTCATGGGTGGGCTCCTTGCTTGGCTGGGGCGGTGGGTGGGGGTGAGGTCGTCGCCGGCGGCGGGGCGACGACCACGAGGGCGTCGACGGCCGTCACCCCGCCGGCGGACACGACGAGCGGGTTCACGTCAACGGAGACGATCTCGGGGTGCTCCACGGCGAGGCGGGACAGGGCGAGCAGCGTCGCGGCGACGCCGTCGTGGGCCGGCCCGGCCGGAGCCAGGCCGGGCACGGCGCCGGCGAGATCCTCCGCGTCCGCCGCCGTCAACGGCGCCAGGCGGGCGCCCGCCACCCCGAGCGCCTCGGCGAGCCAGCCGCCGGCGCCGGCGGAGACGACGGGGCCGTAGAGCGGGTCGCGCAGCATCCCGCAGATGACCTCCGGGCCGGGCGGGACCTGCCTGGCGACGAGCACGCGCCCGCCGAGGCGGGCCGCGGCGGCACTCACCGCTTCAGGCTCGTGGAGGCCGAGGACGACGCCGCCAGCGGCGGACTTGTGGGCCGGGCCGTCCACCTTGACGACGACGGTGCCGCCGAGCTCGGCGGCGGCCAGGGCGGCCTCGTGCGGCCCGCCGGCCCGCCGGTAGGGTGCGAAGCGCACCCCGTAGCGTCCGAGGATCGTCGCCGACTCCCACTCCGGCAGCGCGCCGGGACGGAGCAGGCCGGTGAGCTCCACCGCCGCCCCGCCGGCCGGCGGGGCGGCGCCGCCGGCCCGTGACCGCCGCTGCTCGGACCACCGGGCTGCGGCTGCCAGGGCCCGCGTGGCCGGGCCCATGCCCCGCAGCAGCGCGATGTCGGCGGCGCGGGCCAGCTCGACCAGCTCGTCGCCGGGATCGGCCGACGTTGCCGAGATGACCGCCGGGAAGACCGGCTCGCCGGCCGTGCCTCCGGTGAGCTCGGCGAGGGCCCGCAGGACCACGGCGCACCACTGCTGGTCCGCCCGGCTGCGGAAGCGGGTCAGCTCGACGACGGCGGCGAGGATGTCGCAGCTCCCGCTGTCGCGCAGCAGCCGCATCGACCCGGGGAACACCCGCTCCACGTCATCCACGGCCCACGCGTCCAGGGGGTTGTGGGGGTCCACGTAGTTGGGGAAGGCCGCTCGCAGCGCCTCGGCGGTCGTCTCTGGGAGCGCCGGCAGCTCCAGGCCGGCGGCCTCGGCGTGGTCGGCCAGCAGCCCCGCTTCGCCCCCAGACTCCGACACGGCGCCCAGTCGCCGCCCGCTCGGACGGCGCCGGCGGCCGAGCACCTCGAGCGTCTCGACCAGGTCCCCGACGTCGTCGACGCCGATGGCGCCGTGCGAGCGGAGGAAGGCGTCGAAGGCCACCGCCGAG
The DNA here is from genome assembly GCA_027320105.1 of Acidimicrobiaceae bacterium. GTDB lineage: Bacteria > Actinomycetota > Acidimicrobiia > Acidimicrobiales > Palsa-688 > JAKAQB01. The sequence continues at coordinate 12,097 of DAHVMA010000109.1, read as the reverse complement.
CCGACCATCGCCCCCGTGTGCGTCATCGCGACGGCGGCCGCACGCTCCGAGCGCCCCACCTTCAGGCAAACCACCGCCTTGCCGGCGTCGGCGCAGCGCCGGAGGGCGGCGGCGAGGGCGGCGGGACGGCGGACCGCCTCCAGGAACAGCCCGACGGCGCGGGTCTCCTCGTCGCCGGCGAAGGCAGCTACGAAGTCGGCGGCGTCCCGGCCGAGCTCGGCGCCCGACGACACCACCGCGCGGAAGCCGACGCGCGGCCCGATTGCGACCATCGCCTCGGCCACCGAGCCGGACTGGCTCACGACCCCGACACCGCCGGGCGCGAATGCCGCGCTCGGCGTGCCCATCCAAAGCGACGGGCCGTCCGGGCGGGCGTAACCCATGCAGTTGGTGCCGAGCATGGGCACCTCGCCGGCCAGGGCGGCCACGCGCCGGGCGATCGACGGGCCACGGTCGCCGGCCTCGGCGCCGAGGCCCGGCACGACGAGCGCCCCGGCGCCGGCGGCCACGGCTTCCTCCACGGCGGCTTCGACGCCACGCTCCCCCACGACCACCATCGCCACGTCGGGCACCTCTGGCAGGGCTGCGACCGACGGGTGGGTGCGCTGGCCAAGCACCTCCGCACGGCGGGGGTTGACGAGCCAGGTGCGCAGCCCGGGGTGCCGCTGCACGGTCCGGACCAGGTCGCCGCGCCGCTCGGACGCTCCGACGATGGCGACCGACGCCGGTGAGAGCAGGGGACCGAGCGGTCGCAGCTCGGCGCCGGGCTGCGTCTCGTCGGGGGCGGTCGGCACCATCTCGTCGGGCACGGGGCGGCATGGTATGGCAGCCGGCGGGCGGGCCGCGGGAGGAGCTGAAGGCCGTCATGGCGGACGGCCGCCCCGACCGGGGCACGAAGGAGGTCAACGCCGTCGCCTCCGGGTGGAGATCGACTGCTAGCCGCCCGCCGGCGGTGGGTTCCGCAGGTTGGCGCCACCGCGCAGGGTGCCCGGACGGAGAGGGGCCCCGGGAAGGTTTGGAAGGTTGTTGTCGTAGGGCGACAACAACCTTCCAACGTTTGCCGGCCGCCGGCCAAGCGACACCTGCTCTGGCCACCCTGAGTGGTCGATGGATGCTGCGCCCTGCCGTCCAGGCCCGGACCAGCGTCTCCACCAGCGCCTCCACCAGCGCCTCCACCATCTCGTCGGGCACGGGGCGGCATGGCATGGCAGCCGGCGGGGGGCCGCGGAGCCGGCCGCTCAGAACCGGACCGGGTCGACCTCGACGCGGAGCCGGCCGGGCGGCCGGGGGACCGACGCCAGGGCGTCGCAGAGCTGCTCGACGGTATGGGCGCGCAGCACCCACCGGTCGGGGCCGGGGCGGGCCAGCTCCACGCCCAGGCTGGCGGCCACCTCCCCGATCGCCGCCGCGTAGGGCGCCGCCTGCGCCCCGGAGACGACGGCGAGAGCGCTGTGGGGCGGCAGGCGGAGCGCGGCACGGGTGGAGTCCTCGATCGCGCTGAGCAGCGAGGCGTCGCCCCGGGAGGCGGCGAGGAGCACCTCGTGGTCGGGGAGGGTCGTCTGCACGAGGAGCCGCCTGGCCGGCCGCCGGCCTCCGAGGACGCGGGAAGCCCTGGCCAGGAGGGCAAGGGCTTCCTCGGCGGCCCGCACCCGGGGCGCCAGCAGCTCCTGGTCGAAGTCGACGAAGGCGACGACGTCCGCCTCGGGGACCCTGTGCAGCACGGCTTCGGTCCCGACCACGACGAGCGGCCCGCCACCGCCGAGCTCCCCGGAGCTGTCGGTGGTCGCCGTGACCTCCGCCACGGGCGAGCCGAGCAGTGCCTCGAGCTCCTCGCGTGCTCGCTCGACGCCGAGGCGGAGCCGCCGCATCCGGGTCGAGTGGCACACCAGGCAGACCTGCGGTCGGGTCGTGCCGCAGCGGGCACAGGCGAGGTACGGCGGGAGCTCTCCGGACGCCGGCTGCGAGACGGCCGCTCCGCAAGATTCGCAACGGGCGATCGCTGCGCACGAGCCGCATGCGAGGAGCCGCGCCCGGCCGGTGCGGTTGAGCACGCACACCACCCGGCGCCCCTCGCGGGCCACCCGCACGAGGCGCTCCGACCACAGCCCGAGGCGCGGGTCGTCCGCGCTGCGGTCCACGACCTCGATCGGCGTCCAGCCGCCACGCTCCCGGTCGACCGGCAGGGTGAGCGGTGGGCCGGCGGCGGCGAGGAGGTCGAGCGGCGGGCAGGGCGTGACCCAGATGCAGGGCGCGCCGGCCCGCCGAGCCCGTTCGGCGGCGACCCGCGCCGCCCACCACGTCGGCGCCTGGTCCTGCACGAGCCCCTCGTCGTGGGCGTCGAGGACGACGACGCCCGCCAGGCCGGGGCAGGGGGCCCACGCCGCCGCCCGGGCGCCCACGACCACCCCGGCGCCGGCACGCGCCCGGCCCCACTCCTGCGGCACGAGCGCGACGCCGGCACCCGCCCGGCGCAGCCGCCCGGCGAGGACGGCGGCGCGCGCCACCGACGGGACGACGACCAGGGTCGGGCCCCGCTGCGCCACGGCGGCGACGAGCGCCGTCGGGTCGCTCACCGGGGGGAGGCGCACGACCACCGGCGAGGAGGATGCCAGGGCGGCGCCGGCGAGGTCGAGGACGTGGCGCGGCCCGGCGGGCGGCGCCGGCGGGCGGCGGTCGGCAGGTGGCAGCGCCGCCACCACGTTGCCGGGGCTGGCGGTGCGGAGGAACGATCCGCGCCGGCCCGCCCAGCGCCACGCTGCCCACTCCGCCAGCCGGACCACCTCCGGCTCGGGGCCCCAGCCGCTCACACGGGCGAGCGGGCGCAGCTCCCGCAGGCCCTCCGGGCCGCCCGCCGACGGAGCCGGCCCGACGACCCAGCCGCCTACGCGCCGGCCGTGCAGGTCCACCCGGACGAGGGTGCCGACCCGGACCGCGGTGTCCTGGTCCGGGGCGACGAGGTAGTCGAAGGGCCGGTCGACGCCCGCCACGGCCGGCAGCACGGACACGGCCCGCTCGCCTGCCAGCGGGACCCGTGCCAGCGGGACCCGGTGCAAGCCCCTACGAGACCCCGACGGCGGCCGAGAAGTCGTCGAGGCGGGTGAGCTGCTCCCAGGAGAACTCCTTGTCGTCCCGGCCGAAGTGGCCGTAGGCGGCGGTGCGCCGGTAGATCGGCCGGCGCAGGTCGAGGTCCCGGATGATCGCCGCCGGTCTCAGGTCGAACACCTCGAGCACGGCCCGCTGGATCCGCTCCGGCGCCACCTCGGCGGAGCCGAACGTCTCCACCATGATCGACACCGGCCTCGCCACCCCGATGGCGTACGCCACCTGGATCTCGCAGCGGTGCGCCGCCCCGGAGGCCACGACGTGCTTTGCGACCCAGCGGGCGGCGTAGGCCGCCGAGCGGTCGACCTTCGTGGGGTCCTTGCCCGAGAACGCCCCCCCACCGTGGCGGGCGGCACCCCCGTAGGTGTCCACGATGATCTTGCGGCCCGTGAGGCCGGCGTCGGCGTGGGGGCCGCCCTTCTCGAACCGGCCGGTCGGGTTCACGAGCACCCGGTAGTCGCGGTCGTCGAGCACGGCCGACACCACCGGCTTGATCACGTGGTCGGCGATGTCGGGCGCGAGGAGGGTCGGGATGTCGACCGCCGGGCTGTGCTGGCTGGAGACGAGGACCGTCTGGAGGCGGACGGGGCGGCCGTCCTCGTACTCGAAGGTGACCTGGGTCTTGCCGTCGGGCCGCAGGTAGCCGAGCGTGCCGTCCTTGCGGACCTGGGCGAGCCGTTGGGCGAGGCGGTGCGCCAGCCAGATCGGCATCGGCATCAGGTCATCGGTCTCGTCGCAGGCGTAGCCGAACATCATCCCCTGGTCGCCGGCGCCCTGGGCGTCGAGCGCGTCCTGCTCCCCGGAGGTCCCCATGCGGACCTCGTAGGCGTGCTCCACCCCCCGGGCGATGTCAGCCGACTGGGCGCCGACGCTCACGGTCACCCCGCATGTGCGGCCGTCGAAGCCCATGTCGGAGCTGGTGTAGCCGATGTCGCAGATGACGCTGCGGACGAGTTGGGGGATCTCGACGTACGCCGTGGTGGAGATCTCGCCGGCCACGACGACCAGCCCGGTGGTGAGGAGGGTCTCGCATGCGACGTGGGCGTCGGCGTCCTCGGCGAGGATGGCGTCGAGGACGGCGTCGGAGATCTGGTCGGCGATCTTGTCGGGATGTCCTTCGGTCACCGACTCGGATGTGAAGCTCCAGCGGTTCACGCGTGCTCCTCGGGGCTCGGTTGGGCGGGCGGGCCGGGCGGTGGCCCCAGCAGGTCGGCGGCGGCGTCGACGATGGCGGCGGCCACCGCATCCTTGCCCACCACGCCGGTCTCGGCGACCACGCCGTCGCGCCCGACGATGACGACGGCGTTGGTGTCGTGGGCGAAGCCGGCGCCGGGGGCGGCGACGTCGTTGGCGACGACGAGGTCGGCGCCCTTGGCGGCGAGCTTGCGCGCGGCGCGGGCGACGAGGCGCTCGCGATCCCCGCCGGCCGTCTCGGCGGCGAAGCCGACCAGCACCTGCCCCACCCGGCGGCGGGCACCGAGGCCCGTGAGGATGTCAGAGGTCGGCACGAGCCGCAGCGCCGGGGGGCCGGAGGACTTCTCGAGCTTGCCGGCGGCTGCCTCGTCGGGGCGGAAGTCGGCGACCGCCGCTGCCATCACCACCAGGTCCGCTTCGTCGCTGGCCTCCGTCACCGCTGCCTGCATCTCTGCGGCCGTCTCGACGGTGACGACCGACGCGCCGGGCGGGGGTGCCAGCGTCACGGTCGTCACGAGCGTGACCGCCGCGCCCCGCCGCAGCAGCTCGGCGGCGACGGCGTAGCCCTGCTTGCCCGAGCTGCGGTTGCCGATGAAGCGCACGGCGTCGACCGGCTCCCGGGTCCCCCCGGCGGCGACGACGGCCCGCAGCCCGGCGAGGGATCCGCTCGGGGCGCTGATGGCAGCGGTGGCGGCGGCCACCACGTCCGCCGGGTCGGCCAACCGGCCTGTTCCGACGTCGCCGCCGGCGAGGCGGCCCTCCACCGGCTCGAGCACGTTCACTCCCCGCCTGCGCAGCAGGGCGACGTTGTCGACCACCGCCGGGTGCTCCCACATCTCGGTGTGCATGGCCGGGCAGAGCAGGACCGGGGCGCGGGTGGCGAGCAGCACTGCGGTGAGCAGGTCGGAGGACATCCCGGCGGCGTAGGCCCCGATCAGCCGGGCGGTGGCCGGGGCGACGACGACCAGGTCGGCCTGGCGGCCCAGGCGGGTGTGCGGTATGGGCGCCGGCCCGTCCCAGAGGGAGAGCTGCGCCGGCTCGCTCGCCAGCGCCGAGAACGTGAGGGGGCCGACGAAGTGCGTCGCCCCCCGGGTGAGCACCGGGGTCACGTGGGCGCCGGCGTCGACCAGCCGGCGGCACACCTCCACGGCCTTGTAGGCGGCGATGCCGCCGCAGACCCCGAGCACGACGCGCCGACCGGCGAGCGCCGGCCCGGGCATGCCTACTGCTCTGCCCCGGCGCCGGCCCCGGCGGTCTCCTCGTCGGCCGGGCGGTGGTAGGTGATCTTGGCGGCGGAGATCTCCTCCAAGGCGATCGACAGCGGCTTGCGGGAGACGGAGGCGACCTGCGGGGGCACGACCGTGCCGAGACCCTCGCCGAGCTGGTTGAAGTAGGAGTTGATCTGCCGTCCCCGCTTGGCGGCGAGGGTCACGAGAGTGAACTTCGAGTCGACGCGCCCGAGCAGTGACTCGACGGGCGGGTCCATCATGGTGGGCAGGCGGTCGGCCATGCGGGGGGTGCTCCTTGGCGCCGCGGAGGGACGAGGTCGTTCAGGACCGAGCGCGGTGCACTTGGAGTATACCGAGCACCTCCCGGGCAGCCCGGTCCACGTCGTCGTTGACGACGACGTGGTCGGCGATCGCCCGGCCAGCGAGCTCCTCGCGCCGGCCGAGCTCCAAGCGGTGGCGGGCGCTCGCCTCGTCGTCGCCGCGGGCTCGCAAGCGGGCCTCCTGCTCCTCGATGGAGGGGGCGACGACGAGCACGATCACCGCCTCGGGGTACACGGCCCTCACCTGGAGGGCGCCGTGCGGCTCGATCTCGAAGACGATGTCACGGTCGGTCGGCGCGTCGACGCGTGGCGTGCCGTAGAGGTGGCCGTTGGCGGGGAACTCGTTCCACTCGAGGAAGCCGCCTGCGTCCCTGTGACGCAGAAAGTCCTCCCGCTCGACGAACACGTACGAGTCAGGGGCTTCCCCCGCTCGCCGCGGCCGGGTCGTCCACGAGCGCGACAGCCAGAGCCGGTCATCCAGCTGCAACAGGCGCGCCACGACCGTTCCCTTGCCCACCCCCCCGGGTCCGAGGACGACGAGGATCACGGGTGGGGCGCGGTCAGCCGAGCTTCTCGAACAGCTTCTTGCGCTGCTGGTCCCCGAGGCCCTGGATGCGGCGGGTCTCGGCGATCCCCACGTCGTCCATGAGCCGCCGCGCCTTGACCTTTCCGAGGCCGGGCAGCGACTCGAGGACGGCCAGGACCTTCATCTTGCCCACCACCTCGTCCTTGGCCCCCTCCTCCAGGAGCTCCCGGAGCGTGAGGGAGCCCATCTTGAGCTTCTCCTTGAGCTCTGCCCGGGCACGACGGGCGGCCGCAGCCTTTTCGAGGGCAGCCTGTCGTTGTTCGTCGGACAGCGTGGGCGGTAGCGGCATGGGGAGGGACTTTAGTGCCGGCGGCCCGGAAGGGGCGGCCCGGCGCCCGCCACCCTCAGGGAGCGGCGGCGGCGTCGAGAGCGTCGACCAGCGCGGCGGCCGCCGCCGGCCGGTCGGGCGCGCCCGTGACGGCCCGGCCGATCACGAGCAGGTCGGCGCCGGCGGCCAGCGCCTCGGCCGGGGTCGCCGAACGCGACTGGTCGTCGCTCGGGACACCCACCGGGCGGATGCCGGGGACGACCGCCAGCAGGTTGGGGGCCAGCTGCTTGGCTTCCGACACGTCGGCGGCGGCGCAGACGAACCCGGCGCAGCGGGCTTCGACCGCCACAGCGACGCGCCTGGCGAGGATGTGGGGCGGCGCGCCGGCGTCGCTCGTGAGGATGGTGACGGCCAGCACCCCGGCAGGTTCGAGACCCGCCCCGGCGGCGCCCTCCCGCAGGCCGTCGACGGCGGAGCGCAGCATGGCGGCCCCGCCGAAGGCGTGCACCGTGAGGAACGACACCCCCAGCGCTCCGAGCACTCGCGCCGCCTTCCCGACGGTGGTGGGGATGTCAGCCATCTTCAGGTCCAGGAACACCCGGTAGCGGGCGTCGAGGAGCTGGGCGACGACGTCGGGCCCCGCCGCGCTGAACAGCTCGAGGCCCACCTTGGCCACGCCGAACCAGGGCCGCAGCTCCCGGGCGAGGCGCATGGCGGCCACGGCGTCGTCGACGTCGAGGGCGAGCGCCAGGCGGGGGCGGAGCCCCCCGGCCGTGCGGGCCGGCTCGGGGGACGCGGTGGGGTCAGGCATGGGCGCGGCCTTTCAGGTCGTCCAGGCGGGACAGGTGCTGGGCGGCGCACCAGGCGGTCAGCTCCCGCAACACGCGGGCGGGGGCGCGGGGGTCCGCGAAGGTGGCCGTGCCGACCTGGACGGCGTCGGCGCCGGCGGCGATGAGCTCGGCGGCGTCCTCGCCGGTGTTGACCCCTCCGACGCCGACGATGGCAGCCGACGGGAACGCCGCCCGCATGTCGTGGACCGCCCGCACGGCCACGGGGTGCAGTGCCGGCCCTGACAGGCCCCCGCCGCCCGCCCCGAGGCGGGGACGGCCGGTCGCCGGGTCGAGGGCGAGGCCCATGAGGGTGTTGACGAGGGTGAGGGCCTCGGCACCGGCGTCGAGGGCGGCCCCGGCAATGGGGGTCAGGTCGGTCACGTTGGGGCTGAGCTTGGCCCAGACGGGGCGGGCGGCGCCGAGGCCGGCGATCACGGCGGCGACGGCGGCGGCGGTGCCCTCCGGCGAGTGGGCGAACATGCGGTGGCGGTCCTCCACGTTGGGGCACGAGACGTTGGCCTCGACGGCGACAACGGCGGGGCTGAGCACAGCGGCGACGGCCTCGCCGGCCCGGCGGTAGGCCTCGGCGGTCGTCCCCCACACGCTCACCACCACCGTGGCGCCGGCGGCCTCCAAGGCGGGCAGGTCCGCCGCCGCCCAGGCCGCCACCCCCGGGCCCTGCAGCCCGACGCTGTTGAGCATGCCCGCCCGCAGCGGCAACAGGCGGGGTGCCGGGTTGCCGGGCCACGCGTCGGCGGCGAGCGACTTGACCACTACGGCACCGAGCGAGGCAAGCTCGACGAAGGGGGCCAGCTCGGTGCCATGGCCGGATGTGCCCGACGCCGTCATCACCGGGTTGGCGAGGCTGACACGGCCCACCCGGGTGCGCAGGTCGGGCCGGGGGCGGGTCGGGACGAGCAGCGCCCTCATCCGGGCAGGGTCAGCTGGTCGGCGGCGTGGTACTCCTGCAGGCTGCGCACGGCCAGGCCGTGCGAGGCACGGTCGGCGATCCCGGCGGCGGCGGCCCTGGCGGCGGCGAGGGTCGTGATGCAGGCGACCCGGTGGCGGGTGGCCGCCCTGCGGATGTGGGCGCCGTCGGCGCGCGGCCCCCGGCCCTCGGGCGTGTTGACGACGAGATCGACCTCGCCCGAGGCCAGCAGGGCCACGGCATCCTCCCCCACCCCGTCCTCCGACACTCCGTCCGCCCCCACCTTCCTCACGTCGACGGCGACGGGGACGCCGTTGTCGCGGAGGTGGGCGGCGGTCCCGGCGGTGGCCGCGAGGCGGAACCCGAGCTGCGCGAACCGGCGGGCGACGTCGACTCCGGCCGCCTTGTCGCGGTCGGCGAGGGTGAGGAACACGCAGCCCTCGGTCGGCAGGGTCATGCCGGCCGCCGCCTGGGACTTGGCGAACGCCCAGCCGAAGGTGGTGTCGATGCCCATCACCTCGCCGGTGGAGCGCATCTCCGGGCCGATCAGCGCGTCCGCCTCCGGGAAGCGGGCGAAGGGCAGGACGGCCTCCTTCACGCTCACGTGGCCGCCGGCGCTCGGGGCTACGAGCAGACCTTCGGCCCGCAGCCCGGCGAGGGTGGCGCCGGCTGTGACACGGGCCGCGACCTTGGCCAGCGGCACACCGGTCGCCTTGGCGACGAACGGCACCGTCCGGCTCGCCCTCGGGTTGGCCTCGATGACGTGGACGACGGGGCCGGAGCCGGGGTAGCGCTTCACGGCGTACTGGACGTTGAGCGGCCCGAGCACTCCGAGGGCGCCGGCGATGGCGGCGGTGTGTCCCTCGATCTCGGCGACGACGGCCGGCTCGAGGGTCGGGGGCGGGATGACGCAGGCGCTGTCGCCGGAGTGGACGCCCGCCTCCTCGACGTGCTCCAGCACCCCGCCGACGAGAACCTCGCCCGTCTTGTCGCGGATGGCGTCGACGTCGACCTCCACGGCGTCCTCGAGGAACCGGTCGATCAGCACGGGGCGGGAGGCGGGCAGCCCTCCCTCGGCGGTGAGCGACGCCAGTGACCTCATCGCTTCGCGCAGGGCGTCGTCGTCGTAGACGATCTCCATCGCCCGGCCGCCGAGCACGTAGCTCGGGCGCAGCAGGGCGGGGTAGCCGACCCGGTGGGCGACGGCGAGGGCCTCCTCGGTGGTGGTCGCCGTGCCCCCCGCCGGCTGCGGGATGCCGAGGCGGCGGCACAGGGCGTTCCAGCGTTCCCGGTCCTCGGCGAGGTCGATGGCGTCCGGCGGCGTGCCGAGCACGAGCCGGCGGTCCAGCTGGTTGGCGAGCTTGAGCGGCGTCTGGCCGCCGAGGCCGACGACCACCCCGACCACCTCGCCGGCCGCCGACTCCGCCTCCAAGACGTCGCTGACGTTCTCGAAGGTCACCGGCTCGAAGTACAGCCGGTCGCTGGTGTCGTAGTCGGTGGACACCGTCTCGGGGTTGCAGTTGACCATGACCGTGTCGAAGCCGGCGTCGTGTAGGGCGAAGCTCGCCTGCACGCAGCAGTAGTCGAACTCGACGCCCTGGCCGATCCGGTTGGGCCCCGAGCCGAGGATCACGATCCGGGGCCGCCCGCCCGGCTCGACCTCGTCGGTGTCCTCGTAGGTCGAGTAGTGGTAGGGCGTGGCAGCCTCGAACTCGGCGGCGCAGGTGTCCACCGTCTTCATCGTCGCCCGCACCCCGGCGGCGAGGCGGGCGGCGCGGACGTCGGCCTCGGGGCACGACCACAGCCACGCCAGCTGCGCGTCGCCGAAGCCGAGGCGCTTCGCGCGCCGCCAGTCGGCCCGCGACAGGGCGCCGGAGCCGGGGAAGCCGCTCAGGCGAGCCCGCTCGTCCACGATGTCCTGCAGCTGGTCGAGGAACCACGGGTCGACGCCGGTGGCGGCGTGGAGCCGCTCGACGCCGATCCCCCGCCGGAGGGCGGCCTCCAGGTGGAAGGGCCGGTCGGGTGTGGGCACCGACGCCCGCCGGACGAGCTCGTCGTCGTCCCAGGTGTCGGTGAGCGACTCGCCGTCGTCGCAGTTGAGGCCGAGGCGCCCCCGCTCGAGCGACCGCATCGCCTTCTGCATGGCCTCGGGGAACGTCCGGCCGATGGCCATGGCCTCCCCGACCGACTGCATGCGGGTCCCGAGCACGTCGGGGACGCCAGGGAACTTCTCGAACGCCCACCGGGGCGCCTTGACCACGACGTAGTCGATTGTCGGCTCGAAGCTCGCCGGCGTCTCGCCGGTGATGTCGTTGCGGATCTCGTCGAGGGTGTAGCCGACGGCGAGGCGGGCGGCGATCTTGGCGATCGGGAACCCCGTCGCCTTGGAGGCGAGGGCGCTCGAGCGGCTGACGCGCGGGTTCATCTCGATGACGACCATCTCGCCGTCGGCCGGGTTGACGGCGAACTGGATGTTGGACCCGCCCGTCTCGACGCCGATGCGGCGGATGCAGGCGAAGGAGGCGTCCCGCATCCGCTGGTACTCGACGTCGGAGAGCGTCTGGGCGGGGGCGACGGTGACCGAGTCACCGGTGTGGACGCCCATCGGGTCGAGGTTCTCGATGGAGCACACGACGACGCAGTTGTCGGCGCGGTCGCGCATGACCTCGAGCTCGAACTCCTTCCAGCCGGCGATGGACCGCTCGACGAGGATCTCGCCGACGGGGCTGGCGTCGATCCCGACCTTGGCGATGTGCTCGAGGTCCCCGGCGTCGTAGGCGACGCCGGTTCCCGCCCCGCCGAGGATGTAGGAGGGCCGCACGATGATCGGGTAGCCGATCTCCTCGCCGATGCTGACCGCCTCGGCGACGCTGTAGGCGAACCCCGACTCGGGGACGGCCAGGCCGATCTCCACCATCGCCGCCTTGAACCGGTCACGGTTCTCGGCCGTGGCGATGGCCTCGGCGTCCGCACCGATCATCTCGACGCCGTAGCGTCCGAGGACGCCGCTGTCGTGCGCCTCCATGGCCAGGTTGAGCGCGGTCTGGCCCCCGAGGGTGGGAAGCACGGCGTCGGGGCGCTCCCGGGCGATGATCGCCTCGAGCACCTCGGCGGTGAGCGGCTCCAGGTAGGTGCGGTCCGCGAACTCGGGATCGGTCATGATCGTCGCCGGGTTGGAGTTGGCGAGCACGACCCGGTAGCCCTCGGCGCGCAGCACCCGGCACGCCTGGGTTCCCGAGTAGTCGAACTCACAGGCCTGGCCGATGACGATCGGCCCAGAGCCGATCACGAGGATGGCGTGCAGGTCGTCGCGGCGCGGCATCAGCGGGCGCCCTCCATCAGCGCGTCGAACTCGTCGAAGAGGTAGCCGGCGTCGTGAGGCCCGGGCCCCGCCTCGGGGTGGTACTGGACGCTGAAGGCGCGCAGCGCCGGGGTGGCGAGCCCCTCGACGACGCCGTCGTTCAGGTTGACGTGGGTGACCTGAGCGCCGGCGACGTCGGTCACGGCGTAGTTGTGGTTCTGGCTGGTGATCTCGACCTGCCCGGTCGCGAGGCGCTTCACGGGGTGGTTGGCGCCGTGGTGGCCGAAGGCGAGCTTGAACGTCCGACCGCCGAGGGCGGTGCCGAGCAGTTGGTGGCCG
>DAHVMA010000078.1:0-11635 GCA_027320105.1 Acidimicrobiaceae bacterium | reverse complement strand
TCGTACTCGAGCTGGGCCCGCGAGTTCTACGACGCCCAGCGGGCACGCCACAAGGGCCACCACGCGGCGCTCCGGGCCCTTGGCAACCGCTGGCTCGAGGTGCTCTGGCACTGCCTGCGCCAGGGGGTGCTCTACGACGAGAGGCGTCACGTGGCGAATCGGAACCGTGCCCTTGGACTTGCCCCCGGACCATCGGCTCGGGCTGCCGCCTGAGTCCTCGAGCGACCTGCGAGGAATCGCTGGCTGACTGGGGGTTGACAAACAGTGTCTCACTTGATGAGCAGCGCGGCGCTCATGGCGCAGGTCGTGGAAGCGCAGCGTCGCGCCGACGCGGCGGGCCGAGCGGGTGAAGCCGGCGGTGATGGTATCGGGCTCGAGCGGCGAGACCTCGGACGGGTCGAGGCTCAACACGAACCCGCCCTCGGCGAGGACGATGCGGGCCTCGCCGGCCCAGCCCTCAGCCTGCGTGCGGTAGCCGGCGAGCAACTCGAGGGTGCGGGTGTCGAGCGAGAGGCGGCGCACCCGCCCTGTCTTGGTCGGGGCGAGCTCCCGCTCCGCGACCCGCACCCCGCCGCGCACGTTGCGCGAGCGTTGGACGGGGCGGCCGGTGGCCGGGTTGTTGCCGACGTTGACCCGCAGCCGCAGTACCCCGGCTTGTACTCGGTCTTGGTACCGCATCCCATATGCTCTGACCTGCGAGGAGGGATGCGAGAGCGGCCGAATCGGACGGTCTCGAAAACCGTTGTGTCCTTTGGGCACCGTGGGTTCAAATCCCACTCCCTCCGCACCCGGGCCGCGTGCCGGGGCCGCTCGGTCCCGGCGCGCGGGATGGCCGGCGTCGACGGGAGGGTGCTGGCGGCGGGGGCGGCGCCGGCGTGTGATCCCTTGGGCGGTCGCCGACCGACGCGCGCCCGATCAGCGCTGGTGACGGGAGCGCTCGTCGACGCCGGGCACGACCCGCTCGTGATGGGAGCGCTCGTCGACGCGGGCGGCGAAGGCTGCGGCCTCGCTGCGACGGGACATGCCGAGCTTGGCGAGCAGGCGGGAGACGTAGTTCTTCACGGTCTTCTCCGCGAGGTACATCTGGGCGGCGATCTGGCGGTTGGTGAGCCCGTCGCTGATGAGCTCCAGGATGCGCCGCTCCTGAGGGCTCAGGCCGGCGAGCGGGTCGGTGGCGGCAGGCTGGCGGAGCCGCTCGAGGACCCGAGCGGTCACGGCCGGGTCGAGGAGGCTGTCGCCGTGGGCCACCCGGCGGATGGCGCCCACCAGGTCCTGGCCCCGGACCTGCTTGAGGAGGTAGCCGGCGGCGCCGGCCATGATCGAGGCGAAGAGGGCGTCGTCGTCGGCGAAGCTCGTCAGCATCACGCACGCCACCTCGGGGTGCGCCGAACGGATCTCCCTGCACACCTCGATCCCGCTCATCCCCTCGGCGTCGTCACCGAGGCGCACGTCGAGGAGGGCCACGTCGGGGCGGGCCGGCGGGACGCGCAGCAACGCCTCGTCGGCGCTGGCCGCCTCGCCGACGACTTCGAGGTCGTCCTCCCGGTCGAGCAGGTCCCGGATGCCCCGCCGCACGAGCTCATGGTCGTCGAGGAGGAAGACTCTCACGGTCATACCACCGAGTCTTCCTGATCTGGGATGCCTCGCGCCGCGCCGGGGTCACCGACGTCACGAGCAGGGCGCGCCGGCGGGCGGGGACCGGTTGGGTCAGGCCGCCAGCGGCACCCGCCACTCGACGAGCGTCCCCCCCTCGGGGCGGGTGGCGATCCGGAACCGACCGCCGAGCGCCTCGGCCCGCCGCGCCATGTTGGCCAGCCCGTGGCCGGCGGACTCCACCGGGCGGAAGCCGACGCCGTCGTCGGCGACGGTCAGCGACAGCTCGCCCCCGGTGGCAGCGAGGGTCACGACGACGTGGCTCGCCTGCGCATGGCGGCCGACGTTGGAGAGCGCCTCGCGCAGGGTGGCGAGCCCGTCGATCCCGATGTGGGTGGCCACGGCGTCGACCGCTCCCTCGAACCGGATGGTCGGCTCGAAGCCGAGGCTGCGGCTGGATTCGGTGCAGACGCCGAGGGCTTCGCTGCGGAGCATGGCGACCGCCGTGGGCGGCGGTTCCAGTGCGAAGATCGTGGTGCGGATCTGGCGGATGGTCTCGTCGAGCTCGTCGACGGCGTCGTGGAGGCGTTCGGCGAGCTGCGGATCGGAGGACACCCGTCCATCCAGAGCCTGCAAGGACAGGCCAACGGCGAAGATTCGCTGGATGACGGTGTCGTGCAGGTCCCGGGCGATGCGCTCCCTGTCCTCGGTGAGCGTCAGCTGGCGGACGCGGGCGTACATCCGGGCGTTGTCCACGGCGGTGCCGGCCGCTGACGCCAGCGCCACCACGAGCTGCTCGTCCTCCTCCGTGAACTCGGCGGCCGCGATCTTCTCGGTCAGGTACAGGTTTCCGAACACTTCACCCCGCGCCCGTACCGGCACCCCGAGGAAGCTCGCCATCTGCGGGTGCCCGGGCGGGAACCCAGCCGACGCCGGGTGCGCCGACAGGTCGGCCAGCCGGATCGGGTGGGGTTCCCGGACCAGCAGCCCGAGGATCCCCCGGGCCTCGGGCAGGTGGCCGATCACCTTGATGGCGTCGTCGTCCATGCCCTCGTAGACGAGCTCCGACAGGCCCTGGCCGTCCGGGGCGATGACTCCGAGGGCTCCGTAGCGCGCCCCGACCAACTCGACGGCGGCCCGGACTGTCCGCCGCAGCAGGCGGGCCAGGTCGAGGTCGGACTCGATGACCAGCACGGCATCGAACAGGGCATAGAGCTTGTCGACGTCCCGCACCCGGTGGTAGGACACCGCTCCCATTATGTCAGCGCCGGGACGGACCAGGCGTAGAGGGTTGGGCGGGGGGAGGGCGGCGGCGTGCGCCAGGGGTGCGGGCCGGCCGGGACCCTGCCCCGCCGCGGGCCCCGGGCGGCACGTCCCTGGCCACCAGCCGCCGGCCGGAGATCCGATCGGTCGCCAGCCGGTACAGGAACGGGGCCCGCTCGCCGATCCAGGGATGCAGCCCGAGCTCCCGGGCCTCCTCCAGGCGCAGGTCCCGGTCGTCGAGCTCCCGGGGGATGCCCACCACGACCACGCTCCACCCGATCTCCCGCTCGCTGTCGGCATCGTCCACCTCGAAGGCGACGACCTGGTGGTGGATGGCGGCGAGCGACTTGGTGCCCGTGCCGGTGGCGTAGAGGACGTCGTCGTCCACGACGCGGTAGTTGACCGGCAGGATCGTCGGGAGGGCGTCACGGCTGAGTCCGATCCGCCCGATGGATCGGACCGCCAGGAGCTCCAGGCACTGGTCCCGGGAAAGGATCTGCAGGCCGTTGCGATCGAGGGGCACGCGGGCAGCCTGCCGGGGTGGGCGGCAGCACGCATAGGGTCGAAATGCCCTTGCCGGGCGGCACGAGGCACGATAGGGAACCGTGGTGCCGGCGGGTTCCGAGCGCGATCAGTGGGACGGTGGGGATCCGCCGTGCTCGCGTTCCAGCCACAGGCGGAGCCCGGCGGCGTTGGAGTGCACGCCGTTGAGCGTCTGCATGCGCTCGCGGGCGTCAGGGTCGATGTCCGCCGCCAGGCCGTGCTCCGCTTCGAGTGCCTGGGCGATCTCCCTGCCATGCCTCCACGCCGTCTCGGCCGTAGCCGCCCACCGCCGCAAGCTGTCCTCCGCCTCGTCGAGCATCGCCATCGGCTCTGGCAGCAACCCGTAGTGGGCCAGGGCCACGCCGGCCGGGTTGCGGTCCCGGAACCGCTGCAGCGACCGGCACGCCAGCTCGAGGTCGAAGTCGGCCGGCGGCGTCGCCGGCCAGAGGACGCCGGCGTCGGGGAGCCGGACGCCGGCGGCGTCGCCGGCGAACAGCAGTCCGCTGTCGGTGTCCATGAGCGCCAGGTGGTGCTTGGCGTGGCCGGGCGAGTCGATCGTCGTGAGGACCCGGCCCGGCCCGACGACGATCTCCTCGCCGTCGTGCAGGACGTGCAGGCGCTCGGCCGGCGTCGGCTCGAGCCGGCCGTAGAGGCTGTCGAGGAGATCGCCGTAGACAATGGCGGCGGAGGCCACCAGCCGGGACGGGTCGGCGAGGTGTCGGGCGCCCTTCTCGTGCACGTACACCGTGGCCCGGGGGAACGCCCTTGCCACGTCGCCGACCCCGCCGGCGTGGTCGAGGTGGATGTGGGTGACGGCAACGCCGGCGAGGTCGCCGGCGGCGACACCGTGGGCCTCCAAGGCGGCAAGCAGGGCGGGGACCGACGTCTGGCTTCCCGTCTCGACGAGCAGGGGGGCGGGGCCCTCGATCAGGTAGCCGGCGGTCACCCGCTCCCACCCCCCTAGGAGGGTGTCGATCTCCACGACGCCGGGGGCGAGGACACGGCTCATCGGAGCGGGCTCCCCCAGCGGCCGGGCTGTGTCAGGCCGGCGCTCTCGAGAACCCCCGGCTGGTTGCCGGCGTCGGGTTGCGGCGCCCCGGCGACGGTCCGCAGCGGCAGCACCCCCGCCCAGACGGGCAGCCCGAGGTCGGCTTCGTCGTCCTTGGGCGGTCCGGTGCGGATCTTGGCCGACGCCTCCCGGACCGCCAGGCGAACGACCGCCGTCTTGCGCAGCTCGGCGTCGGTCGGGGGCCTGGCTTCCTTGCTGCGACCCGGCAGCAGGTGGTCGACGATCACGTCGAGGGCGTGGGCCTTCTCGGCGGGGTCGGTCACATCCTCGGCCCGGCCGAACACCACCACCGACCGGTAGTTGAATGAATGATTGAACGTCGAACGGGCAAGCACCATCCCGTCGAGCAGGCTCACCGTCACGACGATCTCGCCACCTTCACCGGCAACTTTCAGCAGGTGGTTTCCGGAGGCGCCGTGCAGGTACAGCACGTCACCATCGCGGCCGTAGGCGGTCGGGATCATCCACGGCACGCCGTCGACGCACGCCGCCACGTGGCAGATCATGCCCTCGTCGAGGATGGCGTCGATGTCGGCGCGGGCGTAGCTGGCCCGGTCGTGGTGGCGCCTGAGGTTGGTCCGCCGCGTCGGCACGAGCTGGTTGGTCACGGTCTCCTCCGTTGTCTCACGCCATCGCCACGAGCTCGAGCAGGTCGTCGCTCCACGCGTCGAGGGTGCCGTCGGGCAGGAGCAGCACCCGGTCGGGGGCGAGCTCGGCGACAAAGCCGACGTCGTGGCTGACAAGCACCATCGCCCCCGGCCAGGCCGAAAGCGCCCGGCCGACAGCCTCCCGCGACGGCGGGTCGAGGTTGTTGGTCGGCTCGTCGAGCAGCAACAGGTTGTGGCGCCCGGCGACGAGCTGAGCCAGCGCCAGCTTGGTCTTCTCCCCGCCGGAGAGAGTCCCCGCGTCCTGCAAGGCGATCTCGCCGACCAACCCGAACATCCCGAGCAACCCGCGCAGCTCCGTCACGGGCGCGCTCGACAGCTCGCGGAGGTGGTCGAGGACGGTGGCTCCGGGGCGTATGCCCTCGTGCTCCTGGGCGTAGTACCCCGCCGAAACGCCCAGCCCCCACCGGTACGAGCCCGCGGCCGGGGTGGCGCGGCCGGTGAGGATGCGCAGGAGGCTGGTCTTGCCAGCCCCGTTCAATCCCATCACGAGGAGGCGCTCGCCCCGCTCCACGGCGAAGCTCACACCTTCGAAGACCGGCGGGCCGCCGTAAGCCTGTGACAGGTCGTCGGCCCCCACCACCACCCGCCCGGGGCGGGGCGGCTCGGGGAAGCGCACCCGGTAGGCGCGGTCCCTGCGGGTGGGCGCCTCCACCGCCGCCGACTGGAGCCGGCCGACGCGCTTGTCGAGGGACTTGGCGATGCGGGCGCGCTTGGCCGTCTGGTGGCGCATCGACTCGGCCAGGTCGGAGAGGCGCTTGATCTCCGCCTGCTGGCGTTCGGCCAGCTTGGCCAGCCGGACCTCGTCGCGGGCGCGAGCGTCCCGGTACTGGCTGTAGGTGCCCTTGTACTCGACAAGGGTGCCCTCGTCTAGGTGGAGCACCCGGGTGATGGCCTCGTCGAGGAGCTCGATGTCGTGGCTGACGACGAGCAGAGCCCCACGGTAGGAGGCGAGGAAGTTCATCAGCCACGTCTTGGCGTCGACGTCGAGGTGGTTGGTCGGCTCGTCGAGGAGCAGCACGTCGCTCCCGCCGAAGAGGATCCGGGCCAGCTCGACGCGGCGCCTTTGGCCACCCGAGAGCACGCCGACGGGCAAGTCGGCCCGGGACGGCTCGAGGCCGAGCCCGGCGAGGAGCGCACGGGCCTCCGATTCGGCGGCATAACCCCCGGCGCCGGCGAAGGCCTCCTCGGCCCGGCCGTAGCGGGCCGCAGCTCGCTCCGTCGGGCTCTCCTCCAAGGCGAGGCGCAGCTTCTCCATGCACTCGGCCAGCTCGTCGAGGCCGCGGCCGGACAGGACGTGGGCCAGGGAGGTGGCGGCATCGATGCCGGCCAGCTGCCGGGGGTCCTGGGTGAGGAACCCGAGCCGGCCGTGCACGTCGACGACTCCGGCGGCGGGCAGGCCGACACCGCCGAGGACCCTGAGAAGGCTGGTCTTGCCAGCACCGTTGCGGCCCACCAGACCAACCTTGTCGCCGGCGCGGATCGTGAAGCTGGCCGCCTCGAGGGTGAGACGGCCGCCGACCTCCACACTGAGGTTGCGCGCCGAGATCACCGGACCATGATGGCCGATCGTGGACCGGATCCTCCGCTGGATTGTTGGAACGGCCGAAGAGGAGCTCGCCGCCTTGGAGCTGTGGGATCGGGGCGCCACCGCCGTGGCAGTGGAAGGGGCCGGTCCCGGCCGGGTGGCGCTGGTCGCCTCGTTCCCGACGCCAGCCGCGACCTCCACCGTGGCGGCGGAGGTCGGCGGCGGTGTCGAGGAGGTCGACGACGCCTGGCGCGACGCCTGGAAGGCGCACGCAGCCCCCGTCGAGGTGGCCGGCATCGCCGTGGCGCCGGCGTGGCGCCCGGTGGCGGTGGCCGGCGCCGGCCTCACCGTCGAGATCGACCCGGGCCCGTGCTTCGGCAGCGGCAGCCACGCCAGCACCCGGCTACTCCTACGGCTGCTTGCCGCCCGCCCGCCGGCGGGGTGCTCGGTCCTCGACGTCGGAACCGGGAGTGGGGTCCTGGCCGTGGTCGCGGCCCGCCTGGGGGCCAGGTCCGTCATCGCCATCGACATCGATCCCGCCGCCGTCACCGCTGCGGGGGCCAACGCCGCCCGCAACGGCGTCGCCTCCCTGGTCCAGGTGTCCACAACGCCCGTCGCCGGCGTCGCCGGCGGCCACGACCTCGCCCTCGTCAACCTCACCGCCGGCGTGCACGCCTCGGTCGGCCCGGAGGTCGTCAGGGCGGTTCGGCCCGGCGGCCAGGTGGACGCCGGCGGCGGAGAGCTGTGCGCCGGCAGCGGAGTGGGCGCCGGCAGCGGAGTGGGCGCCGGCGGCGAAGTGGGCGCCGGCGGCCAGCTACGGGCCGGCGGCGAGCTCTGGCTGGCCGGGCTGCTCCCCGGACAGTGGCGCCACGTCGCCGGCGCCTACGCCGGCTGCTCGGTGATCGACGAGCTGTCGGAGGACGGATGGGTGGGCGTGGTCCTTCGCCGGGTCTGATGGAGCAGGGCCGGCGAGGTCGATCAGCCGGCGGCCGTCCCTCCGGCGGGCGTGGGTCCGGCCGCTGGGGCCGGGTGTTGGGCCGGGGGTTGGGGCCGGGTGCTGCTGGAAGTCGTCGTTGCCGCACTGTCGGAAGATGCGGAACAGCTCGCGGGCGTCCGTCTCGGCGCCCAAGGTCTGCCTGACGTCCTTGGCGGTCTCGCCCCACACCCGGCGCGGGCCCGACGGGCTCGTGACGCGCCGGCGTCGGCGTCGGCGTCGGTCGACGAGCCAACTGGTGCCGCAGATGTTACAGATCCGCTCGTATTGGCCGACGGCCGGGGGTGCACGTCGGGACGGTACGCCCCTATCCGCGCGCAATCAATCAACCCGCGCGCATCCACGACCCCCTACGGTTGCCTGTGCGCGCAGTTGGATCGCGTGCGCGCGGTTCGGGTGGCCGGTAGTTCAGTCGATGCCCCGCACGGCGTCGCAGAACGGGCAGACCAGCAGCGAGCCGCGGGCCCGTCGCACCCGGGCAAGGCCACACAGCCCGCACCCGAGGGCACCCACCGCCGGGGAACACGTCGGACGGCTCATGTCCGTGCCAGGGACAAGCCTTCGCTCCACGACCTCCCGGGCCTTCTCCTCCTGCCGGGAGCTCAGTTACTGAGGAGGCTCCCCATCCGTTTCTCGGCGGATCCCCTATTTCGCGGGGACATCTCAGCTCAGCTAGCCTCAGGTTCAGGTTCAGGTGGAGGTCGAAGGTCCGAGGGTGGAGCCGTCTCCTCCTCGACAGCCTCCGCCCGCCGGCGGACTTCCCTGGCGGGGAGACCGAGGCGGGCGGCGACGTGCACCACGTCGTCGTGTTCGGCCTTGAGGCCGGCGGGCGAGCGCTTCACGCGCACTGGGTAACCCTCGACATGGACCTCGTCGAGCTCCCGGGCCGCCGTCCACCGCACGAGTTGCTGCACCCGCACGCCGAGGGTGCCGGTCTGCTCCACCAGCACCGCTTGCACCTCGGCCGAGCGAGCCGGGTCGGTGAGCGCTGACACGACGTGGGCGGGACGTCCCTTCTTGCCCACGACCGGGGTGACCCAGGCGTCGTGCGCACCGGCCGCCAGCAAGGCGGCGACCGTGTCCGCCAGTGTCTCGCCGGTCACGTCATCGACGTTGGTCTCGAGGAGGCTGACCGGATGGCCGGGGCTCGTGCCGCCGGTGGCGGCCGCCTCGCCAACGACGACCTCGACCACGTTGGGCCGGCCGTCGATCTCCCGGCTCCCGGCTCCCCGACCGATCCGGCCGACGCGCATGGCGGGCATCGGACCCCACCCGCCGGCGAGGGCGGCGAGGAGGGCGGCACCGGTCGGCGTGGTGAGCTCGACAGGCACGTCCGTGCCGTACGTGGGGGCACCCGCGAGCAATTCGACGACGGCCGGGGACGGGACCGGGAGCAGCCCGTGGGAGGTGCGCACCATCCCGCTCCCCTGAGCGACCGGGCTGGCCCACACCTCGTCCACACCGAGGATCTCCAGGGCGACGCAGGTTCCGAGGATGTCGACTATGGCGTCGGTGCCGCCGATCTCGTGGAAGTGCACCTTGGCGGGTGGCCGGCCGTGGAGCCGTCCTTCGACCTCGGCCAGACGGGAGAAGGTCGACAGGGCGCGGCGCCGGGCGCGCGGCGGCAGGCGCGCCTCGGTGATGAGCCCGACGATGTGGGCGTGCGTCCGCACCACGGGGCTCTCGCGCACGTGCACGACGACCTGCGTGGCAGCCAGCCCGGAGCGCTGCACCGCCCGCGCCTCGAGCGACCAGCCGCCCACCGGGAGGGTGGCCAGCTCCCGCTCGACGAGGGCCAGCTCAGCGCCGGCGTCGACGAGGCTGCCGAGCGCCATGTCGCCAGCGATGCCGCTGAAGCAGTGCCACCACGCGACGGTCCTGTTCACGCCGCCCCCAGGCAACGGGCTACCACGTGTGCCGCCCCAAAGCCGTTGTCCACCCCCACCACGGCAACCCCGGCTGCGCAACTGGCCAGGGCACCCTCCATCCCGGCGACGACCACCACGACGTCGGCTTCTTGCGGAGCCGGCGGACGGCGTCGTCCGGGGTGACGGCGCCGGCGCGCACAGCGTCGAAGATGGAGCGGAGGGCGGCCTCGTCCATGGCCGCCCTATCCTGCCCGCCGATGACCGACCGTGTCGCACCCGGGAGCACGGTCGCCTACCTCGGGCCGCCCGGGTCGTTCACCGAGGAGGCTCTGCGCACCCAGCCCGACCTCGCCGGGGCCAACCTCCTGCCGCAACGATCCTTCGCCCAGGTGCTGGCGGCCGTCGAAGAGCAGCGAGCCGATGTCGGGTTCGTCGCCATCGAGAACGCCATCGAGGGCAGCGTCGTGGCCGCCCTCGACGAACTGGTCTTCGAGAGGGATCTGCACCTCGTACGCGAGGTCGTCCTGCCCGTGACGCAGAACCTCCTGGCGCCGGCGGGGACAGGGCTCGAGGACGTGCGGCGGGTGATCTCGTTCCCGGTCGCGACGGCGCAGTGCCGGGCGTGGCTCGGCCGGCACGTCCCGGAGGCCGAGGAGGTGGCCGCGCTCTCGACCTCCGAGGCGGTGCGCCTCGTCGCCACCGGTGATGCCGGTCCGGGGACTGCAGCCATCGGCACCACGCTCGCCGCTTCCTTGTACGGGCTCGCCGTCCTTGCCGCGGGCATCGAGGACCACGAGCACAACGTGACCCGGTTCGTCCTGGTCGCGCCAGCGGCAGCGGGCGTCCCGGCGCCGTCGGGACACGACAAGACCAGCATCGTGTGCTTCCAGGCCGCCGACCGTCCGGGGAGCCTGCACGGGATCCTCGGGCAGTTCAGCGCCCGGGACATCAACCTGGTGAAGCTGGAGTCCCGGCCCACGAAGCGGGCGCTCGGCGAGTACTGCTTCATCATCGACTTCGAAGGTCACGTCGCCGAGGAGGTGGTCGCCGACTGCCTGCGCGACCTGCACACGACGGTGCGCGAGGTCAAGTTCCTCGGCAGCTATCCGGCCGCCGGCGAGGGTGGCGCCCGCCGGCGTCAGGACGCCCATTCGGCCTGGGCGGCCGCCGACGATTGGATCGCCTCCATCCGCCGGACGATCCGGCCCGACCCCTGACACCGCGCCCGACCCCTGGTACAAAGGCGCCCATGAGCACCCTGCCCTTCGACGTCGCTGTCACCGATGCGCTGCTGTCCACGACACGGTCGGTGCGCAAGCGTCTGGACTTCGACAGGCCGGTGGAGCGGGAGGTGATCCTGGACTGCCTCCAGCTCGCGCAGCAGGCGCCGACGGGAAGCAACAGCCAGGGCTGGCGATGGGTGGTGGTCACTGACGCGGAGCTCCGTGCCGGGCTCGCCCAGCTCTACCGGGAGGCGTCCGCCGACTACTTCGGCGCAGACCGGCCCGGCGCGGATCCCCAGACCAGCCGCGTTCGCGACAGTGCGGTGTACCTGCGGGACAACCTCCACCGCGTGCCCGTGCAGGTGATCCCTTGCATCAAGGGGCGCGCCGACGGGCGCGGCAACGCCGAGGCTGCCAGTTTCTACGGGTCGATCCTCCCGGCGGCGTGGAGCTTCATGCTGGCCCTGCGCTCCCGGGGCCTCGGCAGCGCCTGGACGACGCTTCACCTCGGCAGGGAGAAGGAGGCGGCCGCCCTCCTCGGCATCCCGGAAACCGTGACCCAAGTGGCCCTCCTGCCCGTCGCCTACACCCTCGGCACGGATTTCAGGCCGGCCGGCCGACCGCCCGTCGAGCGAATCGTCCACTTCGACGGCTGGTCGTAGGGCGGCCGAACCAGCGGGCCCCGGTGTCGAGGCGCTGATGGGTGTACCACTACTCATGGGACCGACCCCCGGGGATCGCTAGCGGCGCTTGTCCTGTGAGGACTGATGTGAGACGGCGACCCTGGGGGGAGGCTCCCGGGCCCTGACGCCCGCAACGGTGTCGTCCCACGAGGACTTTTCCATCAGCACGGCGCTCGGCCCGAGGTCCTGTCAGCTCGGAACGGAAG
>DAHVMA010000077.1:0-17680 GCA_027320105.1 Acidimicrobiaceae bacterium | reverse complement strand
GGCCACTGCGGTGGTCCCGACCTGGCCGAGCTCTACACGCGTTGGCTCGGCCCGCAGAGGGCCGAGCGGGACGGCGTCGACGGGCGGCAACGTGGATGGCGGCCCGAAGAGGTCCTCGACGGTCGTGTCGAGGGCTCGGGCGAGTGCCATGGCAACGCGCAGCGACGGGTCCCACTGACCGGCCTCGAACCCTGCCACCGCCTGTCGGGTCACCCCGGCGGCCGCGGCGACGTCCTGCTGGGACAGGCCGTGGGCGAGCCGGGCGAGGCGGAGGCGGGCCCCGTCCCTCGTTCGGTCGTCGGGTGCAGCTCGCGGCGTGTGCTCGTGCCGGCTCACGCGAGCACCTCCCGGTGCTGCGACACGACGCTGCCGTCGGGGCGGAACATCGGAGGGTCGATGACGGTGATCTCCACCGTGGCCCCGGGGGAGCCGATGCCAGCTTCGAGCCGGCATGTGAGCTCGGCACCTCCCACGGACAGGTCCGCTTCGAAACCGGTTCCCGCTGGGCGGGCACGTACCACCCGGCCACTGAGCACCGGCCCCATCCGAGGATGGGCGCCGAGGCGAACGCGCTCGGGGTGCACACCGACGATCGCCCCGTCGATCGCCACGAAGCCTTGGTAGCCGACCACTTCGGCCACCCGCCGGCTGGTGGGGTGGAGGACCACCTCATGGGGCGTGCCCACCTGGAGAAGTCGCCCCTCGTCGATGACGCCCAGGGTGTCGGCGAACGCCTGTGCTTCTGCCAGCTCGTGGGAGACCAGCACGGCCGGTATCGCACGCCGGTCGACCTCGTCGCGCACCAGCGCCGTCACCTGTCGTCGGAGGGCGGCGTCGAGCCCGGCGTAGGGCTCGTCGAGGAGCAACGCCCGGCAGTCGCTGGCCAGCGCACGAGCGAGCGCTGCACGCTGGGCCTGCCCGCCCGAGAGGTCGCTCGGCCGGGCATCGAGCAGACCCTCCAGGTCGAGCAGGTTCACCAAGCGGCCCAGGTCCGCTGTGCCCGACCGCCGCCGGGAGTAGGTCAGGTTGGCCTGCACGCTCAGGTGGGGGAACAGGCTCGGTTCCTGTCGCAGCAGGGCCACGCCTCGCCGCCAGGACGGCACCTGGGTGCTCGATCGGCGGCCATCTGCCTTCGCCCACAGGAGCTGACCGGCCAGGCTGACCGAGCCCCTCTGCGGGCCGACGAGGCCCGCCACCGCTTCGAGCACGGTGGTCTTCCCCGCTCCTGAAGGCCCGAAGAGGGCGAACCGCTCACCAACGCCGACACTGAAGGCCACAGCGACGCTGAAGCGCCGCCGCGGGACTTCAATGTCGAGCTCGAGCACGGGTGCTCCAGCCGTAGGCGAGGAGAGGCAACGGCAAGGCGACGACCAGGAGCACCAGGGCGAACGGTAGCGCGGAGGCGAGACCGGTCTCGTCGAGGGTGACCCAGATCTGCATGGGGAGCCCGTAAGGGTGGTAGGCGATGATGATCACGGCTCCGAACGCCCCGATCGCCCGGGCCCAACCGGTGGCGAGGGCCATGGCCAGACCCGGGGCGGCAAGGGGGAGGCTCACCCGTCGCAGCACCCGCCCGGGCGGGTCACCGAGCATGCCGGCCTGCTCTTCGAGGCGGCGGTCAACCGCAGCGAAGGCAGCCTGGGCGCCGAGCACGTAGTAGGGGGCCGCCTCGTAGATCTCGGCGATGACCAGGGCGAGGAAGGTGTTGGTAGCCGAAAGGTGGATCTTGGACAGCGCCTCGCCGATGGGCGTCGCCGGGCCGACCATGAACACGAGCAACAGGCCGATGACGAGAGGGGGCAGGAGGAGGCTCACGAGCAGGCCCGCCTCCCACAGCCGCGGAGCGGGCAGACGCTCGCGGGCGAGGAGGTAGGCGAGCGGCGTCCCGATCACGACCAGCACTCCGAGCGCGACCGCGCTGGCCTCGATGGAGACGGCGAGGGGTCCGAGGGATCCGGGCGCCGAAAGGGAGGCCAAGATCGCCCGGGGGGTGAGGTGGGCGAGGAGCACGATCACCGGGCCGAGCAGCGCCACCCACACGGCGCCCGCCACGAGGAGGGAGACAGCCGTCGAGGCGCGCCGGAGGGGGGCGGCGAGGACGAATGCAGGTCCGGGGTCGCTACGAGCCGGCGAGAGCGTGGCGAACTGCCTTTGGCGCGGCGGAGGCCCGGCCGACAAGCCATGGCGTCACGAGGCTGTAGCCGCCGCGGCGCAACTCGCCTCGCCCTGAGCTGGAGAGGAGGTAGGCGACGAAGGCCGCGGCTGCCGCACGGTCGTGAGCGCCGATCACCGTGACGTCCACCACGAGGGGGACGCCGTGGACGCTCTTGCCGCCTGTGAGCGTCAGGGCGGCCCTGGCGTAGGTGGACGCCAGCAACGGGTCGCCGAAGTCGATCGCGGAGGGTAGCGCGATGTAGGGGAGGTGGAGCTGGATCGCCTGGGACAAGAATGCGCTCGCCGCGTCCAGCTGTCCGGCCTGGAGCCGGGCTTCGAGTGCCGTCTCGGCGAACACCTGAGAGGGGTTGTCCAACGGACCGAGGATCTTGGCGGCCGTCCCCGGGGGCAGGTGGTAGCGGGCCCCGGCGAGCTGGACCATCTCGCAGAACGCTTGGCCCTGGGGGTCGGTGTCGGGGTTGGTGCGGCCGAGGTGGAAGCCCGGCTGTTCCATCAGCGTGAAGAGGTCGGACAGCGGCTCGTGACCCTCGGCGATGGCCCTCAACTGCGGAGCGAACGGGCTCTTTGGGCTGTACGCGACGACGATTGGGCTCGCCGCCACCTGCACGTACCACGAGGTGAACTTCGGCTCCAGGAGGGTGATGGGTGCGGCGCCGATGCTCTCGAAGACATTCGGTGAGATCTCGTTCGACTGGATCTGCTGCGCCACCCCGAAGGAGCCGCCGCCACGACCCTGGTAGCCGTAGCCGGTCGCCTTGGAGAACGCGGGCCCGATCACCTTCTCGTCCAGGAGTTGGAGCGAGCCGGCGTAGGCGACGCTGGCCGCCCCCGACACCGCCGGCGGGTTGGCCGTGGCCGGGTTGGATCCACACGCGGCGCCAGCCAGGCCGAGGCCGGCCACGACTACCCCCAGCCCGGCACCTCGGCGCAGCGCCCGGCGTATGCCGACTGCACGCTTCCATCCCATGGGCCGCTAGCATAGCTTGTCCTAAGCAGGGGTCACTTGCGTTACCGTGCGGTGTTCACCGAGGAGCCGTCGGGCGGCTGTCACGGCCTGCCTCCGGCGGTGAGCTCGGCGTGATCGAGTAGGCTCGGTGCGCACCGGGCGGTGGCGCAGTTTGGTAGCGCACCAGACTGGGGGTCTGGGGGTCGCGGGTTCAAGTCCCGCTCGCCCGACATGGACGGCCCGGCCGGGACCCACCCGGCCGGGGTGCCAGCCGGCCGGGGTGCCACCCGGCCGAGGGTCCTAGCCGCCGGCGCTCGGGGCCGCTAGCCTCGAGTGCCCATGGCGACCCCCGACGAACCGGTCGGCGACGAGACCCGGGCCTTCCAGCGGTTCTACCTCGGCGACGACCAACCGCCGCGACGCGGCCTGCTCTACCGCCTCCTCGTCGGCTGGTGGCGAAGGCGGCGCTGACCGCCGCCCGGTACGGTCGCGCCGGTTCTCGCCGCCGACGAGGAGATCAGCACCTAGGCGAGCCGGTGCAGGCTGTCCGGGTAGGGCGGCTCGGCGACACCGGCGTCGGTGATGATGGCGGTGATCAGGCCGGCGGGTGTCACGTCGAAGGCCGGGTTGGCCACCGCCACCCCCTCGGGGACGACCCGCTGGCGGTTGACGACGGCGACCTCCTCGGCGGAGCGCTGCTCGACCGGTATGTCGGCGCCGGTCGGGCAGGCCAGGTCAACCGTCGAGCGAGGCGCTGCCACGTAGAACGGGATGCCGTGGTGGCGGGCGAGCACGGCGAGGCTGTAGGTGCCGATCTTGTTGGCCACGTCACCGTTGGCGGCAACCCGGTCGGCACCGACGACCACGCAGTCGACCTCTCCCCGTGCCATCATTG
This sequence comes from Acidimicrobiaceae bacterium, assembly GCA_027320105.1. GTDB lineage: Bacteria > Actinomycetota > Acidimicrobiia > Acidimicrobiales > Palsa-688 > JAKAQB01. Next base: position 13,664 of record DAHVMA010000077.1, on the reverse strand, counting down.
ACGCCGCCGCGCCGTCGACGAGGACCGTCGCCGGGATGCCGAGGCGCTGCAGCTCCCACGCGGTGAGGCGCGCGCCCTGCAGGACGGGTCGTGTCTCGTCCACCCAGACCGACGGCCTCTTGCCGCCCTCGTGGGCGGCGCGGATCACACCGATGGCCGTCCCGTACTCGGCGCAGGCCAGGGCACCGGCGTTGCAGTGCGTGAGCACCCTCGCCCGGTCCCCGACGAGGGCGGCGCCGTGGCGACCGATCGCCCGGTTGCACGCCGCGTCCTCCGCGGCGACGGCCAGCGCCTCGGCGAGCGGATCGGGCGAGGCCAGGGCCCGCTCGACGCCCAATCGCAGGTTGACCGCCGTCGGCCGGGTCGCCACCAGACGCCGGGCGGCGTCCTGGCGGTCCTCGCCGCGGTGGGCGGCGAGGGCCACACCCATCGCCCCGGCCACCCCCAGGGCCGGGGCGCCCCGGATGGCGAGCGAGCGGATGGCGTCGCAGAGCTCCTCGACGGTGGCGATGTCGAGGTACTCGAGCGCCCCGGGGAGGCGGCGCTGGTCGATCATCCGGATCGCGCCGTCGCGCCACTCGATGGTGGGAGGGACGAAGAGCTCCACGGCGGCAGTGGCTCACCAACCGGGGGTGTAACCGCCCCGGCCCATGGCGGCGCTGGTCTCCCAGTCGAGGCTCTCGTCGACGCCGCCCCGCACCTCGGTGATCCAGGGCAGGCGGTCCCTCAGGATGCGCTCGACGCCCGCTTGCAGGGTCGTGGCGCTGATGGCGCACGAGCTGCACGCGCCCTGGAGCTCCACCTCGACGGTCCCGCCGTCGGGGTCGACGCCCTTCAACACCAGGTCGCCGCCGTCGGCTTGCACCGCCGGGCGGATCAAGTCGATGAGCTCGTAGAGGTCCTGCAGGCGTCCAGCCCGCTCCTGGTCGTTGATCGCGTCGGCCACGCAGCCATTCTGCCAGCTGGCGCCCCGCGAGCGGCGACCGCCGTAGGCTGGCCGGGTGAGCACCGCCGAGCTGGCGCCGCGCGGGCGCGGCTGCTACCTGCCCGGGGTCATCGCCCTGGTGGTGCTGGTGGGGACCTCGGTGGTCTTCGCCCTCACCGCGCTGCGCAGCTACGACCCTCGCGTCCTGCACGGCCCCGAGGTCGCCCAGTCGCTGTCGGAGGACCTGCAGGTCGGCGCCCTCCCGCCCACGGTGCGCTGCCCGCCGGCCGAGCCCCGCCGGCCCGGTGTCGTGTTCGACTGCACCCTCCTGCGCCACGGGCGCGCCACCCGGACGATCGAGGTGACCGAGACGACGCCGCTCCGCTTCCGCTACCGGCTCCTGCCGGTCGGCTGAGCGGCGGCCCCCTCGCCCTCGTCGAGCATCTGCTGCAGGCGCGCCCGGCGGGCGTCGAGGTCGTCGAGGAAGGTCTGCAGCGCGGCGATCTTGGCGACGACGGACTCCCGCAGGCGCGAGCGGGCGTCGAGCAGGGCGACGATCACCTCCCGGCGCCTCACGGGGTCGGTGCCCTCGGCGTGGTACTCGGCCCGCAGGGCCTCGATGCGGTCCTCGATCTCGAAGACACCGCGGATCTCCTCCAGGTTGAAGCCCAGCAACTCCTGCAGCTCGCGCAGGCGGCCGACCCGGGCGATGTCGGCGTCGGAGTAGCGGCGCAGGCCCCCCGGCGTGGAAGCCGTGGGCGTGATGAGCCCGAGCTGCTGGTAGTAGCGCAGGGCACGCTCCGACACGCCGGCGCGCGCAGCGGCCTCGCCGATGCCGAGCAGCCCTTCGCCCACCGTCAGTCCTCCCGCCGAAGCGTCGCCAGCTCATCGAGCACGTCTGAGGCCCCGATCCCGGTGGCCGCGGCGGCGGCCGCCCCGGCGATGCCCTCGCCGACCTCGGTGCCCAAGGACTCGGGCGCGGGGTGGACGTACCGGCCGCCCCGCAGCACCGACGCCACCGCCGCCACCAACGACGCCCCGGCGGCGAAGTCGAAGGCGAGGTGCAGCCCGTGGCCGAAGGCGGAGGAGATGAGGCGCGGGAAGAACGACCGGCCGAGCAGGTAGCTGGCGTGGCTCGGCGTGAGGTGCATCGTCTGCACGAGCGTCGCCTTGGAGCCGAGCAGCTGGGCGATGGGGTTGAATCCGAGGAAGGCCGAGAAGAGGCTCCCGATGGGGGGCAGGGCCGCCACCTTGTGGGCCGCAGCCGGCGGGACGCCCTCGGCGACCAGCCCGTGGTACAGCGAGCCCGGCAGGCGGGCGGCCAGCCCGATGGTGATCACGGTGAAGAACGCCCCGATCGACAGCACCGACGCCGAGTTCTGGAACGTGGCCAGCATGCCCGCGCCGGCGCCGCGCTGGTCGGGGGGAAGGCTGTTCATGACGGCGGACTGGTTGGGCGAGAAGAACATGCCCGAGCCGACGGCGAACAGGAAGATCATCACGGCGAACCACACGTAGCTGAAGTTCATGGGCAGCAGGTCGAGCAGGAGGAACGACGCCGTGGCGATGAGCAGGCCGGCGGTGGCGAACGGCCGAGCGCCGAAGCGGTCCGACAGGATGCCGGAGAGCGGCCCGGTGAGGAGGAAGCCCAAGGTGAGCGGCAGCATGTAGATCCCCGCCCACAGGGGCGTGGTGGCGAAGCTGTAGCCGTGCCGGGGGAGCCAGACACCCTGGAGCCAGATGATCAGCATGAACTGCAAGCCGCCCCGCCCGACGGCACCGAGGAGGGCGGCGACGTTGCCGGCGGTAAAGGCGCGGATCCGGAACAGCGGCAGGCGGAACATCGGGTCGGGCACGCGCAGCTCGATCCAGACGAACAGGACGAGCACCGCCAGGCCACCGAAGATCGTCCCGAGGACGAAGGGGTTGGTCCAGCCCATGGTGCTGCCGCCGTAGGGCTCGATGCCGTAGACGATCCCCGTGAGCAGCGAGACGAGGCCGGCGGCGAAGGTGAGGTTGCCGGCCCAGTCGATCCGGGCCCGGGAGCGGATCCCGTTGTCGCGGAGCATGACATAGGCCCACACGGTGCCGAACAGGCCGAAGGGCACGGACACCAAGAAGACCAGGCGCCAGGCGATGGGGGCGAGGAGCCCGCCGAGCACCAGGCCGATGAACGAGCCGCCGACAGCGGCGACCCCGTTGATGCCGAGGGCCTTGCCCCGCTCGTCGGCGGGAAAGGCGTCGGTGAGGATCGCGCTGGAGTTGGCGAACAGCAGAGCGCCACCGACGCCCTGCAGGAGCCGCATGACGATGATCCACAGCGCCCCGGCGTGCCCGTCGAGGAACGTGACCGACAGCAGGACGGAGAACAGCGTGAAGACGGCGAACCCGAGGTTGTACATGCGGACCCGGCCGTACATGTCGCCGATGCGCCCCAAGCTCACGACGAGCACAGCTGTGACGAGCATGAAGCCCATGAGCACCCAGAGGAAGTAGGAGCCGTTGCCCGGCGCCAGGGGGTTGAGGCGGATGCCCCGGAAGATGTCCGGGAGGGAGATCAGCAGGATCGACTGGTTGATCATCACCATCAACACGCCCAGGGTCGTGTTGGACAGCGCGATCCACTTGTAGTGCCTGCTCCGGGTGTCGCCGACCGTTCCACTCACCAGCAGGAGGCTACCTGACACCTGACGTAAACGTCAGATATCAGCGGGTACGGACGATGACCGTGTTGACGAGCTTGTCGTGCAGGGTCTGGTTGCGGCCGTCCCACAGCGGCCACAGGACGTCGACCAGGCCGGGGATGAGCAGCAGCCACCAGGCGACGATGAACAGGACCGTACGCCCGGCCGCCCGGCCGAAGCCGACAGCCTGGCCGCTGCCGGCGTCGGCGATGCGGGTCCCGACCGCCATCATGCCGAGCGTCTGGCCCCGCGCCGAGAGCATGGCGGCGACGTAGAGCACCTCGACCACCAGTTCCAGGCCGTACCTCCCGAAGAACCGCCCGTTGAAGGCGGTGGAGGTGAGGCCGAACCCGATGACGCCGGTGATGATGCCGGTGACCACTCCGACGAGGAGGCCGTCGATGATCGTGGCGCCGACCCGGTACCACCAGCCGGCGTAGGAGCCGCTGCCTCCCGTCATCGAGGCGGGCGGCCCCTGCCAGGCGTAGCCGCCGGAGGGGGGATAGGCACCCGGCGGGGGATAGCCACCCGGGGGCGGGTAGGAGCCGGCGGGCGGGGGATGGGCACCGGGCGGCGCCGACTGCGTCGCCTGGGACGGGAGTTGGGCGCCGCAGTTGCTGCACTGCACCGCCCAGTCCGGCTGTTCGCTGCCACAGGTGGGACACGCCATCATGGGATCTCCCGGGAGGGCGTGCCGACCCTCGGCTGCCCCCAGGCCATTGGATAGCCGATCCAGGCACGCGGCACAACGACTTGCACCCGGCCGACGCCCACGAGGGTCATATGCTCAGCTCATGCCGGCCGCCGGCCCGGCGCAGCGTCGGGTCCTGACGATCCCCAACGCGTTCAGTGCCGCCCGTCTCGCCTGCATCCCCGTGTTCGTGGTCGTGCTACTGCAGCCCGGTCACCGCGACTGGTTCGCCGCCGCCATCCTGCTCGGCACCCTCGGGGCGACCGACTGGGTCGACGGGTTCCTCGCCCGCCGCCTCGGGCAGGTGTCCACCGTCGGCAAGGTCCTCGACCCGCTGGCTGACCGCCTGCTGCTGGCCACCGCCGGGATCTCGACGGTGGTGGTCGGGGCGGTGCCCGTCGCCGTCGCAGTGCTCGCCCTCTCCCGCGAGGCGGTGGTAGCGGCCGGCTTCCTCGTCGTCGCCGCAGCAGGGGGTCGGCGGATGGAGGTGCGGATGGTGGGCAAGGCGGGGGCGTTCGGATTGATGTGCGCCCTGCCCCTGTTCGTTGCCGGCCACTCGTCGGTCGGATGGCATGCGGCGGCTGAAGCGCTGGCATGGGTCTGTGCCGGGCCCGGCCTCGTCCTCGCGTGGTGGTCGGTGTTCGTCTACGCCCCGGCGGCACGCCGGGCGATCGCCGATGGCCGCCTCGAGCACGGCCGGGCGGCATGAAGGCCGTCATCATGGCCGGCGGGGAGGGCACGCGGCTGCGGCCGCTCACCTCGACGCTGCCCAAGCCGATGCTCCCGCTCGGCAACCGGCCCCTGCTCGAGCACGTGATATCCCTGCTGCGCCGGCACGGTTTCGCCGACCAGGTGATCACCGTCGGCGCCCGGGCGGAGGCGATCCGTGCCCACTTCGGCGACGGCGCCGAGCTGGGTGTACGCCTCTCCTACGCAGCGGAGGACGTCCCCCTCGGCACGGCCGGGTCCGTTCGCCACGCCATGGAAGGTGCCCGGGAGCCGTTCGTGGTGCTGTCGGGGGACGTGCTCACCGACGTAGACCTCGGCGCGCTGGTCGCGTTCCACCACGCCCAGCGCGCCGAGGTGACCGTGGCCGTGCAGGTCCGCGACGACCCCCAGGACTTCGGGGTGGTCGTCACCGGGACCGACGGCCGGGTCGAGCGGTTCATCGAGAAGCCGGCGCGTGGCCGGGTGTTCAGTGACACGGTCAACACGGGGATCTACGTGCTCGACCCCTCCGCCTTCGACGCCGTGCCCCCAGATCGAGCCGTGGACTTTGCGGGGGAGGTCTTTCCCCGACTCCTCGAGCAGGGACGGCGTGTGTGTGCATGCGTCGTGGACGGCTACTGGGAGGATGTCGGCACCCTGCACGCCTACCTGCGCGCCCACGAGGACCTGCTCGACGGCCGGGTCCGGAGCACCATCGACGGCTTCGAGATAGCCGCAGGCATCTGGCTCGGAGAGGGAGCCGAGCTCCACCCGGCAGCGAGGGTGGCGGCGCCAGCCGTCATCGGCGCCCTCTCCCACGTCGAGCCCGGAGCGGAGATCGGGCCGTATGGCGTGCTCGGAGCCGACGTCCGCGTCTCGGCTGAGACCTGCGTCGAGCGCAGCGTGGTGCACGACCACGCCTACCTCGGGCCCGGCACCCACCTGCGAGGAAGCGTGGTCGGCCGTGCCGCCCGCATCCGGCGGGGTGCCCGCCTGGAGGAGGGAAGCGTCGTGGCCGACGACGCCGTCATCGGCGAGGACGCCGTCATCCAACCCGGCGTCGCCGTGTACCCCGCCAAGACGGTCGACCCTGGGGCATCGGTCGACACCTCCATCATCTGGGAGTCGCACCGCTCCCGCACCGTGCTCGGAACGACGGGTGTTACCGGCCTGGCCAATGTGGACGTCACCCCCGAGCTCGCCGTGCGGCTGGCAATGGCCTTCGCCACCACCATCCACCGGGGCGGGCAGGTGATGGTCTCGCGCGACACCAGCCGCGTCGGGCGCGTCCTCAAGCGGGCCGTCAGCGCCGGTCTCAACGCCGCCGGCGTCGACGTCGTCGACCTGGACGTCACCACCCTCCCCGTGACGCGCTTCGCCGTGCGGGCCCTCGGCGGCGACGGCGGCATCAGCGTGCGCCTGGTGCGGGGCGACGCCCAGGCCGTGAGCCTGCGCCTGCTCGACGAGCGGGGCATCGACCTGTCGGCCACCGCCCGCAAGCCGCTCGAGCGGATCCTCGCCCGCCAGGACGTGCGCCGCAGCCTCGCCGGTGAGATCGGCGACATCGTCGTTCCGGAACGCCTCGCCGAGTCCTACACCGCCGCCCTCACCGCCCCGCCGCCCGCCGGCCTGGTGGACCTGCAGCAGGTCCGGGCGCGGCGGGTGAAAGTGGTCCTCGACTACGCCTACGGAGCCGCCAGCTTCGTCATGCCCAACGTGCTGGCCAAGCTGGGGGCGGACGTCCTGTCGCTCAACCCTTACGCTTCGACGCGCCAGGCTCTCGGTTTCGACCGCGCCGAGCACGCCGCCGAGGTCGCCCGCCTCGTCGTTGCCTCCGGGGCCGAGCTCGGTGCCGTCATCGACTCCGACGGCGAACGGCTCACGGTCGTCGACGACGCCGGGCACCGCCTCGACGATGCGGAGGCCCTCGTCGCCCTCCTGCAGCTCCACCTCCCGGTCGCCGGCGTGGGATCCCCCGTCGTGCTCCCCGTGTCGGCGCCGCGAGCGGCCGAGTCCGTGGTCGCGGCGCACGGCGGCCGGCTTGTCTGGACGGGGCTGTCCGAGGCGGACGTGCTCGGCGCCGCCACCGAGTCGGGGGCCGTGCTCGCCGCCGGCGTCCAAGGTGGCTACGCCTTCCCCGGCTTCCTGCCGGCGTTCGACGCCATCGCCGCGCTCGTCGTGCTCGTAGCCCTGCTCGCCGCCCGAGCTGAGCGCCTCTCGGACCTGCGCCGCACGACGCCGGTCGGTGCCGTCGCCCACGAGGCGGTGCCCACGCCCTTCGAGCGGACCGGCACCGTCATGCGGGCGCTGCTCGAGTCCTGCCGGGACCGTGACGTGCAGCTGGTCGAGGGCATCAAGGCGCGCTTCGTGGACGGTTGGGTGCTCGTCGCCCCCGACCCGGACCAGCCGGTGACCCACGTGTGGGCCGAGGCAGACGATGCCGCCGCCGTGGCGGCTCGAGTCGCCGAGTACGCCGGGATCGTACGGCGCGTGGCCGGCTCGGCACCGGTCGCCGGCAGGGTCGGGCGGTAGGTCCTCTGGCAGCACCAGGCGGGGGGCCAGGCGGTCATGCCGGGCGGCAGGCTCCAGCGATTCCCTCGGCAGGTGCCGGGCCGTCCTGGCGGGAGGGGATTCCGGTATCTTCGACCGCATGAACGTGCCCGATGACCTCCGGTACACCTCCGACCACGAGTGGGTGCGCCAGGAGGGGGGCAGCTTGCGCATCGGCATCACCGACTACGCCCAAGACGCCTTGGGCGACGTGGTGTTCGTGCAGCTACCCGAGCCGGGCACCCGCTTCGACGCCGGTCAGTCCTTCAGCGAGGTGGAGTCGACCAAGTCCGTGTCCGACATCTACGCGCCCGCCGCGGGAAGGGTCGTCGCGGTCAACGGCGAGCTCGTCGACGCGCCAGAGCTCCTCAACCAGGATCCCTACGGCGAGGGCTGGCTCTGTGTGATCGAGCCCGACGACGGTGCCGCCTTCGGCGGCCTGCTCGACGCCGCCGGCTACCGGGCCCTGATCGAGGACTGACCGGGTCGCCGGCGGGATGTACTGCAACCAGTGCGGGCACCGCAACCCCGAAGGGTCCAACTTCTGCTCGGTGTGCGGCGCCGTGCTCGACCATCCCGGTGACGCCGGCCCGGTGACCGTCACCCTGGTTCCACTCGAGGGCACCGGTGAGGCCAGCGAGGAGGAGGTGGTCGTCAACCTGAGCGACCTCCCACCCGACGCCGGCCTGCTGGTGGTGAAGCGAGGACCCAACCTCGGGTCGCGCTACCTGTTGCGCGGCGGGGTGACCAGCATCGGCCGGCACCCGGACTCCGACATCTTCCTCGACGACATCACCGTCTCCCGGCGCCACGCCGAGGTCGCCCACGAACCGGGAACCGGCTATCGGGTGCGCGACGCCGGATCGCTCAACGGCACGTACGTCAACCGGGAACGCATCGACGACACCGTCACCCTCCACAGCGGCAACGAGCTGCAGGTGGGTTTGTTCCGTCTCGTGTTCCTGGCCGAGAGCACAGGGAGCTGACGATGGCCGGACGGTCGCACCTGACCATCGGGGAGGTCCTGGCACTGCTGAGGGAGGAGTTCCCGGACGTGAGCATCTCCAAGATCCGCTTCTTGGAGAGCCAGGGACTCGTCGACCCGGAGCGAACCCCGTCGGGATACCGGAAGTTCTACGACCACGACGTGGAGCGGCTCCGGTGGATCCTCCGGCAGCAGAGGGAGCACTTCCTGCCGCTCAAGGTCATCCGGGGCCGGCTCGACGAGCAGGAGCGGGCCGGTCCGTACCGTGCCGTCTCGGGGCCCGAGGGGGCTGTTGCTCTCGCCGAGACGCCGCCCGACGTTGGCGACGGGGGAGACGTTGGCGACGGGGGAGCGGCCAACGGCGGGGCACGTCCGCTGCCCGGCAGGACCGATCCCCCGCCGCCGGCAGCGGCGGGGGGCGCAGCGGCGGGGGGCGCGGCGGCGGGGGCGGACCCATCGCCGGGGGCGGCGCCGGCGAAGCCGGACCCATCGCCGGCTGCGACCGCCGGCGGGATCGCAGCACGGGCCGAACCGCTACCGCCGGATAGCCCGGTGAGCCGCGGGACGGCGCCGGCCACGGGGACGCGGCCGGCGCCCACGACCACATCCCGACCTGACGCCGGCGCAGCGCGCCCGGCTGGGCAGCCGGACGTGTACACGGCGGAGGAGTTGGCGGCGGCGGCGGGATGCGACGCCCAACTGGTCCGGGACCTGCAGCAGTACGGGCTCATCTCGGCCAACGCCACCGTGGGCGGCGTCGCCTACTTCGACCCCGACTCACTCGGCCTCGTGCGCACCGGCGCCGGGTTCGCGACCGTCGGCGTGGAGCCTCGCCACCTGCGTGCCTGGCGCAACGCCGCCGACCGGGAGGCCAGCCTCTACGAGCAGCTGGTGATGCCCCTCCTCCGGCAGCGCAACCCCCAGGCGCGGCGGCAGGCGGCCGAGCTCTTGGAGCGACTCGCCTCCCTCGGCGGCGAGCTGCGGTCGGGGCTGGTGAACGAGGCGATCCGCCAGATCCGGTAGCGCCCTGCGGCGTCGCCGATGAGTCCTTCGGCCGGCAGGCAGCGGGTAACGTGCCGGCATGGTGGAGATGCGGCTCGCATCCGTCCGGGTGGAGGTGTCAACCCGGACACCGATCCTCCTGCTGCAAGAGGCGGACGGGGGGAACCGGACGTTGCCGATCTACATCGGGCCCGCGGAGGCGCAGGCGATCGCCCAGGCGCTGCAAGGCGTCGTCGCCCCGCGCCCGATGACCCACGACCTCATGCGGGACCTCCTCAACGACCTGGGGGCGGTGGTCGACTGCGTGGTCATCACCGAGTTGCGGGACCGGACCTTCTTCGCCGAGATCCGCCTCACCGCCGACGGTCACCACCACACCGTCTCCGCCAGGCCGTCCGACGCCATCGCCCTCGCCGTGCGGACCTCCGCCACGATCTACGCCGACGACGCCCTCGTCGACGCCGAGGGGGTCGTGCTGGAGGCGGAGGAGGCCGAGGAGACCGTTGACGCCGACGAGCTGGTGTCGGAGTTCAAGGCGTTCATCGAGGGGATCCGACCGGAGGACTTCGAGGGCTGAGCGTCAGCTCGGTGCATTCGACAGTTCTCGGGGAGTTGGGGGCAAGGAACGCCATCCTTTGCACCGACCTCCGCCCGGTCAGCGCTGACCTCCCAACAGAGGAAGACGGGTTCGGCGAATACGTACGCACCGACATTCCGTCGGCGCACCGCTTGCGGTTGGCGACACGGTGCAGCACACTGGGGTGACACCTTCGTAACTACCCCCGTGTGGTCCACGCTGGCGTGGGCCCTGCACCACTGGAGCGTGCTGTGACCGACGGAAGCACCGAGGTCGGGTACCGGGGTCCCCAGGTCTGCGCCATCGTCGGGATCACCTACCGCCAGCTGGACTACTGGGCACGCACCAACCTGCTGCGCCCTTCTATCAGCGAGGCCCGGGGCAGCGGCTCCCAGCGGCGCTACTCCTACGGCGACCTGGTCCGGCTCAAGGTGATCAAGCGGCTGCTCGACGCCGGCATCTCGCTCGCCCAGGCCCGCCGGGCGATCGACTGCCTGCGGGCCACCGGCGAGGACGTTGCCACCGCAAACCTGGTGATCGGCGAGGGCCGCTCGGTGCTAGCGCACTCCGGCGAGGAGATCATCGACCTCCTCCAGGGGGGTCAGGGAGTGCTCAACATCGTGCCGCTCGCCGGCGTCGTGTCGGAGCTGGAGGCGGCGATCACCGACTTCGACCGCCCGCCGGGACCGGGCACCGGGGCCGGCGCGACCCTCCCGAAGCAGGCCAGCGGCACCTGAGCAGCGGTGCCGCCCGGTGCACGACCGGCAGATGGCCACCGGAGGATCCGAGGGGTCGCAAGCACCCCGTCCTGACGCTCGGTCCGGCCGGCGGACGGGGACCCGGAGACCGGCGCTACTGGGCGGCCTGGAACTGCAGGTCGTAGGGGGTGCCGGCGGCCACCGGTGGCGACACCCGGGCCCCGTCTACGGAGACGGCCACCGCCGGCGGGTTCCCGAGGCGCACCCACACCGGTCCCGCCACCGTCTTGGTCGACCCGGCCGACATGGTCGCCTCGTACACAACGTTGCCGCTCTCGGTCCCGGAGCGGACCTCGACCCAGCATGGACCGGACGCCCGCAGGCTGATGGACGCCGACCGGGAGATGCGGTACACGGACGCCCCAGAAGTGCGGGACAGCAGCTTCACGGCCTCGGTCGCCCGGGGGGTCGGCACGTCCCTCGGCCGCGCCGCGACGGTGTGCGGCCGAGCCGACGGCGTGGTGGGCACCGCCGCCGGCGGGTGCCGGCGGGACGGGTGGGCGAGGGACCACGCTCCCGCCGCTCCTCCGCCCACGATCGCCACCACCCCCGCCACCACCACGGCTCGGCCGGCGGCGCGGCGGGGGGTGACCCGGCGGGAAGCGGAACGGCCGGTAGCGGCACGGGGGGGGACGGCGCGGCGGGGGGCGGCCCGGCGGGCAGCGGAACGGCGGGGGGTGGCACGGCCGGGGGTCGCCCCGGCCGGATCCGTCGCTGGCCGTGGAACCGGGTCGGCAGGGTCGAGGTCGTCGAAGTGCAATATGGCCGGCGGCGGCGGCGGAGCGACGGGTGGCAGCAGCGCTGGCTCGGACGCCCCGGGCAGCCGGGGCGCAGGCAGCGCCGGCTCGGACGCCTCGGGCAGCCGGGGCGCAGGCAGCGCTGGCGGAGGCGGACCGGGTGTGGGGGGAGCCGGCGCCGACGCGCCCGGCGGGGGAGCGGCGGGAGGCGCCAGCTTGGGCGCATCCGGCGGGGGAGCGGAGGACGCTCCCGGAGAGGGGATCGCTGGCGGAGCTGGTCGCAGGACCCGGACGGACCCCTCGTCGATGTCCCCGAGGTCGGCCACCTCCGGCAGTGCGCTCGAGCCACCGGTGACACGAGGATCCCGCCACGGGTTGGGGGTGCGGAACGGCGCCGCGCCCGTCGCCCTCGTCGGCCGCCAGCCCCCGGTCAGCGGTCTGGGCGTCACGGCCGGCGGTGCGTCGCCCTCCGCGACAACGCGAACGTGGGCCTGGGGGGCAGATCCGTCGTCGGACCCGGGTGGGGCAGCGACCGAACGGCTGCTGATGGCCCCGAGTGTGTCGAGGGCACGCCGCTGCCGGCGGGCGAGGCGGGCGCCGTGGCCGCGCCGCCCGGCCCACGCGCCGGACGCGCCGGTGGCCAGCGCCACCAGGGCAGCGAGAACGAGAGGGCTCACCACCGTCTCACCACCGCCTCACACCATCCCGGCCGCGCCGGAGAGGGTCGACGGGCGGAACCGCTGCCGGTCGACCCCGACCTGCTTGTTGTGGACTGCTGCATCTCACTCCACCGGATCGCTGCGGTCGCTACCTTCACTGGGGTAGCTCTCAAGCTACGAGCCCGCGGCGGAAAGTGGGCGCGGCCCCGGCGCCTCGCCACGAGCCGTCCCGGGTGGCACCGGTAGCCTCTCGCCCGTGCAGGCGATCCTCTCCACCGGCCTTCACCGCGAGAGCGCCGCCTCCGGCCGCCCGGCGGGTGGCGGCGTCCCCGAACGGCTCCGCTGGCTGGCGGTCCCCACCGCCTACCTGCTCGGCGCCATCCCGTTCAGCAACATCGCCGCCCGCCGGCTCCGCGGCGTGGACCTGCGCCGCGTGGGGACTGGGACGGTGTCGGGGACCGGGCTGTTCGCGGTGGCCGGGCTCGGGCCGTTGATGCTCGCAGGCATCCTGGACGTGGCCAAGGGCGCCGTCGGACCGCTGCTCGCCGGCGGGGACGACCCTGTCCGCCGGGCCTTGGCCGCGGCGGCGGGCGTCAGCGGCCACAACTGGTCGCCGTGGCTGTCGGGAGCGGGCGGCCGGGGCATCAGCCCTGCGATCGGGGCGCTGCTGCCTGCGGCGCCGGTGGGGGCGGCGACGCTCCTGGCGGGCCTGGCAGGGGGCCGGGTGGCGGGCAAGACGGCCGTCGGGTCCCTCGTGTCCGACGCCGCCGTCGTGCCGGTGTCCGCCCGGGCGCACGGCAGGGACGGGGCGCTTTGTGCTGCTGGCGTGCTCGTGCCCATCCTCGCCAAGCGCCTGGCGGGCAACGGCCCTCCAGCCCGCCGCCGGCCGAGCACGTATGTGTGGCGCCTGGTCCTCGACAGGGATGTCCGGGACAAAGGCGTAGCTGGTCCGCACCTGGTGCTCCGCCGGGCGGCGCAGCCCGTCGGAGCCCGGCCCTGACCGTCGGCGTCGTCGTCGACAGCGCCGCGGCCCTGCCACCGCAGCTGGCCGCACAGGCCGGCGTCAGGGTCGTCCCCATGTGGTTGACTCTCGGCGGGGTCACCACCCGGGACGGGGTGCTCGCCCTCGCCGACGTCGCCGCCCGTGCCGGTGCAGAGCCGTTCTCGACGTCGGGGCCGACGCCCGGCGAGCTGGCCACCGCCGCCGGGGAGGCGGACGCCGGGGAGGGGGTGCTGATCGTGACCCTGGCACGCGAGATGAGCGCCACCTTCGACGCCGCCTGCCTCGCCGCCGGGACGGCTCCCGCCGGGCGGGTGCGGGTCGTCGACTCTCGCAGCGCGGCGGGGGGTGAGGCCCTCGTGGCCCTGGCCGCCGCCCGCCGCGCCGG
>DAHVMA010000065.1:0-6198 GCA_027320105.1 Acidimicrobiaceae bacterium | reverse complement strand
CGGACCTCCATCGTCGGATCGGCCGGAGTGGCGGCGGAGGCGGTCTCCCTGTGGGTGAGCCTGGACCCGGTCACGATGCGCCCGGCGCCTCTCGGGGAACGCTTCAGGGGGATCTACGGACCGGCGGCGGCGGGGCGGTCGGTGGCCGCGCGGCTCCTCCACGGCCCAGCCCCAGCGGACACCCCGGGGCGGGGGTGGCCGCTCCGGGTTGCCGACTTCGACGTCCTCGGCCACGTCAACAACGCCGCCGGCTGGGCCATGCTCGAGGACGAACTGGCACGCCACGCCCCCGGCGCATGCGTCGGGACCGCCGAGGTCGAGTACCGCAGGGCGATCGGTGCCGGCGGCGAGCCTGGCTCCCCCGGTCAGGTTGCGGTCTGCAGCGCCCGTTGCGGAGACGTCGTATGCGTGTGGGTCTCCGACGACGCCGGCGAGGTGGCGCTCTCGGCTGTCGCCAGCGTCGTGGCGCCGGGCGGGTAGGCCGGCGCCGGCCTGACCCCCACACCGAACTGTGAGTGAAAACATCACACCCTGTGTACTTTCCACTCACAGTTTGGATGGGATGGGCGGGACCGAGGCCGGCGGGGGACCGGGCGGGGCGGCGCCGCCGTCCGGTAGCGTCCCGCCCATGGTCCATGCTTTCGTGCTCATCGACGCCGTCCCCTCCCGGGTGGCGTCGCTGGCTGCCGAGCTGGCCGACGTGGAAGGCGTAGCGGAGGTGTACTCGGTGGCCGGCCATGCCGACCTCGTTGCCGTTGTCCGGGTGCGCCGCCACGAGGACCTCGCCGACGTCGTGACGCGGCGCATCCATGCCCTCGAGGGGATCACCGATACGAGGACGCTGATCGCCTTCCAAGCGTTCAGCCGCCACGACCTCGAGGCGATCTGGGACCTGGGCGGTGACCCGGGACGGTCGTAGGCCGGGGCGGGCAACCCGGGCACGGACCGCCGGCTCGGCGGCCTACGTCTTGCGGGTCAGGTCCCGGAGGGCGGCGTTGCGAGCGGCGCGCTGCGCTTTGCGCCGCTTCCAGTAAGGGGTCTTCCAGACCTTGAAGCCCCCGCGGCGGCCGTCTTTGGGTGGCTGTGGCGGGCGCGGCGAAGCCCGGCGCCCGAGGTCGTGCACCTCCTTGGGGCAGCGGGCGTCGGCGTCCTCGAGCAGCTCCTCGTCGGTGCCCGCTGTCCGCAGCCGGGCTCTCGCCTCGTGCCGTACCTGGCGCCGGGTCCGCCTGCGGTGGTCCTGGGCGCCGGGGAGGAAGGTGTCGGCTGGACGCATGAATTGCCTCCTCGAGACCACCGGCCTGAGGCCGGTTCCTTCAATCCACTGTGCCACGCACACGGGGTTACGCGTGGGGATTCTCGCGACCGGTGGGAGCCGGAAGGGTCCTCAAGCGGTGGTCGTCGGGGGCCGAAAGACCGTGTCCCGGTAGTAGCGGAGCTCGGCGACGCTCTCCTTGACGTCGTCGAGGGCCCGGTGGTTCCCACCCTTTTGGGGGGCGCCTGCCAGCGCTTCGGGGTACCACCGGCGTACCAGCTCCTTGACGGTCGAGACGTCGACGCTGCGGTAGTGGAAGAAGGTGTCGAGCTCCGGGAGCCACGCGGCGAGGAACCGGCGGTCGGTGCCGATCGAGTTCCCGCACAGCGGCACGGTGCCCGGCTGGGGCACGTGCTCGCGCAGGAAGGCGAGCGTGGCGGCGCAGGCCTGCTCCAGCGTGGTGGTGGCGGAGGTGACCTCCGCGAGCAGCCCCGAACGTGTGTGCATCCCCCGCACCACCTCGTCCATCCCTGCCAGCCGCTCCTGCGGGGCGGCGACCACCAGGTCGGGGCCTTCGGCCACGATCTCGAGACGGTCGTCTGTCACCAGCGTGGCGATCTCGATGATGCGGTCACGGGACGGGTCGAGCCCGGTCATCTCCAGGTCCATCCACGCCAGCACCGCCAGCACGGTAGCGGGGTCGGTAGCGTGAAGTGGTGCTGCGCGTGCCACTGGTGAGCGTCGATCCCGACCTGGCCCTGCCGCGCTACGCCCTCCCCGGGGACGCCGGGGTCGACCTCGTCGCGAGAGCGGGGGTGCTGGTGGCGCCGGGGGGCGGTCGGGCCCTGGTGCCGACCGGCGTGCGGGTCGCCATCCCGGAGGGATACGCCGGGCTCGTGCTGCCCCGCAGCGGCCTCGCCCTTCGGCACGGCTTGACGCTCGCCAACAGCCCGGGGCTGATCGACTCCGGCTACCGGGACGAGCTGTGCGCCGTGGTCATCAACACCGACCCGGAGAAGGCCTATGAGATCCGCCGCGGCGATCGCGTCGCCCAGCTGGTGGTGATCCCCGTCGCCGAGGTGGAGTGGGAGGTCGTCGCAGAGCTGGAGCCGTCGGAGCGGATGTACGGGCGTTTCGGTCACACGGGGTCGTAGGTGCCCGAACTGCCGGAAGTGGAGGCTCTCGCCCGGTTCCTCACGGATCGGACCGGTGGTCGCGCGATCGAGAGGGTGGAGGTCGGGGCGCTGTCCGCCCTGAAGACGTTCGACCCGCCGGCGGAGGCCCTCGTCGGTCGGATCATCGAGGCCTGCGAGCGGCGGGGCAAGTACCTGTGCCTGCGGGCGCGGGGGCCGCTGTGGGTGGTCGTGCACCTGGCGCGCGGCGGATGGGTCCAGTGGCGGGACGAGGCCCCTGCGGCGCGCGCTCGTCCAGGGAAAGGCCTCCTGGCTCTGCGGGTCGGGCTTTCCCAGGGGGGGTTCGATCTCACCGAGGCGGGCACAGAGAAGCGCCTCGCTGTGTGGGTCGTCAACGATCCGGACCGGGTCGAGGGGATCGCCCGCCTGGGCCCGGACCCGCTCTCGCCGGGGTTCGGGGTCGACGCCCTCACCGCTGCGTTGGGCGGCCGCACCGCCAACGTGAAGACTGTGTTGACCGACCAGTCGGTGATCGCCGGGGTTGGCAACGCCTATTCCGACGAGGTATTGCACGCCGCGAAGCTCTCGCCGTTCAAACCGGCCGGCAACCTGACCCCGCAGGAGGTCGCCCGGCTCCACGCCGCCGTGGTCGGCGTCCTCGGCGACGCCGTGCAGCGGTCGCTCGGCCTGCCCGCCAAAGGCCTGAAGGGGGAGAAGAAGGGGGGTCTCGCCGTTCACGGCCGGACGGGACAGCCCTGCCCGGCGTGCGGGGACGTCGTGCGGGAGGTGTCGTTCGCCACCAAGTCGCTCCAGTACTGCCCCACCTGCCAGACAGGGGGCAGGCCACTTGCCGACCGGCGCCTGTCGCGCCTGCTCAAGTGAGTGGCCGAACCGGCGCCCGCCGGCCCGCCGCCGCTTCTACGCCGGCGCCGCCGAGCGGCGTGCGGGAGGTGGCCACCTACCGCGGCGTCCGCTGGCGGAAGGACCCTGACGGCACCATCGGCTGGTTCAACGAGGACGCCGGGGGATGGCTCCGGTGGCGCCCGGGGGCGGACGCCCCGCCCCTGCCGCCGCGCTGGGAGGAGGTCGCCGCCCGCATCCCCGTGCCGCCACGGGTCCGGCGCGCCCCGTGGAGCAGCCCGTACCGGCTCGTTCCGGTCGCCCTCATCCTCGGGGCGATCTCGGTCGGCGCCTGGCAGGCGACGCGCTACAGCGGTGCGGCCGCCGCCCGGATGGCGGCGCGCCAGGCCCACGCCCTGGTCGGCAGGTGCCTGGTCCGAACCTCCGTTCCCGGTGCGCCGGTGGCATACGCGACGACCCCGGTGCCATGCTCGTCGAGCAGTGCCGCCGTCCGGGTGGTGTCCGTGCACGCTGCCCGGCGGACCGGGGCGCAGTGCCCGGCGGGCGACAAGGTGCTGCAGTTGGCCTACGCCGGGGCCCGGACGGTCGACATCGAGTGTGCCGTCCCTGCTCACCCGTGACGGCGCCTGCGGTGAGCGAGGACGGGAGCCCGGGGCGAGGTACAGTCACGGCGCCATGAGGGTGCGGATCGATCCCGAAGCCTGCCAGGGCCACGGGCGCTGCTATTCGCTCGCCCCCGAGCTCTTCGGGGCGGACGACGACGGGTTCGGCACGGTCCTGGTGGACCCCATCCAGCCGTCCGGCGAGGGGCGGGCGCGGCTCGCTGCCGCCAACTGCCCCGAGCAGGCGATCAGCATGGAGGGATGACCCGGCTCACGTCCCGGATCACCACGTCCCCGCCGCTCTGGAGCTCAGCGGTCGGGTAGGGGCCCGGGGAAGGCAGCCTCGGCGGCATCCTCGAGCTGCCTGGCCTTGCGGCGGACGAGCAGGATCCCGCCGGCGACGGCCACCGAAGCGGCGACGCCGAGGCCGATCGAGACGGTGCGCGACGCCTTGGTCACGGCTCCGCCGACCTCGTAGGGCACGAAGCTGTAGATCGCCGCCCAGAGGATCCCGCCGGCGGCGTTGGAGGGGAGGAACCGCCGCCAGTGCATCTTGAGGGTGCCGGCGAGGAACGCCGCGTAGGTGCGCAGCACTGAGACGAACCGGCCGAGGAACACCACCTTCCCGCCGTGGCGGTCGAACAGCAGCCGCCCGACCTTGATCTCCTTCTCCCGCACGTGGATGTACCGGCCGTAGCGGTGCAGCAGGCGGTAGCCACCCTTGTCGCCGATCAGGAAGCCGATGTTGTCGCCGGTGATCGCCGCCGCTGCCGCCACGGCGAAGATCAGCCAGACCGACAGGGCGTGCCGGCTGCCGGCGTAGAGGGCCGCCGTGATGAGGATGGTCTCCCCGGGGAGCGGCACGCCGAGGCTCTCGGCTCCGACCAGGACGAACACCGCCAGGTACCCGTACTGGCTGATGAGGTGGTGGAGGTTCATCTGTCGGGGCTGGAGCGGACGACGGGACTCGAACCCGCGACCCCAACCTTGGCAAGGTTGTGCTCTACCAACTGAGCCACGTCCGCAGTCGGCTTGGACGCTAGCAGATCGCCGGCCCGCCCCAGCGCCTGACCGTCGCGCCCGGGTAGGGTCCCCGCCACCGAACGGGAGGTGCGGACATGGGCATAAGGGCAGTGGTGGCACCAGCAGAGGGTCGGGCACGGCTGACCGAGCTCGAGGAAGGGGACCTGCCCGAGGGTGACGTGACCGTCGATGTCGCCTACTCGTCGCTCAACTACAAGGACGGCCTGGCGGTGACCGGACGGGCCCCGATCGTCCGGCGGCCCCCGCTGGTCTGCGGCATCGATCTCGCCGGCACGGTCACGGACTCCTCCTCAGCGCGCTGGTCGCCGGGAGACGAGGTCGTCGTCACCGGGTGGGGGTTGTCTGAGACCTATCCGGGGGGCTACACGGGGCGCCAGCGGGTCCGCAGCGAGTGGCTGGTGGCCCGCCCTCCCGGCCTGACCCTTGCCCAGACGATGGCGGTCGGCACGGCGGGTCTCACCGCCATGCTGTGCGTCCTCGCCTTGGAGGACGCCGGCCTCCAGCCTGGCGTGGACGGCCCCGTCCTCGTCACCGGAGCAGCGGGCGGCGTGGGCAGCGTCGCCATCGCCGTCCTCAGCCGGCTGGGCTACCGCGTGGCGGCTTCGACCGGGCGCCCGGAGCTGCACGACTACCTGAGCGAGCTGGGCGCGGCGGAGATCGTGGCTCGAGAGGAGCTGGCAGGGGACTCCGGCCGCCCCCTCGAGTCGTCCCGGTGGGCGGCGGCGGTGGACGCCGTCGGCGCCACGACGCTGGCGTCGGTGCTGCGCCAGGCCCGCTACGGAGCTGCCGTCGCCGCGTGCGGCCTCGCCGGCGGTACCAACCTCCCGACCACGGTGCACCCGTTCGTCCTCCGCGGGGTGCGGCTGCTCGGGGTCGATTCGGTCATGTGCCCGACACCCCGACGGGAGCAGGCCTGGGGCCGCCTCGCCACGGACCTCGACCCGAACCTGCTCGATGGCATGACGACGGTCGAGCCGCTCGGCGCGGTGCCGGAGTTGGCCGACGACATCCTCGACGGCCGCACCCGGGGACGGGTTGTCATCGACGTGCGGGCGTGAGCGGGGTCGGCTCCGATGGTTCGGACAGCGAGGTCTCGGGAGGGACGGGCCTCGGTGAGGCGGCGATTCGGGCGGTGCTCGGGCGCTTCGCCAGCGGGGTGACGGTGGTGAGCGGGATCGGCACGGAGGGGCCGGTCGGCTTCACCTGCCAGTCGTTCTTCTCCCTGTCCCTCGTCCCTCCCCTCGTGGCACTGGCGCCGTCGCGCCTGTCGGTGAGCTGGCCGCACATGCACACCCGGGCGGCGTTC
>DAHVMA010000058.1:0-24338 GCA_027320105.1 Acidimicrobiaceae bacterium | reverse complement strand
GGCGTGGCCGGCGGTGGGCAGCCGCGCCGGCGTGGCCGGCGGCGGTCGGGGCATAGACGGCCGAATAACGCACGCTGTGCACCGACCTCCAATCTGTGCACCGAGGTCCGGGCTCTGAACCCAGGTCCAGCGGTCGGCGGGTCCATGGAAGCCACCCGGGCCGGTGGGGCGACATCGGCGCCAGCCTCCTGGCGGGCTCCTGCCCGGCTGGAAGTTCGGGCTGGTCGGGGACCTGCACCGTGCAGAAGGGCGCGGTCCAGGTCCCCCCTGTCCGTCGCGACTCGCTCCTGGGTAGACCAGTAGCTGGCCACGACCGCCGTGCCCACCCGCCGCGCTGCGCGCCCCCACCGCCCTGCGCACACCCGCGGACGAGGAACCTTTCCCGTCTCGCAGGAATACGCACGGAGAGGTGATCCCGCCTGCCCCAGGTGCAAGCGATGGCCACGGAGCGCTTGGCGCCCCGGTCGGCCGCTACCCTCGTTCCATGGTTTCCCCCCCCGGCGAGGTGGCGGCTGCACTCGTCGCCCGCCTCTTCCCGGGAGAGACGGCCCGCATCGAGGCGCTCGCCGGGGGCATCACGAACTCGAACTTCAAGGTTTCGGTCGGAGCGCGGTCCGTCGTCGTGCGGGTACCTGGCCGCCGGACCGAGCTGCTCGGCATCGACCGCTCCGTTGAGGCGGCCGCCAGCCGGGTTGCCGCCCTGACCGGCGTGGGTCCCGAGGTGCTGGCCTTCGACGAGCCGACGGGCTGCATCGTGACGGCCTTCCTCGACGGTGTCCCCGTAGCTCCGGACGTGCTCGCCACCGAGCCGCTCCTCGGCGAGGTCGTGACCGCCCTCCGGCGGGTCCACACCGCGGGGCGGGTGCCGGCGGTCTTCGACCCCTACTCCGTGGTCGCTCGCTACCACAGCGAGATCGCCGCTCGGGGAGGTGCCGAGCCCTTCGACTACGAGCGGATGGCGGCGCTCCTCGGTCAGATGGCGGAGCGCTGTCCGCTCCGACCGACCGTGCTCGGCCACAACGACTTGTTGAACTCCAACCTGATCCACGACGGCGCCATCCGCATCCTCGACTGGGAGTACGCCGGCATGACCGACCCGTACTTCGATCTCGCCAACTTCTCGGTCAACAACGAGCTCGGAGAGGAGCGAGACGAGGCGGTCCTGGCGCACTACTTCGGTGGCGCCACCCCGCATGGACTGGCGAGGCTGCGGCTGATGAAGCTCGCGTCGGAGGCACGCGAAGCGATGTGGGCCGCCCTGCAACTCGTCATCTCCGACCTCGAGATCGACTTCGCCGCCTACGGGCACGACCGCGCCGAGCGCTTCTTCGTCCTTGCCGATCACCTCGACGTCCCGTCCCTCCTGGCGGCAGCATGCGCCGGCCGGCACGGTGAGGAGGAGGAGGAGGAGGGAATGGTGAAGGAATGAGTGGCCCGGCACGGGTGCCCGGCGATGGCGAGGTTGCCGGCTCACGATGTGGAGGCGCTCGGGCCGGCGGGGTCGAGACCCCTGGCGCTGAGACTCCTGGCCGCTGACACCGCCGGCCGCTGGCACCGCCGGCACCTGCGACGCCACCGGGGTACAGCAACAGCCTTTCAGTCTCAGGACCGGGGCCGGAGGTTGTCCGGGTCGAAGAGGGGTTCGGCGACGACCTCCGCTGCCACGTCCCGGCCGAAGATCCCCACGCTGAGCTTTGTGCCGACCACCGCGTCAGCCGCCGGCAGGTACGCGTACGCGATCGAGTGCCCGACCGTGTAGCCGTAGCCGCCGCTCGTGACCCGCCCGACGGAGCGCTCCCCGATCCTCACGGGCTCCGAGCCGAGCGCCACGCTCCGGTCGTCCTCCAGCACCAGGCAGGCAAGGCGGCGGGCCGGGGGTCCAGCATCCTGGAGTGCCCGCTGCCCGATGAAGGCAGGCTCCTTGTCGAGTTTCACTGCGAAGCCGAGCCCCGCCTCGAAGGGTGTGTCCGCCGGCGTGACGTCGCTGCCCCACACGCGGTAGCCCTTCTCCAGCCTGAGCGAGTCGATGGCCTTGTACCCTCCAGGCACCAGGCCCAACGGCGCCCCTGCCCCCATGACCCGGTCCCACAGCGCCAGCGTGAGCTCGGCCGGGCAGTACAGCTCCCAACCGAGCTCCCCGACGAATGTGACGCGCATAGCGAGGCATGGCACCGGGCCGACGGTGATCGTGCGGGCGCGCATGTAGGGGAAGGCGTCGTTGGAGAGGTCGTCGTCGGTAAGGGGCTGCAGGATGTGGCGCGACTCCGGTCCCCACAGCGCGAGGCAGCCGTACTGCGAGGTGACGTCGTTGACCTGGACCGAGCCGTCCTCCGGGGCGTGGACGGACAGCCACGCGAGGTCGCGGTTGCCGGTGGCCGTCCCTGTCACGATGCGGAAGCGGTCCTCGCCGAGGCGGGTGACCGTGAGGTCGCACTCCACCCCGCCCGCCTCGTTGAGGAGCTGGGTGTAGGTGATGGCGCCGACCGCCCGCGCCACCCGGTTGGAGCAGACGCCCTCGAGGAAGCCTGCCGCGCCGGGTCCCAGCACGTCGATCTTGGAGAAGGAGCTCTCGTCGAAGAGCGCCGCGCTCTGCCGGCAAGCCGTGTGCTCGGCGCCGACGGCCGGCGACCAGAGCCTGCCCGCCCAGCCGGAGGGCCTGAGGCCCTCGTCGCCCCGCCCGGCGTTCGGCCCAAACCAGTTGGCACGCTCCCAGCCGCCCTTCTCGCCGAAGGCGGCTCCTAGCTCCCCGAGCCGCTGGTAGGCGCCCGAGACCCTGAGGGGACGCCCAGCGCTCCGTTCCTGTCCGGGGTACTTCACGTCGTAGTAGGTGGCGTAGACCTCGTACGCACGGGCGAGGGCATGCTGACGGCTCTTGAACTGGGGGCCGAAGCGCCGCGTGTCCATCTCCCACGCATCGAGGCCGGGTTGCCCCTCGACGATCCACTCGGCGACGAGGCGTCCCATGCCCCCGGCGCCGGCGATGCCGTGGGCGCAGAAGCCGGCCGCCACGAACAGACCTCTCACGTCACTCGGTCCCAGTATGAACTCGCCGTCGGGCGTGAAGGCCTCCGGCCCGTTGACGAGCTTGATGATCTCCGCATCTGCAAGCTCGGGGACCCGGATGGTGGCCGCCTCGAAGAGGGGTGCGAAGCGCTCCCAATCGGGGGAGAGCAACTGGTTGTTGAACGTTGAGGGGATGCCCTTCAAACCCCACGGCTCCGGGTTGCGCTCGTAGCCCCCCGTCACGAGACCGCCACTCTCGGGGCGGAAGTACACGAGCAGGGAGGGGTCACGCAGCGTCGGCATGTCGCGGGAGAGTCCGCTCGGTTTGGTGATGGCGTACTGGTGGGCCATCGCCACGACGGGGACGTTCACGCCGGCGAGGCGCCCGATCTCGTGGGAATAGATGCCGCCGGCGTCGACCACGACCTCGCACTCGATCCGACCCTTGTCGGTGTGGACGGCCCTCACGGCCCCGCTCCGGGTCTCGATAGCCGTCACCTCGGTCTCCGTGAGCACCGTGGCGCCCCGCTGGCGAGCCCCTTTCGCCAGGGCGAGGGTCAGCTGGCTCGGGTCGATGTAGCCGTCGGTGGGCAGGAAGGCAGCGCCGAGCACGCCGTCGGTGGACATGGGGGGGAACAGCTCGCCGGCCTCCCCGGCGGAGATCAGGCGGAGCGGCAACCCGAAGGTCTCGGCCCACGAGGCCTGGCGTTGGAGCTCTTCCATCCGCTCCTCGGTGGAGGCGAGCCGGAGCGACCCGACCTCCCGCCAGCCGGTCTCGAGGCCGACCTCGGCGCCGAGGCACCGGTAGAGCTCGACCGAGCTCATCATCATCGCGGTGAGGGGCAGCGAGGAGCGCAGCTGGCCGACCAGGCCGGCGGAGTGGAAGGTGGAGCCACTCGTCAGGTGGGATCGCTCGAGGAGGGTCACGTCGGACCAACCGAGGCGGGACAGCCAGTAGAGGATGGAGCAGCCGCCCACTCCGCCACCGATCACGACGGCTCGGGTCCTGTCGGTCATTTCCGCTCCTTCCAGCTAATCATCTATACCATAGGGGCCCCGGGGCGAACTGTCACGTTGTCCGCGATCGGGCCCGCATGCTAAGGAAGGGCCGGTACCGAGACGGAGACCGGCGATGGTGACTCAGCCTGGCGCAAAGCAAGACCAGCTCGACCCCGGCGGGACGCCGTGGGTCGCCGAGCCCCGGCCGGCGGGCGGTCCGCTCCACGTTCAGATCGGCTATTCGATCTCCTCCGCCATACTGACTGGGACCCTGCGCCCCGGTGATCGGTTGCCACCCGAGCGGGAGCTCGCCGCCTCCTTCGGGGTCAACCGCCTGACGCTCCGCCAGGCCCTCTCCGACCTCGAGCGGCGCCGCCTCGTACGCCGGCGCGTCGGGCGGCGCGGTGGCACCTTCATCGCCGACCCCGCGGTAGAGAGGGATCTGTCGAGCTTCGCCGGCTTCTCCGAGCAGGCCCGCCGCCTCGGTCTCACTGCCGGTGCCGTCGTGCTCGGCGCCCGCGCCCTGCCCGCCACCGCCGAGGCGGCCGCCGCCCTCGAGGTGGTCCAGGGAACGGAGCTGTTCGAGATCAGGCGCCTGCGGCTGGCCAACGGCCGCCCGTTGCTCCTCGAGTCCTCGAGCTTCCCGGCCGCCCGCTTCCCAGGGCTGCTCGGCGCCCCCCTCGAAGGCTCCCTCTACGACTTGCTGGCAGACCGCTACGACGCCCGCCCCTACCGGGCGGTCGAAACGCTGGAGCCGCTCGCCGCCACCAGGGAGGTCGCCACCCTCCTCGACGTCGCCACCGGCGCTCCCCTCCTCGGTGTGCAGCGCACCGCCTTCGACCGGCTCGGCTCTCCTGTGGAGTTCGCCCACGATCTCTTCAGGGGCGACCGTACCCGCATGGTCGTCTGGAGCTTCCACCTCCCCGACGATTGAGCTCCCAGCCCAGTTCGAGCCCTCAGCCCAGGTCGAGCTCTCAGGCAAGTTGCTCAGGCGGGACTGACTCCTCGGGCACCACCACCGGCCCTGTTTCCGGCGGCACCGTCGTGTCGTGACTGCGGTGGGACTCGACCGCAACGTAGTAGATGGCGCCGACGAGCACCACGAAGACGAGCACGGTGTAGAGGATCGGTATCCGGTCCAAGAAGCCTATGCCGAGGCTCAATGCCCCGTTGGTCTGCTTGGGGGTCGGGTTGCTCGCCGCCCGGGGCCAGGCGAAGTTCACGAGCATCGCACCCCCATAGGCCAAGGCGAGGAAGTTGACCACGAGCCCGGCCCTGCCGAGCTTGAACGATGTCCTCTCCCGTGGCCAGCCCGATAGGCGCGCCCGCCCGATGGCCAGGTTCCCGAGGAAGTACGACAGGTAGATCATGCCCGTGGCGGCGATCGCCACGATGCCTGCACCTGCGTACTTGAACAGCGGCACGGCCGCCACGACAGCCACCGCCACGCAGCTCCAGATAGGAGTGTGCAGGTGCGGGTGCACCTTGGAGAGCGGCTTGGACAGCGGCAGCCGGCCGTCGCGCGCCATCGAGAAGCAGAGCCGGACGGTGGCGGTCATGATGCACAGGCAGCAGACGAAGATCGCGGCGGAGACCACGAGCAGGTAGACCGTGGCCCAGAACTTCGAGAAGTTGGCATCGATGATCTGGGCGGGACCCCAACCGGCGCTCACCGCATGCTTCAGGTTGGGGATCGCCATGAGCGTGGCCAGGAGGAAGATCCCACCGATGGCAAAGGCGCCACCGACCGAGGCGAGGACCGCCTGGGGCGCCTTGCGCCGCGGGTCGTTCGTCTCCTCTGCGAGGGTGGACGCTGTGTCGAAGCCGTAGATGACGAAGAGGCTCATGAACATGGCGGCGAAGAAGGGCCCGAACCCGACGTGTATCCCGGCGCTGTTGGTCACCACGGAGATCGGCTGGTGCCGGTGGACGATGAGCATCACGATCGCGAAGACGACCATGCCCACGATCTCGAAGAACACCCCGGTGTTGTTTATGATCGAGACCAGCCTCACGGAGTAGATGTTGAGGACCGTGATCGCCACGAGCGTGATCGCCGCCACCACGATCTGGTCGTGCAGGCTGGCTGCGTCGAGGTGCCATCCCATGTTCTGCAGGGCCGGCAGGATGGTGAGGGGGAGGGTTACGACCACGGCGGTGACGGTGAGTATCCCGGCGATCAGGTAGATCCAGCCGGTGAACCACGCGTAGCGCCGCCCCGCCAGGTACTTGGTCCACTGGAACACCGAGCCGGCGATCGGGAAATGGCTGGACACCTCGGCGAAGTTGAGCGCCACGATGAACTGCCCGACCGCGACCACCGGCCAGCTCCATATGAACACCCCGCCGATCGTGGTGAGCCCGAGAGCGAACAGCGTGAAGATCCCGGTCGACGGCGAGATGTAGCTGAAGGCGGCGGCGAACGAGCTGAAGAAGCCCAGTGTCCGGCGCAGCTCCTGGCGGTAACCGAAGCGGCCGAGGTCCCTGCTGTCCTCGGACTCCGCTCCGACAGGCTCCGCCGGCGACGGGTGGGCGCTGCCGATTTGTGCCATCCCTGCCTCCTCCCCGGGGCACCGCGGCATCGGCCGCGGTCACTCTCGGCTGTGAACATACACCCGAAGCCCGTAAACATCTAGACCTATCTGGCTCCCCCGGCAGGCTGGTCCCGGCGGAGGGAGGAGGTCGGGGCCGGCTCAGGACACGGCGGTGCGGAGGGCGTCGAGGAGCCGGTCGACGTCGGCGTCGTCGCTGTAGGGGGCGAGACCGACGCGCAGGCCGCCGGCGTCGCCGAGCCCGAGCCAGCGCGACGGCTCCAGGGCGTAGAACTCCCCCGCCGGCGCGTTGACGCCAGCGTCGGCCAGCACCTGGGCGACGTCGTCGTTCGACCGGCCGGGGAAGTCGAACAGCAGCGTCGGGGTCCGCTCCGGAGCCCGACCGACCTGGCGGGCGCCTGCCAGTTCGGCGACGGCCGCCTCGATCCGCCGCCGCAGGGTGGTCTCATGCTCCTCCACCGCGACCATCGACCGGCGGAGGCGCTCACGCCGGTCCCCTGACCCCTCGACTATGCCGGCGAGGAAGTCGACGGCGGCGGTCACGCCGGCCATCAGCTCGTAGGGCAGGGTGCCGAGCTCGAAGCGCTCCGGCACGTCGTCGGTCTGGGGGAGAAGCTTGTCGGGGTGCACCTGCTCCAGGAGGGCCGGGGCGGCGGCGAGGACGCCGCAGTGCGGCCCGAGGAACTTGTACGGCGAGCACACGTAGAAGTCGGCACCCAGCTCCGCGACGTCGACGAACACGTGGGCGCTGTAGTGAACCCCGTCGATGTACGCGAGGGCGCCGGCGGCGTGAGCGACATCGGTGATCGCCCGCACCGGTGGTCGGGTCCCGATGAGGTTGGACGCCGCCGTGCAGGCGACGAGCCGGGTCCGATCCGACAGCACCGCCTCGATGCCGGCGACGTCGAGCACGCCGGTCTCGGGGTCGAAGCCGGCCCAGCGCACGGTGGCGCCGGCCGCCTCGGCAGCGTGCACCCACGGTCGGATGTTGCCGTCGTGGTCGAGGCGGGTGACGACCACCTCGTCGCCGGGCCCCCACGTCTTGGCCAGGGCCCGGGCGATGTCGTAGGTGATCTGGGTCATGCTCCGGCCGAAAACGACGCCGCGCGGCTCCACCCCCAGGAAGTCGCCCATGGCCTGCCGGCAGGCGAGCACCACGCCGTCGGCACGTCGCTCCGAACGGGTCAGCAGCCCCCGGTTGGACACCGCCGACCGCAGCACGCCCGCGACGGCGTCGGCCACGACATCGGGCGTCTGGCTGCCTCCCGGGCCGTCGAAGTGGGCGGCACCCTCGCCGAGGGCAGGGAAGCGGGCGCGCAGGGCGGCGACGTCGTAGTCAGTCACGCCCGCCAGTGTGTCCGGAACAGCGAAAGAGGGCGGGATCGTGCGCCGGTCAGCCGCCGGCGAGCAGGGCGCGGCGAAGGATGTCGCCGGCGTTGATGACGGTCATCTGCCTGATGCGCTCCCGGTCGCCGCTCAGCTGGAGGCGCTTCGCCCGGTGCTCTCCGAGGCCGGCCAGCCCGACCCAGACGGTGCCGACCGGCTGCCCCTCCTGCTCCGTCGGTCCCGCCACTCCGGTGACCGCCAGGCCCACGTCGGCGTTGAGCAGTCGCCGGGCGCCGCGGGCCATCTCCACAGCGGCGGACTCGGTGACGACGGGCCCCTCGGTCACCCCTAGCAACTGCCACTTGACCTCGCTGGCGTAGGAGACGACGCTCCCGCGGAACCAGTCGCTCGCCCCGGTGACGGCCGTGAGCCGGGCGCCTATCATGCCGCCGGTGAGCGACTCGGCGACGGCGAGGGTCTTGCCTGCGGCGAGGAGCGCCGCTCCGACGGCGGCCTCCATCGTCTCGTCGTCGACGCCGAAGACGAGGTCTCCGAGCGCCGCCCGCACCTCGGCTTCCTCCCCCGCCAGGAGGGATTCCGCCGCGCCGGCCGGGTCGGCCCCGGCGCCCCGCGCCGTGATCCGCACCTTGATCCCCTCGATGCCGCTGGCGAGGAAGGCGATGGTCGGGTTGCCGGCGGCGTCGAGTGCCCCGAGGCGGGGGGCGAGTCGTTCGGCGACGGCGGACTCGCCGAGACCCCAAGTGCGCAGCACCCGGCTGCGGATCGTCACCGGCTCGCCGGCCCTGGCTACGAGGTCGGGGAGGACCGCCCGGGCAAGCATCTCCTTCATCTCGTGGGGCACCCCGGGCAGGGCGTAGACGACCCGGTCCCCGAGCGGGCAGATGAGCCCTGGGGCGGTCCCCCTCGTCTGGGGGATCACGGTGGCGCCCACCGGCACCTGCGCCTGGCGCAGGTTGTTGGCCGGCATCTCCCGGTCCCGCCCCGCGAACAGGCCACGGATCACCTCGACCAGCTCCGGCCGGGTTTCCAGCTCCACGCCCATCACCAGGGCGATCGCCTCCCGGGTGATGTCGTCCTGCGTCGGCCCGAGACCGCCGCAGCAGACGACGGCATCCGCCCGGGAGAGGGCGTCGCTGATCGCCCGGGCTATCCGGGCCTGGTTGTCCCCGACCTTGACCTGCAGTAGGCAGTCGACGCCGGCGAGGGCGAGCTGCTCGCCGATCCACGCCGAGTTGGTGTCGACGACCTGGCCGAGCAGCAGCTCGGTGCCGATGGCGAGGACATCGCAGCGCACGGCGGCGAAGCTATCCCGCCGGCGTCAGGACGCCAGACGCCGCCGGAGGTCGCCGATGTCGGCAGCCATCTGGTCGTTGCGCGCCTTCATGGCCGTGAACCCGGCCTCCACCTGCTGGCGGAGATCCGCCAAGCCGGACTCCACGGCGGTCACTCGCCCATCCAAACCCTCGAGTCGCTCGTTCAAACCCTGGAGTCGCTCGTTCAAACCCTGGAGTCGCTCATCCAACGCGCCCACCTGGTGGGCGAGCGCCTCGATGGCTGGGATGAGCCGCTGCATGTAGGTGTGGACAGCGCGGATGAGGTCGTTGAGGTCACGGCGCGTCTCCGCCATGGCGTCGACGACGCTGCGCAGGGTGCGGGCCTGGTCGGCCAGCTCGCGGTGGAGCTCTGCGACGGCGTCGACCAGCGCCGCCACCGTCGCTGCGAGGTCAGCCACGGTCTGCGGGAGCCGGAGCAACTCCTCCCCCAGCAGCTCGCGGCGCACCTGAGCGCGGAACTCCTCGTCGTCCCGCAAGGCCGCGAGGAACCGGTCACGCTCCGAACGATCCATCATCCCGTCAGCCATGATATTGAGGCTACGCAGGAGGGGTGACGGTATTGATCAGGCGAGCAGGGCGCGGACGTCGGCGGCGGTCAGTGCCCCCGACTCGAACCCGCCGCCGCCGACGACGCTGTTGAAGAGGGCGGCTTTCCTCGCTTTCAACGCCATGACCTTCTCCTCGATGGTGTCGCTGGCGACGAGCCGGTAGACCATCACCTTGCGGGTCTGGCCGATACGGTGTGCCCGGTCGACGGCCTGCGCCTCGGTGGCCGGGTTCCACCACGGGTCGAGCAGGATGCAGTAGTCGGCCTCGGTGAGGTTCAGCCCGAATCCACCCGCCTTCAGGCTGATCAGGAACACCGGCGCCGAGCCGTTGCGGAAGCCGTCGATCACGACCGACCGCCGGCGGGTCGAGCCGTCGAGGTAGCAGCACTCGATGCCGGCGGCCTCGATACGCCGGCGGGCCGCGTTCAAGAACCGTGTGAACTGGCTGAAGACCAGCACCCTGTGCCCGTCCGCCACCACGTCCTCGAGCATCTCGGAGAGGGCGTCGAGCTTGGTCGACGGCACCCCGGCATGGTCGGGGTCGACGAGGGCGACGTCGAGGGCGGCCTGGCGCAGGAGCGTGAGGGAACGGAAGATCTCGAAGCGGTTGCCGTCCATGTCGTCGAGCAGGCCGAGGATCTTCTGGCGCTCCCGCTGCAGCCAGGTCTGGTACAGCCTGCGGTGGCGGGGGTGGAGGTCGAGCTCGAGGACCTGCTCCTGCTTGTCGGGGAGGTCGGCGGCGACCTGGTCCTTGGTGCGCCGGAGCAGCACGGGGCGGATGCGCCGGCGGAGCTGGTCGAGGCGGGTCTGGTCGCCGTGGCGCTCGATCGGCAGGCGGTAGGTCTCGGAGAAGCGGTCGGGGCGGGCGAAGAGGCCCGGCGCCGTGATCGACGTCAGCGCCCACAGCTCGGTGAGCGAGTTCTCGAGCGGGGTGCCGGTCATGGCCAGCTTGAACGGCACCGGCAGCCGCCGGGCCCGCTGGTAGTTGTGGGACGCAGGGTTCTTGGCGAACTGCGCCTCGTCGAGGAGCAACCCCGCCCACCGGATCGCCTCGTACTCGTCGTACTCGAGGCGGAACAGGGTGTAGGACGTGACGACCAGCCCTGCGCCGGCGACGGCGTCCGCCAGCGGCGCACCCCGCCGGCGCCCGGTCTCGGTGACGGCGGCGACGGGCAGGCCGGGCGCGAAGCGGGCTGCCTCGGACACCCAGGTGCCAACCACGCTCGTCGGGGCGACGACCAGCCACGGTGCCGGCAGGCCTTCCGCCGCCTCCCGGGCGTGGCAGACGAGCGCCAGAGCCTGCAGTGTCTTGCCGAGGCCCATGTCGTCGGCGAGGAGCCCGCCGAGGCGGTGGTCGTAGCGGCTCGCCAGCCACTGGAACCCGGTCTCCTGGTAGGGGCGCAGGTCGGCGGTCAACCCCGCCGGCAGGGGCCGTTGGCCGTCGTCGCCGGCGGAAGCGAGCGCCGCCACGGCGTCCGTCCACGCCCCCGCCTGGGCGGACACCACCGCCAGCGCCTGCAGCTCCTCCCACAGGCTCGCCTGGAACCGTCCGAGCCGCACCGTGCCACGCGGGGCGTCGTGCAACGACCGGGCCTCGGAGATCAGCTCAGCCAGCTGGCGCAGCTCGGGCCGGTCGAGGGAGAAGTAGGTGCCCGACGGCAGCAGCAGGTGGCTCTCGCCTTGGGCCAGCGCCACGAAGAGGGCATGGAACGGCACTTCCTCCCCACCGACCTCCACCTCGACGGTGAGGTCGAACCAGTCGCCGCCGCCGGACTCCTCGCCGCCGATGCGCACCAGCGGCGCGTCTGTGACCTCCCGGAACGCCGGCGGCTCCCCCTGCCACTCGACGCGGAGGGCGCCGACGGCGCCGAGCGCCGGCAGGGTATCGGTGACGAAGCGGACCGCCTCGAGCCCGCCCAGGCGGCCGCCGGGGAGGAGCCGCCAGCCCCACGGTGAGGGCTCGACCAGCGTCGGGTGCGCGGCAAGGACCTTCGCTGCCGCAGCCGCCGCCCGGGCCGCCGCCTCGTCGGGGCGCTCGGACAGCGGTCGGGGGCCGCCTCCCCCGCCTGCTATCGCCCACGCCAGTTCGACGCAGGGACCGTCGCCGGCCACCAGCTGCAGCAGGAGCTCGTCGGGCGCGACCTCGGGCAGCTCCACCGACCCGTCGCTCGAGCGCAGCATCACCCGCCGGCGCAGGGCCGGGGCCATCTCCCGCTGGAAGCGCTCGACGTCGGCCGCCGGCACGGTGAGCGGGCCGTGGTGCAGCAGGTCGGCCAGCCGAGGGTCCAACGGGCGGGAAAGGGGACCGATGTGCAGCTCCGGCGTGACATTGCCGTCCAGGTCCCCCTGCCACCACGCCAGGCCGTGCGCGGGCGAGCCGATCCACACCATCCGGCCCTCCGCCACCTCGTCGGGGCCGGCGACCAGGCGCGGCCTGACGCGCAGCTCGTCGCCGTGGCGGGTGACGTCCACCGCCGCCTCGACCGGCGTGGCGGCCAGCTGCACCGGAAGGTCGCCGCGGCCGGCGCACAAGAGGGGCATCCCGGCCTGCTCGGCGTCGCCGAGCAGGCCCCACAGCCGGCGGGAGCCGACCGACTCGAGCCAGACGTCGTCGTGGTAGGGATACGGCGGGACCCAGAGGCCGTGCAGGGCACGCAGCTCCTTCAGCAGGGCGATGTCGTGGCGCAGGCGCGCCGAGTTGGCCGTGCCGTAGCCGAGGTGGTCGAGGCGCGACCAGCCGACGTTGCCCCGGACCCATCGCCCGCTCGCGCCCCGCACCACCGGCCTGAGCCGGATGCCCGGCTCGTCAGCCGCCCGCTTCCCGGGCCTGGTGCGGGCGGCGACGAGCTCGAACTGCAGGCCCAGCTCGGCCGGCGCCTCCCCGTCGGGATCGCCGTCGGCGAGCAGCAGGCGGAGCTGCTTCTCCCACGCCGGCGTGCGGGCGGCCGGCGCCGGCCCGACGACGCGCAGGTCGGGGCGCCGCGGGCGGGGGTCGGGGGCCAGGAGCACGGCCACAGCGTGCTTGCAGTTGTAGCCGACGGGGCAGTCGCAGAACGCCTCGAACGCCTGCCCGCCCCGGATCAGGCGGATCTCGACGTGGTAGGGCTCGGCCGCTCCTCCCTGCACGTCTCCCACCAGCCAGCCCGACTCGTTCCACTCCCGGCTGACGACGGCGCCGGCCAGGGCGTAGCCGCGGCCGCGCTCGACTGTGGCGCCGCCGACCAGGCGGCGCACGACGGACTCGTCGGCGCGACTCATGATCATGTTGCGGCTCCCGCTTCTCGCCCGGCCACTGCCACCGAACGTACCGCGACCGGTGTGACCGGGCGCGGATCCCCGACGGGCGCCGGCGATGACGCCACCGCCGGCCGGCACCACCCATCAAGGCCGCATCACTCGGGCTCCTGGCCTGAGGCGGCGGCACCGTGGCCGCACCTCGGTGCACCCGGCGCATCTCGGGGGATCCAAGCCCGGAAACAGCCTCGAATGCACCGACCCCCAGCCGCCACCCGCCGACCCCGCCTCCCAGCCCTCCCAGCCGCCATCCGCCGACCCCGCCTCCCCGCCTCCCCGCCTCACGCCGGGGAGGCCGCCGGCCGGCGCCGGGCGTCAAGCAGGTACTGGGCGCCGCTGAGCACGGCGAGGGCGACAGCCGCCCACAACACGTCCCGGCCGACCCAGGGGTAACGGTCGCCGACACCGGGCAGCACCAGCACGGTGACGGCCAGGTCCTGGGCGGCGGTCTTGGCCTTGGCCAGCGGGCGCGCCGGGACAGAGATCCCCCTGCGGGCGACCACCCCCCGGTAACCGCTCATCGCCACCTCCCTCCCAGCGATGATCGCCACCGGCGCCCACCCCGCCAGGTGGACGGCCACCGCCGCGCCGAGAGCGCCGAGAACAAGGAACTTGTCGGCGAGCGGGTCGAGGAAAGCCCCCGAGTCGGTGGCACCCTGCCGGCGGGCCACCCAGCCGTCAACGAAATCGGTCGAAGCAAGCGCCACCCACACCACCACCGCCAGCCACGACACACCGAGCGCGGCGATGACCACCACCACCACCGGGCTGCCGAGCAGGCGGAGCATGGTGATGCCGTTCGCCGGCGTGACACGCGCCGACTTCTCGAAGCGGCCCCCCGCCCGCTGGGCCATCAGCCCACCCCCGCCCCGGCGGCGACCGCCACAGCCTCGACGTCAGGCCCTGCCGCCCCCGTGACAACGACATCCACCCACGACCCGACACGCAGCGATTCGGCGACGGCCACGACACCGTCGATCTCGGGCGCCTCGCGGTGGCTGCGGGCCCGCCCGGGGGCGTCGACCAGCACCCGCTGCACCGACCCGACGAGGCCGGAGCGCCGGCGGGCTGTGATGCCGTCCTGCAGCTCGCCGCACTCCGCCAGCCGCTCCGCCACCAGCCCGCGCGGCACCTGGCCGGCGAGGGAGGCGGCGTGGGTGCCCTCCTCCCGGGAGAAGGCAAAGAAGCCGGCCCAGTCCAGCTGCGCCTCGTCGAGGAAGGCCAGCAGCTCGTCGTGGTCCTCCTCTGTCTCGCCGGGGTAGCCGACGATGAACGACGACCGGAACGCCGCCTCCGGCCAGCGCCGCCTGATGGCCGCGATCCGGGAGAGGAACCGCTCGCCGCTCCCCCACCGCCGCATCCGGGTCAGGTGGGGGCGCGAGACGTGCTGGAGTGAGAGGTCGAAGTAGGGGCAGCCGGTAGCGCCGATGGCGCCGACGAGCGCGTCGGTCAGCTGTGACGGGTACAGGTAGAGCAGGCGCACCCGGTCCACGCGCCGGGCGACGGCGCCGACCAGGCCGACGATGGCGCCGGGGTCGCCGAGGTCGCGGCCGTAGGAGGCGAGGTCCTGGGCCACCAGGACGATCTCCCTGGCGCCGAGGGCGTCGACCTCGGCGAGCAGGTCCTCGGCCCGGCGGGAGCGTTGCCTACCGCGGAAGGAGGGGATGGCGCAGAACCCGCACCGGCGGTCACAACCCTCGGCGACCTTCAGGTACGCCCACGGGGCGCTCGCCGCCGGCCGGGGCAGCTCGAGCAGGTCGAACGCCGGCACCCGCCGGCCGCGGGTCGGGCCGAGGGTGACGGGCGTGGCGAGCAGGTCCTCACCGAAGCCGGCGACCCTGTCGACCTCGGGCAGGGCGCCGGCGAGCTCGTCGCCGTAGCGCTCGGCGAGGCAGCCGGTGACAACCAGCCGGGCGCCGGGGCGGCGCCGTTGGGCCAGGTCGAGGATCGTGTCGACGGACTCCTGCCGGGCCGCCTCGACGAACGCGCAGGTGTTGACGACGACCACGTCAGCGGACTCCGGTCGAGAGGCAGCCGCAAACCCGCCCGCCTGGAGGGCTCCCGTCAGCTTGTCGGAATCGACCTGGTTCTTGGGGCACCCCAGGGTCTCGACCCAGTACCGCACCCGAGGAGCCTACCGGCCGGTGAGGCTGCCTACTTCTTGGTGCCGAGCATCCGGTTCATCTTGGTGCCGCAGATCGGGCAGGTGCCCTGCGCGGCGGGGCGCCCGTTGGCGAGGGTCACCTCGTGGCCCTCGAACTCCCGCTTCTGCTTGCACTTGACGCAGTAACCCTCGTAGGTGGCCATCGTGTTCAGCCTAGTTGGACCACGCCCTGCAGGTCAGGAGCCAGCACCCGCACCTCCCCGGCGACGCCGGCGCCGGCGAGCAGGCCGGCAGCCGCGCCGGCCAGCGCGGCTGCCGCCGGCGCCCGGCACACCCCGAGCAGGCTCGGGCCGGCGCCGGACCAGAAGCTCGTGAGCGCCCCCGCCTGGCGCAACCCCTCCAGCAGGCCGGGCGCCTCGGGGAACAGGGCGGCGCGCCTGCCCTGGTGCAGCCGGTCGTCGCCGGCGGCGGCGACGAGCTCGTCGAGGTCCGCCAGCCCGGCGACGAGCAGGCCCATCCGCCCGAGGTTGAAAGCGGCGTCCCCGAACGGCACGGCCGGCGGCAGGGCAGCGCGCGCCTCCGCCGTGGGCAACGGCCTCTCCGGGATCAGCGCCACCACCCGGAGCTCCGTGTCGAGCGGGAGCCGCCGCGCGGTCGGCCTGCCGCCCAGATCCGCAGCGGCTACCAAACCGCCGAGGGCCGAGGCGGCGGCGTTTTCGGGGTGGCCATCGTGGCGTGCACCCCAGGCGAGCGGATCGACAGCGCCAGCCGCCGCCGCGGCCGCCACCGCCACCGCTGCCGACGACCCCAGCCCCCGGCCAACGGGTATCGCCGAATGCACCGCTATGGCGAGGCGGTCCGTGCCCGCCACCGCGCAGGCGACCCTGGCGGCGAGATGGCCGGCGTCGCAGGGCAGGTCGCTGCCGCAGCCGGTGGCGGTCACCGAAAGGGCGTCGGCCTCCCGCACCTCCACCTCGACGTGGACGTCGAGCGCCAGCCCGAGCGCATCGAAGCCCGGCCCGAGGTTGGCGGCCGAGCCCGGCGCCCGTGCACGCATGGCCGGCGATCGTAGCGCTGGCGGTCGTTGACAACGCCCGCCGCAAGCCTGATGACCTCGCCTCAACAGCCATCCGATGGGGGGGGTAATGGATGAGCCGTCCGAGCAACAAGGCATCCTCCGGCGCGTGGGGGCCGCTTCGCGCTGCCGAGGCACCGGGCACCCACGTGATGGTTGCGGTCCTGTTGCTGGTGACGATGGTCGCGCTGCTGTGGCTGCCCACCTGCGCCCCGGCTCCGCCCGGCTCCATGTCAGCTTGCACGGAGGTTCACGAGATCGTCGGTACCGGCAACGCCGGCATCGGTGCCGGCGGCGACCCGGCCGGGCCAGCGCCGGTCGCGGGAAGCGGACGGCTGCCCGCCAACGAGGGCAGTGCATCCAGCGGGCCACCGGTCGGGCGAGGACGAGGTAGATGCCGGTCACCAGGACCGCCTTGCCGTGCTCCCCGAAGTGAGCGATGGCGAAGTCCTTGACGGAGTTGGGGGTGTGGGCGATGGCCCGAGTCGCCGGCGAGGAGCCCTACGAGACCGACGAGACCCACGAGCCGTTCCCCCTGCGGGCCGTCCCCGCCGAGCTCCCTTACATGAGACGGCGGCACCGTGGCCGCACCTCGGTGCACCCGGCGCACCTCGGGGGATCCAAGCCCGGAAACAGCCTCGAATGCACCGACCCCCACCCGCCGGCCCCCCGCCCGCTGGGCCACCAGCCCACCCCCGCCCCGGCGGCGACCGCCACAGCCTCGACGTCAGGCCCTGTCGCCCCCGTGACAACGACATCCACCCACGACCCGACACGCAGCGACCCGGCGACGGCCACGACGCCGTCGACCAGCGCTCGGCTCGCGCCGAGATCCGGTGGAGTGCGGTGACCCGGCCAGCGCCAACAGGTCAGGCGAGCCGCCCCTCCCTATCCTTGCGCGGCGGCTCGGAAGCTGTGGCAGAGCAGGTAGGCGATCACGTCGGCAGCGCTGTAGCGGCGGCTCGGGGAGGAGGCGAGGTGGTGGAGGAAGGAGAGGTCCTGGCCGATGGTGACCAGGGGGGGCTCGCTCGGACGACCCCGGCGGCGCTGCCCGAGCCCGATCGTGGAGATCAACCCGTTGCAGAGGCAGCGGCGCCCGACGGTGTCGCCGGCCTCGCCGCCCTTGCGGATGTAGGAGCCGATCGGCTCCGCCGGACAGCGGTACCCGATCCTGCCATCGGCCTGGCGGTAGGGGACGCGGAGGTACCCGATGTCGCAGTTGCGAAAGCGCTGCTCGTAGACGGGTTGCTCCCCCACCGTCTCAGGTAGCTGCGCCACCTTCAGGGGGAAGCCGGTCGGGGAGGCGACCGTGTCGGTGCGGATCCGGAGCGTGCCGGCGAACCAGCGGTCGATCAGCTCCCGCTTGAGTGAGGGATCCATCTCGGACTCATCGCAGAGAGCGAAGGCTGATCCGACCTGGATGCCGGCGGCCCCGCGAGAGCGGCTGTCATCGAGCTTGCCCGGGCCGACCTGGCCCCCGGCGAGCCAGAACGGCAGGCCGAGGGCAGCGATCCTGTCGAAGTCCACTGTGTCGCGCGGCCCGTAGACCGGTTCGCCGGCGTCGTCCAAGACGAGCGGGCCCCGGGGTGGGGCGTTGTGCCCCCCCGCTTCGGGTGCCTCCACGACGTAGCCGTCCGGTCGGGTTCGGTCGTCTCGGGCCAGATACCCGGCGAGGATGTGCGAGGAGATGACGGCCAGGAACCGGGGCCGGGGCATCTCGGCTGTGGCGCCGAACACCCTGGCCGGGTCGACGACGACCCGGGCCGGCGCCTCGGAGGTGTCGTGCATGCCGACGGTCACGCTCCCCGACCGCCCGGCGGCGAAGCTGTTGAGCAGCCCGGGAATCTCGGCGGGGATACCCGCGCCCACCAGGACGTAGTCGACGCCGGCGAGCATCGCCCCGTACACGGCTGCGGGCGTCGCCATCTGCAGCTTCTCGAGGTAGTTGATCCCCACCGGTCCGCCGTGACCCTCCTTGGCGAGGGACACCTCGACGAAGTTGGCGGCGACGACGAGTTGGACTGCCGCCGCCGGCGGTCGCAGCGAGCCAAGGGGCACCGGGCGGAACGGTTGCCGCGTGCCGATGCCCCCGGGCACGTAGTAACGCTCCAGGATCTGCTCGGCCACGCCGGTGAAGGGGAAGCGGGCGAGACCTCGCCGCAGGTGCCCGCCGGGGTCACCCAGCTGGAGACGCCGTGCAAGTTGCGTGTCGAGGCCGACGCCGGACACCACTCCGAGATGACCGCGCGACGCGACCGCCCGCGCCAGGCGCCATCCGGAGACCCCCACTCCCATGCCGCCTTGGATGATCGCCGGCTGCCCCCTCGGCGCGGACTGCGTCATCGCCCAGCCCAGGTCCGACGACGCGGGCCGCGGTCGGGCCGGCCAGGAATAGCCACGTCCGTTCGATCGACCATCGATGTCTCCGCCAACATTGCCGAGATGAGTAACATCAATCGGTCCACTATATAGGTGAGGTTTCTCAGCCGTCAGCCCACGAGAAGTGGTGAGCTTGACGTAGTGTGCGGAGCAATGAGTGATCTGCTCCCGGGCGCTGACGGGTGTCCCTCGCCGGCCGGAACGATCAGCGGCGGCCAAGGACGGCCCCACCCGCTCGGAGTTCGCGAGGTCCGCTTCGACATGGGCAAGCGGCCGCTGATCGTGCTCTTCGAACTGACCCGAGCCTGTGCGCTGGCGTGTCGCCACTGCCGGGCGGAGTCAGTTCCCTCACGGGATCCGGCCGAGCTGAGCACCGAGGACGTCTTCGGCGTCCTCGACGACCTTGCCTCCCTCGGTCCGCCGCGGCCCATGGTGATCCTGACCGGCGGTGACCCCCTGGAGCGCCCGGACATCATCGACATCGTCCGTCACGGGGCCTCCTCCGGCCTGCGGATGTCTGTTTCCCCGGCCGGCACTCCGAGAGCAACACTGGCCCAGCTCTCGGCCTTGCGCCTGGCGGGAGCTGGTGGCGTGTCGTTCTCCATCGACGGGGCGACCCCGGCCACCCACGACGCCTTCCGCGGTGTTGCCGGCTCGTTGGGCTGGACGCTCGCTGGCTGCCGGGCATCCCGCGAAGCCGGCTTGCGACTGCAGGTGAACACGACCGTCGCGGAAGAAACCGTCGGGGAGCTCCCGTCGATCCTGCGCCTGGTGGGCGAGCTGGGAGCAAGCCTTTGGAGCGTGTTCTTCCTCGTGCCGACCGGTCGGGGCGAGCGCCTGCGTGCCCTCGATGCTCGCCAGACCGAGGAAGTCCTCGAGTTCCTCAGGGACTCGGCATCCACCGTCGCGCTGAAGACCACCGAGGCGCCCCAGTACCGCCGTCTCGTGATCGAGCACGCTGGGGGGGAAGGAACGCCGCGACGTTCGCCCCTCTCCGTCGGTGATGGACGAGGCGTGGTCTTCGTCTCCCACACCGGCGACGTCCAGCCGAGCGGGTTCCTTCCGCTCGTGGTGGGCAACGTACGTCAGGTGCCGCTCACGGTGCTCTATGCCACCTCACCATTGCTCCGTGCGCTGCGCGACCCCGCACGCCTCCGAGGTCGCTGCGGGCGCTGCCAGTTCCGCCACGCTTGCGGGGGATCGAGGGCCCAGGCCTTCGCCCGAAGCGGTGACCCCTTGGGCGAGGACCCCACCTGCGTCTTCGAGCCGGCACAAACGCCAGGCGACTGACGCGCAAGTACCGGCAGAGGGGTCAGGGGTGGTGACAGGTGAGGGCACCCGCATCCATCCCCGGCCGGTGCTTGCTTCGGACGCAGCCTGCTTCGGACGGACTCGAGTCAACTGCGAGCGGATCCGCGGGTGCGCGCAGAGCCAGGATCGCTGGGTGGGAACGCGCGCCGGGGTTCGGGCGTCGAAGAGGACGTGAAGGTGATGTTCATGGCCGCCGCGCTCCTCGTCGGTGTCCTCGGCGCCGGTGCCAACGCACCGACCGCCCATCACCAGGGCACGGCCATCGTGGAAGGGCGCGCCAGCGGGGATACGCTCCGCAAGGTGACCGACCAGCCCTACCGAGGGTTCGTCCCCGGCAACGTCCGAGCGGTCGGCGCGACCCGGGCGTACCTCGACAGCTTCGGTTCCAACGGCGAGGTGCGGGTCGGTACCAGCGACGGTGGGCGAACTGGACTCAACGTTGCCGTCGCCTGCCCGATACAGGTGACGGGTCACGCGGTAGGACAGGTTAGGGAATGACAAAGGTTGCCGCTTCCAACAGTCCCATCCCGGGGCGGGGCATATCCTTCGCGCAGCGCGCTATCACCTCCTAGACATGGTGGGACACACGTGGGCCTGCTGACCAGCACCGGACACCATCGGCTCAGCTCAGCCGCGGCGGCGGACCGGACTGAGCCCGCCACGGAGACGGCGCAACATCATCGCCGGCGCTGGCCCCTGCGCCTCGCCGTGGGCACCGGAGCCGTCGTCGTGCTCGCCGGAGCCGCCATAGCGCTCGCCGCCACCCTGGGCCGGCCCAAGATCTCGCTCTCGGCATCGAGTAGCGGCACCTTCCAAGTGAGCCTCGCTGGCTTTGGGACCAAGCTGTCGGGGGTGGCGATCACGAGCGGGGGCACGCCCGTGGCGTGGGACCGCCACGGCGGGGAGATCGTGCCCGCCGCTGATGTCGCCCAGGGTCGCAGCGTCCACGTCTCCGCTACAGCCGCCTCGCCGAGGTGGCTGCGGTGGCTGCTGGGCCAGCCGGTCTCGACCCAGATGACCGTGCGGACACCCAGCGCCTCCCTGGCGGCTTCGGTCGCGGTGGCATCGAGGCCGGGGCACGTGCCCGTCGCCTTCACCCATGCCGTGACGGCCGTCGCCTACCGGCTGGGCGGGGGCCGCACCCAGGTGGTCCACCTCGGCACACCTTCGACAGTCGCCGACCTGGCCGTGCCGTCGCAGGCGCTGGCGGGCACCTTGGAGGTCGCGGCGGCGCCGTGGAGCTGGGAGCGCCTCTCGCCCACGCTCAGCAGGGTGACCTGGTTCGTCTCGACGCGGGGAGCCGACCCGGTCGCCGTCACCAACCCCGCCCCCGGCGCGACGACCGCCGCGTCCAACGCGCCGGTCACGCTCAGCTTCGC
This sequence comes from Acidimicrobiaceae bacterium, assembly GCA_027320105.1. Classification (GTDB taxonomy): domain Bacteria; phylum Actinomycetota; class Acidimicrobiia; order Acidimicrobiales; family Palsa-688; genus JAKAQB01. Next base: position 3,013 of record DAHVMA010000058.1, on the reverse strand, counting down.
CCGACCCGTCGCCCAGGTCCTCGGCCACTCCCGGCCCACCATCACGCCGGCCGTTGCCGGTCACTGGACGCAGCCGGCGCCCAACACGCTGGTGTTCACCCCCACCGGCTTCGGGTGGGGACCGGGCACCACGGTCACCGTCGGCTTCGACCGCCCGGTGCAGGCGGTGGGTGTCAACGGCTTCACCATACATGGACATGGCGCCGCGGCCGCGTCAGCGACGACCGGCTACCGCTTCACGGTCGCACGGGCGTCGCTCCTCCGCCTCGAACAGATCCTGGCCCAGCTGCACTACCTGCCGCTCCGCTTCGTAGCCGCTGCCGGGGTCAAGGCGCCGACCACCTTCGCCGGGGAGGTGGCGGCGATGACGCGGCCGCTGCGTGGCAAGTTCGTCTGGGCCTGGGCGTCGACCCCTGCCACGCTGCGAGCGCAGTGGACCGTCGGGTCGGCCAACATCCTGGTCAAGGGCGCCTTGATGACCTTCTACGCCACCCAGCCCAACTATGACGGCTACGCCGTCGACCCGCTGACCGTGGCACAGCTGGCCAACGCGTCGACATGGGATGCCCTGCTCCATGCTGCCGCCGCCAACCGGCTCGACCCCAGCCCCTACTCCTACGTCTACGTCACCCAGACGCTGCCCGAGACGCTCACCCTGTGGGATAACGGCAAGGTGGTCCTGACCGCAGCCACCAACACCGGCATCCCCGCCTCCCCCACCGCCAACGGCACGTACCCGATCTACGTGCGCTACGCGTTCAACTACATGAGCGGGCACAACCCCAACGGGTCCTACTACCACGACCCTGTGTACTGGATCAACTACTTCAACGGTGGCGACGCCGTCCACGGTTTCGTGCGGGCGTCCTACGGCTTTCCTCAGAGCCTCGGCTGCGTCGAGCTCCCCATCGCCACCGCCCACGTGGTGTTCAACCACCTGGCCATCGGCGACCTCGTCACCGTCGCCAACTGAGCGGCGCCCGCTCCCGGGCCGCACCGGGTCCCACGCCGGACCAGGGGTCTTCCCCGCCGGCCCCGGAATTCGTCCAATCCCGCGGCCATCCCGACTCGTACCATCCATCAGATGGGTACGGAGGCGGAGGACGATGCGCTGCTGGCAGGAATGGCAGCAGGTGACCGGGCGGCGGGCGCCACGTTCGTGCGGCGGCACGCGGCGGCGGTCACCGGCGTCGCCTACCACGTCGTGGGAGACCGCGCCCTGGCCGAGGACATCGCCCAGGAGACGTTCCTGCGGGTCTGGAGGGCCGCGCCCACCTACGACCCCCGCCGGGGCAACGCCCGCTCCTGGCTGTTGTCGATCAGCCGCAACGCGGCCATCGATTCCGCCCGGGTCCGCCGGGCGGCGCCCCTCTCCCCCGACGCACTGACCAATCTGCTGGCCGGGCAGTCGATGGCCGCCTACTCCGACGACGGCCTCATGGCCGAGGCCGACGCCGCCGAGGTGCGACAGGCCCTTGACCGCCTGCCCGAGGAGCAGCGACGAGCGGTGCTGCTGGCGGCGGTAGCCGGCCGCAGCGCGGCCGAGATCGGCGAGCTGGAAGGCATCCCCCTCGGCACGGCCAAGACCCGGATCCGGGCCGCGCTCATGCGGATGCGGGACATGTTGGAAGTGGAGATGCGCCGTGGACTCTGAGCCGTGCCTGCGCTTCGAGGACGAGGCGGTGTCCTTCGTCCTCGGCGACCTCGACGGTGCGGTGCGGGCACGGATGGTCTCCCACCTCGACTCTTGTAGCCCCTGCCGACGGGAGGTAGCCGCCTTGAACGCCGCCGTAGATGTGATCAGCGCCTCGACCGCACCGGTCAAGCCGAGCCCGGGCTTCGTCGACCGGGTCCTTGCCTCAGCCGAGGAGCACCACCTCACCCCGCCCCTCGCCGCCCCGTCCCGCCCGGTGCCGGTCGTCGTCCGCCGGAGGCGGACGCTACTGTCGCTGTCCGCCGCCACCGCCGCCCTGGCCGTCGCCGGGGTGGAGGCCCACAGCTGGACCCTGTCGGTGCTGGCGGCCTTCGCCGCCGCCCTCGCCTTGACCTACCTCGGCCTGATCGTCGCCGTCACCCGCACCAGGGCCCGAAGCGAGCTGGTCGCCGCCCGGCCGGCCGACGACGTGTGGTGGCGAGGACTCGAGCCGATCGAGGCGTCGGCGGCGGCACCCGTCGTCGATCCCTCCGAGGCGTCCACCGTCGCCCTCGACAACACCGCCCTGACCCGCTTCGTCGTGTCGTACTTCACCGGCTGGTTGCTCACCCCGGTGGTTGCGACCATCGGGCTCGTGCGTGGCGACCTGAGCGGGGTCGAGCAGTCATCGGTCCTCGGACGCATCCTGGCCCTGCAACGCCAGGGCCGGGCACAATCGCTCCGGCTGCTCGCAGCCGGGGTAACCACCGTGGTCGTGGCCGGGGGCGGGACGGCCACGGCCACGATCCTCCTCACCCCCCAGGTCGCCTCGGCGGCACCGGCGCCGCAGACCTACGTCGTGCGCACCGGCGACACGTTGTCGGCGATCGCCCAGCGCTACGGCGTGCCCGTCACCTACCTGGCCCGGATCAACGGCATCTCCGACCCCAACGTCATCGTCGCCGGGGAGGTCATCCACCTGGGCGCCACGAGCCCCGCTGCCTCGGCCGCGTCCCCTGCCGCCGCCGGCTCCGGCAGCACCTACACGGTCCACGACGGCGACACGCTCGACTCGATCGCCGAGCGGTTGGGGACCACCGCCGCCGCCCTGGCCGCCGCCAACCACCTCGCCGACCCCAACCTCATCTTCGCCGGCCAGGTCCTCGTCGTCAGCGGCGCCGCTGCCGCCCCAACCGCCTCCGCCTCCACCCCGGCAAGCACCGGCTCCCTGGTCCTCGCCGCCCAGGTGGCGGGCCGCTACACGGTCCACGACGGCGACACGCTCGACTCGATCGCCGAGCGGTTGGGGACCACCGCCGCCGCCCTGGCCGCCGCCAACCACCTCGCCGACCCCAACCTCATCTTCGCCGGCCAGGTCCT
>DAHVMA010000048.1:0-20914 GCA_027320105.1 Acidimicrobiaceae bacterium | reverse complement strand
ACATCGACAGGTAGTACATGAAGAACACCGGCACCGGGTGGCGGACGACGCCGAACACCCTGGAGTGCAGCGCGCGGAGCACGCCTGTCTTGAACCGCCTGTTGGAGGTCTGGAGCAGCAGGGTCATCGGTGCCCCAAGGGCGCCGAGTGGTGGCGCGATGACCATGAGCAGGAGTTTTTGGGTGATATGGAAGGCGAAGCTCGACTCGGCGAAGGTTGCCACCGACGAGCACAGCGCCAGCCACACGCCCAACAGCCCGCTCATGAACGCCGCTGTCCGCCACCAGGACCAGCGCCGGCCGCGGGCGTCCAGTTGGTCCACCGAGTGCAGGTACCAGCCGGCCACGGCGAGAAGAGCGATGTCGACCCCGATCGGGAACGGTTTCCACAGCCAGTCGAGCAGCAGGTTGTGGAGGTTGGCGGCCGGCGGGTGACCCACGGTCAACCCAACGATTGCCGCAACGGGGAGGGGGAGCGCGCTCATCGGATACCGCCGAGCCTACGACCGGCGGGGGGCACTCGGCACGGCCGCCGGTACCCTCTCGCTCTCGGACCCTGCATTGGAACGTGGATGCTGGGGTCGAGGTGGCCGAGCCCCCGCTTCACGGGGTCGGGCCCCGAGCTGGTCGTAGTAGTGGTACTAGACGCCGGCGGCAGGCAGGAAGCTGTCGAAGGCCTCGAGGTACTCGTGGGTGGCGCCAGGACGGCCGTGGAGCGCCAGGACCGTGAGCTCGGGTTGTTGCCGGTCCACTTGGTCCAGACATCGGAGGTTCCTGCCGGCGTGGTCACCGGGATCCGTCGGGTGCCGCCGGGCAAGCGGTCCTCCAGCGACGAGTAGTCGAGGTAGCTGGTGATCGGTCGTACGGTGTGGCCTCCTTGCTGGAGCGACCATCACGGCCGACGCCTGGCAGGCCGCCCGGGGACCGATTGGCGCCGGCCGGGTGGTGGACGGCTGCTGTAGTCTCCGCGCCGGAGCGGGAGGTGGGCGGCCAGTTCCGTGGTGTCGGCCGCCACGGTCGCGGCGCCGGCCGCACGCAGCTGGGCGCCCAGGCCGGGGCGGCAGTGGTTGCCGGCGGTGAACCCGATCACCGTCATGCCGGCCGCAACGCCGGCCTGGACGCCGTATGGGCTGTCCTCGACGACGATGCAGCCACTAGCGGGGACACCCATCCGCTCCGACGCCAGCAGGAACAGGTCCGGCGCCGGCTTGCCGTGCTCGACCGTCGTCGCCGAGAACCGCGCTGCGGGCGGGAACCGGCAGGCGAGCCCGGTGAGCTCGAGCGAGAGGGAGATCCGCTGCGGTCCGCTCGACGACGCCACGCAGATGTCGCCTGCGGTGCGGTCGAGCAGTTCTGGGATGCCGGCGACGGGACGGAGCTCCCCGGCGAACGCCGCTGCCAGCCGGGCGGCCTTCTCGGCGTGGAAGTCGTCCCCGAGTCGCACACCCCATCCGTCCTCCACGAGCCGGCTGGTGGTCGCGCCGGACAGCCCCGTGAACCGGTCGATCACCTCCTCAGCGGTGATGTCGACGCCGCGGGCCGAGAGGAGCTCGGCTTCGACGCGGGCCGCGATCGGCTCGCTGTCGACGAGCGTGCCGTCGCAGTCGAAGACGACGAGGCTGCGGTTGCTCAGATCCGCACCTGTGTCCAGCGATCCACGACCGAGCGGCCCCCGAGCTGCACGGACCCGCTGCCCGGGTTGGACGGTGGCGGATTGCGTGGAGCACAGGTAGCCACCTCCGCCCCGAGATCGGCGCTCGCTGCAGCTGCCAGCGCGTCTCCCTCGGTGCGGAGGGCAGCCAGCAACTGCTGGGGCGTCAAGCGGCTCACGGTGAGAGTCTGCCGTGTGGGCCGCGGCGCGACCTCATCCCCCTGCACGTCACCTCTTCCTCGCACACCCACAGCGGTCGTGGACGGCGGCCCGCCAGAGAACTTTGGAAGCGCATCGTCGTCCAGCACCAACAACCTTCCAAACATCCCAACGCCCGCCCCGCCCGCCAGCCCCCAGCGCCACCCGGCACCACTCACAGTGGTTATAGCCGGCCGCACCGGTCGCAGCGGCCGCACGGGTCGCACCGGCCGCACCGGCCGCACCGGCCGTGGTGACAGCGGTATGGCCGGCGCCACCGGCGTGTCATGCCCGCTCCCTTGCCGTGTCGAGTGCCGCACACGGTTCGCCAGAGTGCAGCCACGCCTCGGCTCGCCGGCGGGAGGCGCGCGCCAGCCAGGCGTCCTGTACCCCCTCGGCCAGCTCCTCCCGGGTGAGCTCGCCGAGTCGGGAGGCCCGGACGAGGACGGAGGGGTGGTTGTCGAAGTGCGGGGTGGTGAACCAGGGCGACGCCGCGTCCTGCACCATCGCCCGCTTGTCGTCCTCCGAGCCAACCCAGAAGACGATCACGTCGTCCCACCGCTCACCAGTGAGGGGGTCGAAGGCGTCGGGGCGCGGTGTCCGGAAGAACACGAACGACTTGCCGCCGACCCGGTACACGGGGTTGCCCGCCGAACCGGTGACGGTGGTGACGTGGGGCATGCCGGCCGCGAGCCGGTGGACGTCATCGACGCATGCCCGCCGCTCGCCGGCACGCCGCCCCGCGCCGCCCCGCGCCGCCCGGCCCATCCCGCCGGCGCCCCGCCCCTAGTCGATCTGCTCGCGCACGCTGATCGCCTTCAGGGTCGAGGCGGCGATCCCCGCCCCGTCGAGGCCGAGCTGGGAGAGGATCGTTCCTGCCGAGCCGTGCGGCACGTAGCTGGTAGGGATGCCGAGCACGAGCACCGGCGGGCACAGGCGCGTCTCGGCGAGGTCGGCGACGGCGTCGGCGATGAGCGAGCCGGCGCCGCCGACGCGGACCCCGTCCTCCACCGTCACCACCAGCTCGTGGCGGCCGGCGTCGATCACCATCTTGGGGTCGAGTGGGCGCACGACCCGCACGTCCCAGACGGTCGCGTCCACACCTTCCTCGGTCAGTAGCGCGGCGGCCTCCTCGGCCGCCTCGACCAGCTTGCCGACGGCGAGGATGCACACCGAAGCGTCCCCGGAGCGGATCTTGCGGGCCGCCAACCCGATCCCCACCGATGACGCCGGCACCTGGCGGGCTGGCCCGCTCGGGTAGCGGATGGCGGACGGGCCGGACAGCTCGAGGGCGGTGTCGAGCATGGCCCGCAGCTCCTGGGCCGACGAGGGGGCGAACACCGTCATGCCCGGGATGCGAAGGCACAGCGCCAGGTCGAGGACCCCGTGGTGCGACGGGCCGTTGTCACCGGTGATCCCGGCCCGGTCGAGGGCGAACACGACGGGCAGGCCGTGCAGCCCGACGTCCAGGTTGGCCTGGTCGAAGGCGCGCGAGAAGAACGTCGAGTAGACGGCCACGACCGGCCGCAGGCCGAGCATGGCCATGCCGGCGGCGGAGGTGACGGCGTGCTGCTCGGCGATGCCGACGTCGAAGCAGCGGTCGGGGAACCGGTCGGCGAACGGCAGCAGGCCGGTGGGTCCGGGCATGGCTGCTGTCAACGCCACGACGGCAGGGTTGCGCTCGCCGATCTCGAGCATCGCCTCGTTGAACGCCTGGGTGTAGCCCTTCAGCGCCCGGGATGCCTCGGTCGGGTCCGTGGTCGGGTCGAAGACGGGGGCGTCGTGCAGGCACTTCTCGTCGTCGGCTTCGGCCGGGCCGTAGCCTCGCCCCTTCTGGGTCAGCACGTGGACCACGATCGGCCCGTCGAACTCGGCCGCCTGCCGCAGCAGCGACTCCATGCCGGCGATGTCGTGACCGTCGATGGGGCCGACGTAGCGCACCCCGAGAGCCTCGAAGAACACAGGGGGCTCGACCACCTCCCGCACCGCCGAGTAGAAGCCCTGGAGGCTCGAGTAGGCGAACCCGCCGACGCCGGGTAGCTCGCGCAGGGCGTCCTCCATCCGGGTGCGGACCGACGACAGCCCGGGGTGCATGCGGAGGCGGGTCAGGCTCTCCGACAGCCGCGACACCGTCGGGGCGTAGGAGCGGCCGTTGTCGTTGAGCACGACCACGACCCGGCTGCCGCTGTGGCCGAGGTTGTTGAGCCCCTCGAACGCCATGCCTCCGGTGAGCGAGCCGTCGCCGATCACGGCCACGATCCGGCGGTCGGGGGCGGTGGCGCCGCGGGCGACGGCGGCCGCCATGCCGTGGGCGTACGACAGGATGGTGGAGGCGTGGCTGTTCTCCACCCAGTCGTGGACGGACTCGGCGCGGGAGGGGTAGCCGGAAAGCCCGCCCCCCTGGCGGAGCGTGCCGAACATCTCCCGCCGCCCCGTCACGATCTTGTGCACGTACGCCTGGTGGCCGGTGTCCCAGAGGATGATGTCCCGCGGCGAGCTGAACACCCGGTGGAGCGCGAGCGTGAGCTCCACGGCGCCGAGGTTGGACCCGAGGTGGCCACCCGTCACCGACACCGCCTGCACGATGAACTGCCGGATCTCGCCGGCCAGGCACTCGAGCTGGTCGTGGTCGAGCCGGCGGAGGTCGGTCGGCGAGTTGATCGACTCCAGCAGCATCGCTACAAGCTATCCCTGCACCCCCCTCCTGGGCTCGCGCGGTTCCCAGCCGAAAGTCCTCCCACCTCACCGCCGACCTCCGCTCCAGGGGGCCGGCCCAGTGGGCGCAGGGTCTTCACCCTCGCTGGGGCCGGGCCGGCCATCCTGGTCGAGGTCGTCCCTGCTCGGGATCGCCCTGCTCGGGATCGCCCCCGCTGGAGCTCGTCGTGGCCGCCTGGCTACCCCCCCCGGCTGGCCGCGTAGGGCGTCGTCGAGGGAGACGACCTCGACCAGGGGGGCGTACATAGCCATGGCCTCGAGGGCACGCTCGTGGGCGGCGTCGTCGGCGCCGGCGCACGCCTCGCGCACGACCCGCACGGCCACGCCGGCGTCAGCGGCGGCGAGGGCGGTGGACAGCACGCAGCAGTCCGTGCTGACGCCGGCAAGCACCAGCCGGCTGGCCGGTCCGACGATGGCCTGGAGCGACGGTCCCCACTTGCCGAACGTGGTCGTCGTGAGGACCTCGCCCTCCAGCCCGCCGACGAGGTCCCACAGCTGGGACCGGGAGGGCTGCAGGGCCCAGGGGAAGCGCCGGTAGTAGTCGACCCAGGCGCCGTCGGGGCTGGCGGGGGCGACGAACCGGGTGAGCACGACGCGCGGCCGGTACCGGGCGATGAGGGCGCGGACCGGATCGAGCACGGATGCGAACCGCGGTGCCCGCCACTCGCTGGAGGCGTCGGCGAAGACGTGCTGGAGATCGATGGCGACGAGCCAGTCGGCCGGCTGCTCCCCCACCTCGCCTCCCTGTCGCTGCGGCCGCCCGGCCTCCTGCGGCCAACCTACTGCCACCCGCTCGGCGAGCGGGCCGGGGAAGCGCCGGCGAGGCGGAAGCGCACCTCTTGCCCCGGGCGGATCTGGGCCGCCGCCGCCACGGCCTCGTCGTCGGCGAGGACGGCCACGACCGGGTAGCCGCCGGTGACGGGGTGGTCGGTCAGGAACACCACCGGCTTGCCGCCCGGGGGCACCTGCACGGCGCCGGTCACGACGCCTTCGGGCGGCAGCTCGCCGGCGACCGTCGCCAGCGCCGGCCCGTCGAGGCGGACGCCGATCCGGTTGCTCGTCGAGGCGGCCGTCCACGTCGTGGCCAGCAGCCGCTCCCAGCCCCCCGGCCCGAGGCGGTCGTCCCGGGGGCCGGCGACGACGGCCAGCGCCGTCGTGCCCCGCCCGCCACCTCCCCGGGTGGGCGCAACGTCCACGGCGGTCGCGGCCGCGGCCGGGGGACGGCCGAGGGGGATGGTGTCGCCGGCGGTGAGCGGCGGGGGGCCGAGGCCGCTCAGGACGTCGGTGCTGCGGCTGCCGAGCTCCGCTGCGGCGTCGACGCCGCCGGCGACGGCCAGGTAGCTGCGCAGCCCGTGCGCCGGTGTGCCGAGCTCGACGACGTCGCCGGGGCGTACGGCGACCGGGGCGTAGAGGGGCGCCGGTCGTCCCGCGACCCGGAGGGGCGCGGGTGCCCCGGTGAGCGCCACGGCGCGTGCGGGGCCGCCGCCGGCGAGGCGCACGACGAGCCCTCCCAGCGTGGCTTCGAGGGTGGCGTCTGTCTCGTCGTTGCCGACGAGCCTGTTGGCGAGGCGGTGGCTCGCTGCGTCGGCGGCGCCGGAGGGTGGGACGCCCTCGTGCGCGTGGCCGGGGCGGCCGAGGTCCTGCACGGTGCACGTCAGGCCGGCGGCGATGACCTCCAGGCGGCCGCAGGCGTCGTTCGGCCGGTCGGGGGTCACGGCACCGGGCGGAAGGTCACCACCGTGCCAGGCCGCAGCAGCGCCGGCGGCTCTCTCCGCGAGTCCCAGATGACGGTGTCGGTGTGCCCGAGGATGCGCCAGCCGCCCGGCGTCGAGCGCGGGTAGACGGCGCTGTAGCGGTCGGCGACGGCCACCGCACCGGCGGGCACCGACGGCCGCGGCTCGGGCAGGCGGGGCACCCGGAGGGCGTCGGGTAGCCCCTCCAGGTAGCAGAAGCCGGGTGCGAACCCGCTGAACGCGCCCCGCAACCGGGCACCGCTGTGGGCAGCCACGACCCCTTCGATGCCGAGACCGGTCAGCTCGCCCACCGCCGCAAGATCGGGCCCATCGTAGCGGACGTCGAGGCGAACGGCCCCCTCCGGCCCGTGCCCGGCGCTCATGGGTGAGGAGCCCGCCACCTCGGGCAGGCGGGCGAGCAGCCGGGTGAGGTCGCCGGCCCGGGCGGCGACGACGAGAACCGTCTCCGCCCCGGGTACGATCTCCTGCAGCGTCACCCCGGCGGCCGCCGCCGCTTCACGCACCTCGGCGGCGGCGGCGGCGGGGTGCGCCACCTCGAGCAGGGCGGCGCTGCGCCCCGCTGGCCTGATGTTCACGCGAACGGCCGGAGCGCCACGCCGGCCGCCTCCAGCGCGGCGCGCACCGCCCGGGCCGTCCCGGCCGCCCCGGGTGAGTCGCCGTGCAGGCACAGCGACTCGGGCCGGACCGTCACGTCCTGGCCGTCGACCGAGCTGACCCTGCCCTCGGTGGCGAGGCGCACGGCGCGGGCGGCGACGCCGGCGGCCCCGGCGACGAGCGCGCCGGGCCGGGAGCGGGGCACGAGCCGCCCGTCGGCCAGGTAGCCGCGGTCGGGGTAGGCCTCGGCGACGGGTCGCAGGCCGGCGTCGGCGGCGAGCCGGGCGAACACCGATCCCGGCAGGGCGAGCACCGGGGAGCCCGGCCGGATGGCGCAGACGGCTTCCACGACGGCGGTGGCCTGGCCTTCGTCGCTGGCGATGCGGTTGTACAGCGCCCCGTGGGGCTTGACGTAGGCGACGGCCCCGCCGGCCACCTCGGCCATGGCCTGCAGCGCCCCGTACTGGTAGAGCACGTCGTCGCCGAGGACGTGGGGAGGGACGTCCATGTCCCGCCGGCCGAAGCCGGCCAGGTCCCTGTAGCCCACCTGGGCGCCGATGCGCACGCCGCGCTCGACGGCCCGGGCGGTCACCCGCCGCATGATGACCGGGTCGCCGGCGTGGAAGCCGCAGGCCACGTTGGCGCTCGTCACGACATCCAGGAGGGCGTCGTCATCGGTGAGCGTCCATGCGCCGAAGCCCTCGCCGAGGTCGGCGTTCAGATCGATGGCTCCGACCCCGGCCGCCGTCCTGGCCACGGGCGTGGTCGTCAGCGGACCTTCTGGAAGAAGTGATCCCGGTCCACGACGACGCGGGTGACCTTGCCCACGGCCACCAGGCCGCACCCGTCGCTCACCGACACCGAGAACACCCTGCGGCGCCCCTCGGTCCGTTCGAGGGTCGCCACCGCCCGCACCTCCGAGCCGACGCCCACAGCCGCCAGGTGGGCGAGCTCCACCCGGCTGCTCACCGACGTCTGCCCCGGGGTCAGGCTGTCGTGCAGGGCGTGGACGGCAGCCTCCTCGCAGAGCGTCACCACCCGCGGCGTCGCCAGCACCGGGACGTCGCCGGTGCGGAGGGCCCCGGCGGTGTCGTCCCATCCGACGACGAGCACGGCTGATCCCGTGACGAGGTGCTTCACCGACACGCCAGCGTACGGTAGGCCGGTACCCTCGCTCCGTTCCACTGCCGTGGCCGCCCCGCGGCCAGAGGAGAAGCTGCCCGGTGATCGAGCAAGCCGTTGTCGAACGAGTCCTCGGCACCGCCCTGCGCACCGGCGGGGACTTCGCCGAGATCTTCGCCGAGGACCGGCGGGGGACCGGAGCCGTCCTCGACGACGGGCGGGTCGAGGACATGGCGTCGGGGCGCGAGCGCGGCGCCGGCATCCGTGTCGTGTCCGGCGAGACCACCGGCTTCGCCCACACCAGCGACCTGTCCGAGGCGGGCCTTCGGGCAGCCGCGGCGGCTGCCGCCGCTGCCACCCGCGGGGGCAACGGCGGGGTGCGGGAGGTTGCGCTGCGGCCGCTGCACGCGCCGCGGCCGACCACCGTCGAGTCGCTGCCCGAGACGGTCGACAAGGCGGCCAAGGTGGAGCTGCTCCGCCGTGCCGACGAGGCGGCCCGTGCTGCCGGCGCCGCCATCCGCCAGGTCAGCGTCAGCTACGGCGACAACCGCAGGCGCATCCTCGTCGCCAACAGCGACGGGGTCCTCGCCACCGACGACCAGGTGCGCACCCGCTTCTCCGTCTCCTGCGTGGCCGAGGCCGACACCGGCCTGCAGACCGGGCGCGAGTCGGTGGGGGCGACGGTGGGCTTCGAGCTGTTCGCCACCACCGACGTCGAGGAGCTCGGCGGTCGTGCCGCCGCCCGCGCCATCGCCAAGCTCGCCGCCCGCCCAGCGCCGAGCGGCACCTTCCCGGTGGTCATCGAGCAGGGCAGCGGCGGTGTCCTCTTCCACGAGGCGTGCGGCCACGGCCTCGAGGCCGACGCCATCCTGAAGGACCTGTCGGTGTTCGCCCACCGTGTCGGCGAGCAGGTCGCCAGCCCCCTCGTCACGCTCGTCGACGACGCGACGATGGGGCCCGAGTGGGGCGCGTTCGCCGTCGACGACGAGGGGCACCCCGCCGCCCGCAACGTCCTCATCGACGACGGCGTGCTCACCGACTACATGTGGGACTGGCTGCGGGCGCGCAAGGAGGGCCGGCCGGCGTCGTCAGGCAACGGGCGGCGGGAGACCTACCAGCACCTGCCGATGGTCCGGATGCCCACCACCTTCCTCGCGAACGGCACCGAGGACCCGGCGGAGATCGTGCGCCAGACCCCGCACGGCGTCTACGTCGCCCAGCTCGGCGGTGGCCAGGTCAACACCGCCACCGGGGACTTCACCTTCGGGGCGACCGAGGCCTACCTGATCGAGGACGGCCGGATCACCGAGCAGCTGCTAGACACCAACCTCATCGGCAACGGCCCGGAGATCCTCCGGCTGATCGACGTCGTGGGCAACGATTTCGCGATGGGCTCGCCGGGCACCTGCGGCAAGCAGGGTCAGGGCGTCCCGGTGGGCACGGGCCAGCCGACCCTGCGGGTGTCGGCCCTGACGGTCGGGGGCACGGCCCGATGAGCGAGCTGCTCGACCTGGCGACCAGGGTGGTCGGCTGGGCCGGCGACGGCGAGCAGGTCGAGGCCTACGTGGTGAGGGGGAGGGACACGGACATCGACGTGTTCGGTGGGGACATCGAGTCCCTCTCGTCTGCCGAGTCGGCTGGCATCGGGATCCGGGTGGTGAGCGGCTCCCGCCAGGGGTTCGCCTATGCCGGCTCCCTCGACGAGGGCGTCGCCGCCGAGACCCTCGCCGAGGCCCGCGACAACGCCGGCTTCGCGTCGCCCGACGAGTGGGTCGGGCTGCCCGAGCCCGACGGGGTGGCGGCCGCCCACCTCGACCTGTGGCGGGACGAGCTGGCGAGCTTCCCGACCGACGAGAAGGTCGCGCTGGCCCTCGACCTCGAGGCGCGCGTCCGCGCCGCCGATCCCCGCATCCGCCAGGTGCAGAGCGCCAGCTGGGGGGACTCGGCGGTGGAGACCGCCGTGGCGTCCTCGACCGGCATTGCCGTGACCGGCAGGCGGACGGTGTGCGCCGTGTCGACGTTCGTCGCCGCCGGCGACGGCGACGACACGCAGACCGGCTACGGCTGGTCCGTCGGTCGCCGCCCCGAGGACGTCGACGTGGAGAAGGCGGCGGCGGACGCCGTCGAGCGGGCGACGAGGCTGCTCGGGGCTACCAAACCCAGGAGCGAGCACCTGACGATCGTCCTCGAGCCCCGCATCGCCGCCGCGCTCCTCTCGATCGTCGCCGGCACCCTCGACGGGGAGTCGGTGCTAAAGGGCCGCTCCATGTTCGCCGAGCGCCTCGGCGAGGCGGTGGCGGCCTCCGCCCTCACGCTGGTGGACGACCCGACCGACACCGACGCCTTCGGGGCGGTGGCCTACGACGCCGAGGGTCTCGCCACCCGCCGCAACGTCCTCATCGGCGAGGGGGTGTTGCGGCAGTTCCTCTACGACAGCGCCACCGCCCGGCGGGCCGGCACCCGCTCCACAGGCAGCGCCGTCCGGGCCGGCTACAAGAGCGCCCCGGGCTGCGGGGCTCGCGCCCTGCTCCCCGTGCCCGGTCCGATGTCGCGCGACGAGCTGTACGCCGCCGTCGGCGACGGGTTGGTCGTGCAGTCGGTCTCCGGGCTGCACTCCGGTGTCAACCCGGTGAGCGGGGACTTCTCCGTCGGCGCCGAGGGTGTCCTGCTGCGCGGCGGGGCACCGGCGGCGCCGGTGCGTGAGGTCAACATCGCATCCACGCTCCAGCGCATGCTGCAGGGGATCGTCGCTGTCGGCGGCGACCTCGAACGGCCCCCCGGCCCCGCCGCCGGCGTGTCCCTCGCGATCGCCGACGTGGCGATGAGCGGGCGCTGACTGCGCAACCGGTGGACCGGGGCGCCACCCAGACGCCGTAGCCTTCGGGCATGCGCTTCCCCCACCGCCACGAGGCCGAGATGGTCGAGCCGGGTGAGGCCCTCGCCGGCCGCGACACGCCCGTGCCCGTCCCGGCCGCCCACTTCGTCAACTTCCACGCCCTCCGGCCGCCGTTCCCCGACGGTTGCGCCACGGCCGTGTTCGCCCTCGGCTGCTTCTGGGGCGCCGAGCGGCGCTTCTGGCAGGCGCCCGGCGTGTGGAGCACCGCCGCCGTCTACACGGGCGGCTACACCCCCAACCCCTCGTACGAGGAGGTCTGCACCGGCCTCACCGGCCACTCGGAGGCGGTCCTCGTGGTGTACGACCCCGGCGCCGTGTCCTACGACGAGCTGCTGACCGTCTTCTGGGAGAGCCACGACCCGACGCAGGGGATGCGGCAGGGCAACGACTTCGGCACCCAGTACCGCTCCGCCGTCTACGTGGCCGACGACGCCCAAAGCGAGGCGGCCGAGGCGTCGCGTGCCGGCTACGAGGAGGCGCTGCGCGCCGCCGGGCTGGGCCCGATCACGACCGAGATCGCTCCGCTCGGCCCCGTGTACTACGCCGAGGACTACCACCAGCAGTACCTGGCGAAGAACCCCGACGGCTACTGCGGTCTGGGCGGGACGGGGGTCGCCTGCCCCGCCGGCGTCCTGCCGGTCGAGCGCTGACGCCGGACGTCGACCGCGTCGGCGACGGGCCCCCCACCGGGCGGCGTCGCCGGACCCCGCCGTCGGCGCGGGTGGCCATGATCGGCGGCGGCCAGCTCGCCCGCATGACGCAGCAGGCCGCCGTCGACCTCGACGTCGAGCTCGTGGTGATCGCCCGGACTGACCGGGACCCGGCCGTGCTGGCGGGCGCTGCGTACCGGCTCGCCCCCCCGGAGGACGCCGACGGCGTGGTCGGGGCCACGGCGGGTGTCGACGTCGTGACCTTCGACCACGAGCTGGTGCCCGGGGCGACCCTCGAGGCTCTCGAGGCCGCCGGCCGCGTGCTGCGCCCGGCGCCGCCGGCGCTGGCGTTCGCTCAGGACAAGGGCTACGCCCGGGAGTCGCTGGGCTCCCTCGGCTTCCCGGTCCCAGCGTTCGCACCCCTCGGCGGCCCGGCGGACCTCGCCGCGTTCGCCGAGGTCCACGGCTGGCCCGTCGTGATCAAGGCCCGCTCCGGCGGCTACGACGGGCGAGGGGTGGTCGTCGTCGACGGCCAGCGCCAGGCCGGCGACATCCCCTGGGCCGCCGGGTGGCTCGCCGAGGAGCACCTGGAGCTGGCCGGGGAGCTGGCGGTGCTCGTCGCCCGCCGGCCGTCCGGCGAGGCGGCGACCTACCCGGTCGTGCGGACCACCCAGGTGGACGGCATCTGCACGCATCTCGTGGTGCCGGCCGGCGGCGGGGCGGCGCAGGGCGGGGCAGGGGAGAGCCGGGTGGTGGGGGACAGCCGGGCAGCCGAGGAGCTCGCCGGCGCCGTGGTGGCCGCCATCGGCGCTGTCGGCATCTGCGCCGTGGAGCTGTTCGTGGCCGCCGACGGGCGGCTGCTGGTCAACGAGGTAGCCCTGCGGCCGCACAACTCCGGCCACGCCACCATCGAGGCGTGTGTCACCTCGCAGTTCGAGAACCACCTCCGGGCGGTGCTCGACTGGCCCCTCGGTGCCACCGACCTGGTCGTCCCGGCCGCCGCGATGGTCAACGTCATCCCCCCCGGCGCCGGCGTCGACCCGGCCGCCAACCTCTCCGATGCCCTCGCCGTGCCCGGCGCGCGGGTCCACCTGTACGCGAAGGCGAGCCGGCCCGGACGCAAGGTAGGGCACGTGACCGTCCTGGGCGACTCGGCGGAGGCGGCGCTGGCGAGGGCGCAGGTGGCTGTCGATATCCTCCTCCGGCAGTGAGTGCGGCGCAGATGCCCCTCGTCGGTGTTGTCATGGGCAGCCGGTCCGACCTGCCCGTCATGCAGGGCGCCGCCGACGCCCTGGCGCAGCTCGGAGTGCCCTACGAGCTGAGGGTCGTCTCCGCCCACCGCACCCCCCTGCACATGATCGACTACGGCCGCTCGGCGGCTGGGCGCGGCTTGCGTGTCATCGTCGCCGGCGCCGGCGGCGCCGCCCACCTGCCCGGCATGCTCGCCGCTGTCACCACCCTGCCGGTGGTCGGTGTCCCCGTGCCGCTCGCCCACCTCGACGGGCTCGACTCGCTGCTGTCGATCGTGCAGATGCCCCGCGGCGTGCCGGTGGCCACCGTCGCCGTCGGCAACGCCCGCAACGCCGGCCTCCTCGCCGCCAGGATCCTCGCCCTCGGCGACCCGGCCCTCGGGTCGGCCCTCGAGGCGCTCAGCGCTGGCGCCGAGGCGGCGGCGCTGGCCGACGACGAGGAGCTGCGCGCCAGGCCTGCGGGCGCCGGCGCGGGCGCTGGCTGAGGGCGCGCCGCTAGGTGGCCTCGGGCGCCGGCCGGGGGCTCGCAGGGCGGGCGGCGGGCGGCTCAGGTGCCGGCGAGCGCCGGCCAGCCGAGCTCCCGGCAGCCGCATCCCGCCGGGTCGGGGATGGCCGGGACGGCGGCGTCGAGGAGGTGGCGGGTGGCGTCCACGTTGGCGGCGAGCACGGCCAGGACGGTCTCGAGCGACACCGGCGGGACGGACTCGTCGCCTTCCACCCCGGTGTCGTAGTCGGTGACGACGGCCAGGCCGGCGTAGCACATGCCGAGCTCCCGAGCGAGGTACGCCTCGGGGTATTGCGTCATGTTGACCACGTCCCAGCCGAGCGAGCGGAACCACCGCGACTCTGCCCGGGTCGAGAACCGGGGGCCCTGGACCACCACGACCGTCCCGCCCCGGTGCACCCGGCAACCTGTCGCCAGGGCGGCGCCGGCGAGCACAGCGCCGAGCTCGGGGCAGTACGGGTCGGCGAAGCTGACGTGGCCGGCGACCGGTCCGTCGAGGTAGGTGTCCGGCCGCCCGGTTGTCCGGTCCACCAGCTGGTCGAGCACCACGACGTCGCCGGGGTGGACGCCGGGGCGGAGCGAACCGACGGCGCAGGGGGCGATGACCCGCCGCACGCCGACCTCGCGCAGCGCCCACAGGTTGGCGCGGTAGTTGACCCGGTGCGGTGGCCATTCGTGAGCCACCCCGTGCCTGGGGAGGAAGGCGATGCTGCGGCCGCCGGCGTGGCCGACCGCGACCGGCGCCGACGGCGACCCGTAGGGGGTGTGCGGGCGCACCTCGACGGGGTCGTCGAGCCAGGAGTAGAAGCCGCTGCCGCCTATTACGGCGAGCTCGGCTCGGGCTGCGGGGGGAGTCGTCGGCCCGGGCTCAGGACGCCCTGGCGGCGCTCGACGACGAGGAGCCACCCGACGACGACGAGCCACCCGACGACGAGGACTCGCCCGACGACGACGAGGAGCCGCCCGACGACGACGACTCGCCCGACTTCGCTGCCGAGCCCTTCGCCGCCGAGCCCTTCGCCGCAGCCGCCCGGCTGTCGGTCTTGTAGAAGCCGCTGCCCTTGAACGCGATGCCGATCGCCCCGAACACCTTGCGCAGGTCGCCACCGCAGTTGGGGCACGTCGTCAAGGCGTCGTCCTTGAAGGACTGGACGACCTCGAGGTGCTCGCCGCAGTCCTTGCAACGGTACTCGTAGGTGGGCATCAGAGCTCCTGTGGCTGGCACTCGACCTTTGCGAGTGCCAAGTGTACCCGGCGGTCGGAAGTGGTGGTAGAGAAGCCGGCATGACCACCCGCGTGACCAAGGCGGTGATCCCGGCGGCCGGGCTGGGCACCCGGTTCCTGCCGGCGACCAAGGCCATCCCCAAGGAGATGATCCCGCTCGTCGACAAGCCGGCCATCCAGTACGTGGTGGAAGAGGCGGTGGGAGTGGGCCTGACGGACATCCTGATCATCACCGGGCGCAACAAGAGCGCGATCGACGACCACTTCGACCGCGCGCCGGAGCTCGAGCGCCACCTGGAGGCGGGCAGCAAGAAAGAGGAGCTGGAGCAGGTGCAGGCCATCGCCGACCTGGCGGACATCCACTTCGTCCGCCAGGGCGAGGCGCGCGGGCTCGGCCATGCCGTGGGGGTGGCCCGGCGCCACGTGGGCGACGACCCATTCGCTGTGCTGCTCGGCGACGACATCATGGACCCCGAGGTCGGGGTCCTGGCGGGCATGGTGCAGGCGTTCGGGGAGCGGGGCAGCTCGGTCCTCGCCATCCGCCGGGTG
This sequence comes from Acidimicrobiaceae bacterium, assembly GCA_027320105.1. Classification (GTDB taxonomy): domain Bacteria; phylum Actinomycetota; class Acidimicrobiia; order Acidimicrobiales; family Palsa-688; genus JAKAQB01. The sequence continues at coordinate 5,807 of DAHVMA010000048.1, read as the reverse complement.
CCACAGGACCAGGTCTGCCTCTACGGCTCCGCCGCCGTGGAGGCCGTGCCGGGGGAGGAGGACCTGGTGCGCATCCGCGACATCGTCGAGAAGCCCGACCCCGCCGAGGCGCCCTCGGACCTGGCGGTGATGGGCCGCTACGTGCTCACGCCGGCGATCTTCGACGAGATCGACCGCACCGTCCCGGGGCGGGGCGGCGAGATCCAGCTCACGGACGCGATCAGGTCGCTGCTCGCCAAGCAGGAGGTGTACGGCTACATCTTCAGCGAGGGCCGCTTCGACGTCGGCAACAAGCTCGACTACCTGCGAGCCACCGTGGAGCTGGCCCTCGCCCGGGAGGACCTCGGGCCGGCCTTCCGCCGATGGCTGGCCGATTACCTGGGGAGGTCCTGAGTGCAGCGCGTCGAGAGCCGGGGCCACGGGAGGGCTTCGTGATCCCCCTCGAGGAGGCACGGGCCCGGGTGCTCGCCGACTGCCATCCCCCCGGCCACCCCGCAGGCCGCGCTCGCGCCCGCCTCGACGCCGCCCTCGGGCTGGTCCTCGCCGAGGACGTCGATGCCGGCGAGGCCGTCCCACCGTTCCCGAGCAGCGCGATGGACGGCTACGCCGTCCACGCCTCCGACATCGCCGGCGCCACCGGCGACCACCCGGTCCGGCTGCGGGTGATCGGAACGCTGGCGGCGGGAGGCACGCCCGACGTGACGGTGCGGCGCGGCGAGGCCCTGCGCATCATGACCGGCGCCCCCTGGCCGCCGGGTGCGGACACGGTCGCGATCGTGGAGACCACCCGAGCCGCCGGCGGTGCCGGCCAGGTCGAGGTGCTGGCGCCGGCGCCGGCGGGCGCCCACGTCCGGCCGGCGGGCGAGGACCTGACCGAGGCGCAGCGGGTGTTCGACCGCGGCACGGTGCTCGGGCCGGGGCACATCGGGGTGCTGGCGAGCATCGGGCGGGAGGAGGTGGCGGTGGTGCCGGCGCCGCGCGTGGGCGTGCTGTCGACCGGCGACGAGCTCGTCGAGGGCGGCGGTGCCCTGCGCCCCGGCCAGATCCGCGACTCCAACCGCCCGACCCTGCTGGCCTTGCTCCGCCGCGACGGCTTCGCCGCCGTTGACCTCGGGCTGGCGAGGGACGACGAGGACGGCATCCGCGCCCGCCTCACCGCCGGGGCGGAGCGCTGCGACGCCATGCTCACGAGCGGGGGCGTGAGCATGGGCGACTTCGACTTCGTGCGGAAGGTCCTCGACGAGCTCGGCGACATGAACTGGATGCAGGTGGCGATCAGACCGGCAAAGCCGTTCGCGTTCGGGGTGCTGGGGGGGACACCCGTGTTCGGCCTGCCAGGCAACCCCGTGTCGTCCATGGTCAGCTACGAGCTGCTGGCCCGGCCGGGCCTACGCCGCCTGGCCGGCTACCCGCCGGACGCCCAGGTCCGCCCGCCGGTGAAGGCGGTGGCCGACGCCCCCCTCGCCCGTCCCTCCGACGGCAGGACCACCTACATGCGTGTCGTCGCCCGGCCCGGTGCCGACGGCCGCCTCCACGCCCGGTCCGCCGGCGGGCAGGGCTCCAACCTGCTCTGGCCGATGGCGCGGGCGAACGCCCTGGCCGTGCTGGCTCCCGGGCGGGGCGTCGAGGCCGGTGAGGAGGTCGATGTCCTCGTGTTGGAGTGAGCCGGGGAGCTCGTGGTCTTTCTCCTCCCCGGTGTCACAGGTGGGAGGCTACGGTGGGTGCGTGCTCGTCGACCCCCACGGCCGGACGGTGCGGGACCTGCGCCTGTCGATCACCGACCGGTGCAACTTCCGCTGCACCTACTGCATGCCGCAGGAGGGGATGACCTGGCTGCCCCGCGAGGAGCTGCTCACCTACGAGGAGATGGAGCGGATCGTCCGGGTCCTCGTCGAGCGGTACGGCTTCGAGTCGGTGCGGCTGACGGGGGGCGAGCCGACCGTGCGGGCCCACCTCCCCGTGCTGGTGGAGCGCCTGGCCCGCCTCGGCGTGGAGCTGTCCATGACCACCAACGGCGCCGCACTCGGTCTCATCGCCGGCGAGCTGCGCGCCGCCGGCCTGCAGCGGGTCAACATCTCCCTCGACTCACTGCGGCCCGACCGCTTCGCCGACATCACCCGGCGGGACTCGCTGCACCGGGTGCTCGACGGCATCGAGTCCGCCATCGCCGCCGGGTTCGACCCCGTGAAGGTCAACTGCGTGCTGGTGCGGGGGGTCAACGATGACGAGATCCTGGACTTCGCCGAGTACGGCCGGCGCAGCGGGACCGAGGTGCGCTTCATCGAGTGGATGCCCCTCGACGGCGAGGGCGCGTGGGCAGCCGACCGGGTGGTGCCGGCGGCGGACGTGCTTAAAGTCCTCGCGTCGCGCTACGACCTCGAAGCGGTGGGGGGTGGCGCCCTCGGCGGGTCGGCCCCCGCCGAGCGCTACCGTTACGTCGACAACGGCGCTCACGTCGGGGTGATCGCATCGGTGACCCGACCGTTCTGCGGGACCTGCGACCGGGTCCGGCTCACCGCCGAAGGCCAGCTCCGCAACTGCCTCTTCTCCGTCCGTGAGACCGACCTGCGTGCCGTCCTGCGCGGCGGCGGCAGCGACGACGACCTGGCCGCCGCCGTCGAGGCGGAGGTTGGCCGCAAGTGGGCCGGGCACGCCATCGGCCAGGTCCACTTCATCCGCCCGGCGAGGTCGATGAGCCAGATCGGCGGCTGAGGCCGGTGGCGTAGGATCCCCGGCATGTCCGAACGGGGTCTGACCCACATCGATCCGCTGGGCCGGGCGCGCATGGTCGACGTCACGCCAAAGGAATCGACCCACCGGCGTGCCATCGCCCGCTGCAAGGTCTTCATGCAGCCGGACACCACCTCCCAGGTGGCGAGCAACGCCATGAGCAAGGGCGACGTCCTCGGCGCGGCGCGCATCGCCGGCATCCAGGCGGCGAAGCGCACGGCGGACATGATCCCGCTGTGCCACCCGCTGCTGGTCGGCTCCGTGGCCATCAACTTCGACATCCGCGCCGACTTCGTGGAGGTGGAGTCGCAGGTCGAGACCGTCGACCGCACCGGTGTCGAGATGGAGGCGATGACGGCGTGCGCCATCGCCGCGCTCACCATCTACGACATGTGCAAGTCCGCCGACCGCTCCATGGTGATCGGGGAGCTTGCCTTGTGGGAGAAGACCGGGGGGCGCAGCGGGGTGTGGCGGCGGCGCGCCGGCACCCTCGACGAGCCGCTCGTCAACACACCGCCGTCGGCGGGCGCCCGCCTCGACGCCCGCATCGACGACGTGCTGGCCGGGGGGGCGGGCTCGGAGCCTTCGGAGTAGGCGGCGCGGCGCGTCGTCGCTGGTCGGCCGGCCACTTTCGCCCGCCTCTGGCGTCGCTGCCGGTCCTCCCGCTACGGTTGGCGCCACTCCGGTTAGAAGTGCTGGTCGTTGACCCATCCGTTGACCGTTTCTTCCCGGGTGGACCCGCAGGGGGGGCATCCACCGACGCGGGCATCCCGGCGGTTACGGTCACTGAGACGTGAAAGAAGGCCGAGGAGTTTGACGACGGTGGTGTTGCTGGTCCTCGCGATCGCCTGGGGTGCGGTGCTGGTGTTATGGATCCGCTCTCGCAGCGGGGGGTCCTTCGGCGATTCGGTCGGGACGTTCCACCGGCACCTCCACGTGCTCGAGCGGACGGCCCCTGCCACCCTCGCCCCCGCCAACCGGCTGCGGGGCCCGGCGCTCTCGTCGACGCCGCTGTCGTCGCGCCTGGGCCGCGCGGCGCCGACCCTGCCCGGCGCCGGCCTACGTGCCGCCCCTCCGGCCGCCCGCCGCCCGGTAGCCCGGCGCCAGCCGGTGTACGCACCGGCGCCGGGGGTGTCGTCCGCCCGGCGACGCCAGATCTGCCGCCGGCGGCGTGACGTGCTGTTCGTCCTGGTGGTGGCGGTGGTGGCGACCCTGGTGGTGGCCGTGAGCACCGGTCGCCATTCGCTCCTGCTCCTCCAGGTTGCTGCCGACGCCGTGCTGGCGGGGTACGTGTTCCTGCTCGTGAGGCTCCGCAACCTGGCGCTCGAGCGCCAGCACAAGCTGCGGGTCCTGCGCCGGCCGGCGCCGGCGCGCTACGACGCCGCTGGCATGCCGGCCGGCTACGGCGACCTGGCGCTGCGCCGGGTCGCCAACTGACCGCCGCCCCGCTTCCGGCCGCGGCGGGCGCCGGCGACCTCGACCGCCTCGTGGACGTCTGGCGGGCCGAGCTCGACGGTGCCCACCAGGCCCGCGAGGCCGGCCTGGCGGCGTGCAGGCAGGCGATCCGGGCTGCCGGCAGCGCCATCCGTGCCGTCCACCGGCGCGACAGCGCGCGGGCGACGGCGTTGATCGCCGGGTGCGAGGCGGCCATCCGCTCCGCCCAGGAGGTGCTGGCACCCTTCCCCGCCGTCGCCCACGCCGGGTTCCTCCACGACGCAGAGAAGGAGTACGCCGAGGCCGTCCTCACCCGCGGCCTGGTCGAGGGGAGCACCCTGCCTGACCACACGGCGCTGCGGATCGGCTTGCCGGCGTGGCTCAACGGGCTCGCCGAGGCTGCCTCCGAGCTGCGCCGCCACCTGCTCGACCGCCTCCGTGAGGGGAGCCCGGCGCCGGCGGAGGCCTACCTCGCCGCCATGGAGGACGTCTACGAGGCACTGGTCGCCCTCGACTACCCCGACGCTCTCACCGGTGGCCTGCGCCGCAGCGCCGACGCCCTCAGGGCTGTGCTCGAACGCACCCGCAGCGACGTCACCACCACCGTGCTGCAGCAGCGGTTGCAGCGGGCCCTGGAGGCGGCGCTCGACCGCTGAACCCCGGTGGTGCGCTAGCCTCTGTGGTCCCGCGGGGGTGTAGCTCAGCTGGAAGAGCGCTTCGGTCGCATCGAAGAAGTCGAGGGTTCGAGTCCCTTCACCTCCACCACCAACCAACCAACCGACCACCACCACACTCGGCCAACCACCCCACCCACCGCGTACTTCGGATCTTCGCGTCTTTCGGGCTGACCGTCCTGGGCTTTCGTGCCGTTTGGTGGCATTGCCACGGGATTGTCCACAGGGTTTATGGACTCCATTATCGACTCCTGATCACCCTGCCCTACGCAGCCCTACGCACGAGGTTCTCATCGCGCAGGGGGGTACGCTGGGGGTTCGCGGTGGTCTGCGGCGAAGGCGCGCCTCGTGGTGCGGATTGCCCTACGCAGCCCTACCGCACCCTGTAGCGGTCTTCTGGGAAGCTCCGGGTCCAGTAGGCGAGCACCTCCCAGGGGCCGATGGCGTCGAGCTCCTCGACGTCGGCGAACAACACGATCCCGATGTGCTTGATCTCCGCATCCACGGTTCGATGATGCCAGCTCCGCTGGCCGTCACATCCACACGCAGAGGTGGTGTCGCCTCGAGGTCCTTCGCCGCAAGATCCCTCGCCGCAACCGGCCGTCGTGCCGCCTCGAGCCCGCCGGTCTGGCCTGGTTCGCCGTGGCGCTGCCGGGTGCTGCCGAACGAGCGCCGGTCAGCCCTTGGAGCGCGACCCGAGGCCCTTCTGCATTGGCACCGGCGCCTGGTGGCCGCACCTACCTCCTCCACCACTGCCGCCGGTGAGGAGGCGAGCTGGGAGGCCTTGGAACGGCTCGGCTGGGTGCTTGCGGGGAAGCGGGGAGCGACTGCACCCTCGTGCGAGGGCCGCCAACGCCGCTCAACAAGCGGGCCGTGGCTCTTGCTCGGTGTCGTGCTTGGCGACGAGGGATGTGCGCCACGCCTGGAGCACGATGGCCGGGTCGCCCCCGAGGTACCCCGCGAGCGGCT
>DAHVMA010000044.1:0-51907 GCA_027320105.1 Acidimicrobiaceae bacterium | reverse complement strand
TGGACGACGTCGCGGGGCGACTCCCTGGTCGAGAGCGGTTCGCGGCGTCGAGCCGGCGCCGAGCCAACCCGAGACCGCCGCGCGCTCAGGTGGGGTCGCACGTCGGAGAGAACCAAGTACCCGCTGCCTCCCACGAACAGGACGACCGCGAGGTCGTTCAGGCCGCCTCCGGCTCCTGATGTGGGCCACAGCTGGGCGGCGCCCCAGACCGAGAACGCGGCGATCTCCCCCAGCCGCATGACCGCGCTCACACCGGTCGGTCGCCGCCTGAGGCTGGCGGCGGCGATCGCCGCGGCAACGAGGAACAGCGGCGCAGCCGAGGCCACCTCGTGGTAACGCCAGCTCACGCCTCTGGCGAGGCCGTCGCCAACGACGAGGGCGACTGCGGCGGCGATCGCGGCGGCGGCGGCTCCAGCGGCCGCGAGGTACGACACCGGCGCCGCGCCCGCCTCCTCGCTCTGCGCGACCCTGTCGCCGCGCGCCACCTCCCCACCTGGCAGTCTCTCCGAGGCGATCGTCGCCTGCCTTCGCAACATCAGGGCTCGCCCGCCTCCTGGCGCAGGCGGCCGATGGCGTCGGCCACGTCGGCGGCCTCCTGCTCGAGGTCGCGCTGGCGCTCCTCGAGCCAGCGGAGCTGCGCGCTTCGCCCGACGTAGCGCGGCGAGCCCCACGACCAGCCTGAGGCTCTCCGACGAGCAAGCTCGATGCCGCGCCAGGGACCGGTGTGCTCGTGGCCCCCCTCGTAGCCTGACCAACCGCACTCACATCCGCACATCTGACACATGGCTCACTTGCTCCTTTCAATCTCGTCGTAGCGGTTCAAGAACCTGGAGATGACGTCCTGGTTCGCCCGGAGGGCCTCTGCCCACCGATCGAGCAGCCGGCCTCCGTCCTCGGTCAGCCGGTAGGTGCGCCTGAGCGGTCCGGGGAGCTCTCCCTGCCAGGTCGAGGCGACGATGCCCTCCTGCTCGAGGCCCCGAAGGATGCGGTAGAGGTTACCGAGGTCAAGCCCGGCCTCGCCGGCGAACGCGGGCAGGCGCTCCTGGATCCCATAGCCGTGCGCGGGCTGTTCCCGCAACAAAAGGAGCAGAGCGGGCTCGACGAACCGCTCCACTCGCGCCTGCACCGCCCACTGTCCCGGCACGGCTGCCGAACGGCACCTTGGGCCTCGGATCACGACCTCCTCTCACGGCCGGGTCACACACCAGTAGGATTCTAACGTCACAGACTGGTATACGTCAAATACTGTTAGTCGCTCGATCTCCGAGGTGTTGAGCGCCACTCAAGATGGTGAGACGCGACCGGAACCTTGGCCCTGGTCGCGCCCAGCAGTGACCTCAAATGACCCGAGGCGTTCGCCGGGCCGCACGCGGGACAGCTTGGCCCCGCGGAAGTCCCCGGGCACGCCCCCCGGTGTGGCGCCACCAGAGCCTGCAGTCACATGTCCTTGCGGGCGCGCCACTCGCCGATGGCGGCGAGGCGCCGGCGTTGCTGGGCGACGGCCGCTGCGTCGAGGCCCCGGTCGCGCTGTTGGAGGTTGGTGATGACCCGCTGGCGGTGCTCGACCGGGTTGGCGTCGTCGTACTTGAACTTGGCGTTCACGCTCAACACCTCGAGGTGGGCGCCGCGGATCGCCGTCAGCATGCGACCGTACGGTGGGGTGTCGACGGCGAGGGGGGCGTGGCCTGCTTCGGGTTGGAGCTCGGCGAGTTGTGCTGCGAGGATCTCGACCTTGCCGGCCGGGTCGTCGACGATCCTGGGCCGGCAGGTGAACTGCACGGCGCTGTAGTAGCTGGTGGGCACCCCGTCCTCATCGGGACCGCCCGCTCTGGCTCGCCAGTAGCTGGGGATGAAGGCGTAGTCGCCGATCGTGGTCACGTTGACCAGCGCAGCCACCTCCATGTGCGGCCAGACCGGGTTGGGGCGGGCCAGGTGGATCAGCAGCTCATCCCCAGCCACGCTGAAGTGGGTGGGGACCATGACCGGCGGTTGCGCTCGGTCGAGGTTGTTGACCGCGAGGATCCGAAGTGCTCGTGGGAAGCGAGCCACTCTTACTGATCGCCCGTCTCGGCAACGCGTGGGGCTCTCGCCATGCCCACTACCCCGAGCCCGAGGCGGCCGGAACGCTCGCCCCCCTGCCGAGCAGCTCTCGCAGGCGCACCCGGCTGCCGGTGCGGAGAACGGCGGTGCGGTAAACGCGGGCCGCCGCCAGCGCCACGAGGGCAGTGCATCCGAGGCTGGCCAACACGGAGAGGAGGAACTGCCACCAGGTGACGGCGCCGAAGCCGACCAGTGTCGGCATGGCGAAGGGAGCGGTGGGCGGCAGGTAGGCGAGGACCTTGAGGAGGAGGGAGGCGTTCCCGGAGCTGACGCCGGTGAGCGAGACGACGTAACCGAGGAGGAGGGGTACGCTGAGCGGCAACGCCAGGCTCTGGACCTGGTCCTGGCGCTCCGCCAACGAACCGGCGGCGGCGTACAGCCAGCTGTAGAAGGCGTAGCCGAGGACAAGCCACACGAGGATGGCCGCCACCACCCCGGGCGACGCGCCCTGCACCACGCTGGACCCGACCGCCTTGGCTACCAGGAGGGCGAACACGACCAGGGCGCCGGCCTGGAGGATGGCCACGACCCCGATGCCGAGCAGCTTGCCGGCGAGCAGTTGGAGGGGCCGCACGGTGGCGAGCAGCACCTCGACCACCCGGCTGGCCTTCTCCTCCATCACGCCCATGAGGGTCCAGGTCAGGTACTGGGTGAGGACGACAAAGATGAGGATCACACCGACCAGCGCCGTCGTCTCCGCCGTGCTGCGTGCCTTCCGGCCCGGGTGCAGGCTCTCCACACCCAGAGGTCTCGCCCTCGCCACGATGGCTGCCTGCGCCGGCGTCAGACCGGCCCGGGCGAACGCCCGGCGGGCTCCCATGGCCGAGGCAAGCGTCCGGGCGTAGCGCGCCGTGGGAGACGTGTCGGTGGAAGGCACCGGCCTGGGCACGAGGATCCGCCCCGCCGCGTCGACCACCATGTCGAGCCGACCGGCGCCGAGGGCCACACGCCCCGCCTTCCAGTCGGACACCCCTACCACGGCCGCCGACAGCCCCACAGACGTGGCCAGCTGCTCCAGTCCGGCGTCGAACGCCGCCGAACCCCCGACCACCCCCACCCTTTGGGCCTTGGACGACCCGCTGTCGAGCGCCGGGATGACCACCACGGCCGCCACGGCGAGGAAGAGGATGAGCGTGACGACCCGGAACACCCGTCCCCGCACCCGTTCACGGATCTCACGCCCGGCAACCAGCCCGGTGCCGCCGAGGAGGTTGGCATCGCGCAGGCGGGCGGAAACGCCACCCCGGGGACGCGACGAGCCCCGGCCCCGACGACGCCGGCGGGCGAGGACCACGGCGAAGGCCGCCAGGGCGGCGATGACGATCGGCAGTGCCTTCATCGGCCCACCGCCTCCCGGAACACTTCTGACAGGCGCCGGCGCTCGAAGACGAACTGCGTAACGTGCCCGGCGGCCCGCGCCGCGTCGAGCACGGCGTCGCTGTCGGTGGCATCGTCGAGAACCAGCCGCACCTCCCCTCCGCTCACCTGCGACAGCTCCGCTCCGGGGATCGAGCTGGCCCACGCCCCGTCGCGGTCCCCTTCCACCCGGACGCTCAGCCGCCGCGCGCCGCCCGCCGCCAGCTCGTCCACGGTCCCGCCCGCCACCAGCCTGCCGTGGTCGATGATGGCCACCGACTCACAGAGGTCCTCGACCAGGTCGAGCTGGTGGCTGGAGAACAGCACGCAACGCCCCGACCGTGCCTGCTCGACGAGGACCCGGCCGATGGCGTCGATGCCGGTCGGGTCCAGGCCGGCGAGCGGCTCGTCCAGCACGAGCACCTCCGGGTCGTGCACCAAGGCGGCCGCCAACTGGACGCGCTGCTGGTTGCCGTGCGACAACGACTCCACCTTGCTGCGCGCCCGGTCTGCGACCTCCAGCCGCTCCAGCCACCGCCTCGCCGCCGTCGCTGCCGTGCCGGCATCCATCCCGTGCAGCCGCCCGAGGTACTCGATCTCCTCGACGACCAGCATGTTGGGGTACAGGCCCCGCTCCTCCGGCATGTACCCGAACCGGCGCCGCTGCGATGGCCCGACAGGCGTCCCGCCCCATCGCACCGATCCAGCGTCGAGGTCGGTGAGGCCGAAGATGGCGCGCATCGTCGTCGTCTTACCTGCGCCGTTGGGTCCGAGGAAACCGACGACCTGCCCCGAGGGGACCGTGAAGGTCAGGCGGTCGAGAGCCGTGACCGGGCCGAAGCGACGTGTCAGGCCGTCGACCTCCAGCACTTCCCCCACCGCCGGAGCCTACGCCGGCGCCTCATCTCGGCGCCCATCCGCATCGAAGCACCGGACGGCCCCGCCAGGTCCCCGGCGGCTCTGCTATCGTGCCCGGACGGAGCGTCATCGCACTCTCCCGTCGCCCGAGAGGGAAGTCCGGTCCAATCCCGGCACTGGCCCGCAACCGTAGGTGAGACCGACCCCGGTCGGCTCTCACGAGTCGGAGCACTCGACGGCGCCGATACCACCCTGTCACCGTCGAGGAACACGGGAGTCGGGGATCCGAATCCGCGGTCAGCTTCTGCCCCTCTCGGATCTCCAGTCTCCGGAGAGGGTTCAAGTGCCGTTCATGTCCCGCCTGACCGCCGCCCGGGTGTCGCTGGCCGCCCTCATCGCAGCCGCCGGCCCCGCAGCCACAGCCGCCGCAACCGCAGCCCCCGGCCCCGTCCCCGTGGGCGCCAGCCTGGCTGCCGGCTGGCTCGCCCGCCACTTCCAACCCGACGGCAACCTCCCCGCCTCCGCCGGCGAGCCCGGCATCGACTACCTGCCCCTCGGCATCGTCGCCCTCGCAGCGGCTCGCACCGGCTCGGCGCAGGTCCACGCCGGGATCCGCTTCCTTGAGTCGCACTTCGAGTCCTACGTCCGGATCCCGGCGAGCAGGACCAGCACCGTCGACTCCCCCGGCCGCCTGGCCGAGGTGATCCTCGCTGCGGTCGCCGCCAAGGCCGATCCCCGGGCGTTCGGCGGCACGGCTCACGCGAACGACCTCGTCGCGCGGCTGCTCGCCACCCAGGCGCACAGCGGGCCCGATGCGGGGCTCTTCGGCTCCCCGGCGGCGCCGACGTACTCCTCCGCCTACACCCAGGGCCTGTCGCTGCTCGCCCTTGCCGCCGCGGGCGAGCCCAACCGCCCGGGCGCCGGCTGGTTGCTCCGCCAGCAGTGCTACGGCGGAGGCTGGGAGTCCTACCGGTCCTCCCCCGCTCCATGCGTAGCACCGGACCCGGCCAAGTTCCAGGGCCCCGACACGAACTCGACCGCCCTTGCCGTCGAAGGGCTGGTCGCCACGGGGATGTCGCCCCGGCACGACCCCCTGCCCTTCTTCCGTCGCGCCCAGTACCCGAGCGGCGGGTTCGGCTACTACGGCACTGACTCCGCCGCCCAGCCCGCCGACCCGGACTCGACGGCGGTCGTCGCCCAGGCACTCCTGGCGCTGCGCCACCTCTCCGTCACCCGCCGCAACGGGCACGACGCGCTGACCGGCCTGGCCGCCTTCCAGTTCCGCTGCGGGGCGCCGTCCTTCGCCCGTGGCGCTTACCGGTACCCGGGCGCAGCCGGCCCCAACCTGTACGCCACCATCCAGGCCATCCCCGCCGCGGCGCAGGTGCCCTACCCGGTGAGGCCGGGCCCGGCATCCTCCGAGCTCCCGGTGGAGCACTGCTAGTTGGTCCGTTGAGCGGATCACCCCGGCGCCTGGCCTCGCTGCTCGCCTTCGTCGCCGCAGGCTGGCTGCTCGCCGGGGGGGTGAGGCCGGCGTCGGCAACGCCCTCACCCGGCGGCGCCGGCCTCACCCCGGTGGCGGACTGCACCACGACCGCCGGGGTGCTCGTGGCGGTCGACTTCGGCCACTGGGGCGGCCCGATCGTGAGAGGCTGCTCCGAGCAGCCCGCCGACGCCATGGCTGCCATGCACGCGGCGGGGTTCCTGACCGCCGGGGACGAGGCCAGCGGCAGCGCCTTCGTGTGCCGGATCGGGCTTGCCAGCAAGGGGTCGTCCAGCGAGCGGCCGACCCCCTCCTCCGACCCGTGCGTCGCCACTCCGCCGGCGACGGCCTACTGGTCGTTCTGGTACGCCGACGCCGGCCAGTCGAGGTGGGCTTACAGCCCGACCGGCGCTGCCACGTTCAGGCCGGCCGCCGGGAGCGTCGAGGCGTGGGAGTTCGGGGCGGGCCGCCCGCCGGCTGTCCCGCCGACCCGACTGCGCAGCCGCCCACCCACCACCGCCCCACCGGCGACCACCCCCCCACCGGCGACCACCACCCCCCCACCGGCGACCACCGCCCCACCGGTGACCACCGCCCCGGACCGGCCAGCGACCACCACCCGGCCACCCGCCACCACCCGGCCACCCGCCACCGCTCCGAACCCGGCGACGACAACCGGGCGGCCAGCGGGAGCGGCGACCACCACGACTACGACCACGACCCGCATCGTGGATGCCGCCGCCGGCACCGGCCCACGAAGCGGTGGGAGCCGGGGCTCGCCGGCGGGGCTCATCGCCGGCGCTGCTGCCGTCGCCGTGCTCGCCGCCGGCGCCGGGGTGGTGGCCCGGCGGCGGAGGCGGGCCGCGTGAGCGGGATGAGCCGGTGGTGGAGCGGGCGCGTGCCGCGGGACCTCCACCCGGTGGCGTGGTGGGTTTGGGCGCTCGGTCTGGGCGTCGCCATCACCCGGACGACCAACCCGATCCTGGTGGCCCTGGTCGTCTCCGTGCTCGGAGTGGTCGTGGCGAGCCGGCGGGGCGACGCGCCGTGGGCCCGGGGACTGAAGTACTACCTCGTCATGGGCGCGGTCGTGATCGCCGTGCGGGTCGTGCTGCGGTCCGTCTTCGGCGGGGACGTCACCGCCGGCCAGGCGGTGTTGTTCCGCCTGCCCCGGGTCCCGCTGCCGTCCTGGGCGGCGGGGGTGCAGGTCGGCGGGCCGGTCACTGCCCAGGAGATGCTGGCAGCCGTCTACGGCGGGCTCGTGCTCGCCGGCCTGATCGCATGTGTCGGCGCGGCCAACACGCTCGCCAACCCCCGGCGGGTGCTGCGGGTGCTCCCCCGGGCGTTGTACGAGGTCGGGGTGGCCGTCGTGGTGGCGGTGAGCGTCGCCCCCCTGCTGGTGGAGGCGGCGCAGCGGACCCGGCGTGCGCAGCGCCTGCGGGGTCGCCCCGCCCGGGGGCTGCACGGCCTGCGGGCCGTGGCCGTCCCGGTCCTCGAAGACGCGCTCGAGCGCTCCATCCACCTGGCCGCCGCCATGGACTCACGAGGATACGGGCGCCGCGGCGAGGCGCCGGCCCGGGTCCGCCGGCTCGGCGCGGCCGGTCTTCTCGGCGGCATGGTCGGGATCTCGGTCGGCGCCTACGGGCTCCTGGCCGCGGCCGGACCGGGGTGGGTGGAGGTCATGACGCTGGCGGTGGGCATCGCCGCCTGCGTGGCCGGCCTTGCGCTCGGAGGCCGGCGGGTGCGCCGCAGCTCCTACCGGCCCGACGCCTGGCGGTGGCCGGAGTGGGCGGTCTGTGTCGCAGGCCTGGTGCCCGCCGCCGTCCTGGCCGCCGGCCTCGGAGCAGGCGCCAGCGGTTTCAACCCGCCGACCGACCCGCCGGCCTGGCCGTCGGTGCCGCTGATCCCGGCCGTCGCCGTCGTGGTCGCCGCCCTCGCTGCTGTCGCCGCCCCGCCACCCCGGCGTGCCGTAACCGCCGGACCCGGGGGCGAGCACCGGGCACGGGCCGCCGCCCCCGCCTCACCCCCGCCACCGGCGGGCGCGCCCGCCCCGTCGCTGTCCCCGGCGGTGCCGCCGTGATCCGCTTCGAGCATGTGAGCGTCACCTACGCCGGCGCCGGCGCGCCCGTCCTCCGCGATGTCTGCCTCGACTTGGCGGAGGGGGAGCTGGTGCTGGTCGTCGGGCGGACCGGCGCCGGCAAGTCCACGCTGCTGCAGGCGATCAACGGCCTGGTGCCACACTTCACCGGGGGCACCCTCGCCGGCCGGGTCGTCGTCGCCGGGCGGGACACCCGCACCCACCCTCCGCGGGAGCTGGCCGACGTCGTCGGCGTGGTCGGCCAGGACCCACGGGCGGGCTTCGTCACCGACACGGTCGAGGAGGAGCTGGCCTACGGCATGGAGCAGTTGGGCGTGCCGGCCGCAACGATGCGCAAGCGGGTCGAGGAGACCCTCGACGTCCTCGGGATTGCTCCGCTGCGGGAGCGGTCCCTCGACACCCTCTCGGGCGGGGAGCAGCAGCGGGTCGCCATCGGGTCGGTCCTCGCGGCACACCCGTCGGTGCTCGTCCTCGACGAGCCGACCTCGGCCCTGGACCCCCCGGCGGCCGAGGAGGTGCTGGCCGTGGTCACACGACTGGTGCACGACCTCGGGATGACGGTGGTGCTCGCCGAACACCGCCTCGAGCGCGTCGTCCAGTACGCCGACCGTGTGGTGGAGGTGCTGGGCGGGGGCGGGGTGCGCTGCGGGCCGCCGGCAGAGGTGCTGGTGGCGTCGGGGGTGGCCCCGCCGGTCGTCGAGCTGGGGCGGCTGGCCGGGTGGGACCCGCTCCCGCTGTCGGTGCGCGACGCCCGCAGGCAGGCGGCACCGTTGCGGGCCCGGCTGGAGCGCCGATCCGTCGCCGGCGATTGGGAGCCCGCCCAAAGTCCCCGCGCCGCGCCAGCCTTGTCGGCGCAGGGGGTCACCGTCCGCCACGGGGCGGTCGTTGCCGTGCGCGAGGTGTCCCTCCACCTACGTTCGGGGGAGGTGGCCGGGATGATGGGGCGCAACGGCTCGGGCAAGTCGTCGCTGCTGTGGGCGCTCCAGGGCAGCGGGGGGCGCCAGGCGGGCCGTGTCGACGTAGGCGGCCGCGACCCGTCGCGGCTCCGACCGCTGGAGGCTCGCCGCGTCGTGGGCCTGGTACCCCAGGACCCGGCGGATCTCCTCTACCTGGACACCGTGGACGCCGAATGCGCCGAGGCCGACCGAGCCTGCGGCCCGGCCGCAGCGGGGACCGCGTCGGGGCTGCTGGATCAGTTCGCGCCCGGCGTCGACGGCGGCGCCCACCCACGGGACCTGTCCGAGGGCCAGCGGCTCGCGCTGGCCCTCGCCATCCAGCTGTCCGCCGGGCCGGGCGTCGTGCTGTTGGACGAGCCGACCCGCGGCCTCGACTACGCAGCCAAGGCGGCCCTCGCCGGCGTCCTGCGCCAGCTCGCAGGCGAGGGCAGGGCGATCCTGGTGGCGACCCACGACGTGGAGTTCGTGGCCGCTGTCGCCGACCGCGTGATCGTGATGGCCACCGGAGAGGTGGTGGCGGACGGTGCGACCGCCGGCGTGGTGACAGCGTCACCCGCCTTCGCTCCGCAGGTGGCCAAGATCCTCGCCCCGCTTGCGTTCCTCACCGTCGACCAGGTCGCCGGCGCTCTGGCGGTGAGGGCGTGAGCCGCGTGCCGCCGGCGGCGGCGGCGCTCCCGGTGGCGGGGCGCAGCCGGGCGGCCATCGGCCTGGCTTCGGGGTTCGGAGCGGTTGCCTTCGGCTGGCCCTTCTTCGTCGCCCCCGGGCGGCTCGGAGAGAGCCTGGTCCCCCCGCTGATGTTCGGCGCCTTGCTGCTCCTCGTCCTGGCCGTCGTGCTGAGCGAGCTGGCCGACGGGGGCATGGACTCCAAGGCCGTCGCCCTGCTCGGGGTGCTCGCCGCCGTCGGGGCTGCGCTTCGCCCGCTCGGCGCCGGCACGGCGGGGATCGAGACCGTGTTCTTCCTCATGATCGTCGCCGGGCGGGTGTTCGGGCCCGGCTTCGGCTTCGCCCTCGGCAGCGTCACGATCTTCACGTCCGCGCTCCTGACCGGCGGCGTCGGGCCGTGGATGCCCTATCAGATGTTCGCGTCGGCTTGGGTGGGGATGGGCGCCGGCCTGCTCCCGCGTGTGCCGCCCCGCTGGGAGCGGGTCCTCCTCGCCGGCTACGGGGTGGTTTCCGGGTACGCCTACGGGCTGGCCGTCAACCTGTCGTTCTGGCCGTTCGCACTCGACCCCCACAGCTCGATCGCCTACCTGCCGGGTGCGCCCCTGCTGGCCAACCTCCGCAGGTACGTGGTCTTCGACGCCACGACCTCGCTCGGGTGGGACACCGGCCGGGCGATCACCGACGTCGTCGCCCTCCTGACCCTCGGGCCGGTGCTGCTCGCCGCCTTCCGGCGTGCCTCCCGCCGGGCCGCCTTCGACGCTCCCGTCTCGTTCGAGGACCCCGGCCCTGCCGGGCAGCCCGCCGCCTGACGCCGGCGGGTCGCACGTGAGCGGGCCTGCTCCGCAAGGATGGGGCGATGCGACGCTCGCCCCTCTCATGGCTGGCCCCACTGCTCCCACTGGTCGCCGCCTGCGGGGCCGGGTCCGGCGCCGCCCCCCCGCCGGGCAGCACGGGACCGGCGGTCACAGCGGCCGCTCTTTCGGCGAAGCCGTGTGGGACGGCCACCAAGCCCCCGGTGTGGCGCCACGTCGTGTGGATCATCGAGGAGAACCGCTCCTACAACCAGGTCGTCGGCTCCCCCGCCGCCCCCTACCTCGCCGGGCTGGCCCGTGAGTGCGGGCTCGCCACCGACTACGCCGGCGTCGCCCACCCGAGCCTGCCCAACTACCTGGCGCTCACCTCGGGCTCGACCCACGGCGTCGTCGACGACGCCGGGCCCTCCGCCCACCCCATAGCCGGGCCCAGCATCTTCTCGCTGCTCGGGTCGCGCTGGCGCACCCTCGCCGAGTCCATGCCGCTCGCCTGTGACCGCCAGCCGTCAGGCAACTACGCCGTCAAGCACAACCCCGCCGTCTACTACACATCCATCCGGGCGGCCTGCGCCCGCCAGGACGTCCCCCTCGGGAGGACGCCCGACCTGTCCGCCGCCTTCACCCTCATCGTGCCCAACCTCTGCAACGACATGCACGACTGCTCGACCGCGACCGGTGACGCCTGGCTGTCGCGGGAGCTCCCTCTCATCTTCTCGAGCGCCGCCTACAGGGCCGAAGACACGGCGGTGTTCATCACCTGGGACGAGAACGACGCCGGCGGGTCTCAGGTGCCGCTGTATGTGATCGCGCCGAGCGTCAGGCCGGGAGCCCGGGTGCACGAAGCCCTGTCCCACTACTCCCTGCTGCGCACCACCGAGGAGATGCTCGGGCTGCACCCGCTGCTCGGGGCGGCGAGCAGGGCGACGTCGATGGGCCGGGCGTTTGGGTTGGAACGGTGAGCTGGGTTGGAACGGTGAGCGGGGCGGCCTCGCCGGTACACTTCGCCGAGGGCCTGGCGCCCTCCGGGGAAGGCGCCCAGAGACGAGGAGCGCGCCATGGTTCACACCGCATCCGCCGGGTTGATGGACGGGGCCAGCCTCGCCAACCGGGTCCTCGAGGCGACGGCCGGGCGGGCTCGCGCCGTCCTCGACGCCACCGGGCGGCGTCCGTGCCTGGCGGCGGTCCTCGTGGGCGACGACGCCTCCTCGGTCACCTACGTGCGCATGAAGCGGCGGCGGGCGGAGCAGGTGGGCATGGTCTCGCGCCTCGTCGAGCTGCCCGCCGGGACCTCGACGGAGGTCGTGGTCTCCACCGTGCGGGCCCTCTCCGACGACCCCACCGTCGACGGCATCCTCGTGCAGCACCCCGTTCCCCCCCAGGTCGACGAGCGGGCCGTGTTCGAGGCGATCGCCCCCGCCAAGGACGTCGACGGCGTGACCATGCACTCATTCGCCGCCATGGCGATGGGCGTCCCGGGCCCGGCGTCGTGCACGCCGGAGGGGATCATGCGGCTCCTCGACGAGTACCGCGTCGAGCTGGCCGGGGCTCGGGCGGTCGTCATCGGTCGCAGCCCCATCCTCGGCAAGCCGATGGGCATGCTGCTGCTGCGCCGGGACGCCACGGTCACCTACTGCCACTCGCGGACCCGGGACCTGCCGTCGATCGTCGCCACCGGCGATGTCGTGGTCGCTGCCGTGGGGAAGCCGGAGCTCGTGCGGGGAGAGTGGATCAAGCCGGGCGCGATCGTGGTCGACGCCGGCTACAACCCCGGCAACGTGGGGGACGTCGAATTCGGCGAGGCCGCCGCCCGGGCCCGGCTGATCACGCCGGTGCCGGGCGGTGTGGGGCCGATGACGATCGCCGTGCTGCTCGACCAGACCGCCGGGGCGGCAGCGAGGGCGGCGGGGCTGGCGACCTGAGCCCTGGGGGTGGTCGCGCTCAGCTGGCGCCGGCGCTCCACCTCGCCTGGGAGCCGTCGAAGTCGGCGAGGCTCCACGCCAGGGCCCGAGCGGGCCGCAGGCGGAAGATGACGTCGTACGCCGGCTCGTGGGAGGGCAGGTAGGCGGCGTCGTCGGGGTCTGGGTACTTGGCGTCGAGGGCGGCCAGCACGGCGGGGTTGCCCGCTGGCAGCCCGAGGTCCTCGAGCTCGCCGTAGACGACGAGGACGTCCTCGGTGCTCTCCAAGTGGACAGCGACACGGGGGTTGGCGGAGATGTGGTGGGCCTTGGCGGTGCTGCGCTGGGTGTAGAAGTGCAGGGCATCGCCGACCACCGCGCCCCACACCGGGACGGCATGCGGTGCCGCGTCGGGACCGACGGTCGCCAACCAGTAGCTGCGGGCCGCCGCGAGGCGGGCGGCCACGTCCTCCCATCGCAGGTTCGTCGGGCCTTCGGGAACGGTCGGGGCGGGTTGTTCTACCACGGGAGCATGCTCCTCCTGGATGGGTGCAAGGGACGGTGGGAGTCTTGCACCCCGGAGGCGCCGGCCGGCGGCTCGAGGATGCCCGACCAACCAGCCTGCAGGATCTCCCGAGGTCAGCGGATCGCCTGGTCGCAGGATCGCTGGGGTCGCTGCGGCGCTCAACACACGGGTACACCACGTCGCCTTCCCCCAGGGAGCGCCTGAGCGCATCGGGTGTGCCCACTCGCCCACATGCCCACATGCCCACATGCCCACTCGCCCACTCGCCCACTCGCCCACTCGGATGGGAGGTATAGGTCCATACCGGAAGGAGGGCGGGCTCCGGTACGTTGTTTGGGCAGTTGTCTGCGATTATCGCGGTCAACTGCCCAAACAACGCGACGGCCGCGGCCTCATTGCCGACCCTGCCGGTCCCTCTGGAGCTTCCGTCCCTCCTGGCTCCTCTGGAGCTTCCGTCCCTCCTGGCTCCTCCGGCCCTTCCACGTCGTCACAGGTAGCGAGAGCTGTTTGGAGGTCCTCGAGGAGCCTGCGGGCCTCGTCAAGTCTGCCGTCCAGGACAAGCCTCGTCAGCGGGCCGTCGAGGATGGCGTGCCAGTCGAGCGATCCAGTCGGCCGTCCGGACGCCTGGAGCTTGCGCCGGGCCTCCTCCAGCGCCTCGGCCAGCACTCCCAGCCCTTCGCCGCACGCCTCGGCGAGCCGGCGGCGGAGCCACGTGGCCAGGGCCGGGCTGGCCCCGCCCGTCGACACGGCCACCGTCACCGGCCCGTCCCGGTGGACGGCGGGCAGGAGGAAGGTGCAGTGAGCGGCGTCGTCGGCGCTGTTCACCCACACCCCCGCCGCTTCGGCGTCGGCGGCCACCGAGGTATCCACCTCGGGGACTCCGGTGGCGGTGATCACCAGCCGGTAGCGGCCCGCTTCGCCTGGCCGATAGGGGCGCCGCTCGACGGCGACAGGAAGCAACTCGATCGCCGGGTCGACCTCGGGGGCGACGACCGTCACCCGAGCCCCGCTCCGGGCGAGCCCCTCGGCCTTGCGGACTGCCACCGACCCGCCCCCGACCACCAAGCAGGGCTGGCCGGCCACCACCAGGCTGACCGGATAGTGGTCGCTCCGCACCAGCGTCAGCCCGCGGGCTCGGCCAGCCGGGGGCGACCAACCATCCCGGCTGCCACCGCGTTGGTGCCCTCGCTCACCTGCGTGCCGCTTGGTGCCGCTTGGAACTGAAAACCTGACTTGATAGGTCATATATAGTGGAGGGGACGGCGCCGTCACAAGAGGTCACAAGAGAAGGCCGGGTCTGGGCGCCATGCGCGGGCCCCGTGATCCCGAGTCAGGAGGTGTCCATGCGTGAACCGCTCTTCCATCCCGAGCAGGTCCCGGAGGCGATCCTGGCGGCGATCGTCGGCGCGGGCCCACTGCGCTGGGAAGACCTGCACCCCTCCGACCGCGGCAGCGTCGGCAACGCCCGCCTGCGCCTGGTCGGCGTCTACGACGACCGCTTCGAGGGCACCTTCATGCTGCGCACCCGGATCCCGGGCGGGCGGCTCACGGCCGCTCAGGTCGACGTGCTCGCCGGCGTCGTCCGCGACTTCTCGGTGCACGCCGAAGGGTTCGAGGACGAGCCGGACCACTTCGGCGAGGTGACGACGCGCCAGGACCTCCAGATCCACTGGATCCGCTTCGAGCACCTCCCCGAGATCTGGCGGCGCTACGGGGAGGTGGGGCTCGGGTCCCTCCAGGCGTGCGGCAACTCGATGCGCAACGTCACGGCCTGCCCCGTCGACGGGATCGACCCACAGGCAGCCTTCGAGGTCGGACCGATCGTCGACGCCATCGGCGCCATCGGCCGCGACGAGCCCCGGCTGACCGCCTTCCTCCCCCGCAAGTTCAAGGTCGTGCTCACCGCGTGCCCGACGGACTGCGCCGTCGCCAGGATCCACTGCGTCGCCTTCACCCCGGCGCACAGGGACGGCACCCTCGGCTTCAACGTCCACGCGGGCGGCGGGCTCTCGGACTACCCGAGGCTCGCGACCGCGCTCGACCTGTTCGTCGAGCCCGGCCAGGCGCCTGCCGTGGTGCGCGCGGCCCTGCAAGTCTACGCCGAGCACGGCGACTACGAGAACCCGAGCCTCAACCGGTTCCGCGCCCTCGTCCACCAGCTCGGTCCCGAGCGCGTCGCCACCGAGGTGCGCGATCGGTTGGGCTTCGCGGTCCCGGCAGCCGGCGATGACCTCACGACCTGGCGCGCCGAAGACCACATCGGGGTGCACCCAGACCGAGATGGCACGAGCTACGTGGGGCTCTGCGTCCCCCTTGGGCGGCTCTCAGCCGGCGAGCTCTCCGAGCTCGCGCGCTGTGCCCGCGTCCACGGCGACGGGCGGGTGCGCTTCACCCAGCGCCAGAACGTGATCCTGACCGGAGTCGCCGGCGTCGACGCTCTGCTCGCCGAGCCGTTGCTCGAGCGCCTCTCGCCCGAGCCCGACCCCTTCGAGCGGGGCGTGGTCGCATGCACGAGCGCTCCGTTCTGCAAGTTCGCGATCCTGGCAATGAAGCCCTACGGCCAGCGGCTCATCGACCACCTGCGCACCGAAGTGCCTCCAGGGGGCTGGAACCGTCTGGACGGCCTGAGGATCCACCTGTCGGGCTGCAAGGCGTCCTGCGCGCAGATCCCGACCGCGCACGTAGGGATCCGCGCCACGATGGGCAAGGACGGGGAGGACCACTACGAGGGGTTCGACGTCGCGCTGGGGGGAGACGCCGGCGCGGGGCGCCTCGCCCGGTGGGCGAGGGGCGACGTCCCGACCGGTGCCGCCTTCGACGGCATCGCTTCACTGCTTGCGAGGGTCGCCCGCGGCGAGCTGGCACTCGACGAGATCTCTGCGGCGCTCGCACCCTGGACCGGCGTCGGGACGGCGCCATGAGCGAAGCCACGAGCAAAGGAGCACCCCGATGACCCTCACGGAAGACCACCCGGCCGGCGCGACCCGAACGGGTGCTCCGGTGGCAAGGGGGATGTGGGCCCCGTCTTGCGACCCGGCGGCGGACCTGCGCGACGAGATCGCCACCGCCGGCGGCATGCCCGAGCTGCCCGACAAGATCTGGTTCCACAAGACTGCCGCCGCGGTCATCGACGCCGGGCGCTGTGTGGGCTGCGGGGGCTGCATCGCCGCCTGCCCGTCCCGCTCGATCGGCGTCGCCGAGGACGGCAAGCCGACGCTCGTCAAGATGTGCACCGGCTGCTCGGCATGCTGGGACTACTGCCCCCTCGCCGGGCTGAATACCGAGGCGCTGCACGCCCCCGCTCCCGGCCCCGGCAACGCGCCGGCGCCGGCGAACGGCGCCGGCGGGCCCGCGGCGGCACACGGCACGGCCGTCCCGATCGAGCTCGGCCTCATCCACTCAGCCTGGTCAGCAGCGGGACGGGGCAACGCCGCCGGGGTCCAAGACGGCGGCGCGGTGACCGCGCTGCTCTCGCACCTGCTCGCGACCAGCTTCGTAGACGGCGCGATCGTGACCAGGCAGGTCGACGCCTTCCACGGCGAGGCGTTCCTCGCGACCTCCCCAGACGAGGTGCGCGCCGCGGCCGGCAGCGTCTACCACCAGTCCCACCCCCTCAAAGTGCTCAACGAGCCCCTGGGAAAGGGCGTGGAGCGCATTGCCTTCGTCGGCACGCCGTGCCAGATCAGCGTGCTGCGCGCGCTGCAACGATTCCCCTGGAAGTACCGCCGGTCCTCTGCGGGAGCGGTGGTGCTGGTGATCGGGCTGTTCTGCACGAGGTCGTTCGAGCCCGACAAGCTCGAGGAGGCGGTCGGTGCGGCCGGCGTGGCAACGTCGGAGGTGGCTCGGGTCGACGTGCGGGACGGGGAGCTGGTCGTGCGCTCGGCGAGCACCGAGCTGCTGCGCCGTCCGGTGAAGGAGCTCCGCGCGGCGAGCCTGAAGGGCTGCGACGAGTGCGCCGACTTCACGGGGCTCGGTGCCGACCTCGCCGTCGGGAACCTTGCGAGCGAGCCGGGTCGCTCCACCGTGCTCGTGCGCACGGGGGCCGGGAGGGACGCCTGGGCGGCGGCGAGCGGAGCACTCGACGTGCGCCCCCTCGACGACCTCTCGCCGGTCGTTCGGACCGCGGAGAGGAACCGCAAGCTCGCGGTGCGGTCCCTGGCACGCCCGTTCGACCCGGAGGGTCCCCTGTGGACGAGCTACACCGAGCACCTCGGTGCCTACGCGGAGAGCGAGCGGTCGGTGCAGGCTCCGGCGAAGTTCCGCAGCCACCACTTCGAGGTCACCTGCTGATGGAGTGCGTGGGCGCCCGGACCGCAGCGCCTCGGTAGGGAGGCAGCCGCTCAGGCGGGCGGCCAGGGCCCGATGTCGAGGCTCGTATGCTGCATCACCGAACCGAGGACGGTGTTGCGCACCAGCCACACGTCGGTGACCGGGCCGACACCGCCGGGCACCGGCGTGATCGCCTCGGCGCGCGGCGCGACGCTGTCGAAGTCGACGTCGCCGACGAGGCGCACCCGACCGCCGGCACCGGCGGGTACGGCGTTGATGCCCACGTCGACGACGACGACGCCGTCGCTCACCATGTCGCCGGTGATCAGCCCCGGCGAGCCGGCGGCGACGACGAGGACGTCGGCCTGACGGGTGAACTCGGCGAGCCGTCCGGCGTGGAAGGCGTGCTCGTCGCAGTCGATGACGATGGCACCCCGGTCGAGGGCGAGCCACACGGCGGGCTTGCCGACGTTGTGGCTGCGACCGACTATCACGACGGTCCTGCCCTGGAGGGCGGTCGCCGGCTCGCGACCGGAGGACCGGAAGTAGTCGTCGAGGATCCAAAAGCAGCTGGCCGGCGTGGACGGCACGAACCGCGGCGTGCCGCGGGCCATGAGCCCGGCGTTTACGGGGTGGACGGCCTCGACGTCCTTCAACGGGTCGAGCGTCGGGTAGATCTCCACCTCCGACAGCTGGGGCGGCAGCGGGCGCAGGACCAGGATGCCGGTGATGCGCGGGTCGGCGTTGAGCTTGCCGATGGTGGCGAGGACCTCGGCGCGCTCCACGTCGAAGGGGAGGCGTTCGGCCTGGAAGCGGCAGCCGACCGCCTCGGCCAACCGGCGGAGGCGCCGCTCGTAGGCGTGGGCGGCGTAATCGTCGCCGACGACCACGCTGGCGAGGCCTGGGTCCGCTCCGGAGCTCCTCACGGCGTCGAGCTCCCCGTGCAGCCGGGCCCGCAGCTCGCGCGACACCGCCGTGCCGTCAATGATCGTCGCTCCCATGGCCTTCAGCCTCCCACGCCGGCGACGCCGCCACGGTCGCGGAGGACCCCGGCGCTGCGGGCCGCTTGGACGGTGTTGCGCAGCAGCAGGGCGACGGTCATCGGTCCCGCCCCGCCGGGGTTGGGGGCGAACGCCCCCGCTACCAGGGCGGCGGAGGGGTCGACGTCGCCGAGCAGCCTCCCTTCGACGGACGACACCCCGACGTCCACCACCGACGCGCCTGGCCTGATCCAGTCGGCCCTCACGAGGTGGGGGCGCCCGACGTCGGCGACCACGAGGTCGCCAGCCCGGCAGGCGTTGGCCAGACCGGGGGCGTCCGGATCGAGGACCGTGACCGCGGCGCAGCCCAGCCCACCCGACGCCGCCGGCGATGCCAGCATCAGCGCCAGCGGCAGGGCAACCATCGCTCCCCGCCCGACGACCACCGCCCGCCGGCCGGCGAGTTGCACGTGGTGGCGGTTGAGGAGGTCGACGATCCCGGCGGCGGTGCAGGGGCGGTGCCCGGGGACGCCGAGGAGGAGGCGGCCGAGGGAGACGGCGGTCATGCCGTCCACGTCCTTGGCGGGGTCTATGCGTGCGGCGGCGGCCGACTCGTCGAGGCCGGTAGGCAGGGGCAACTGCAGCAGGATGCCGTGCACCGCCGGGTCGGCGGAGAGGGCGGCGATCTCCTCTTCGAGGTCCGCTTGGGTCGCCGTCGCCGGCAGGTGGACGCCGCGGACAGTGACCCCGATGTGCTCCGCCGCTCGGTGCTTCAGCCCGACGTAACGGACGCTCGCCTCGTCGTCGCCGACGAGGACGGTCGCGAAGATGACCGCCGGCCGGCCGGCGGCGGCCAGCTCGGCCCGGAGGGACTCGAGGATCTCGTCCCGTCGGGCGCGGCCGTCGAGGACGGTCGCCAATGACCCCGGGACCTCAGAAGAGCCCGACGATGTTGGCGTCGGCGTCGAGGTCGATGGAGAAGGCGGCGGGGTTGGTGCCGAGGCCCGGCATGGTGCGCATGTCGCCGCAGATCGGGTACACGAAGCCGGCACCGACCGACGCCCGCACCTCCCGGACCGGCAACGTCCATCCCGTCGGCGCGCCCTTGAGCGACGGGTCCGACGAGATCGACAGGTGGGTCTTCGCGATGCAGACAGGGAGGTTCCCGAAGCCGGCCGCCTCGTAGCGGTCGAGTTGGCGCGATGCGAGGGCGGTGTAGGACGCGCCGTCGGCGCCGTACACCTTGCGGGCGACGGTCTCGATCTTCTCCCGCAGGGGCATGGCGTCGGGGTACAGCATCTGGAACTGTGACGGCTCGGCGGCCGCCTCGACGACGGCCTCGGCCAGCTCCGTCGCCCCTTTGCCGCCCTGGGAGAAGTGCTGGCAGACGGCGCTGCGTGCCCCCATCGAGGCGGCGATCTCCTCGATGGCCTCCCACTCCGACGGATGGTCGGTCGGGAAGGCGTTGACGGCCACGACCGGGGTGACCCCGTGGATCTTGATGTTCTCGATCTGCTTGCGGAGGTTGGCGCCGCCCTCGTGCACCTCGTCGGGGTTCTCGGCGAGCAGCGCCTCCGGCAGCGGCCTGCCGGCGACGATGCGGTGCTTGCCGGAGTGGGCCTTGAGCGCCCGGACCGTGGCCACGACCACGGCGGCGTCGGGGGTCAGCCCGGAATACCGGCACTTGATGTTGAAGAACCGCTCTGCTCCCATGTCCGCCCCGAAGCCAGCCTCGGTGATGAGGAAGTCACCTCCGCGGATGCCGATCTGGTCGGCGAGGATCGAGCTGTTGCCGTGGGCGATGTTGCCGAACGGGCCGGCGTGCACGAGCACCGGCGTGTTCTCGAGGGTCTGCAGCAGGTTGGGCTTGAGGGCGTCGCGCATGATGACCGCCATGGCGCCGGCACCCTTCAGCTCCTCCGCTGTCACCGGCTCGCCGGCGCTGGTGTAGCCGACGACGATCCGGCCGAGGCGGGTGCGCAGGTCGCTGAGCGACGTGGCCAGGGCGAAGATCGCCATGACCTCCGAGGCGGCCGTGATGTCGAAGCCGGTCTGGCGGGTGACCCCGTCCTCCTTGGTGCCGAGGCCGATGACGATGTTGCGCAGGGCCCGGTCGTTGACGTCGAGCACCCGCCGCCAGGTGATGTCATCGAGGGACAGGCCGAGGCGGTTGCCCTGGTGCAGGTGGTTGTCGACGATCGCCGACAGCATGTTGTGGGCCTCGGTGACGGCGTGGAAGTCGCCGGTGAGGTGGAGGTTGAGCATCTCCATCGGAACGACCTGGCTGTAGCCGCCGCCGGCGGCTCCGCCCTTGATGCCGAAGGTCGGCCCCATCGACGGCTGGCGGATGGCGACGGTCGCCTGCTTGCCGATGTGCTTCATCGCCTGCCCGAGCCCGACGGTCGTCGTGGTCTTGCCCTCGCCAAGGGGGGTGGGCGTGATCGCCGAGACGACCACGTACCTCGCCTTGGGGCGGTCCGCGAGCTCCTCGACGGCGTCGAGCCTGACCTTCGCCACCGTGGCGCCGTAGGGCTCGAGGAGGTGCTCGCCGATGCCCATGGACGCCGCGACCTCGGTCAGGGGCTTCAGGTCGGCGTTGCGTGCGATCTCCAGGTCGGAGGGGAATGCCATGGTCACCAATCCCTTTCGTCGGCCGCGCAGGCCTCGATGCCGTGGTCGGCCCCCGCGTCGAGGAGGGCGTCGAAGAGGTACTGCCCCGACGAGCGCTCGCAGTGCAGCAGGAAGCTGCGCTGCCCGTCCCGGTCGTCGCGCACGACGTCGGTGACGAGCGAAGCGACGGAGCTGCGCAGCGCCGTGCCGTCGGGTGCGGCCTTGTCGGAGAGGTTGACGGCGCAGAGCTTGGAGAGCACACCGGTGACGGCGGCGTCCCCGGTGAGCCGCATCAACGCCCGCCCGTGCGTCAGGTCGACAACCGAGACGAGCCCGCCGGTGCCGGCGACCCTGTCCCCGAGCTCGGCGGCGATGGACTCGCCCTGGCCCTGCGGTCCGAGCACGAGCCACTCGCCCGGGCCGGCCCCGACGACGAGCCGCCCGCCCTGGCGCGCCGCCCGGCCCATCGGGACGCCGAGGAGCTCGCCCACGCCGCCCTGGCGCGGCGCGCGCACCTGGACCTTGGCGAGGAACGACAGGTCGCACAGCCGCAGGACCGCCAGCGTCGCGCGGGTGGCACGCTCCCAGCCGTCGACGACGGTGGCGCCGCCGACCGGGGCGATGGGGCTGCGGGCGACCGGAGGAATGACGGTGACGGCGCTCTCAGCCACGGAGGCGCACCCCCTCTGGGTCGAAGTGGGCGTGGTGCTCCATGACGCGTGCCGGGATGCGGCGCTTGTCGGGGAGCAACACGGTGACGGTGGTGCCCGCCGAGGCCAGCTCGGGGGCGACGAAGCCGAGGCAGATCGCACGGCCGAGCGTGGGGGAGCGCCGGCTGGAGGTGATCCGCCCGACGATGTCGGACTCGCCCCGCACGATCAGGCTCGACTCGGGGGGGACGACCGAGGGGTCCACGGGCTGCAACCCCACGAGGCGCTGATAGCGCTCCCCCTGCTGCCAGACGAGCTCGGGCTTGCCGGCGAAGTCGTCCTTGTCGAGCTTGACCAGCCAGTCGAGGCCCGCCCCCGACGCCTTGGTCAGCCCGTCGGTGTCCTGGGAGACGATGAAGTGACCCTTCTCCAGGCGCATGACCCGCTGGGCCTCCACGCCAAAGGCGTCCACGCCGAGGTCCTCGCCGGCGCGCAGCAGGGACTCCCAGACGTGCAGCCCGTAGGAGGCGGGCACGTGGATCTCGTAGCTCAGCTCGCCGGTGAAACCGATCCGCCACATATAGCAACCGGGGACGCCGGCGATGGTCCCCTTGCGGACGTTCATGTAGGGAAAGTCCTCGCCCCCGAGCTCCACGTCCGTGCACAGGCGTCCGAGCAGCTCGCGCGAGCGAGGGCCTGCGATGTTCACGGACGCAAACGCCGTGCTCACGGGCGTCACGTGGACCTGCCAGTCGGGACGCTCGGTCTGCAGCCAGTTCTCCATCCACTCCCACACCGTCGCCGCCCCCGAGGTGGTCGTCGACATGAAGTAGTGGTCCTCGTCGAGGTGCCCGGTGACGCCGTCGTCCATGACCACGCCGTCCTCGGCGCACATGACCCCGTAGCGGACGCCTCCGATCGCCAGCTTGGACCACTTGTTGACGTAGAGGAGGTTGAGCAGCTTGGGGACGTCCGGGCCGCGCAGGTCGAGCTTGCCGAGGGGTGTGACGTCGATGATGCCCACCGCGTGGCGGACGTTGCGGACCTCGGCCTCCGGGTTGCCGTAGTGGTCGGGACGGATCCACTGCCCGGCGATCAGCGGCCGGGCTCCGTGGGCCTCGTGCCACGGCTGCATCGGCGAGTAGCGAACGGGCTCGAGGATGCGGCCGCCGTGGGCGCCCAGGCTGATGGGTGTGTAGGGCGGCCGCCACACGGTGGTCCCGGTCTCGCCGATGGTGCGACCCGTCGCCTCGGACAGCACGGCCACGGCGTTGACGGTCTCGAGCTTGCCCTGCGATGGCCCCATCGTCACCGTCGTGTAGCGCTTCATGAGCTCGATCGAGTCGTAGCCCTCCTTGGCGGCGGCCACCAGGTCCTTGGACGATATGTCCTCGGAGAAGTCGACCATGCCGTGGGTGCGGCCCTTGAACAGCGCCGGGTGGGCGTCGACGCCGAGGGTGGGAGCGCCGGCGGCGCGCGAGCCTTCGCCCGCCGCAGCGGCCGCGCCGATGGCACGGGCGTGTGCGACGAGCTCGTCGAGGGACCCGTCGCCGGCGATCCCGCCGGTGACGTACACCGTGTCGGGCAGGCGCCCGCCGGGGAGGAACCGGGCGGCCCGGGGCTCGTAGAGGGGCTTGTCGCCGGACATGTTGAGCAGCGAGGTCGGAGCCGTCCAGCCGACGGCGGTGACGAGCAGGTCGCAGTCGACCTTGGTCCCGTCGGCGAGCTCGACGGCGGCGACGGCCCCGTTGCGGCCGCCGA
This sequence comes from Acidimicrobiaceae bacterium, assembly GCA_027320105.1. Lineage (GTDB taxonomy): Bacteria > Actinomycetota > Acidimicrobiia > Acidimicrobiales > Palsa-688 > JAKAQB01. The sequence goes on along the minus strand of DAHVMA010000044.1, from coordinate 28,893 downwards.
TGGCGCTGACCACGTCGCCGCCCCGGCGGGCGTCCACCACCCGGGCGACGTCCACGCCGACGCGCTGGAGGTCGGTCACGGCGGCGTCCCCGGCGGCGTTGGCGGTGAACACCACCGCCCGGTCGCCGGGCTTGACCGCCCACAGGTTGACGAGGCGGCGGGCGGCGGTGGACAGCATCACGCCCGGCCGGTCGTTGCCGTCGAAGACGTACGGCCGCTCGACGAGCCCAGGGGCGACGACGAGGGCACCGGCGCGGGCCTTGACGAGGCGCTCCTGCACCCGCGACCCGGCAGGGCCGAAGCCGCCGCCCGTCACGTCGGGGTGCCGGCGCTGCAGGACCGCCACCCAGTTGTCGTCGTAGCGGCCGGTGACGACGGAGTTGGTGAGCACCTCGATGCCCGGGTGAGCACCGACCGCGGCGCGAAGCTCGGCGAGAGCCACCCGCTCCGTCGCGTCACCCCAGCGCAGGTGGCCACCGAGCTCGTACTCCTCCTCGACGAGCAGCACGCCGGCCCCGGCGTCGGCAGCGGCGACGGCGGCCGCCATCCCCGCCGGCCCGCCGCCGGCGACGAGCACATCGGGGTGGGCGTAGCGCTTGTCGTAGTAGCCGTGCGGCGAGTGGGCAGAGACCCTGCCGCCGGTGGCGAAGCGCTTGAGCACCTGCTCGTACGCCGGCCACAGCCGCTCGGGCTTCATGAACGTCTTGTAGTAGAAGCCGGCGCCGAGGAACCGGCCGACCAGCTGGTTGGCCGACTTCACGTCGTAACGCAACGAGGGCCACACGTTCTGGGGGTGGACCTCCATGCCCGGCTCGACGCGCCGGTGGGCGCCCCGCACGTTGGGCTCGTCTCCCACCTGCAGCAGGCAGCCCGGGTCGAGGGAGCTGGCGCTCAGCACGCCGCGGGGCCGGTGGTACTTGAAGCCGCGGGAGAACACGGTGACGCCGGCGGCGAGCAGGGCGGAGACGATCGTGTCGCCCCGGTACGCCCGGTGGCTGTGCCCGGCCCAGCTGAACGTCAGGGCCGCACCCCGGTCGATCACCTCCCCTTCCTGTGGCGGCAGCCGGCGGGTGGCGACGCCCGACTTCATCGTCGCCGTCATGCCCCGACCGCCGGCTCGGCGCTGCGGACCTCGTTGGTCAGGGTATGGCGCTCGACCTTCAGGTACCGCCGGCAGCCGGCGCGGTGGTACCAGCCCTCCCGGACCCACCCCTCGGGGTTGTCATGGTCGTAGAGGTAGGCGCGCCACTCCTCGGCCGTCGCCGTCGCCGGGTCGGGGCGGCGCTTGCTCTCCCCCTTGTATGCGAACTCATTGGAGTTCCTCGGCCCGCAGAACGGGCACGGGATCCGGATCATGTTCGTGCTCCCTGTCAGTGACCGACGGATGCCGCGCCCTTCTCCCCGACCAGCCGCCCTTCGGCGAAGCGGGCCAGATCGAACGGCGCTATCAGCTCGGGGGTCTTCTTGGTGGCGATCAGCTCGGCCATGGTCTCGCCGGCGACCGGGCCGGCCTTGAAGCCATACGTGCCCCAACCCACGTCGACGAGGAACCCCTCGACCGGCGTGGTGCCCATGATCGGCGAGAAGTCGGGCGTCATGTCGCACAGGCCCGACCACTGGCGCAACAGGCGCAACTTTCCGATCGACGGCATCAGCTCGAGGATGTGGCCGGCGAGCTCCTCGGTGAACTCGAGCGACCCCCGCATCGAGTACGAAGCGTAGGGGTCGGTGCTCGCCCCGAAGACGAGCTCGCCCCGGTCGGTCTGGCTCACGTACACGTGCAGCGTCCCGGAGACGACGACGGTGTCGAGGAACATCTTCACCGGCTCGGTCACCGCCGCCTGCAGCGGGTGGGTGATCACCGGCATCTTCACGCCCACCATGTCGGACAGCAGCGTGGCGTGGCCGGCCGTGCAGTTGACGACCACCGGCGTGGAGATGCGGCCCCGGTTGGTCCGCACACCGGTCACCTTGTCGCCGACGACGTCGATGCCGAGCACCTCGGTGCTCTGGTGGATCTCGACGCCGCGCGCGTCGGCGCCCCGGGCGTAGCCCCAGTTGACGGCGTCGTGGCGGACGGTGCCCCCCGGCGGGTGGTACAGGGCACCGAGGACCGGGTAGCGGGTGCGGCCGGAGGTGTCGAGGTAGGGGACGAGCTTCTTGATCTCCTCCGGGCCGATCACCGACGAGTCGATCCCCTCCACCTTGTTGACCTCGGCGCGCCACGCCATCGTCCGGAGGGACGCGTCGGTGTGGGCCAGGGTCAGGTGACCCCGCTGGGAGAACATCACGTTGAAGTTCAGGTCGGCGGAGAGGTGCTCGTACAGGTCGAGCGACCGGTCGTAGAAGCGCACCCCTTCGGGGGTCAGGTAGTTGGACCGGACGATGGCGGTGTTGCGCCCCGAGTTGCCGCCGCCCACGTAGCCGCGGTCGACGACGGCGATGCGGCCGACGCCGTGGTTGACGGCCAGGTAGTACGCCGTCGCCAGGCCGTGGATGCCGGCGCCGACGATGACCACGTCGTAGGTCGGCGACAGGTCGTGCTCCCGCCACACCCGGGGCCACTGACCGTGGCGGATCCCGTAGCGGACCAGGTCGAAGGCGGAGTAGCGGGCCGGCTTCCTGCCCCGGTAACCGTTGAGCTTCCCGTTGGCGTTCCGCATGTGCCTCCCACCCTTGCCGTCGCTGCGGGACTGTAGTGGAGTGAGGAAACACTGTCCACCCACAGTTGACAACCCCATCACCGCCCTTCATACCATAAGGTCTGCCCATGGCGAAACCCCGCCCGGCCGAGGTCGCCGAGGAGCCAACGAGCCCGTTTCGCCCGGTCCAGGCCGGTGGCGCCTTCGAGAAGACCGTCGAGCAGGTGCTGCACGCCATCAGGTCCGGCGCCGTGCCAACCGGCCAGCGCCTGCCTCCCGAACGAGATCTCGCCCTCCGGCTCAACGTCAGCAGGGTGACCCTGAGAGAGGCGATCCGTGCCCTCGCCGAGGCTGGGTACGTCGAGGCACGCCGGGGCCGGGCAGGCGGGACCTTCGTCACCTACGACCCTGGCCAGCCCGGACGCGCCAGGCTCCGACGCTCTGACGTGGGACGCCTGGAGGACATCCTCGCGTTCCGCCGCGTCGTCGAGGTGGGGGCTGCCACCCTCGCAGCCGGCCGGGTCCTCCAGCCGAGCGAACGGCACCTCCTCGCCGACGCCGTCCGCGACGCCGAGGCGGCGCCCTTCGACGAGTACCGCTACGCCGACTCTCAGCTCCACCTGCTCATCGCCGAGCTGAGCGGCTCGCCCATGCTCACGAGAGCAGTCTCCGACGTGCGGATGCGCACCAACGACCTCCTCGACGCCTTGCCCACGAGGCAGCGCCCGGTCATCCACTCCAACACCCAGCACAAGGACCTCGCCGCGGCCATCCTCGCCGGGGAGCCGGCGGCGGCCGGCAGGGCGATGGAGGCCCACCTCGAGGCGACAGCAGCACTCCTCAGGGGTTTCCTCGCCTGACCGGCCGGCGGCACACTTGACACGGCCGAGCCGCCTGCTAAGATCAGACCAAATACCGTAGGGGCCGGCTAACGGACGGTCCTTTGGCGGGCTAACCCTTGGGGAGGGTTGGGTGGGATCGCACAACTTGGCTGCATCGGTGGTCCCTTCTCCCCCACCTACCCGGCCGGTCAGCGCTCGCCCCAGCGGTGCGTTGCCCACGGTCGGAACCGTGCCGCACACCCACCCGGCCGAGATGCCCAGCCCCGGCCGTGGCGCACATTGCCTGCACACCTGCACCTGACGCCTGCCCGCTAGTTCGCTTGGTCCAGCCCAAGAGAGGAGGACAGCACCACAGTGACACAAGAACCAGTACCGACGACTACGAGTGACGTCCACGTCGGCGACTACCAAGGAGGTGGGCTCACCAAGGGCACCAACTGGTGGGGTGCGTTTGTTGTGGGCCTGGCAGGCACGATCCTCGTGACCGGCGTCACCGGCCCCGTTCTCGCAGGTGCGGGCTCAGCGGCCATCCCGGAGTTCTTCGTCGTCACGGTGACCGGCGCGCTCCTCTGCCTCTTCGTGGCCGAGATGGCCACCATGCTCCCCGAGCGCACCGGCGGCTGCCCCGCCTACGCCTACTTTGCATTCAAGGACCGCTTTCCGCGCAGCTCGCCAATCATCAACGGGGTGACAGCCTGGATGTACTGGCTCGGCTGGTGGCCCGTCATGGCTGTCAACAACATCTTGATCGGCGGCATCCTCGCCTCGCTGTTCAACATCAACATCAGCCACACGATCAAGTTCATGGCCGGGGCGGTGCCCATCCCCGTGTTCAGCTTGATCATCGGCACGGTCATCTGCGTCGCGCTGTTCATCCCATCTTATCTCGGGATCCGCCTGGGAACCGCATTCGCCACTGTCCTCGGTCTCAGCTCCATGCTGCCGCTCACCCTGCTCGCGATCCTCCCCATCTTCCACCCGGCGGCCTTCCATGGGTCCAACATCTGGCCCCTGACCACCCCGGGCCATCACGCCTTCTTCTCGGGCCACACCTGGACCCTGCTGATCGAGTACACCGCCCTTCTCACATGGAACGTGATCGCCATGGAGGCGGCGGCCTGCTACCTGGGTGAGTGCCACCAGCCATCTCGCGACGCCCCGATCGCGATGGCGCTCGAGGGCGGCTACGGCGTCTTCATCTACACGGTGATCCCCCTCGTCTTCTTTGGCGTTCTCGGCTTCTCGGCCATCGCGAGCACGGCAGCTGACCCTGGTGCCCTCTTCGGGGGGTTCGCAATCCATGTCATCCACGTCCGGGCTCTCCAAGACGTCGTCGACGTGGTGCTGGTCCTGGCGCTGATGCTCTCCAGCCTCAACGCGATCATGGGACCGGCCCGGTCGCTGTACCAGGCTTCGATGGACGGCGATCTGCCGAAGATCTTCGCCCACCGCAACAGACACAACGTGCCCGACTTCTCGATGGCCCTCAACGTGTTCCTGAATGTCGTGTTGATCGTCTTCGGTGCGCCGGCTGTCATCTACATCTTCAGCAACGTCGGCTATGTGGGCTCCTTTGTGCCGGTGCTCCTCGGATACTATTTCCTGCGGCGTTGGAGGCCCAACTTGCACCGGCCCTTCCGGCTGCCGGAGTGGATGAAGTACGTGGCCCTGCTCCTGGCTGCGTTCTATTTCTTCACCTGGGCCTATGCCATCCCGCTGTGCTCCATGCACGGTTGCGCAGTGGGCTCGGGGAACGAGCTCCCGCAGTACTTCCTCGGTTGGGTGGTCGTCCTGGCATGGTTCCCGCTCTGGTGGTGGCGCAAGCGCAGCGACCGAGCGGCCCGGCTGCGAGCGGCCTGACGGCGAGTCGCCCTCGGTGTCGGCCTGGGTGTTGTCGTCGTTGTTCCGGACACGGAGGAGGCCCTCCGCCAGCCCGCGCCCCCAAGGCGGGGCGTCAGTGCTACTTGCTTCCGAGGGGGTGCCGTACAGTGATTGGGCCATCAAGGCAGCTCTCGCACGAGCAGCGGGGCGACCGATCAAGGTCCTCTCCGTTGCGAAGATCTACGGCACGGCGCTCGGCATGCAGCATCCCGGCCTGCTCCCGAGCAAGGCGGAGATGGCCGGTCAGGAGGAGATCGTCGCGAAAGCTGTCCGGCGCATAAAGGCAGCGAAGGGACAGGCGACCGGCGAGGTGATCGCGACTCGCGACAACGCCAAGACCTTCCTGAGGGCAGCTACCCGGTACTCGGTCCAATGTGTCGTCCTCGAGCCCGGGAGGTCCGGCCGGATCAGGCGCCTGATCGAGGGTGACCCTGCGACCAGCCTCCGCCGGCACCTCGATCCTGATGTCGTGGTTCTCGTGGCCGAGCCGCCGCCAGGCAGGTGACGGCATGCCAAAGGTGTCGAAGTCCGCTCCACCGCTCCCGCCGGTCCAGCCGCCGGCGGGCGAGCATCTCCCATGGGCGCTTGACATGCAGGATCGCCCGGCGATAAAATGGACTGACCAAACTGAGGTGATTGAGACGGAATGCCCGCCTTCGTCGGGCTCCGTGGGAGGCAACGTGTGCGGGATCGTGGGACTCCACCTGAAGACGCCGGCTCTGGAGGGCCGCCTGGGCGAGCTCATGGTGCCGATGCTCGACGCCCTGGCCGTGCGGGGGCCGGACTCGACCGGCATCGCCGTCTACCGCCGGGACGTGCCCGCCGACCGGCTGAAGTTCTCGCTCCAGGCGCCAGGGGGCCGCGTGGACTGGGACGCACTGGCGGACCGCATCGGCGAGGCCACGACCGTGCGGGTCGCCGGCGACAGCGCCGTCCTCGTGACGCCGGCGGCGGCTCCCGACGTTCTCGCCGCGATCCCCCCGGGCGTGCGTGTCGTCGGCTGGGGTCGGGCGATCGAGGTGGTGAAGGACGTGGGCGACGCCGCCACAGTGTCCGAGCGCTACGGCATCTCCGGCGTGGCCGGATACCAGGGGATCGGCCACACCCGCATGGCGACGGAGTCGGCGGTGACCACCGAGCACTCCCACCCCTTCGCCCCGGGGAACGACCTGGCCTTCGTGCACAACGGCAGCTTCTCCAACCACGCCACGATCCGCCGGCGTCTCGCCGAGGAGGGCGTCAGGTTCGAGACCGACAACGACTCGGAGGTCGCCGCCCGCTTCGTGGCCCGCCAGGTGGAGGAGGGCAAGGACCTCGGCGACGCCCTGCGCATGGTGGTCAAGACCTTCGACGGGTTCTTCACCCTGCTGGTCGCCAATGAGGACCAGTTCGCCGTCGTGCGCGACTCGTTCGCCTGCAAGCCCCTGGTGGTGGCCGAGACGCCGGAGTACGTGGCCGTCGCCTCCGAGTACGTCGCCCTCGGCGACCTGCCGGGCATCGCCGACGCCCGGGTGTTCGAACCCATGCCCGGGGAGCTGCACGTATGGTCACGGTGAGCGAACTGGTCCTCGACTGCCGCGAGCTGTCCACCAGCGAGATCAACCGGGCGCTGCGAGCCGCCGCCGACGGCACCGTGGCACGGATCGTCCAACCCCGCGGGCGCCACAACCTGGCCGTCGGCCTGCACAACCGCCTCGCGGTCACCATCGACGGCAACGCCGGGTACTTCATCGGCGGCCTGTGCGACGGACCCGACATCACGGTGGACGGCTTCGTCGGCTGGTCGCTCGGCGAGAACCTGATGTCGGGCACCATACGGGTGCGCGGCAACGCCTCGGAGTGCGCTGGGGCATCGGCCCACGGCGGCCTGATCGTCATCGACGGCGACGCCTCCTCCCGCGCCGGGATCTCCCTCAAGGGCGGCACCGTGGCCGTCGCGGGGGACGTGGGCCACATGAGCGGCTTCATGGCGCAAGCCGGCACCATCCTCGTCGGCGGCGATGCCGGCGAGTCGCTCGGGGACTCGCTGTACGAGGCGGTCATCTACGTCGCCGGCAAGTTCCGATCGTTGGGGGCCGACGCCCGGGTCGAGGAGCTCACCGACGCCGACGTCACTGCCGTGCGGGATCTGGTCGAGGCGGCAGGGTTCGACCACGTCGATCCCGAGCGGGTGACGAAGGTGGCGTCGGCACGCCAGCTCTACAACTTCGACGCCCTAAAGGACCAGAGGTACTGATGGACAGCCACAACTACAGCAGCTCGCAGGGTGGCGGGCTCGACCCCCTCCAGGAGAGCTACTCCTTCCCGCTGGAGGTGATCTCCCAGATCCACCGCATGAGCGAGCTCGGTCGCTACGAGATCAGGGGCTGGGGGGCCAAGCGCAAGCTGCCGACCTTCGACGACCTGGTCTTCCTCACAGCGTCGGCGTCCCGCTACCCCCTGGAGGGCTACCGGGAGAAGTGCGAGACCCGCACGGTCCTCGGCCACCGCTTCGCGTCGCGGCCCCTCGAGCTGGCCATACCCATCACCATCGCCGGCATGAGCTTTGGGGCGCTGTCCGCCAACGCCAAGGAAGCGTTGGGGCGCGCCGCCACCGCCGTGGGGACGTCGACGACGACCGGGGACGGCGGCATGACCCCCGAGGAGCGCAAGGCCTCCGAGCACCTCGTCTACCAGTGCCTCCCGTCGCGCTACGGGTTCAACCCCGCCGACCTGCTCGCCGCCGACGCCATCGAGGTCGTGATCGGCCAGGGTGCGAAGCCGGGCGGGGGCGGCATGCTCCTCGGCCACAAGGTCAGCGAACGGGTGGCGAGCATGCGAACCCTGCCCGTCGGCGTCGACCAGCGCTCCGCGTCCAGGCATCCCGACTGGACCGGGCCGGACGACCTGCGGATCAAGATCGAGGAGCTGCGGGAGGCCACCAACTGGGAGAAGCCCGTCTACGTCAAGGTCGGCGCGACCCGCGTCACCAACGACGTGAAGCTGGCGGTCGCCGCCGGTGCCGATGTGGTGGTGGTGGACGGCATGCAGGGCGGCACGGGCGCCAGCCAGACCGTGTTCATCGAGCACACCGGCATCCCCACCCTGCCGGCGGTCCGCATGGCCGCCGGGGCGCTGCGGGAGATCGGCATGGAGGACGAGGTCGATCTGATCGTCTCCGGGGGCATCCGGTCGGGTGCGGACGCCGCCAAGGCGCTGGCGCTCGGCGCTGACGCCGTCTCCATCGGTGTCGGGGCGCTGCTCGCGCTGGGCTGCAACCGCCCGTCGTGGCGGGCCGACGGCACCGAGCACGACGCCACCGCCGACTACCGGGCCCTCGGCACGACCCCGGGCTTCTGCAACCAGTGCCAGACGGGGCGCTGCCCTGTCGGTGTGACGACGCAGGAGGACGAGTTGTCCGCCCGGCTCGACCCGGCCGTCGGCGCCCGGTGGGTGACCAACTACCTGAAGGCCCTGACGATGGAGCTGACGACGCTCACCCGAGCGTGCGGCAAGTCCGACGTGCACAACCTCGAGCCGGAGGACCTGGTGGCCCTCACCATCGAGGCCGCCGCCATGGCCAAGGTCCCGCTGGCCGGGACGGACTGGATCCCAGGGAGCGCCGCTCCGCTGGGTTGACCCGAATGGGGGAACCCGCAATGACATCGACGATCAGCTCAGCCGACCAGCTCCTGGAGCAGGCCCGTCACGACGGCATCGAATTCTTCTTCGCCATGTTCGTCGACATGCACGGCAAGCCGTGCGCCAAGATGGTCCCGGTCGAGGCCTTCGACGTCCTGATGGGCGGCGGGGCCGGCTTCGCCGGCTTCGCCGCCGGTCCCCTCGGCCAGACACCGGCCGATCCCGACCTGATCGCCGTGCCCGACCCGGCCTCGTACACGCCCGCCCCCTGGCAGCCGGGCCTGGCGGTCGTGCACTGCGACGTCCACGTCGAGGGCGAGCCGTGGCCCTACTCGCCGCGGGTGATCCTGAAGCGCATGATCGAGCGCTTGGCCGAGCGGGGCATGGTCCTCAACGTGGGCGCCGAGGCCGAGTACATGCTGGTGCGGCGCCGGGCCGGCGGCGGCATCGAGCTGGCCGACGAGCTCGACACCGCCAAGGCGCCCTGCTACGACGCCAAGGCGCTCACGCGCATGTACGACCACCTCACCACCGTGTCGCGGTACCTGAACACCCTCGGGTGGGGCAACTACGCCAACGACCACGAGGACGGCAACGGTCAGTTCGAGCAGAACTTCCGTTACGCCGACGCCCTCACGACCGCCGACCGGATGATCTTCTTCCGCTACATGGTCCACACCCTCGCCCACCGTGCGGGAATGGCGGCGACCTTCATGCCCAAGCCGTTCGCCAACCTGACGGGCAACGGGCTGCACCTGCACTCCTCGCTGTGGGACGCCGGCGGCCAGGACCTGTTCACCGACCACCACGACCCGCGGGGTCTCGGGATGTCGCCGCTCGGGTACTCCTTCGTCGCCGGCATCCTCGACCACGCCCCCGCCCTGGTGGCGGTGACCTGCCCGACGGTCAACTCCTACAAGCGGATGGGTGTCGGAGCCCCGCAGTCGGGCGCCACCTGGGCGCCGGTGTACGCGACCTACGGGGGCAACAACCGGACCCAGATGCTCCGCATCCCCGACGCCGGCCGCGTCGAGAACCGGGGATGCGACGGGTCCGCCAACCCGTACCTGGCCATCACGGCGATGGCAGCGGCCGGGATGGACGGCGTCGACAGGGGCCTCGACCCGGGCAACCCCAACCTGGACAACCTGTTCCTCGCCGACCCGGCCACGGTGGCGGCCCGGGGCATCGCACCCATGCCACCCACGCTGGCGCACGCCGTCGACCGGCTGGTCGACGACGCCGTCCTCCGCGACGCCCTCGGAAAGACCCCGCACGGCGACTACGTGGACTACTTCGCCAAGGTGAAGCGCGACGAGTTCTTCGCCTACCACGCCGCCGTCAGCCCGTGGGAGCTCGATCAGTACCTCACCTTGTACTGACCGCTCGCACCCACTGAAGCGGGGTCAGAGACGGGCGGGTGGCCCGTGGGCGATGACCGACAGGAACCGGATCGGCATCTTGACCAGGCGGGTCGGTCCGTGAGCGACCTCGCCGTCGAACTGGAGGGCGTCACCGGGGTGCAGCTCGTAGCGGTCCGCCCCGAAGCCGTACTCGGCGACGCCCTCCAGCATGTAGATGAACTCCACGCCGGTGTGCTGGAACAGAGGGAAGACCTCGGTCCGCTCGGTGAGGGTCACGAGGAGGGGCTCCATCACCCGCTGGGCGCCTCGCGCCCCTCCGAGGCTCTGGTAGTGGTGGCCGGACCGGGATCCCTTGCGAACGATGTCGAGGCCCTGACCCGCCTTGACGAGCACCGCGCCGTGCTCCTCCTCCAGGCCGCGGAAGAAGGAGGTCAGCGGGACCGACGTCGCCGCCGCCAGCTTGACCAGGGTCCCGAGGCTCGGCGACGCCTGGGCGTTTTCGATCTTGGACAGCATCCCCTTGGAGATGCCGCTGCGGTCAGCGAGCTGCTCCACGGTGAGGCCGAGCTCGGTGCGGCACTCCCGGACTCGCCGGGCGATCACCCAGCCGACGTTTGCCTCGGCCAGCTCGACCGCCGGCGGCACCTCCACCTCGGGCTCCGGCTGTTGCCGTGTCTGGGGCTGCTTGGCCACCATCGCCACACGCTACCGTGCGGGGCAGACGCAAAGCGGGGTTCCCCACCGGGTCCGAGTTGGAGCCGCCGCTGACGGGAGCACTCGACGTCGCCCGTAGGCTAGTGGCCCGAGCGCGCCCAGTCCTCCGGCATGGCCGGCCGCTTCCAGCTCTCGCCTACGGTGCGGGAGCGCTGCACCCACGGCCCGAGCTCCGGCTGGGGGAACTTGGCGTGCTGGGCCTTCAACCGGATCCCGTAGGAGTTGCCCGACTGGAGGTGCTTGACGAGGACCTTGCGGGCGATCTCGTCCTCCCGTCCCTCCGGGATCGGGAAGTAGATCTTGATGAAGGAGTTGGAGTAGCGGTCGAACACCGCCGGCACCGCGTCCTCGACCAGGAGGGTGACGTCCTCCAGCCAGTTGATGTCCTGGCCCGGGGTGGCGGCGAGGAGGTCGACGTCGTCGAGCAGCGAGATGTCGTGCTGGTAGTCGAACGTCTTGCCTGCGAGACGTTCGGCATCGATGGTGATGGTCCTCTGCCCGTCCCGTTCGTAGTTGCTCACGCTCACATCCCTTCGTTGGCGACGAGCTTGGCGAGAAGGCCCTTGATCTCGTTGAGGGTCCGCTCCTCCGTCACCCCCGGGACGTAGTCGGTCCCGGCCAGGGGGACCTTCGCCATGGCGGCCGCCTCGACGGTGAGGGCGCAGAGGTCCTCCGGCTCGAGGCTGTGGATGTTGGTCTTGCCGCACGCCCGGGCCAGCATCTGGACCTCGAGGGTGAGGGTGTGAAGGAAGTTGTAGACCCGCTCGGCGGCCTCGTCCACGACCAGGCGCTGGCGCAGCTCCGGGTCCTGAGTGGCCACGCCCACCGGGCAGCGGCCGGTGTGGCAGTGGTAGCACGACCCCGCCGGAACCCCGATCGTCCCCTCGTAGTCGGTGACTCCGGGGATCTCCTTGTTGCAGTTGAGCGCCATGAGCGCCGAGTGGCCGATGGCGACGGCCTTCGCGCCAAGGGCGAGTGCCTTGGCGACGTCGCCGCCGTTGCGGATCCCGCCGGCGACCACAAGGTCGATCTCGTCGGCGAGCCCGACGTCCTCCAGGGCCCGGCGAGCCTCGGGGATGGCGGCCATGAGGGGGATGCCGGTCTCCTCGGTGGCGATGTGCGGGCCGGCGCCCGTGCCACCCTCGGCCCCGTCGAGGTAGATGATGTCAGGGCCGCACTTGGCGGCCATGCGGACGTCGTCGTAGACGCGCGCCGCGCCGAGCTTCAGCTGGATCGGGATGCGGTAATCCGTCGCCTCCCGGATCTCCTGGATCTTGAGCGACAGGTCGTCGGGACCGAGCCAGTCCGGGTGGCGGGCCGGGCTGCGTTGGTCGATGCCCGCCGGCAGGGACCGCATCTCGGCGACCTGCTCGGTGACCTTCTGGCCCATCAGGTGACCACCCAGGCCGACCTTGCAGCCCTGGCCGATGAAGAACTCGCACGCGTCGGCGAGCATCAGGTGGTGCGGGTTGAACCCGTACCGGCTCTGTATGCACTGGTAGTACCACTTGGTCGACAGGTCCCGCTCCGGGGGGATCATGCCGCCCTCACCGGAGCAGGTCGCCGTGCCGGCCATGGACGCGCCCTTGGCGAGGGCCATCTTGGCCTCGATCGACAGGGCACCGAAGCTCATGCCCGTGATGTAGACGGGGATGTCCAGCTCGATCGGGTTCTTGGCGAACCGGGCGCCGAGCACCGTCTTGGTCTCGCACTTCTCCCGGTAACCCTCGATCACGAACCGGGTCAGCGTGCCCGGCATGAACATCAGCTGGTCCCAGTGCGGCATCGGCTTGAACATCGAGAAGCCGCGCATCCGGTAGCGGCCCAGCTCCGACTTCACGTGGATGTCGTTGATGACCTCCGGGGTGAAGATCCGTGAGTGGCCGAGCACGTTGCGCGTCGAGACCTGATCTTCCATGGGTCGCTCCTTTGCTCGGCTACAGGATGAGCTTGCGCTCGCTGGGCTCGAGGCTGTCGTAGTTGTAAAGCTTCTTGCCGCACACGAACTTGCGGAAGCCGCTCGTCGGCTGCTGCCAGCCGTAGATCGAGAACTTGCGGTCGAGCATCTCGCCGTCGGCGTCGGTGAGCTCCGCCTCGACGCAGTCGATGCCGAGCCCGGCCACCTTGCCGCCCACGTAGATGGTCCCGTCGTACATGGAGTCCCCGAGGCCCGGACCGGTGTCGCCGCAGATGACCTGCCGACCCCGCTGCATCATGAAGCCGGTGAGCAGCCCTGCATTGCCGCCGACGAGGATGGTCCCGCCCTTCTGGTCGATCCCCGTGCGGGCCCCGACGCTGCCGTGGACCACCAGGTCACCGCCCCGGAGGGCAGCGCCGGTCAGCGACCCCGCGTTGCGCTCGATCTGGACGACACCGGACATCATGTTCTCGCAGACCGACCAGCCGACCCGTCCGGTGATCGTGATCTCCGGGCCGTCGATGAGGCCGAGACCGAAGTACCCGAGGCTGCCATCGAACACGATCGTGCAACGTCGCAGGATCCCGACGCCCAGGCTGTGCTTGGCGCCCGGGTTGACGACGGTGACCTTGTCGATGTCGTTCTCGTACAGGAGGCGCCGCAGCTCGAGGTTGACCTGCCGTGTCGACAGGTCGGCAGCGTCGAAGGTGGCCTCGTTACCGTCGACCTTGGCCACCTCGGGCGCGACGGCGCCCGGCTCGGCCAGGCCCCGGGCGTCGTACCTGACGGCGCGCTCGCCGACTACAGCGTCCACACCAGTGCCTCCCGCTCGTAGGGGTCGTAGGTCTCGATCTCGTGGTCGATGACCGCCCGGATGGCGACCTCCTCGGACGCGAGGGCGACCATGTCCTCGGATTCGTAGAGGACGAGGGGCTTGGCAGCCATCTCGTCCTTAGCCACGCCGAGGCTGTCCTTGGTGACCACGACGTAGGTGAAGACGCCGTCGAGGTCGTCGAGGCTCTCCTTGATCGCCGTCTCCAGCGAGGCGCCCTGGTCGAGCTTCTCGGCGAGGTACACGGCGATGATCTCGGAGTCGCACTCCGAGGCGAAGCGGTGCCCCATGCGCTCCAGCCGCCGGCGCCACTGGTGGTAGTTGGTCAGCTGGCCGTTGTGGACCACGGCGACGTCGCTGAACGGGTACGCCCAGTACGGATGGGCTCCGGCGATGTCCACGTCCGACTCCGTCGCCATCCGCACGTGACCGATGCCGTGGGTCCCCCGGAAGCCCGCGAGCCCGTAATCCCCGGCCACCTCGTTGGCGTCCCCGAGGTCCTTCACGATCTCGAGGGAGTGGCCGGCAGACAGGATCTCGCAGCCGGCGACGTCTTCCACGTGGTCCACGAGCGACTTCAGGTCACCGCGGAAGTCGAGCACGACCCGCACGGCGTAGTCGGTGGTGCGGTCGACCTCGGTCACGTCGGCGCCGACCTTGGCGAGGCGGTTCTCGATCTCGTGCAGGCGGTGCTCGAGCGACTCCTCCCAGTCGATGGCGCCCCGCTCGCGCGGGTCGGCGAGCTTGATGCGCAGCACGAAGCCTTCGGCCCCCGAGCCGTAGAGGGCGAAGCCGGTCGAGTCAGGACCGCGATGCTTCATCGACTGGAGCATCGCCGTCAGCTCACGGCCGAGGTTGCTCGGTCCGCTGCGGTGGATGATCCCTGCTATCCCACACATGTCGTTGCTCCCCTCCTAAGGAAGGATGTCGAGGTATTCCTTCACGTCCCAGTCACTGACCGAGGAGATGAACCGGATCCACTCGTCCTGCTTGTAGTGCATGAACACCCTGTACATCTCGCCGGGCATGGCAGAGCGAACGACCGGGTCCGCCTCGAGGGCCTCGAGAGCCTCGCCGAGGGTCGAGGGGATGCGCGTCACCTGCTTGCCCTCCTTCATGGCGTCGTAGATGTTGCGCTCCTCGGGCTGGCCAGGGTCGAGCCCCCGGTCGAGCCCGTCCTTGATGGTCGTGAGGAGGCCGGCCATCGAAAGGTACGGGTTGACGGCGGAGTCGACCGAGCGGTACTCGAAGCGCCCGGGCGCCGAGATCCGCAAGGCGGTCGTGCGGTTCTGGTAACCCCAGTCGGCGTAGATCGGCGCCCAGAAGCCGGCGTCGGCGTACCTGCGGTAGGAGTTGACCGTCGGGGCGGTGATGGCGCAGAGGCCCCGCAGGTGCTCGAGGACGCCGCCGATGGCGTGCAGCCCGACCTTGCCGGGCAGCCGCGGGTCGTCGGTGTCCGGCAGGAACATGTTGTCGTCGCCCTGCCACAGGGAGATGTTGTGGTGGCAGCCGTTGG
Organism: Acidimicrobiaceae bacterium; assembly: GCA_027320105.1. Classification (GTDB taxonomy): domain Bacteria; phylum Actinomycetota; class Acidimicrobiia; order Acidimicrobiales; family Palsa-688; genus JAKAQB01. The sequence continues at coordinate 13,563 of DAHVMA010000044.1, read as the reverse complement.
CGGACACGCCCATGAACGGCTTCGGCATAAAGCAGGCGAACGCCCCCATCTCGCGCCCGACCTGGCGGCAGACCTGGCGGTAGGTCGTGAGGCGGTCGGCGGTGAGCTCGGCCCGGTCGAACTGCCAGTTGAGCTCGAGCTGCCCGGGGGCGTCCTCGTGGTCGCCCTGGATCATGTCGAGACCCATCTTCTGGCTGTAGTCGACCACCTTGTGGATGATCGGCTGCAGCTCGGAGAACTGGTCGATGTGGTAGCAGTACGGCTTGGTCATGCCCTCGACGGTCGGCTTCCCGTCGGCGTCGGCCTTGAGCCACATCATCTCCGGCTCGCAGCCCGCTCGGAGGTGGAGGCCCGTCTCCGCCTCGAAAGCGGCGTGGATCCGCTTCAAGTTCCCGCGGCAGTCCGAGCTCAGGTACGAGCCGGGGTCCTCCCGTTCCTCCTTGCCCCTGAAGAGGGTGCAGAAGACCCGGGCTACCTTGGGGTCCCACGGCAGGGGGCAGAACGTCTCGACGTCCGGCAGGCCGACGAGCTCGCCGGCCTCGGCGCCATATCCGATGTAGTCGCCGTTGCGGTCGACGAAGAGGTTGGCGGTCGACCCGTAGACGAGTTGGAAGCCGGAGCGGGCGACCCGCTGCCAGTGCGGTGCCGGTATGCCCTTGCCCATGATCCGGCCCGTCACCGACACGAACTGGTAGTAGATGTAGGTGATGCCCTCCGCCTCGATGCGGCGGGCCACCTCCCCGATCGCGTCGTCACGCCCGTCCTGGGCGAGGAACTCCTCCAGATCCGTCATTCCCGACCTCCCCCGCGGCGCTCCCGGCGTCCGAGCTTGTTTCGTCACAAGAAACCCTGACCCCTGGGACGATACAGAAGGGACGCGCCCAGCGCAAGCCCGCCGTCAGTCGTCCCCCAACTCACGGACGGTCCAGGTGGGCAGGGTGCGCAGTGTCCGACGCACCTCTCGCTTCACCCTCGGTCCGTAGCCCAGGTAGAACACGGCCAGGACGACCGCGCCCGTGAACCACACCTCCCCGCCGAGCAGTATCGCGAGCGGGATCCAGACGGCGACGATGACGGCCATGCCCAGGATCGCCCGCAGCTTGATGGCGTTGATCCGGCGCACCAGGGCGGCGTAGTCCTCCTGCACGGCGTCGGTGCCGTACTGGCGGCCACAGCCGGGGCAGGTCCAGATCTCGCCGGGCAGGACGCGCCCGCGCTCGCCGCACCCGCAGGTGACGACGAGCGCGAGGGGTTTCACGGCCATCAAGCGCTGGCGGCCCCGGAGGTCGCCTCAGGGAAGTAGTCCCGGAACAGTGCCATGTCGGGCACCATCTCGGTGTGGTCCCGCAGCTCCAGGCGGCCCCGGTCCTGCACCTTGCGTCGGTACACGTAGAGCAGGATGGCGACGACCTCGAGCCCGATGCCGGCGAGCAGCTCGACGTAGTTGCCGTAGCCGGTGATGCTGAACGACGGGGCCCCGATGACGATGAAGCCGAAGTTCACCACGGCCAGGAAGCCGGCGAGGTACAGCCAGCCACGGCCGAGCTTGAGCGGTCGGGGCCAGTCCTTCATGGTCTTTCGCATGACCAGCACACCCGACAGGCACAGCACGTGGGTGAAGATGTAGCCCAGGTTGCTGGCTGCGTAGATGTCGAGGACCGATCCGAACAGCAGGAGGAGCGCGACGTTGGTCACCATGTCGACGGTCATGCCCCGGGAAGGGACGTGGTACTTGTTCACGTAGTCGAGCCACTTGACCGTGAGGCCTTGCCTGGCGATCCCGTACAGGGCCCGAGAGCCATCCATCGTCGCCGTGTTCATCGACAGCACGAACGAGGTCATCAGCAACACCAGCACCACGTCGGCGAAGCCGGTGCCGACCATCTTGTCGAGCTCCACGACGAGGAACTGCACGACGCTGACGTTGATGGTCAGCTTGCCGATCACCCCCGCTTTGAGCACACCGCCGGTGCCGAGGGGCAGGAGGAAGAACACCACGAGGGAGAACAGTGCGGCCGAGCGGAGGGCGAGGCGGACGTCGCGCTGGCTGTCGTGGTACTCGGGCGCGAAGGTGGCGGCCGCCTCCACGCCATAGGCCGACCACCCCATCAGGTACAACCAGACCGCCGCCAACCGGATGTTGGTCCAAGCGTTGCCGCTGGTCGGGAACCACGAGAGGTTCGACGCGTGCCAGGCACCGGTGAAGTAGGGGAACAGCATGAAGACCACCAGCGGGATCATGAGCAGCACGCCGGTCACGTAGCCGACCCAGACCGCTGGCTTGACCCCCACGGTGTTGACCGCCCACACCGCCACGATCAGCAGGATCCCTATCAGGACCGGCAGGTTGAAGTGGATGAAACCGAGGTACTTGTGCGCCCCAGTGGCGCTGGTGCCCCAGGTGGCCTTCGGGAACCACTGCCCCTGGATGATGTCACCGATCGTGAGGCCGAAGATGGCGAGCACCGAGGTCCAGCCGGCCCAGTAGCCGAAGGCCGCCATCGGGCCGAAGAACGTGAAGTACTTGCGCCAGGCGAAATTGGCGTAGACCGGGACCCCGCCAGGGTGTTCGGGGAACATCATGGCCGGCTCGGTGTAGATCTGGTTGTTGGCGACGGCGAAGACCATCGAGATCGTCCAGAGGACCACCGCTCCAAGGGTGCCGAGGGAGCCGATCGCCCCCCCGAGAGCGGATATCAAGAAGCCCGGGTTGGCGAGGCAGACGACGAAGCCGTCCCACCAGCGCAACGACTTGATGAGCTGATGGGCGTCGACGCTGACCGTCGCTACGCCGGTGGTCGTCGGGGCCGTGTCCATGCGCTCCCCCCCTCGGGTCGCAGCCGGCACGTTGGCGTCGGCTGTTTCTTGGTACGGAACAACGTTTAGCTGGATGATACAGCACCGGGCGACGCGGTACAAGGCCCCGTCTTCATCCGGTCGCGGCGGAAGCCAGGCGGCTGGCGAGCTCGACGAAGCGGGCCGCCGGCGGCGGCGCACCGTCGGGGCGCCAGGCGAGGGCGAGGCCCACCGTCGGGGCGGGTCCGCTGAAGCGGCGGACGGCGACGCCGGGGACCCGCAACGACGCCAGGCGTGTCCCGATCATCACGGCGAGGCCGGCGCCGCCGGCCACGGCCCGCAGGATCTGCTCGTCGTCGGGTTCCTCCCTCACGACACGGGGCCGGGTGCCGCCCCACACCTGCGCCTCGATGCGGTCGTGCATGCCCGGCGCGTTGCGCCGCGGCCACGAGACGACGTCCTCACCCCGGAGGTCCTCGGCGCTGATCCCCCGCCGGCGGGTACGAGCAGCCAGCCGATGGCCGGCGGGAAGGGCGATCACCAGCTCCTCGTCGCCGAGGGGCACCACCTCGACGCCTTCGCCGGCGTCGACGGGCGGCCGCACGAACACCACGTCGCTGCGCCCGGCTCGCAGCTCCTCGAGGTTCCAGCCGGTGAACCCCGTCACGAGGTCGAGGGCCACAGCGGGCCACTCGCTGCGGAAGCGGTCGATCGCCGCTGCGGTGATCCCCATCGGGGCCGACCGGGTGGTGTGGACCCGGAGGCACCCGGCGCCGCCGGCGGCCACCGCCCGCACGCGGGCCTCGAGCTCCGCCGCCACCGCCAGGAGCTGCGGCGCCCCGCCCAAGAGGGCGGCGCCGGCTTCCGTCAGCGTCACCCGCCGGCTGTTGCGCTCGAAGAGGCGGGCCCCGAGCTCGTGCTCGAGGACCCGGATCTGCTGGGAGAGCGCCGGCTGGGCGACGTGGAGCCGCTCCGCCGCCCGCCCGAAGTGCAACTCCTCGGCCACGGCGACGAAGTACCGGAGCCGTCGCAACTCCATCACCGGCAACGATAACGCTTGGCTATCGATGGCGGTGATCCTGGTCATGGACAGCCTCCTCCCCCCGTGGTTGCCTACGAGCATGCCCGACAACTCGCTGCCGCAGCACTCCCCCTACGTCATCGTCGGCGCCGGCATCCACGGACTGTCGACCGCCTGGCACCTGGCCGAGCGCCTGGAGGCGACCGGCCGGGGCTCCGGTCGGGACGTCATCGTGATCGACAAGGGGGAGATCGGCTCGGGCGCTTCGGGGATCGCCTGCGGCGTCATCCGGAACAACTACTTCCAGCCGGCGATGCGCGAGCTCATGGCGCACTCCGTCTCGGTGTGGGAGTCCGACCCCGGCGCCTTCTCGTACCACCCGGTCGGCTACATGCAGCTCGGCCCCGACGTCATGGCCGACGACGTAGCCCAGATCGCCAAGGAGCAGGAGGCGATCGGCTACGAGTCGCAGCTGGTGCAAGGCGCCGCCGACTGCCGCAGGTACATGGAGGGCATCTTCGAGGACTGGCAGGCGCAGGGCATCAGCGTCGTCCTGCACGAGAAGCGTGGCGGGTACGCCAACAACCAGGCATCCCTCCAGGGCCTGAAGGCCAAGGCGGAGGCGACCGGCGTCCGCGTCTTCCCGCGCACGACCCTGCTCGAGCTCGAGCGCGACGGTGGCGGAGCGGTGACCGGCATCGGGTACAAGCACTACCAGGACCTCGGCCGGGTCACCTGCGAGCAGGTCGTGATCGCCCTCGGCCCGTGGGTGCGGACGGCGTGGAAGCTGCTCGAGCTGCCCGACACCGTCACCGTCCGGGGACGGGACGGCAAGGACTACGACCGCCCCATGTGGACCTACTGGTCGCTGCAGGAGGGGACGCTCAAGGTCGACCCTGGCTTCCTGGTCGACAACCGGGGCAACATGCCGCCGGTCGTGCACGTCGACACCGACGCTCCCCTCTACGACGACCGGGACGGCTCGCTCGTCACCGACAAGCTGTGGGGCATCTACTACAAGCCGGACTTCAACTTCGGCGGAGTGCAGGGCGGGGCCATGCCGTTCGTGGTCGACCGGCCGGTGGACGAGGTCGCCGTCGACCCCTACGGCCCGGCGTCACCCGACTTCGTGGTCGGGCCCGAGTTCGCCCGCATGTGGACCTCGGCGCTCGCCCACTGCCACAAGCGGTTCGAGGGCAAGTCCCGGCTCTTCGGCAAGGAGCCGTCCGGCGGGATCGGCTGCTTCACCCCCGACAGCTTCCCGGTGTTCGACCGCTTCGCCGACAACGTCTACTTCATCGCCGACTCCAACCACGGCTACAAGATGATCGGCGTCGGCCACCTCGTCGCCGAGGAGCTGCTCGGGTCGCCACAGGCGCTGCTGCAGCCGTTCCGCTTCAGCCGGTACGCGAAGGGCGAGCTGCACCCGGTCAGCCACTCGCCGTTCCCCTGGAGCTAGCCGATCCGGCGACGGGCCTCACGACGGCCGAGCGCTGAGCCGTACCAGGCGGCGGCGACCACGCCGGCAGCGACGACGCCGAGCAGCTGCGGGTAGCCGACGCCGGCGACGACCAGGGGTGCGGACACCACGGCGTAGGAGGCCGCCACGACGAGCAGCCCCGGCCACGACCGCAGGACGTGGCGGCCACCGACGGCCACCGACCGCAGCGTGGTGTTGGCGACAGCCCCCATCTACGACCGGGGCCTGCGCTTGTCGGGGTCGTAGAAGGGGAAGGCCACCACCGTGGCGTCCGCTCCGCCGACCGAGAGCAGCGTCGCCGAGCCGGAATGCGCCACCTGGACCCGGGCGAGGGCGATCGTCTTGTCGAGGACCTCGCTGCGACACGGGCTCGTCACCACCCCGACCACCGGGCCGTCCTCGCCGAGGGTCACGTCGGTCTCGGCCGGCGGCTCCGGCAGGTCGATGTCCAAGCCGACCAGCAGCTCCTTGGGGTTGGCCCGGCGGCGGGCGATCGCCTCCTTGCCGACGTAGTCGTCCGCCTTGCCCGCCGGGACCGTGAAGCCGATGCCCGCCTCGAAGGGGTCCTGCACGCCGGCGTCGTAGTCGTAACCCTTGAAGATGAGGCCGGCTTCTATGCGCAACGGGTCGAGCGCCTCCAGACCCAGACCGCTCATCCCGTGGACCCGCCCGGCCGACCACACGGCCTCCCAGACCGCGGCCCCGTCGTCGGGGTGGCAGAAGATCTCGTAACCGAGCTCGCCGGAGTAACCCGTGCGCGACAGCACCACCGCAGGGCCCGACTCGCCCCCCAACCGCCCCTCGGTGAAGCGGAACCAGGTGAGGTCCTCGAGGCCCGGCTTGCCCGCCGCCGGCGAGAACAACCCGTCCAGGGTGTCCCGGCTCGCCGGTCCCTGCACGGCGATGTTGTGCACGCGGTTGGTGCTCGGCTCGACGGTGACGTCGAGACCGAGGCGCTCGGCGTGGCGCTGGAGCCAGGGTCCGTCGCCGTCGGTGTAGCCGATCCAGCGGAAGGTCCGCTCGTCGAAGCGGAACACCGTCCCGTCGTCGAGCATCCCGCCTTCCTCGTCGCACATCGCCGTGTAGACCACCTGGCCGTCGGCGAGCCTGGTGAGGTCCCGGGTCACGGTCGCCTGCAGGAGGCTGTGCGCCCCGGGGCCGGTGACCTCGAACTTCCGCAGCGGTGACAGGTCGATGACGACCACCCGCTCCCGGCACGCCCGGTACTCGTCCATGATGTCGTCGCCGAAGGCCGTGGGCAGCCAGTAGCCCTCGTACTCGACGAAGCGGGCCCCAGCGGCCTCAGCAGACTTGTGGAACCCGGTCATCTCCGTCACGACACGCCTCCCTCGTCGACCCCCGACCGTAGCGGAAGGGCCGGCAACAGGGAAGGGCCGGCCTGTTCACTGTGAGGAATCCCGTCACCCGCCACAGTTGACCCTACGGGACGTCCCCGGTACGCTCCGACCGCGCTGGCACGCCGGCGCCAGCAGCTCACCGGCCCGGAGGGGGACATGGACATCGCCGTCTGCGTAAAGCACGTGGCCATCCTCGGGGAAGAGGTGGAATGGGACGGCACCCACACCGACGTGGACCCGGATCTCCTCGAGTGGACCCTCAACGAGTGGGACGCGTACGCCGTCGAGGAGGCTCTCCGCATGCGGGAGACAGCCGGCGACGGGGAGGTCTTTCTCCTGACCGTCGGCGACGACGAGGCCGACGAGAGCCTGCGGCGCGGGCTGGCGATGGGCGCCGACCGGGCCGTCCGCATCGACCCCGGTGACCACGCCGGCGTGCTCGACCCCCTCACCGTGGCGCGGGCGCTCGCCGGTGTCCTCTCCGAGCAGCGGGCCGACGTCGTGCTCGCCGGCGTCCAGTCGAGCGACGCCGTGCAGGCCGCCACCGGCACGATGCTCGGGCAGCTGCTCGACCTGCCCACCGTGGCGGTCGTGAAGAAGATCGATCTCGGCGCCGGCACCGCCCGGGTCCACCGCGAGCTCGAGGGTGGCCTCATCGACGTGATGGACGTCGACCTGCCGGCGCTCATCACCGTGCAGACCGGCATCAACGAGCCGCGCTACGCCAACCTGCGGGCGATCAAGCAGGCCCGGGACAAGGAGATCGCCGTCCGGGACCTCGACGTCGACGGCGACGGATGCCTCCGGGTCACCTCCATGTTCGCCCCGCCGGCGGGCGAGACGGCCGAGCCGCTCGGCGACAACCCCGCCGACGTCGCCCGCCGCATCATCGAGATCGTGGGAGCGAGGCTGTCATGAGCGGAGCCCTTGTCGTCGCCGAGCACCTGCAGGGCAGGCTGCGGGAGCCGACGCTCGAAGCGATCACAGCGGCCGGCGCGCTCGGCGGCCCGGTGACGGTCCTGGCCATCGACGCCGACCCCTCCGCTCTCGTCGGGCCGCTCAGCGTCGAAGGCGTCGACGAGGTGGTGTGCGCGACGGTCGACGCCCCGACGTTCGAGCCGGGCGCATACCTCGCCGCCGTCTCGGCCGCCGTCTCCGAGCGCCGGCCCGACGTGGTGCTGGCGGGCTTCACCGTCAACAGCATGGGCTACCTGCCGGCGCTGGCAGCGAGGGAGGGCGGGGGGTTCGCGAGCGACGTGTTCGGGGTCCGCCGGCAAGACGGTGCGCTCGTCGCCACCCGTGCGTACTACGGGTCCAAGGTCCACGCCGAGGTGGCGTTCCCTGCCGGCGGACCGACAGTCCTGCTCCTGCGGCCGACCGCATGGCCGTCCGCCGGGGGCTCGTCGTCGCCCGGCGTATCGACGATCGACGTTCCCCCGGTCCCCCGGCGGGTGCGGCACGTCTCCTTCGAGGAAGCGCCCCAGGGCGACGTCGACATCACCACCGCCGACTTCCTGCTGTCGATCGGCCGGGGTATCGGCGAGAAGGACAACGTCGAGACCTTCGTGAAGCTGGCCGGCACCATGGGGGCCACCCTTTCGGTCTCCCGCCCGCTCGTCGACGCCGGCTGGATGCCGTCCAACCGCCAGGTCGGCCAGTCCGGCAAGACGGTCAAGCCCAAGGTGTACCTGGCCATGGGCATCTCCGGCGCCATCCAGCACCTCGCCGGCATGAAGGCCAGCGGCACGATCATCGCCGTCAACAGCGACCCCGAAGCGGCCATCTTCCGCGTCGCACACTACGGGGCGGTCATGGACCTGTTCGAGGTGGCGGAGGAGCTGGAGCAGCAGTGGGCACGATGAACGGGTCGGGTGGTGGGGTGCGGCGAGCGGGGGCGCGGGCTCTGCGGGGGGCGCGGGCTCTGCGGGGGGGTGGCGATCAGTTCTCAGCTCCGCTCTTCATAGCTTCTCTATCCGCCGACGCTGTGGTAGAATGTGTTAGTGGATAGCTCTTCGTTGGTCTCGGTGCAGTCAGCCCGCCGGCTGACCGGGCTGTCCTCGGTGACCCTGCGGAGATGGACCGACAAGGGCGCGCTCCCCGATCGGCGCTCGGCTGGCGGGCATCGGGTGTTCCTGGTCTCGGACCTGGAGGCAGCGGTCGGAGGGCCGCTGGTCCGTCGCCCGCAGACGGGGACGACCTTGGTGGCCTACGCCAGGGTGTCCTCGCGTCGTCAGGCCTCCGAAGGAGACCTCGAGCGTCAGGTGGGCAGGCTCGAGGGGTGGGCAGGAGCCAAGCGGCCCGGGCTGGCCCTGGAGGTCTACCGGGACGTGGCGTCTGGGCTTTCGGAGCGCCGAGCCGGTCTGCGCCGGGCGTTGCAGCGCGCCCAGTCGCCGGAGGTCTCCGAGCTCGTCGTCTCCCATCGGGAGCGCCTGGCCCGCTTCGGGACCGGCTGGATCGAGATGCTGCTCTGCGGTTATGGGGTGAGCCTGGTCTGCATCGGCGAGGACGAGGCTCTCTCCGGCTCGGCCGAGCCCGAGCTGGTGCGCGACATGCTCGCAGTGGTCACCTCCTTGTCGGGGAGGCTCTACGGGCAGCGCTCGGCCAAGGCCAGGGCCCTCCAGGCGTGCGTAAGGGCGGGGGCCCGATGAGCCGGGCAAGAGCCATCGAAGCGGTCCCGGCCGGCTCGGGGGCGAAGGTTGCCCCCAGCGCCCCCACAGAGCTGCTCGAGGCCTACGCCGAGGCGTGGTTCGTCCCCCCCGGTCCGGCCACCCCCACCGGCGGGGTGCGCTCCGAGCTGATCGGGCGAGGGTGGTCCCAGCGGGAGGCCAACGGGTTGTTCGTGTCGGCCGAAGGGGCCCACTCCGGGGCGGTCGAGTCGACCAAGCTGGCCCTGGAGCGCTCCCGCCAGGATCTCGAGGTCCTGGAAGAGAGGCTCTCCAAGGCGAGGCGGCGGGAGAAGGACAAGCCCAAGCGCCACGGCATGTCACGGCGCCAGAACCGGCTGCGGGCTCGCGTCTCCGAGATGGAGAGCCGGCTCGCCCGAGACGACGTGAGGGTGTGCTTCGGGTCCCGCAGGCTCGCCCTGGCGGGCAACGACCCGGCCGCCGCAGGCTTCGCCGACCGCTCGCAGTGGAGGCGGACCTGGCAGCAGGCGCGCTCTGGCGGCTTCTGCCTTCACGGAGACCGAGAGTCGACCGCCGGCAACTACTCGGCGAGGGTCCGTCTCTCCGAGGACGGACGGGGCGACGCGATCGAGCTTCGGGTCCCGGGCTTCCTGCGGCACCTCTCGGGCGGGGCCGAGTGGGTCGAGATCCCCGTGGTCGGCTTCGTCGAGAAGAACCGCCGGGGGATGCTCGCCTGGGCGATGTCCCCCGATCTCGCCACCCAGCGCGCCGCCTGGGCCGGCAGGCAGCGGGACCGGGGCATCTACGAGGCCCAGAAGGCTGCCAGGGCTGACGGCCAGCACGTCCCGCTCCCCAAGAAGCCCCCCAAGACCGACCCGAAGCTCTGCTGCCACTCCCCCGTCACGGTCCGCTTCACGCGCTCCTCTTCTCCAGAGAGCGACGAGTGGCATGTGCAGGCGAGCTTCGACCGCCCGGCCCGCAAGCCGGTGGACCGCTCCCCGTCGCTGGTGGTCGGGGCCGACCTCAACGCCGACCACATCGCCTGGAGCCTGGTCAACGCTCACGGCAACCCGCTTCGCTGGGGCAGGATCGACCTCGACCTCTCCGGCAGCGCCGAGCAGAACGCCGACCGCATCGGCGTGGCCGTGGCGCAGCTTTGCCGGCTCGCCAGGCTGCACGGGGCGGCCATCGCAGTCGAGCAGCTCGACTTCACCCGGGCCCGAGCCCAACTGCGCTACTCCTCCCGCCGGCTGAAGCGGCTCCTCTCCTCCTTCGCCTACAACAAGTTCTTCCAGGCCCTCGCCTCCCGCAGCGGCGACGAGGGCCTGGACGTGATCTCCGTGAACCCGGCGTGGACCTCTGCCCTCGGACAGGCCAACTACTCCGCGGTCCACGGGGTGTCGGTCGACCAGGGCGCGGCGTGTGTGATCGCCAGGCGCGCCCTGGGTCTGGGCACAACCGTCAGACCGCAGGTGGCCGCCCGTCTCCCCAGGAGCGGAGACGGGGCTGGAGCCTCCCGGCACCACGCCGGGCTGAAGCTGTTGGCCCGTTCCCTCCCCCGTAGGAGGTCGACCTGGGATCCGAGTGGGTTGTGCTCTCGTAGCACTCGGCTCGACACCGAGCCTCCAGGCAAGGACATCGACGTACCTGCCCCAGCTCACCTCCCGGCCCGCCGTCCGGGCTTGCCCCGGGCCTCAAGCCGGTCCTACACCTCCGCACCGTTACGGAGGGGCCGTCCGCCCCGACACGCCGGCGGACGGGAGCACGAACCGTGATCAACTTTGATCAGGTCTCGAAGCAACGGTTGGACTAGTGGCTGGTGCCCTTCGAGCCGGCATGGTCAGCCGGCAAGCCTTCCAGGGCCTCAGCCATGGAGAGATCGTCCTGTGGTACGGGCTGATCGTCGTGTCCACGGCCGCCTTCGCCTGGGGCGCCGCTCAACTGGTGTTGAAGTACCGGCGAGGACGGGCCGACCGGTTGGGTGCGCCGCCGCTCGGGCGGCGCACCGCATCCATGCTCAGGGTCACGTTGTCGCACTCCCGGTTGAAGCGGCGCGACCACGCCGCAGGAATGGCGCACCTCCTCGTCTTCTACGGGTTCCTGCTGCTCTTCGTCGGCACGACGATCCTCGGGATCCAGACGGACTTCGCGTCGCCCGTGTTCGGCTGGTACTTCTGGCAGGGCGCCTTCTACCTCGGCTACAAGCTCGTGCTCGACATCTCCGGGCTCATGCTCCTGGTGGGGCTCGTGGCGCTGGCCGCCCGGCGCGGCGTGCTCATGCCGCCGAAGCTCGACTACCGCCGCCCCGACCGCACCCCCGGGTCGTACGACCGGACCCTCTACCGCGTCGGGGACTGGGTCTTCCTCACCACGCTGCTGTGGCTGGTCGTCACCGGCTTCCTCCTCGAAGGGCTGCAACTGGCGTCGGTCCACCCGTCCTTCGCCGCCTGGACACCCGTAGGCTGGGTGCTGTTCAAGCTCTTCACCGCCATCGGCCTGTCGGGCGGATCCGCCGGCGTGGCGCACCACGTGTTGTGGTGGATCCACGGGCTTTCGGCGCTCACCTTCGTGGCGTCGATCCCCTACACCAAAGCCGTGCACGTGCTGGCCGCCCCGGCGACGCTCACCGTCCGTGACCCGACTGCGGGGCGCTCGCTGGTGGCGGTCGACGAGGACGCCGCTTCGATCGGCTACGGCAGCATCGCCGACCTGACCTGGCGGCACCTGCTGTCGCTCGACGCCTGCACCAAGTGCGGCAAGTGCACCGAGGCGTGCCCCGCGGCCAACTCCGGCTACCCGCTGTCCCCCCGCGACCTCATCCTCGACCTGCGGGAGGTCGCCGACGCGTCGTTGGGGATCCACGCCGCAGCGGGGGTGGGAGGCGTCGGGGCGGCGGCGGGGTTGGCGGAGTCGCCGGCGGCGCTGATGTCCATGCCGTTGGTAGGCGGTGGTGGCGGTGGTGGCGGTGGTGGCGGTGGTGGTGGTGCCGGGCCCATCAGGGCCGAGACGCTGTGGTCCTGCATGCAGTGCATGGCCTGCGTCGAGATCTGCCCCGTGGGCATCGAGCACGTGCCCATCATCAACCAGCTCCGCCGGCGCCTGGTCGACGAGGGAGAGATGGACTCGATGCTCCAGACCACCCTCGAGACCATCCAGAGGTCCGGCAACTCCTTCGGCGAGTCGAAGCGCAAGCGGGGGAGGTGGACATCGGAGCTCGACTTCCCCGTCAAGGACATCCGCAAGGAGCCGGCGTCACTGCTGTGGTTCGTGGGGGACTACGCGTCCTTCGACCCGCGCAACCAGCGTGTCTCCCGCACCCTGGCGACGGTGCTGCGCTCCGCCGGCGTCGACTTCGGGATCCTCTTCGATGCCGAGAAGACCGGCGGGTGCGACGTGAGGCGTGTGGGTGAAGAAGGGCTCTGGGCAGAGCTCGCCGCTCACAACGTGTCCACCATCTCTGCGTGCGAGTTCGACCGCATCTTCACCTCCGACGCCCACACGTTCAACACGCTGCGCAACGAGTACCCGCAGGCCGGCGGGAGCTGGACGGTGCTCCACCACAGCCAGCTCCTGCTCGAGCTCATCGCCAGCGGAGCCATCCGCCCGGTCCGCAAGCTCGGCTACCGGGTGACCTACCACGACCCGTGCAACCTGGGCCGGTACAACGGCGTCTTCGACCCACCCCGCCAGGTGCTCGAGGCGTGCGGCGTCGAGCTGGTGGAGATGCCGCGGTCGAGGGACAACTCCTTCTGCTGCGGCGCCGGCGGCGGTCGCATCTGGATGAGGGAGCTGCGCGCCGAGGGCTCCCGGAGGCCGAGCGAGCAGCGCATCGACGAGGCGGTCACCCTCGGGGGCATCGACCACTTCGTGGTCAGCTGCCCCAAGGACGTCACGATGTTCGAGGACGCCATCAAGACCTCCGGCCACGCCGACGCCATACAACTGCGCGAGATCACCGAGGTGGTGATGGAGGCGCTGGCCCTGCCGGAGGCGCCGGCGGCGGAGGGAGCGGTTGGTGTGCCGGCGTAAGCGGGCGAGGGGGCGGGGGCGGGGGCGAGGGCGGAGGCGGGGGCGAGGGCGGAGGCGGGAGTGGCGCGAGGGTAGCGATCCAGAGATACCGGCACAGGTCGGCGGAGGGATGTTGCTCAAGCGAGAGACTTACCTTTCCCTTCCGCTCGTGGTCTATACGTCCCTTTTGGGCGGCTTCGTAGCCGAGGTGTGCGCCGCCCCGCCGGCCCCCGCCCGCCCCCCCGGCGCCCCGGCGCCCCGGCGCCCCGGCGCCCC
>DAHVMA010000042.1:0-8745 GCA_027320105.1 Acidimicrobiaceae bacterium | reverse complement strand
CATAGTGATCCGGCGGTTGCGTGTGGAAGCGCCGTCGCTCAACGGATAAAAGGTACCCCGGGGATAACAGGCTCATCTTCCCCAAGAGTCCATATCGACGGGAAGGTTTGGCACCTCGATGTCGGCTCGTCGCATCCTGGGGCTGAAGTAGGTCCCAAGGGTTGGGCTGTTCGCCCATTAAAGCGGTACGCGAGCTGGGTTTAGAACGTCGTGAGACAGTTCGGTCCCTATCCGGTGTAGCCGTAGGAAATCTGAGGAAGGCTGTCCCTAGTACGAGAGGACCGGGACGGACGCAGCTCTCGTGTGCCAGTTGTCCTGCCAAGGGCACGGCTGGTTGGCGACCTGCGGAAGGGATAAGCGCTGAAAGCATCTAAGTGCGAAGCTCGTTCCAAGATGAGGTTTCCCACTGGGTCAACCAGGTAAGGCCCGTGGTAGACGACCACGTGGATAGGCCGGAGGTGTACGCACAGCAATGTGTTCAGCCGACCGGTACTAATCGGCCGAGGGCTTGGACCAACACGCCCGTGCTCGCTATGGAAGGCTCGAGGGACCACCCTCGCCACGGCCGCGCACCCCCGGCGCCCGGCCGGCAAGGTTTCCGGTGGCCATAGCGGCGGAGTCACACCCGTTCCCATCCCGAACACGGAAGTTAAGCCCGCCAGCGCCGATGGTACTTGGGGGGTTGCCCCCTGGGAGAGTAGGACGCCGCCGGAATAGTCGTCGAAGAGGCCCCCGCTCGCCGGGGGCCTCTTTCGCGTGCCCGGGTAGGATGTCCCTCCTATGGCCGAAGCCCGGCGACCTTCCCGCTTTCCAGAGGACGCCGGCAGTGGCCGCCGCGGCTCGGAGGCACCCCCGCCACCGAGCAGCCGCCGTGCTGATCGGATGCCTGAAGCCCAAGGGCGGGCAGGCCGGCCCTCACCCCGAGCCGGCTACGGCTCCTCCGGGCGCACGCGCCAGGCTGCGTACGACTCCACCGGTCGGCCGGATGGCAAGGCCTCGTGGAAGGCACGAACCGGCGCGCGGCGCACGTCCCCGTCCCCTACGGGTGTTGGCGGCGACAGCGGGAGGCTGAGCGGGGCGCGCGGCGGATTGGAGGGTCGAGGCGGCGGGCGGGGTGCAGCGCGCAGCGCTGCCCGTCGCACGGGGGATGACGGCGAGATCCGGGTGCCGGCCCGCCGCGCCGGCAGTGGGGTCGGGCGGCCCTACCGGCAGCCCAGCGCCAGGCCTGGCCCCTCCGGACAGGCGGGTCGAGCCCGGCGAGGAGGGCGCACGGCCGGCTCCTCATCCGCCCGTTGGTCCGACGCCGCAGTGCAGGAAGGCGAGGGGGGCGACCCGCGACGACGAGCCGACTGGCACGACACGGACCGCCACGACGCTGCGACCGGACGGGCCGGGATCGCGCGACGGGGCCGGACCGGCGGTCAGGGCCGGACCGCCGGTCAGGGCCGGACCGCCGGTCAGGACCAGATGGGGTCCTCTACGACACGCCGCCCGGAAGACCGCGGCGGTTCCAGCCCCAGTCGCAGCAACAGCGGCACCGCCGCTCGGCCGAGCCCTCCCAGCGGCCGCCGTAGCGGGCCACAGGCCTCGGGGACGCAGCGCGACAGGCGTGGCGCGCCGGCGGGGCAGGACCGCTCAGGCGTATGGGCCACCGACGGCCGGGATCGCCCCCGCGGTGGCGGGTCGACCCGCAGCCGCGCCACCGGCGCTCCGCCGCGGCCAGACGAGCAACCTCGGCGCGCCGGTGCGCCCAGACCGCCCGGTGGCGGCTGGGGGTCGGTCGCCCGCCGGGGTGCCGCCGAGGTCATGCGCCAGCCGAGCCCCGACCGCCCGACCGCCTCGGAGGTGTGGCGGGAGGCCGCCAGCCAGGACCGGGGCCGGCGGCGGTGGGAGCCGGACGAGGTGTGGGTCGCCGAGACCGATGTGGACGAGGAGCCAGCCGCTAGGGGACGCTCACCCCTCCGCGTCGCAGGCAGCGCCGGGGCGGCCCGCGACGGTGAGGGCGACGCGCCACGAGGTCACCGCTACGCAGTGCCGCAGCCGGTGGTGGCGGAGCTCACCGCCGCCGTGGGTGCCCAGCGCGGCGGTCGGCTCGCCGGGCGGCTGGCCGACGCCAGCCGCGCCTACCGGCACGAGCGTTACCAGGAGGCGCGCCAGCTGTTGCGGCCGCTCGCCGCCGAAGCGCCCGACTCGCCGGCAGTCCGCGAGCTCAGTGGCTTGACCCTGTACCAGGTGGGCCAGTGGCAGGCTGCGGCGAGGGAGCTCGAGGCGTACCGGCACTTGACGGGCTCCTACGACCAGCACCCCGTGCTCGCCGACTGCTACCGCGCCCTCCGGCGCTACCGGGAGGCGGAGGCACTGTGGGACGAGCTGCGGGCGGCGTCCCCGGACGCAGACATCGTCGCCGAGGGTCGGATCGTGGCTGCCGGCTGTCGTGCCGACCAGGGTGACGTCAGCGGTGCTCTTGCCCTTCTCGAGAAGGGTTCTCGCCACGTCGAGCGCCCTCGCGAACGGCACCTCCGCCAGTGGTACGTCCTCGCAGACCTCTACGAGAGGGCTGGCGAGCTGCCGCGGGCCCGGGAGCTCTTCCGGCGGGTGGCGGCGGTCGATCCCGAAGCCTTCGACGTGCGCCAACGCATGCGCGCCCTGCGCTGACACCCCGGGCGCACCGGCACTTACGAGCTGCGGGTCACCCGAGCAGCCCGCGAACGAAAGATGACCGCCGGTTGCGGTCCCACCCCCGGCGTAGGGTAGGCGTCAGTCCTCTCGGGGTTCCTCCCTCCCCATCGCCCAGGTCTGCGTGGGCTCGACGTTCCCGGCCGGCCCGTGCCGGCGAACCCACGGAGGGATGACAGATGCTGAACGTGGTTGCGGTGTCCGGTCGACTGTCGAGGCCTGCCGAGCGACGGGTGCTGCCGTCGGGAGCGATGGTCCTCACGCTCGATGTCACGGTCCGCTCGTCGAAGGCTCCCGCCGAGACGGTGCCGGTCACCTGGGTGGAACCACCGGCGTGGGCGACCGCCCTGGACCTCGACCAGGAGGTACTGGTAGTCGGTCGGGTACGCCGGCGCTTCTTCCGCTCCGGCGGCACCACCCAGAGCCGCACCGAGGTGGTGGCCGAGCGGGTCGTGCGCCTGCCCGCCAGACGCCGAGCCCGGCAGGCCATCGCCCAGGTCAGCGCCCGGCTCGAATCGGCGGCGGCCGAGCTCGGCGCCTGATGGCGCCGCCTCGTAGCACAGCGGTGATCACCAGCCGATCATCCCACCTCGGCCGTGCCCGGAAGGGCGGCGCGCCGTGACGCCACCAGCCGTTCGAGGAGCACAGCGACGCCGTCGGCGGCGTTGCCGGGGAGGACGGCGTCGGCGGCCGCCAGCACGTCGGGGGCGGCGTTGGCCACCGCCAGCCCCCGGCTGGCCCACTCGAGCATCGTCAGGTCGTTGTGGTTGTCGCCCACGGCGACGACCGCCTCCGCACCCACTCCGAGCCGTGCGCACACGCGGGCGAGCGCTGTCGCCTTGGTGACCCCGACGACGCCGATGTCGACCCAGTCGAGGCCGGATGTGGTCAGGTGGACGGCGGTGCCGAGGAAGGGCGCGAGCCTGTCGATGAGGTCCAGGGCGGACGTGCCCGGGCGGCGGGCGATCAGCTTGATGCAGCCCTCCTCGAGCACCGGGGTCAGGTCGTCGGTGCCAAAGACGTCCTCCTCCCATTCGACCGGTCCCTCGAAGAACGCCACCTCGTGGGTGAAGCGGTCCAGGTTGTCGACGGCGAAGCGCACCTCGGGCTCCACGCAGCGGGCACGGTGCACGAGCTCGGCGGCCAGCTCGCCGGGGAGGTGGTCCACCTCGATGACCTCCTCGCGGTCCAAGTCGACGACGGCGGCGCCGTTGGAGCACACCCCGACCGGTCCGAGACCGGCTGTCGCCGCCAGCACCCACAGCGCCTGCGGCGGCCGCCCGGTGACCGGCACGACGTGCACCCCCGCCCGCCGTGCAGCGGCCACGGCGGCGGCGGTCCGCGAGGACACCGTGCCGCCAGGCGACAGCAGCGTGCCGTCCATGTCGGTGGCGACCACTCGCACCCGGCCGGGGTCGATTCCGTCCCACCAGGCCGGAGCGCTCGTCCTCACGAGGCGAGGCTACCGGCAGCGGGGGAGAGGCGATCCCCCGCCCGTGGGGTGTCGACCGGACCGACCCCGAGCGTAGGCTCGTCGGAGCACACCCGAGGAGGACTGGGCCATGGATCTGCAGGCGGTGTTGGGCGACGATGCGGACACGCTGCTGTCGCACGCGTGCAAGGGCATCGCCAAGGATGACCTCAACCTCCCCGGGCCGGATGCCATCGACCGGGTGATGGAGCAGAGCGACCGCCACCCCCAGGTCCTGCGCAACCTGGCCCAGCTGTACAACACCGGCCGGCTGGCGGGCACCGGGTACCTTTCGATCCTCCCGGTCGACCAGGGCATCGAGCACTCGGGCGCGGCCAGCTTCGCCAAGAACCCGGCGTACTTCGACCCGGCCAAGCTCGTCGAGCTCGCCATCGAGGGCGGGTGCAACGCGTTTGCCACCACCTTCGGGGTGCTCGGCTTGATCGCCCGGCGCTACGCCCACCGGATCCCGCTAATCGTGAAGCTCAACCACAACGAGCTGCTCACCTATCCCAACCAGTACGACCAGGTGATGTTCGGCTCAGCGGAGGAGGCCTACGACCTCGGCGCCGCCGGCGTGGGAGCGACCATCTACTTCGGCTCCGAGGAGTCGACCCGCCAGCTGCAAGAGGTCTCCGAGGCCTTCCAGGAGGCCCACGAGCTCGGCATGTTCACCGTGTTGTGGTGCTACCTGCGCAATCCCGGCTTCAAGAAGGACGGCGTCGACTACACCCTCTCCGCCGACCTGACGGGCCAGGCCAACCACATGGGGGTGACCATCGAGGCGGACATCATCAAGCAGAAGATGGCGGAGAACAACGGCGGCTACCCGGCTCTCGGCTACGGCCGCACCGACCCGCTCGTGTACGAGCAGCTCACCACCGACAACCCGATCGACCTGGTCCGCTGGCAGGTCGTCAACTGCTACGCCGGGCGGATCCCGCTCATCAACAGCGGCGGGGAGTCCAAGGGTGCCGGCGACCTGGCCCAGGCGGTCCGCACCGCCGTCATCAACAAGCGTGCCGGTGGTGCCGGCCTCATCACCGGCCGCAAGGCGTTCCAGCGACCGCTGCGCGAGGGCGTGGAGATCCTCCACGCCGTCCAGGACGTCTACCTCGACCGGAGCGTCACCGTCGCCTAGCTCGAGCATGCCGCGGGGTAGGCCCGGGCTGGCCATAAACTGCCGTCCGGCTTTCCGGCCGTCCTCACCGGTCGGGGCCGCCCCGAGGAGGCAGAGCGATGGCCGGCACCGCGACCCGAGCGCACCAGGACCTTCCCCACCGCGTGATCGACCGGGTGGTCGTCCGCTTCGCCGGCGACTCCGGCGACGGGATGCAGCTCACCGGCGACCGCTTCACGACCAGTTCGGCTTTGCTCGGCAACGATCTCTCGACGCTGCCCGACTTCCCGGCGGAGATCCGCGCTCCGGCCGGCACCCTCGCCGGCGTCTCGGCGTTCCAGGTGCACATCTCCGACCACGACATCCTGACGCCTGGCGACCGCCCCGACGTGCTGGTCGCCATGAACCCGGCCGCCCTTCGGACCAACATCGCCGACCTCGACCCTGGCTCGACGGTCATCGTCAACACCGACGCCTTCGAGGAGCGCAACCTCCACAAGGCGGGGTACACCTCCAACCCGTTGGAGGACGGGTCGCTCAAGGGCTTCCGTCTGTACAAGGTGCCCATGACCTCGATCACGATGGAAGCGGTCAAGCCGTCGGGCACCAAGCCCCGCGACGCCGAACGGTCCAAGAACTTCTTCGCCCTCGGCCTGATCAGCTTCATGTACACCCGGCCGGTCGAGCCGACCCTCGAGTGGATCCAGCAGCGCTTCGCCAAGACCCCGATGGTCGCCGCCGCCAACACCCTGGCGTTCAAGGCGGGCTGGAACTTCGGTGACACCGCCGAGCTGTTCGACTCCGTCTTCGAGGTCCGTCCCGCCCACCTCGAGCCGGGCACGTACACCAACATCTCCGGCAACACGGCGATCGCGTGGGGTCTGATCGCGGCCAGCCAGCTGTCGGAGCTGCCCCTCTTCCTCGGCAGCTACCCGATCACGCCGGCGTCGGACATCCTCCACGAGTTGTCGAAGCACAAGGACTTTGGCGTGCGCACCATGCAGGCCGAGGACGAGATCGCCGGCATCGGCGCCGCCCTAGGCGCCGCTTACGGCGGGGCGCTGGGGGTGACAACCACGAGCGGCCCGGGCATCGCCTTGAAGAGCGAGACGATGGGCCTGGCCGTGAGCCTCGAGCTGCCGCTGCTGATCCTCGACATCCAGCGCGGCGGCCCGTCCACGGGCCTGCCGACCAAGACCGAGCAGGCTGACTTGTTGCAGGCGATGTACGGCCGCCACGGCGAGTCCCCCATCCCGATCGTGGCGCCGGCCACTCCGGGCGACTGCTTCTTCGTGGCCATCGAAGCGGCGCGCATCGCCCTGCGGTACCGGACGCCGGTGCTCATCCTCTCCGACGGGTACCTGGCCAACGGCGCCGAGCCGTGGCGGGTCCCCGACGTGACGAGCCTGCCGGACATCAGGGTGCCGTTCGCCACCGCAGCCAACCACGAGTACCCCGACGGCACACCGGCGTTCTGGCCGTACCTCCGCGACCCCGACACGCTCGCCCGCCCCTGGGCCGTGCCAGGAACGCCCGGCCTCGAGCACCGCATCGGGGGCCTCGAGAAGGCGGACGGCTCCGGCGCCGTCTCATACGCCCCGGCCAACCACGACAGGATGGTCCGCCTGCGGGCGGCCAAGGTCGCCGGGATCGCGAGGGACATCCCCCCGGTCGTGGTGGACGACCCCGACGGCGACGCCGACCTGCTGCTGCTCGGGTGGGGGTCCACCTACGGGGCCATCGCCGCCGCCGCCCGCCGGGCGCGCGCCCGCGGGCACCGGGTGGCGACCGCCCACCTCCGCCACCTCAACCCCTTCCCGCCCAACCTTGGGGACGTCGTCCGCGGCTACCCCCGGATCCTCGTGCCGGAGATGAACCTCGGCCAGCTCGTCAAGCTGGTCCGCGCCGAGTTCCTGGTCGAAGCCATACCGCTGTCCAAGGTGAGCGGCCAGCCGTTCCGGGCAGCGGAGGTGGAGCGGGCTGTCCTCGACCTGCTCGGCGACACGGCGGCCGCCGGCATCGACCACACAGACGCCGCCACGGTGGCCGAGACAGTGGAGGACATCGCGTGACCGACGTCGCCGTCCCCGTGACGACCAAGAAGGACTGGACCAGCGACCAGGAGGTCCGCTGGTGCCCCGGCTGCGGTGACTACTCGATCCTGACCGCCGTACAGATGCTCATGCCCGAGCTGGGCGTGCGCCGGGAGGACACCGTCTTCATCTCCGGGATCGGCTGCAGCTCCCGCTTCCCGTACTACATGAACACCTACGGCATGCACTCGATCCACGGCCGGGCACCGGCGATAGCGACCGGACTGGCCGTGACCCGGCCCGAGCTGCACGTCTGGGTGATCACCGGCGACGGCGACGCCCTGTCGATCGGCGGCAACCACCTCCTGCACGCCCTGCGCCGCAACGTCGACCTGACGATCCTGCTGTTCAACAATCAGATCTACGGGTTGACCAAGGGCCAGTACAGCCCGACGTCGGAGGAGGGCAAGATCACCAAGTCGACGCCCTTCGGGTCGCTCGACCACCCGTACAACCCGGTCTCCCTGGCCCTCGGCGCCGAGGCGACGTTCGTGGCCCGCACCCACGACATGGACCGCAAGCACATGATAGAGACGTTCCGCCGGGCGCACGAGCACCGGGGTGCCTCCCTCGTCGAGGTCTACCAGAACTGCAACGTGTTCAACGACGGCGCCTTCGAGGGGATCACCGCCAAGGACGCCCGCCCCCACATGCTGGTCCCGCTGCACCACGGGGAGCCGATCCGCTTCGGCCCGCAGGGGGAGCGGGGCGTGGTGATGGACGACGGCGTGGCGCGGATCGTGGAGGTCGCCGACGCCGGCGTCGACGCCCTGGCGGTCCACGACGAGCACCGGGAGAACCCGAGCTTCGCCTTCGCCCTGTCCCGGCTGGCAACCGGTCCCCACACGCCCACGCCGGTTGGGGTCTTCCGGGACGTGCAGCGCATCGACTACGGCTCGCAGGTCAACCAGCAGCTGGTGGAAGCGACTACGACGAAAGGCCCCGCCGACCTCGCCGACCTCCTGTCATCGGGCTCGACCTGGACAGTGGGCTGAGCCTGCCCCCCGCCGGCGCCGGCGCGTCCATGACCAGGTTCTTGAACAGACTGCCAGGTGGGGAGGTGGCGCGCGGCGACAGGGTCGCGCAGAGCGAGGAGGCGGGCGCGGCGCCGGTGTCGTACCTCGCGGCCGCTGGAGCCATCGCCGCTGCAGTCGCCCTCGTCGTTGGCGACGGCCTCGCCAGAGGCGTGAGCTGGCGTTACCACGAGGTGGCCTCGGCGTGATCAGAACGAGCGGCGCTCAACACCTGTTCGTGGGAGGCAGCGGGTACTTGGTTCTCTCCGACGTGCGACCCCACCTGAGCGCGCGGCGGTCTCGGGTTGGCTCGGCGCCGGCTCGACGCCGCGAACCGCTCTCGACCAGGGAGTCGCCCCGCGACGTCGTCCA
>DAHVMA010000036.1:0-142984 GCA_027320105.1 Acidimicrobiaceae bacterium | reverse complement strand
GCTCCAGCTCCCCGGGCCGCAGTGTGGCCGTGAGCCCGCCCCCTCCGGCCGGCACCGGCAGCGCTGACCCACCCCCCGCCCCGCCTACTTGCGCCGGCCCGCCGGCTGGTGCCGGCCGTGATGACCCGTCCGCCGCACGGGACAGCCGGCGGTCCCGCCGCTCCCCGCCCCGCGAGTTCGTGCTCCTGCGGCGCGTCGAGGTGGACAGCCCGGTGCACCGGCTGTGGGCCGGCACCAAGCTGCTTGCTGTCGTGGCGGTCAGCGTCACCGTGTCGGAGGACCCGACCTGGCCCGTCGCCGGCGTCCTCGCTGCCGGGCTGCTCACCGCCGCCCTCCTCGCCCGGATCCCGGCCTCTGCCGTCCCCCGGCTGCCTCGCTGGATCTGGGTGGCGTGGCTGGTCTTCGCCCTGTTGAACCTCGCCGCCGGCGGCCGCCCGGACGTCACGCTGGGCGGCCAGCGCCTCGGCATGGGCTCCCTCGACGCCTACGCGCTGTTCACCGTGGTCGCTCTCGAGCTCCTCGCCGCCGGCGCCCTCATCGGGTGGACGACCGCTCTCGGCGACGTCGGCCCGGCGGTCGCCACCCTCGGCCGCCCGCTGCGCTGGCTGCGGCTGCCCGTCGACGAGTGGGCGGTGGCGATCGCGCTGTGCATCCGCTCGCTGCCCCTGCTGGTGGGCGAGCTGCGCGTCCTCGTGGCGGTGAGGCGCCTCCGGCCCCGCCGGCCGGGCCGCCGAACGCTGCCCCAACTCGCCGAGGACGGTCTCGAGGTCCTCGCCACGGCCCTCACCGTTGCCGTGCGCAGAGCGGGCGAGATGGGTGAGGCGATGACGGCGCGGGGCGGCGCAGCCGGCGCCACCGCCCGGGTACCCGGCCCCAAGCGGGCCGACGCCGCCGCCGTCGTGGCGGTGGCGGTGGTTTGCGCCGGCGCGTGGCTCCTGCCCTGATTGGGGGGCCGGCGGTGGGCAAGGGGGCGGGAGCCGGGCGGGCGCCCCAGTGAGGGGCGAACCGCGCGCAGCCAAGCCAACCGCGCGCATACGCGGCCACATGCCGTCGTCTGTGCGCGCGGTCTGCCAGCGTGCGCGCGGTTTGCCCGTGCGGCCCGCCTCGCCGGCGGGGAGGGGCCGGCGGGGAGGGGCCGGCGGTGAGGTGGCGGGTGGCGGGTGGCGGGTGGTGTTGTGCTCGAGCGGCGTGGCGGGATCGGTTGCCCGGCGCCTCCCAGTGCACGCTGTGGCCGCCGCGCACGCTCGCGCGTGAGATCCACCACCTGAGAAGCCACGACGGCGGCGATGGGGCCATGGTCTGCGACTTCGTTGCCCCGAGCGCGACCAGATGGCGCGGCGCTGACCCGCAACTGGCTGAGCGCGGCAACGGGGTTACCCTTTGGCATGGCAGATGAGTCGAACGCGCTGGGTCCGGTCATCCGGCCAGGCAACTTTGTCGTGAACGCAGTTGAACCGGCTGCGCTCGCGTCCTTCTGGGCGTCGCTGACAGGGTATGTCCCCCGTCAGCTCTTCGATCCGTACGTCGGGCTGAAGGATCCGAGCGGCGTGGGGCCGAACCTGACCTTCCAGAAGGTGGCGCCTTCCGAGCTGGCTCGTGGTGGCCGCTGCCACCTCGACCTGTACGTGCCGGACCCGGATGACACGGCCGGGCGGGCAGTGCGCCTCGGTGCCCGGATTGTGGGGCGGGTAGAGGAGGGGGACACGCACTGGGTGGTGCTGGCTGACCCCGAGGGGAACGAGCTCTGCCTCGTCATGGCGGTCGGCCCCGACCGGAACCGCTGACCAACGGGGGGCACTGGTGGCTCGTGCCATGCCGCGAGCCTTCCTTGATTACGGGGAAAGTCCTCGCACCTCCCCGACCTCCCGCAGCGACGGGACTTCCAGCGGGCGACGGGGAGCGAAGGGGGCCACGCTGCTCCAGGGCGGCACCGCTACCATCGCCGGCGGCTGGCTGCCGGCGAGGACGAGCGCCGAGCCGGGTGGGAGCTGGCGGATGGCGTCGGGTGCCAGGCGGGGGCGGTGGGCGAGGGACCAGCCCTCGCTACGCGATGGCCGGGCCCACCAGGCGCTGCGGTGCACCGACGGGGAGGCGTATGTCTCCTGGCCGGCGAGGAGCGACAGCAGCTCCAGGGTGGGTCCTGAGGCCAGGCCGCCGAGGACCACCTTGGTGCCGAAGAGGGTGAGCAGCCCGTCGGCCTCCGGGCCCCACCGCCGGCGGGCTTGGGAGAGGTCCTGGAGGCATGCCAGGGTCAAGAGGCCCTGACCTCCCGCCTCGCTGACCGTCGCCGGCAGGTCGGGAAGGGGAGCGATGTTGGCGACCTCGTCGAGGGCCAGCAGCACGTGGGTGGCGGGGGTGCGCCCGGAGCGGAAGTGCTCGGCAGAGCGGGCGAAGGTGTGGGTGCGGATGGCGGTGAGGAAGGCGACGACGATGGGCGCTGCGGCCGCCTGGTGCTCCGCAGATGAGCAGACGTAGACGGTGTCACGGCTGGCGCAGAACTCCGCCGGCTCGAAGTTCGGGTCGGCGGTGTTGCGCAGCGCCGCCTCCGAGCGGTAGGCCGCCAGCACGCCGGCGGTGGTCGACCAGATGCCTGACTGCTCGCGGCCGTCGGTGGCGATGAGGCCGGCGAGCACGTCCGACGCGATGGTCACCCCGTGGCCGGTCAGGGTGGCCCGAGGGGTGGCGGCGTCGTGGCGGAGGACCCAGCCGAGGACGCTTTGCATCCCCGTGCCGGCGAGGGCGGCGGCGTGCAGCAACGGCGCCAGCGTGGCCTCCGCCCGCTCGACCCAGTGGGCGGACTCGCCGCGCCGGGCGTCGGGGCGGGCGGCGCCGACCATCGCCTGGGCGACGAGCAAGGCGTCGTCCCAGCGGGCCGCCGCCGCGACGGGGGACCACCGGAGCTGCTCGACGCCCGTGGGGACGGGGACGGTCCCTGTGGGGTCGAGCAGCCAGCAGCGCCCGAGCGAGGCCCGCTCGGCGCGAGTCCAGGTGATCACGTCCGGCTTGGTGGAGGTGGCGACGACCGGTCCGGGCGCGGCGAGCACGTTGGGCACGACGAGGGCGGTCGTCTTGCCCGACCGGGGCGGTCCGAGCACGAGCACCGACTGCTGCGGCTGGCCAAAGGCAAGGCCGCCCCCAGGGGCGGCGCCGATGTACAGGCGGCCGCCACCGCCGGCGAGGTAGGAGCGGAGCGTTTCGAGGTCCGCCAAGGCGCGCCTCCTACTAGAGGGTGGTCGCAGTCCGTTGGGGGAGGTGGGGCGGAGGTTAGCCCCGGGGCGTGGTCACGGGTCGGAGTGGAGGCGGTGGGTCCCGTGGCGGGGGCGGGGAGCCCGGTGGGGCAGACAGCAGAGCTGTCAACCCGAGCAGGCGCCGGGTCCTGGAGTGGCGTTGGGACAGCGCAATGCGACCAAGGAAGCACACCCCAATGGGCGCAGCCGACGACCTCACCACCGCGCCAGCGCGCCAGCACAACCCGCGCGGCCAGGGCCATCGCCTCCGCGACGAGATCATCGCCGGCGCCACCCAACTGATCGAGCGCACCGGCAGCGAGCACTCCATCACCCTGCGGGCGGTCGCCCGCGAGATCGGCATCGCCGCACCGTCCATCGCTCCCCACTTCGCCGACCGCGCCGAGATCATCGACGCCGTGGTGGCCACCGAGCTCGACGCCTTCACCAAGGCCCTTCACGACGCCGCCTCCGGCGTCACCGACCCCGTGGAGGCGATCTTGGCTGCCTGCCGGGCGTACGTGGCTCTTGGTCGGGCTCACCCCAAACCGCTACCGGCTCCTCTACGAACGCCGCTACCTGGCGATCTGGGACGACGGGCAGCGTCCGATGCTCGAGACCGGGCCCGCCATGAACCGCACCATCGAGCTGGGGTCGGCCTCGTCCAAGGCTGCATCGACGCGGGCCGCTCCGCCAGCACCGACGCCTTCGGCGACATCCTCGCCATCTGGATGCTCCTGCACGGCCTCGTTGCCCTCCCCACCAGCATCACCTCCCTCCCCTGGCCCGACACCGACCGGACCCTCACCGAGTCCGTCGCCCTCCTCGCCCGCATCCAGCCGGCACCTCGCCGGCGCACCAAGGCCCGCGGTCAGCGTTAGCCGCCCAACAGGAGCCGCTCGACCAGGGCCACGGGAAGGCCCGGGCTTGCCGCCACGGCGTCGTGGAAGGACCGCAGGTCGCCGCGGCGCTCGCCCAGCCACCGATCCCGCAGCGCCTCGATCTGCAACGAGCCGGTGAGGTACGACGCCGCCTGCGTCGGCCACGAGCAGTACCGCTCGACCTCGGCGCGCGCCACCGCCGGGGTCATGGCGACCTTGCGCTCCATGTAGGTGACCGCCTCCTCCACAGTCATCTCCCTGCAGTGCAAGGCGGTGTCGACGACGATGCGGGCCGCCCGGAACAGGCGCGCCGCGAGGTGGGAGAGCACGGCGCGGGGGTCGGTGAAGAACCCCTCCTGCCGCATCATCGCCTCGGCGTACAGCGCCCAGCCCTCCACGAAGTACGACGTGGTGACGACCTTGCGCACCGGTCGGGGCGTGGCTGCCGACCACACCAGCTGCCAGTGATGCCCGGGGTAGGCCTCGTGGACCGCCGTCGTCGGTATGGCGTGGAAGCCGTTGGAGGCGAGGCGCTGGCGGACGCCTTCGGGGCTCTCGCCGTCGGGCGGGTAGGGGACGAAGAAGTGCCCGACCCTCGAGGTGGAGAACGGCGGCGGCTCCGTGTAGGACGCCACGGCGAGCACCGGCCGCTGGAACACCGGGGAGGGCACCACCACGCAGCGCTCGCCGTCGGGGAACGAAACCAGCTGGCGGTCCACGAGGAACTGCCGGGCCTCCTGGCAGGACCGCTCGTAAGCGTCTCGCATCTCCTGCGGTGTGGCCGGGCAGTCCTGGTCGAGGGCGGCGAGCAGGCGCTCCCAGCCCCCGGCGCCGGGGTCGATCTCGGCTGCGAGGGCGGCCATCTCGCCGGCCAGCTCGTCGTAGGCCGCCGACCCCCGCTGGTTCAGTTCCGCAGCGTCGGCGCCGAGCAGCTCCCGGTCCACCAGCAAAGCGCTGTAGCGCGCTTCGCCGATGGCCCAGTGCCCACGGCTGCGGTTTTCGGCGTCCTCGAGCCAGGCAGCGAACGACTGGAGCGCCGCCGCCGCCTCCGTCGCCGCCGCGCCCAGGCGCTGGCGGGCCTCGGGGTCGGCGGCCTCGGAGGGGAGCTGCTCGGCGAGGTAACGGACCCCGGCGCGCGCCGTCGCCACCCCCCTCCTCGCGAACAGGGCCGGCATCAGGTCCTCGCTCAAGTTCGTCCGGGCCGCCGCCAGGACCCCGGGGACCTCTCCCAGCCGGTGCAGCGTCGACTCGACGATCTCGGGCTCGGGTCGCAGGCGGTGCAGCCACAGGTCGAACACCCCCTGCATGCACGCGTCGAGGTACACCGCCGGGTTGCGTCGCCACCCCTCCCAATCCTCCATGACCCGGCGGCCGGCCAGCTCCGACAGCACGAGCACGAGGTCGGCCTGCTCGTCGGGGGAGCACCCGGCCAGGTCGATCCCCTCGATCGCCGCCGCTGTGCGCCCGTCCGCCACCCGCTCCGACCGCCACCGGTCCGCCCCGAAGTCGCCGAGCCGGTCGTCCCCGCCCGCCAGCCCGAGGGCCGTGGCCCGCGTCGGGGCCCGCTCCGCCTCCTCCCCGATCCACGCCTCCAGCAGGTCGTCGACGGCTGGCATCCTGGGCATCCTATGGAGCGGCCCGACCACGGAGGCGCACCGATCTCGCCCGCAGCTGCGAGCACTGGCGGCCCCGTCCGGCTCACCCTCGGCACGGGCGTCGCCGCCGGCGGCGACGGCATCGGGCGGCTCGGCGACGGGCGGGTGGTGCTCGTCGAGGGAGGGCTCCCCGGCGAGACCGTCGACGCCGAGGCCGTCGAGGTCCATCGCGACTACGCCCGGGCCCGCGTGGCCGATGTCGTCGCCGCCTCACCGGATCGGGTCGCGCCCCCCTGCCCGTCCCGCCTCCTCGGTTGCGGCGGCTGCGGGTGGCAGCACGTCGCCCCGGACGCCCAGGTGCGGCTGAAGGAGGCGATCGTCGCCGACGCCCTGCGGCGCGTCGGCGGGGTGCAGCCGGACGTGCCCCTGCGCAGCGTCCGGCTGCCCGCCGGCGGGTACCGCACCACCGTCCACCTCGCCGTCGGGCGTGATGGCCGGCCCGCCTACCGGCGGGGCAGGAGCCACGCCACCGTCGCCCCGTCGTCGTGCCTCGTCGCCCACCCGTCGCTCGAGGAGCTGATCGTCGAGTCCCGCCTGCCAGGCGTCCGGCGGGTGACGTTTCGCGTCGGGGTGGCCGGTGGCGAGCGGCTCGCCATCGTCGACCGGCGGCCGGCGGCGCCCGTCACCCTGCCGGCGGGCGCTTCCCTGGTCGGGCCCCGGGAGCGGGGCTTCGTGCACGACGACGCCGGGGGGCGGCGCTGGCGGGTGGGGGCGGGGTCGTTCTTCCAGGCGGGGCCGGCGGCGGCCGGCGCCTTGGCTGCGAGCGTGCTCGCCGCCCTCGGTGACGGGCCTGTCGGGCATCTCGTCGACCTCTACGCCGGCGTCGGCCTGCTGGGTGGCGTCGCCGCGTCCCGGTTGGGCTCCTCCCTCCTGGCCGTCGAGTGCTCGCCGTCGGCGGTGGCCGACGCCCGTCACAACCTCGCCGACCTCGACGCCCGGATCGTGGCGTCGGAGGTGGGCCGGTGGCGGCCGGGGGTGGTGCGGGGGCCGGCCGCCGGCGGCGCCGTGATCGCCGATCCGGCCCGCCCCGGCCTCGGCCGCCCCGGGGTGGGCGCCGTGTCGGCCACCGGCGCCGGCGTCCTCGCCCTCGTCAGCTGCGACCCGGCGTCGCTCGGCCGCGACGCCCGGCTGCTCGCCGGCGAGGGGTGGCGCCTGGTGTCGGTCACGCTGGTTGACGCGTTCCCCCAGACCCCCCACGTCGAGTGCGTGGGCCGCTTCGAGCGGTGACGCGCCACGCGTGAACGACCGGCTCGGGTGGATAGTGGAGCGGTGACCACGACACGTCCCAGCACTGCGCCCGGCCGGAGGGGAACGCCCCGGCGGCGGCGGCGGTGGTGGCTGTACGCGGGGCTGGGTTGGGCGGCACTCGGCATCACCCTCGTCGCCTTCATCGTCCAGGACCTCCTCTCGCCCACACCCGGGCGGCTGTCGTTACCCCGGGGCGCGGTCTCCGAAGCCGCTGCCGGCCCGTTGAGCGGGACCTGGACGGTCGGCAGCGGTTCGGAGGTCGGCTACCGGGTGCACGAGGTCCTCTTCGGCCTGCCGCACACCGCCGTGGGGCGCACCCACCGGGTCACGGGCACGATGACCTTCTCGGGCGCCGAGCTGGTCGCCGCCGACTTCCGGGTCCAGATGGCGTCGGTTCTCACCAACCAGGCTGGGCGGGAGTTGATGTGGCGGGACTACATCATGAGGACCGGCACCTACCCGCTGGCCTCGTTCCGGCTCTCGCAGCCGATCCGGCTCGGCTCCCTGCCCCCCGTCGGCAAGGTCGTGCCGGTGGTGGCGACGGGGCGGTTGACCATGCGGGGTGTGACCCGGGTCGTCCATTTCACCATCCGGGGCGAGCGGGTCTCCGCCGGGGCCATCGACCTCAACGCCGAGATCCCGATCCTGTTCCGGGAATGGAAGATCCCCAACCCGAGCTTCGCCATCACCAGGGTGAGCAACACGGGCACCTTGGAGGTCCTGCTCCACCTCGGCCGCTCCGGGCGATGACGTGCACCGAAGCACCGCAACCGGCGCATCGCAGCACGGCCCAGACGGTAGCTACCCGGTGCTGGGGGTGCCGACTTGCCCCCGTGGGGTGTAGCAAGTACCGCGTGACCGCGCGACGGATCCCCCGCTGGGACGAGCTCGCTCCGATCCTCCGGCCCCGCCCGGCACGCCTCGATCCGGTCGAACGCCGGCTGGCGGGGGTGGCGTCCATCCCGGACCTGCGCCGGGCGGCCCGGCGACGGGCGCCCCGTGCTGTGTTCGACTACACCGACGGGGCCGCCGGCACCGAGCGAGCCCTGGCCCGGATGCGGGATTGCTTCGACCGGGTGGAGTGGCGTCCCACCGTGCTCCAAGACGTGTCGGAGGTCGACCCGTCGACGAGCATCCTAGGCCGACCTGCGGGCCTGCCCCTGGTGTTCGCCCCGACCGGGTTCACCCGGATGATGCACACCGAGGGCGAGCCGGCCGTGGGCCGGGTGGCGGGCCGCACGGGCATCCCGTACGCCCTCTCCACGATGGGCACCACCTCGGTGGAGAGGCTGGCGGCCGAGGCACCCGGGACGCGGCTGTGGTTCCAGCTGTACCTGTGGCGCGACCGGGGGGCGGGTCGCGACTTCGTGCAGCGTGCAAGAGAGGCCGGCTACGAGGCCCTGGTGCTCACCGTGGACGCCCCGGTCCCCGGCACCCGCCTGCGGGACGTGCGCAACGGCCTGACCATCCCGCCATCGCTCAGCTTGCGGACCTTCCTGGACGCCGCCACCCGCCCGCTGTGGTGGTGGGACCTGCTCACCACCGAGCCGCTCGAGTTCGCCTCTCTCGAACGCTTCGATGGGACCGTCGCCGAGCTGGCCCGGCGCATGTTCGATCCGGGAGCCACCATCGCCGACGTCGAGTGGCTCCGCTCGGCCTGGCCCGGCCCGCTGGTGGTGAAGGGGTTGCAGCGAGCGGAAGACGCCGCGGAGGTGGTGGACGCCGGAGCGGACGCAGTGGTGATCTCCAATCACGGTGGCCGCCAGCTCGACCGGGCCCCGGTACCTCTCGAGCAGCTCCCGGCGGTGCTCGACGCGGTCGGCGACCGGGCCGAGGTCTACCTCGACGGCGGGATCCTCTCCGGCGACGACGTGGTGGCGGCCGTAGCCCTCGGGGCCCGGGCCTGCATGGTCGGGCGGGCATACCTCTACGGGTTGATGGCCGGCGGGGAGCGGGGCGTGCAGAAGGCCGCCGACATCCTTGCGGCCGAGATCCGCACGACGATGGCCCTGCTCGGCGCCCGTAGCGTCTCCGGGCTCACCCCCGACCGGGTCGTCCTCCGCCGGACGGGCTGACCCATCGGGCGATCCGCGCTCCGCCGACGGGCTCGACCCGCCATTCGCAGGGCAGGTCGACCTGCCCACCGGCCCCCGTTGCCGGACTGTGACCGGGCAGCGCCGGCCGCGTAGCGTCCAGGTGGTGCCGTCCGTGCGGATCATCGGGCCCGGGAGAGCCGGTAGTGCGTTCGCCGGCGCGCTCTCCAGCGCAGGCTGGGAGATCGCTGGCCTGCTCGGTAGGGGTGACGACCCGTCCGGCGCAGCCGAAGGGGTGGACGCCCTAGTGCTGGCCACACCAGACGGGGCGATCGCCGGGCTGGCCGCCAGCGTACGGGGGGTGCCCTCGACGGCCGTCCTGCACATGTCGGGGGCCCTCGGACCCGATGTGCTCGCCCCTCACGAACGCAGGGCCGTCCTGCACCCCCTGGTGCCACTACCGGCCGGGCCGACCGGTGCGGAGCGTCTCCTCTCGGGGGCCACCTTCGGCGTCGCCGGTGACCCGATCGCGGCCACCATCGCCGGGGTGCTCGGCGGCCGGGCCGTCGAGATCCGAGACGAGGTCCGCGCGACCTATCACGCGGCGGCCACCGTGGCCGCCAACCACGTGGTCGCCACGCTCGGCCAGGTTGCCCGTCTGGCGGAGATCGCTGGTCTGCAGCTCGGTGACTTCCTTTCCCTGGCACGCGCCGCCCTCGACGACGTCGCCCGGCAGGGGCCGGAGGCGGCGCTCACTGGCCCGGTCGCGAGGGGCGACTGGGGGACCGTCGCCTGCCACCTCGCATCCCTCCCCGCCGACGAGCACGCCGGCTACCTGGGCGGGGTCGCCCTCGCGCTGCGCCTCACGAGGGGCGGCTGACGGAGGTGCCCGTGGCCCGGTCGAGGGCGGGGTCGTAGAAGCGGGCAGAGCGCTCGTCGCTGAAGGCGTGCCCGGCGTTAGGACGCAACTGGAACTGGGTCCGTTCAGTGCCCGTATGGGCATCGAATGCACCCACTTCGGCTCTACGCACCCACTTTCGGGCACCTGCGCCGGCGGCGTCACGCCCTCCGTGGCCGACCTCGCGCCCGGGGACCTGGGGCGCCGCCATGAGAGATCCTCCAGCCACCGCTGGCCACCATGGGCTCTGCCCGCCAGCTGGCGCCCCCCACCCCCCGCCCCGCCTCCCGACCCCGGCCGGCGGCTACCGGACGCCGGCGCGGGTCGCCGCCCCGGGCCGGCGTCTGCTGTGGCGCTCGCGGCTTCGGATGTGGTCTACGGGCGCCTGGCGGGCTTGTTGGGGGCGAGGATCGGCCCAGCTGAGCCATGTGGAGCTGGAGGCGTGCTTGACAGAAACATGCTACGTATAGCAAACTGGTCGACGTAAGTTCGTCGAACGTTCGACGGGCAAGAGAACGGGGGGTGCGATCGTGGCACATGACAAGCAGCCAAGCAGCAACGTTCAGCGTCGCAGCGGTATCGAG
The DNA here is from genome assembly GCA_027320105.1 of Acidimicrobiaceae bacterium. Taxonomy (GTDB): domain Bacteria; phylum Actinomycetota; class Acidimicrobiia; order Acidimicrobiales; family Palsa-688; genus JAKAQB01. The sequence continues at coordinate 132,458 of DAHVMA010000036.1, read as the reverse complement.
CGCCGGGGCGTCCGCAAGACGCCCGTCGTGGCGGCGGTGCTCGTGGTCGCATCCGCGTTGATGGCGGCGTGCGGAAGCTCCTCGCCGAGCTCGTCGCCGAGCACCACCACGCCGAGCACCACCACGCCGAGCACCGCAGCGGCCGGGCAGAAGGGCCCGATCAAGATCGGGATGATCACGTCCTTGTCGGGCCCCTACACGCCGCTCGGCACGAACGACAAGCTCGGCGCGGAACAGGAGGTCAATGCCATCAACGCGGCCGGAGGGATCGGCGGGCGCAAGATCGACCTCATCGTCCTCGATGACGCGACCGACCCGACCCAGGCGGTGACCGACTACCAGACGCTCGTGTCTGACGGCGTAGTGGCGATCGTCGGCCCGGTCTTCTCCTCCTCGGCGGTGGCGACAGAGTCGTACGCCGCGCGGGCGAAGATCCCCACCATCGACACCGCCGCTGCGGACAACCTCGTCTCGCCGGTCAACTACTACGTCTACATGACGCCGCCGACGACGAAGATCGTCGCCGAGGAGCTCCTTGCCTACATGAAGGAAAAGGGCCTGACGAAGATGGCTGTCGCGCGCGACACCACGGCCTTTCCGACGGCAGGCTGGGACAACATGAAGGCGATGGCGCCGAGCTACGGCGTCCACTTCGTCTACGACGGAGAGTTCTCGGTGACGGCCACGGACTTCACCACGATCCTCACCCAGGCGAAGGCGGCCAACCCCCAGGGGCTCATGGTCTGGGGCGCCGGCCCGGCGGAGGTCACCCTGACCAAGCAGTTCCGGGCGATGGGGCTCACGATGGCCCTGCTCTTCAGCCACGCTGAGGCGTCGTACCTCTACACCAAGACGGTCGGCTCGGCTGGCGATGGCGCGATCATCGCCAGCTCGATTGGCGGCATCGCCCCCTACCTCCCGAGCTGCTACCCGGGGCGGTCGGTCATCACGTCGTTCGCCAGCACCTTCCAGAAGACCAACGGCTACTTCCCGCCGGAGTTCGCCTACGATGCGGGCGGCGCGGTGGCCATGATCGCCCAGGCGATCCGCGAGAACGGGCCCACGCCGGCTGGCATCGCGAAGGCGCTGTCCACGATGACGATCACCACCGGCGACGGCACCTACCGCTTCAGCTCGACCGACCACTCCGGGCTCACAGCGTCCCAGGTCGCCATCACCCGTGACGTGAACGGCACCCTCGAGCCGACGAGCTTCACCAAGGTCCACACCGCTTGCTGAGCTGCGTCTCCGCGGCAGAGTCGCAGGGAGCACGCCGCGGCGCCGGCCGGCGCCGCGGCACGGGTCGCCACCCGCCGGCCTGCGGCGGGGTGCGCAGGTGGCCACAGGCTAGGCTCGTGTGGTGGTGACGGCGAGTCTCGAGCCGGGGGTCGGCCGCCGGCCGGACGTCGGCGGGCTGTCCGAGCGCCAGGTCCACATCGTGCGGAGCGCGTACCGCCTGTTCGCGGACCGCGGCGTCGAGCGAGTGCCGATCCACGAGATCGCGTCGGCGGCGGGCGTGAGCAAGGGCATCGTCCTCTACTATTTCAAGACGAAGGAGCAACTCGTCGGCGCGGCCATGTCCTGGGTGCTCGAGGAGATCGGCGATCGGATCCGCGATGCGGTCGCGGGAGCTCCGTCGCCCGTCGATGCCGTGGCGACGATGATCGAGACGATCTTCCTCGGCCCGGATCAGAGCCGGCGGTTCTACCTCACCTACCTCGACCTCATCGACCACGCGGCGCGCGTGAGCGGCTTCGGGCAGATCAGCGCCGCGTTCCGCGCGAGCGTCAACCGGGTCTACGCCGAGGTGATCCGCAGCGGCGTCGCTGCCGGCACGTTCCAGGTGCGCGACGTCGACGAGGCCGCGGTTGCCGTCCGGGCAATCGTCGAGGGGCTGCACTTCCAGTGGCTCCAGGAGGACGACTGGCGGGAGCAGCACGCGTGGTACAAGCGCGCCTGCACCGACACGGTGCTCGCCTACCTGCTGAACGCCGGCACGCCGCCACGCGGGACCCAACCGCCGCCCGCGACACGGCCCCCGGCTTGTCTTGTCCAGACGGTTAGTCTACACTCATCCGTAGGTCGGCCAGAGAAGTGTAGATCGATAGCCGCCCCGGTCCGGGCCAGGAAGGACAGGAGGGGTACCGTGGCCTACGTCATAGCCGGGGCTGCGTCGACATGAAGGACCAGTCCTGCATCGACTGCGCGGCGTGCGTCGACCCGTGTCCCGTGGACGCCATCTTCGCCGAGGAGGACCAGCCTGAGGAGTGGGCGGCCCACCTCGAGATCAGCGCCCTGCACTTGCGCGACGCGCTTGCCGCTCAGGAGTGGGTGAACGCCCTGCTCCCGGCGGGCTAGCGGCAGAGGAGCGACCCGCGTGGACAAGGTCGTCGCACTCGACGAAGCGGTCGCGCGCCTTGTTCCCGACGGGGTCGGGCTTCTAGCCGTGGGCGGCATGCACCTCCAGAACAACCCGATGGCCCTCGTGCGCGAGGTGGTGCGCCAGAACCGGCGGGTGGCGCGCCTGCTCACGAGCCCGTGCGGAGCGCTCAACGCCGACCTTCTGATCGCGGCCGGACTCGTCGGCGAGATCGCCACGTCCTACGTGGGCTTCGAGCACCTCGGCCTTGCGCCGGCGTTCCGCCGGGCCGTGGAGTCGGGCTCGCTCCGGGTGCTCGAGTGCGACGAGGCCTACATCACCCACGGGCTCACCGCCGGTGCCGGCGGCCTCCCCTTCGTCGCGCTGCCCGCTGGACTCGAGGTCTCCGACGTGTGGAAGGCGAACCCGGAGAGCTACCGGCTCGTCGAGGACCCCTTCACGGGCAGGCAGGTCCTCGCCGCCCGGCCGCTCGCTCCCGACGTCGCGCTCGTGCATGCCGCGATGGCCGACGCCGCCGGCAACGCCGTGCTCGCCGGCGCGCACTTCGTCGACCGGGCTATGGTCCTCGCCGCGAAGACCGTCGTCCTCCAGGTCGAGCGGGTCGTTCCGACCGACGAGGTCAGCCGCAATCCCGTCGGCACGACGATCCCCGGGTTTCTCGTGCACGGCGTCGTCGAGGCGCCGGGCGGCTGTCACCCGACGGCCTCCCACGGGCAGTACCGCTACGACGAGAACCACCTCCGCACCTACCTCGCCCGCGCGGCGACGCCGGAGGGGGCGCACGGCTACCTCGAGGAGCTCGTCACCGGCACGACCGAGCCGGGGTACGCGCGCGCGGTCGGGCTGCGGGCGGGCGCCGGGGACGCGCCGTGAGCGCCCCCGGCGACGGCGCGACGGCGACCTGGTCGCCTGCCGAGCTGATGGCCGTCGAGCTCGCGCGGCGGTTGCGGAACGACGACGTCGCCGTGATGGGGACCGCCAGCGCGCTCCCGCAGGTCGCCTGCGCGCTGGCGCGTGCGACGCACGCGCCCGACCTCTGGTACGTCGCCGGCGGAACTTGCGGCGTCAACCCGCACCTCGGTCCCGCCGTCCCCTCGTGCTGCGACGAGGACCTCCTGCGCGCGGACACCGCGCTGCCGCTCACCGACGTGGTGCTGCTCGAGGGGAGGGGCGACGTCTTCTCGGTGTTCTTCGCCGGTGGTCTGCAGATCGACGCCCACGGCAACTGCAACCTCGTGTCCGTCGGCGACTGGGCGCGGCCAGCGCTGCGTGGCCCGGGGACGGTCGGGCTGCCCTTCCTCGCGCTCGTGGGGCGCGTCCTCATCTATACCATGTCCCACAACCCCCGGACCTTCGTCGAGCGCGTTGACTTTCTCGGGGGGCCGGGCTTCTTCGACGGGCCGGAGTCCTTCGCTCGGTCGGGCGTGCCGGGGGGCGGCCCGGTCGCCGTCGTGACGCCGCTTTGCACGATGGACTTCGATCCGGCAACGTTGCGGATGCGGCTCCAGTCGGTCCATCCCGGCGTCGAGGTCACAGAAGTCGTAGCGGCGACCGGTTTCGAGCTCGCCGAGTCCGGGGCCGTCCCCGTTACGGCTGCGCCGAGCGACGAGGAGCTCTCGATCGTCCGCCGGCTCGACTCCGGCGGACTGTTGAAAGGACGGTAGCGCGATGGCGATGGCAGGCGAGGGTAGATTCGCCGGCAAGGTGGCGATGGTCACCGGTGCCGGCAGCGGGATCGGCCGGGCGACGGCGCTCGGTCTGGCGCACGAGGGGGCGAGCGTGGCGATCGGCGACCTGTCCGCCGATCGTGCGCAGGCGGTGGCGAAGGAGGTCACCGACCTCGGGGGCGTCGCCGAGGTCGCGGTCCTCGACGTCGCCGACGCCGGCGCGGTGCGCCAAGCGGTCGCGGCAGCCGTCGAGCGGCTCGGCAAGATCGACATCCTCGTCTCGAACGCTGGCTGGGACCGCGTGATGCCGTTCGTCGACACCGACGAGGTGCTGTGGGATCGGGTGATCGCGGTCAACTACCGCGGCCACCTCGCGTGCGCGCACGCCGTGTTGCCGCACATGACCGAGCGCGGATCCGGGCGCATCGTGCTCGTCGCGTCGGACGCCGGGCGCGTCGGCTCGACCGGCGAGGTCGTCTACTCCGGCGCCAAGGGAGCGGTGATCGCCTTCGCGAAGGCGCTCGCGCGCGAAACCGCCCGCCATGGAGTCAACGTGAACTGCGTCGCGCCCGGCCTCACCGACACCCCGATGCTCGCCGAGGTCACCGAACAGAACGAGCGGCTGATGGCCGCGATCATCCGCTCGATCCCGCTGGGCCGCCCGGGGAAGCCGGAGGAGGTAGCGCGGGCGGTGCTGTTCTTCGCCTCGTCGGACGCGGACTACATAACCGGTCAGACCCTGAGCGTGAACGGCGGGCTCTCGATGCTCTGAGCGCGCCACGGCGCACCGCAGCGGTGCGGCGCCGGTCGCCGGCGCCGCCCGGCGAGGAGGGCGCCGTGACTGGGCCATGGACGGAACGAGGAGGAGGCGATGGTAGCGAACGAGAGGGCAGGATCCGGCGCCGCAGGCTCCGACCTGCCGCCCGCGCTGGGGGCGACCGCGGCCGAGGTCGCCCTCGCCCGGGCCGCCGGCGTCGACCGGGTGGCGCCGGGCGAGTACGTCGTCGCGGAGATCGGCGCCATGATGATGCACGACATCTTCGCGGCCGACGTGCTCGGGATGCTCGAGCGCGCGGGGATCGAGAAGCTGCACGACCCCGCCCGCGCGACGGTCGTCTTCGACCACATGGTGCCTGCACCGTCGGTGGCCGCGGCCGAGCACCAGGCGGAGGCGCGGCGCCTCGTGCGCCGCTACGGGATCGACGCCTTCTTCGAGATCGGCCGCGGCATCTGCCACCAGGTGATGGTCGAGGAGGGCCGGGTCCGCCCGGGCGAGCTCGTGGTCGGCACCGACTCCCATACCACGACCTACGGTGCGCGCGGCGCGGCCGGCTGTGGCATCGGGAGCTCGGAGATGGCATACGCCCTCGCGACCGGCAAGCTCTGGTTCAAGGTCCCCGAGACCGTGCTCGTCGTCCTCGAGGGGCGCTTCGCCCCCATGGTCGCGGCGAAGGACCTCGTGCTCTACCTCATGCGTGAGATCGGGTCGGCCGAGGCTCAGTACCGTTCGGTCGAGCACGGCGGGGCGGGCACCGCATCGCTGTCGCTCGCCGAGCGGATGACGATCGCGAACATGGGGGTCGAGATGGGGGCGAAGTTCTCGCTCTTCCCCGCCGCCGGCGCACCGACGATGCGCCCCGGTGCGCGCTACGCGGCGACGCACACTGTCGACCTCGGGGCGCTCTCGCCGCAGGTTGCCGTCCCCCACCACGTCGAGAACGTTGTCGACGTCGGCGAGGTCGCGGGCATCCGTCTCGACCAGGTCTTCGTCGGCTCGTGCACCAACGGCAGGCTGGAGGACCTGCGCGCGGCGGCCGATATCCTGCGCGGCCGCAAGATCGCCCCCGGGCTGCGCATGATCGTCACCCCCGCCTCCTCGACGGTGTACCAGCAGGCCGCAGCGGAGGGGATCCTCGCCGACCTGTCGGCCGCCGGGGCGATCGTCGAGGGGCCGGGCTGCGGGCCGTGCTTCGGCGGCCACCTCGGGCTGCTCGCGGCTGGTGAGCGCTGCCTGGGGACCCACAACCGGAACTTCCGGGGCCGCATGGGCAGCCCCGACGGGGAGATCTACCTCGGATCGCCGGCCACGGCGGCCGCGTCCGCGCTCGCCGGGGCGATCGCCGACCCCCGCGAGGTCTCTGTGGGCCCCGGAGCGAAGGAGGCGGCAGGATGACGGACACTCCTGGCGACGTGACGCGCTTCAGGGGCAGGGCGTGGCTCTTCGGGCCGGACATCAGCACGGATATGCTCTCGCCGGGCCAGTACGTGCACGACCCGCCCGAGGTCCGTCTCCGCCACGTCCTCGAGCCGGCGCGGCCCGAGTTCGCCGCTTCAGTCCGTCCAGGTGACATCGTCGTCGCCGGGGCGAACTTCGGTTGCGGCTCGAGCCGGGAGTCCGCGCCCCAGCACCTGAAGGACCTCGGCGTCTCGGTGGTCGTGGCCGACTCGCTGGCGCGGATCTTCGCGCGCAACGCCATCGCGTTGGGCCTCCCCGCGCTGAGCTGCCCCGGCGTGAGTGCCGCGGTGCACGACCAAGAGACCGTGGAGGTCGACGTCGTTGCCGGCGAGGTGGTCGTCGCGGGCGGGCGCACGGTGCTGCGCGCCGACAGGATCCCCGAGCCGATGCTCGACGTGCTGCGCCACGGCGGGATCGAGCCGCTGCTCGTCGCTCTTGCCGCCGAGGGGAGGTGACCGCCGTGGAGGTGCCAGACGGTCGAGAGCTCTTGCGCCTCTCGGTGAACCGTGAGGACCGCCTGCTCCTCGTGCGGTCGCACACGACCCTGCTCGAGGTGCTGCGCGAGGACCTCGGCCTCACCGGGACCAAGCACGGCTGCGAGCTCGGGGAGTGCGGGGCGTGCACGGTGCTCGTCGACGGGACGCCGCAGCTGAGCTGCCTCCTCCTGCCGGCACAGGTGGAGGGCACCGCGGTCACGACGATCGAAGGGCTCGCCCGGGGCTCCGAGCTGCACCCGGTCCAGCAGGCCTTCGTTGCCCAGGGAGGGCTGCAGTGCGGGTACTGCACGCCCGGCATGGTGCTCGCGGCCAAGGCGCTTCTCGACGAGAACCCCGCGCCGTCGCGCGACGAGATCAAGGAGGCCCTCGCCGGCAACCTCTGCCGGTGCACCGGCTACGCGAGCATCATCGAGGCCGTCGAGGAGGCGGGGAGGATGCTGTCATGACGACGATCGAGGCTCCCCGGGACGAGCGCGACCTGCGCGTCGTCGGCAGGAGCCTGCCGCGCGTCGAGGCCGCCGCCAAAGTGACCGGCAGCATCGCCTACGCCGACGACATCGTCCTTCCCGGCATGCTCTTCTGCAAGCTTCTGCGCAGCCGCCACCCTTACGCGCGCGTGCTGTCGATCGACACGAGCGCGGCGCGTGCGGTTCCGGGCGTCGTCGCCGTCCTCACCGGCCACGACCTCCCGGTCAACTACGGCATCATGCCGACCTGCGAGGACGAGCACGCTCTCGAGCACGAGAAGGTCCGCTTCGTCGGCGATCCGGTGGCGGCTGTGGCGGCGGTAGATGAGGAGACCGCGCAGGCCGCCTGCCGGGCGATCAACGTCGAGTACGAGCCGCTCGAGGCCGTCGAGTCTATCGAGCAGGCGCTCATCCCGCCTGACGACGAGCCCCTGCACGACTACGCCGGACCGGCGAACGTCCACCGGCTCGCCGCGCTGGAGTTCGGGGACGTCGACGCGGGCTTCGCCCGCGCGGCGCACGTGCGCGAGGACATCTTCTTCTTCGAGGGCAACACCCATCTGCCGATGGAGCAGCACTCGGCGACGGCGCAGGTCGTCGCCGACAAGGTGACGCTGTGGTCCTCGACGCAGGATCCCCACTACGTGCACCGAGCGCTCGCCAAGGTCCTCGACCTTCCGATGGGCAAGCTCAGGGTGGTCGCAGCGCCCCACGGCGGGGGCTTCGGCGGCAAGTGCGATCCGTTCTCGCACGAGATCGTGGTCTGCAAGATCGCGATGATGACCGGACGCCCCGTCAAGTGCACGCTTACCCGCGAGGAGGTCTTCTACACCCACCGCGGGCGGCACCCGGTGCTGATGTGGGTCCGCACGGGCGTCGACGCCGACGGTCGCATCCTCGCCATGCACTTCCGCAGCGCCCTCGACGGGGGTGCCTACGGTTCCTACGGCCCGGCGTCCACGCTCTACACGGGCGCGCTGCAGACGACGACCTACGCCATCCCCGCCTACCGCTTCGAGGGCGCGCGGGTCTTCACGAACAAGGCGCCCTGCGGCCCGAAGCGCGGCCACGGTACCCCCCAGCCCCGCTTCGCCCTCGAGGTCCACCTCGACAAGCTCGCGGCGGACGTCGGCCTCGACCCGGTGGAGCTCCGGCGGCGCAACTTCGTGAAGCCCTTCTCACGGACCGTCAACTGGTTGCGGATCACGTCATGCGGCCTCGAGGAGGTCACCAACCGGGTCCTCGAGGCCTCCGGCTACGCGCGCCGCGAGCGGCGGAGGGGCCACGGCATGGGCTTCGCCGTCTCGAGCTACATGTGCGGGGCAGGGCTGCCCATCTACTGGAACAAGATGCCGCACAGCGAGTGCGTCGTGAACGTCGGCCGCGGCGGCGTGACGCTCTACTGCGGGGCGACGGACATCGGGCAGGGCTCGGACTCCGTGCTCGCGACCGTCGCTGCCGAGGAGCTCGGGCTGTGGCCGGGCGACATCCGTCTCGTGACGGGAGACACTGGCCTGACCCCCGTCGACCTCGGCTCGTACTCGTCGCGTGTCACCTTCATGGCTGGCAACGCTGCCCGGGAGGCGGCTGCGAAGATGCGCGCGCTGCTCGTCGGTGTCGTCGCCGACGAGGAGGGCTGCGCGCCGGAGGAGGTCGAGGTGCGCGACGGGAAGGTTGGCAGGATGACTTTCGAGGAGGCCGCCACGCTCGCCGAGGAGCGCTTCGGCGTGCTGTCCGCGCACGGCACCTACACGCCCCCGGAGGGGATCGGCGGACGGTACAAGGGGGCGGGCGTCGGGCCGAGCCCCGCGTACAGCTACTCGGCCGCTGCTGTCGACCTCAACGTCGATCCCGGCAGCGGCGAGATCCGGGTCAACAAGGTCTGGCTGGCGCACGACATCGGCCGGTCGATCAACGAGATGGCGGTGCGCGGCCAGGTGGAAGGCGGCGTCTACATGGGCCTCGGCGAGGCGCTGATGGAGGCGCAGGCCTACCGGGACGGACTGCACCGCCAGCCGAGCATGCTCGACTACAAGTCGCTCACCTTCTTGGAGATGCCCGAGGTCGAGACCATCCTCGTCGAGACCCACGACCCCGAGGGCCCCTACGGAGCGAAGGAGGTCGGTCAGGGTCCCCTCCTTCCCGTCATCCCGGCCGTCGTCTCCGCCGTGCACGACGCGCTCGGCGTCTGGATCGACGAGATCCCCGTCACCCCGGACAAGATCGTGCGCGCCCTCGACGCGCGGGCCAAGGGCAAGGAGGCTCGCTACGGCCCGAAGAGATTCCCCGACATCCCCTACCCCGATCTCGTGAAGGTCGCTCCCCCCGATGCTGCGCCTGCCGCCCTTTAGGTTCCTCCGGCCGGGGTCCGTCGACGAGGCGGCGGACCTGCTCGCCGTGCACGGGGCCCGGGCAATGGTGGTCGCGGGCGGGACCGACCTCGTCCCGAAGATGAAGCGCGGCCAGATGGAGCCCGAGGTCCTCGTCGGCCTCGGCCACCTCAGCGAGCTGCGCGCCGTGCACGCTACCGAGGGCGGAGGCGTGGAGATCGGGGCGGGGGTGACCCTCGCCGCGGCGAGCTCGGACAGGCGCGTCGGCGCTGGTCATCGCGCCTACAGCCGCGCCGCCGCGCTCGTGTCGTCCCCGGCGCTGCGCAACGTCGGGACGATCGGCGGCAACCTGTGTGTCGACACGCGCTGCAACTACTACGACATGAGCGTCGAGTGGCGCGAGGCGTGCGGGTTCTGCATGAAGAAGGACGGGGACATCTGCCGGGTCGCCCCCGCGAGCAAGCACTGCCGGGCGATCGCATCCTCGGACACCGCGCCTGCCGCGATCGCGCTCGGTGGGACCGTGGTGCTCGTCGGGCCGGGCGGGTGCCGCCGCGAGGTGTCGGTGTGCGACCTCTACCAGGACGACGGGCAGTTCTACCTCGCCAAGGCGCCCGACGAGATCGTCGAGTGCCTGCGCCTGCCGCCCCCCGGGGCCTGGCGGTCCTCCTATGTGAAGGTGCGCCGGCGGGGGGCGATCGACTTCCCGCTCGCGGGCGCTGCCGTGGCGCTCGCGATGGCTGGCCCAGTCGTCGAGGGCTGCCGGATCGTTCTCACGGCGGTCGGGTCGCGGCCCTTCGATGTGAGCGCGGCCGGCGAGGCGCTCGTCGGCCGGGAGCTGACCGGCGAGGACGGCCTGCTGGCGGACGTGGCGGCGGAGGCGGCCAAGGTCGCCAAGCCGCTCGACAACGCGGACCTGCACTACGTCTGGCGCAAGCAGATGACCCGCAGGGCCGTCGTCCAGGCGATCCTGGAGGCCGCGGGCCACTCACCAGCGCTGGCGGTGCGGGCCTGAGCTCGAGCCCGCGAGCCGATTGCTCACGCGGTGCCCGTCGTGCCGGGGGCGTCCGGCCAGCCGGCGCGCAGGGTGAAGCGCTGGAGCTTACCCGTAGCGGTGCGTGGCAGGGCGGTGAGGAAACGGACCGAGCGGGGAACCTTGTACGGCGCGTGGTGCGCCCGCACGAGGTCGATGAGCTCGCGCTCGAGGGCGGGCGACGGCGCGTGGCCTCTGGCGGGGACGACGAAGGCGCGCAGCCTGCTCGCCCCGAGCTCGTCGCGGACCGCCGCCACGGCGGCTTCGGCGACAAGCGGGTGTGAGACGAGCAGCGCTTCGATCTCGAGCGGCACCACGTTGATCCCGCCGACGATCTCCACGTCGTCTGCCCGGCCGTGGTGGTGGAGGAAGCCGTCCTCGTCGATGCTCGCCCGGTCTCCCGTGCGGAGCCAGCCGTCGACGATTGCCTCGGCGGTGGCCTCGGGGCGTCGCCAGTAGCCGATCAGGACGGAGGGACCCTTGACCCATAAGAGGCCGACCTCGTTGGGTCCGACCTCGGCACCGCTCGGGTCGCGCACGGAGATCTCGTAGCCTTCGAGCGCGAACCCGCAGGTGCCCGGGCGCAGCCGGTCGAGCCGGTTGGAGACGAAGGCCTGGCCGACCTCGGTCGAGCCGAGGGCATCGAGCGGTGGAATGCCGAGGAAGCGCTGCACCCTCTCATGCAGGGCTCGGGTGAGCACCTCCCCCGAGGAGACCGCCACGCGCACGCTCGAGAACATCGCCGGGTCGCCGGCCGCGGTGAGCACGGCGTAGTAACTCGGCACGCAGAAGAGGATGGTCGGCCGGTGCCGGGCGGTGAGCTCGGCGAGGACCTCCACGTTCGGGGTCACGGGATGGAGGACGGCGGCCGCACCGTGAAAGAGCGGGAAGAGGACGGTGTTGCCGAGCCCGTAGGCGAAAAAGGAGCGCGAGACGGATAGGACCAGGTCGTCCTCGGTCATTTCGAGGACGTCGCCTGCCATGGCTGCCGCGTAGCAGGAAGGGTCGGAGTGGCGGTGGAGGGCTGCCTTCGGCTTGCCAGTGGTGCCCGAGGTGTACTGCGCGTAGGCGGGCTCGGACCCCTCGACCGGCGCGGCGGGCGAGGGTGTCGCCGAGCCGAGCATTCGCGCCAGCTCCTCGCCGGAGAGAGCGTGCGTGCCGGCGAAGTGGTCGAGGATCGGCCCGTCGCTCACGACGAGCGACGGCTCGGCGTCGCCGAGGAGGAAGTCGTGCTCCTGCGCCGGGAGCATCGGGTTCACCGGCACGGCGATAGCGCCGAGGCGCACGGCGCCGAGGAACGCCCACACGAGCTCGATCCCGTCCGAGAGGGCGATCAGGACGCGGTCGCCGGGCGCCACCCCCCCTTCGGCGAAGACGCCTGCGGCGTGGGCGGCGCCTTCGTGGACTTCGCCGTGGGTGAAGCTACGCTCGGCGCCGACGAACGCCCGACGGCTCGTCCAGCCCCGCTCGCGGGCGAGGCGGGCAAGTTGCTCGGCGAGGTTGCCGGTCATCCCCAGGCCCACTGCGCCCCTCGCGCCCGGTCGCGGCTCAGCGCAGCCGCCTGAGCACGAGGGGAGAGGGCGCTGCGCCGGGCGCGGCGAGGCTGGCCAGCGCTCCGAGCACGGTCGTGCACTCGGCCGATGCGATGACCGGCTCGAGGCGCAGCGAGGTGAGCTCTGGGATCGCATCGGCGAGCCGGCTCACGCGCAACAGAAGCTCCGCGAGCGCGTCGGTGTCGACCGACGCGGGGGGCGCCAGCGCCGTGACCTCGCCCGTGAGGAGGGGCGAGGAAGGCAGCCGGCGGACGAGCTCGGCGGCGTCGAGGTCGGTGAGCGGGATGACGGCGTAGGCGCGGTCGCCGAGGAGGTCGGCGACCGGTCCCGTTCTGGCGAGGGCGACGAGGGGACCGAAGTACGGGTCGTGGACGACCGACACGACCAGCTCTGGCGCACCGCCCGCCGCCGGGGCGGCGCCGGGCGCTGGCGCCTCGTGCGCGATGCCGAAGCAGTCGAGGAGATCGGTCACCCCAGCCGCGTCGAGGTCGAACGGACCCGAGCCGGGCTCGGATCGGAGCAGCCGGCGGACGAGCCGCCGCGCCCGCGGCTCATCGACGCGCGAGAGCGCGGGGAGGCTCCCGAGCGGGCGACTGCGCCACCCCGCGTACCCGGCGACGTGCGCGAGCGCCCGTGCCGCGGTCTCCGGGTAGCGGAACCAGGGTACCGGGCGTGCCTGGTCTTGCAGGCGCACGAGGGTGCGCTTCGCGCCCGTCAGGCTCGCGACGATGGTCTTGCGCCGGCTTGCCGCGGCTGCAACGACCTCGTCGGTGACCGCGTCGACGTCGGTCGTGAGCGGCGGCGTGCAGATCACGAGGACGGCGTCCACGCTTTCCTCTTCGAGGAGCACCTCGAGGGCCTCGCGGTAGTGGGCCGCCGTCGCGGACGGCGTGAGGTCAACTGGGTTGGTGGTGTCGGCAAGCGGGGCGAGCCGGGCGGCGAGCGCGCGCTGCGTGGTAGCGGGAAGCTCGGGGACCTCGAGACCGTAGGCCTCGCTGGCGTCCGCGGCGAGGACGGCAGGCGCCCGGGCGTTCCCGAGCACCGCCACCCGGTTGCCGCTCGGGAGCGGCGTGGTCGCGAGCACGCTCGCCACGTCGAAGAGCTCCGGGAGCGTGTCGACCCGGATCACGCCTGTCTGGCGGAAGAGCGCGTCGAACGCGGTGTCGGGGACCGTCGTGGCGAGCGCCGGCCCGGCGCTGCGCCGCCCGGCGGCGCTGCGCCCGGCCTTCACCGCGACGATCGGCATCGTGCGCGAGACCTGCCGGGCGACTCGCGAGAAGGTGCGGGGGTTGCCGAAGGACTCGAGGTGAAGCAGGATCACGTCGGTCGCAGGGTCCTGCGCCCAGTAGCGCAGGAGATCGTTGCCGCTCACGTCCGCCTTGTTGCCGAGGGAGAGGAAGCTCGACAACCCGAGCTTGCGCTCGGCGGCCTCGGCGAGGACGGCCGCGGCGAGGCCGCCCGACTGGGAGGAGAACGCGACCCGCCCGCGCGGCGGGGTGCCGGCGACGAAGGTGGCGTTGAGCGACACGCCGGGATCGGTGTTGATCACGCCGAGGCAGTTGGGGCCGACCACCCGCATCCCTCGGGCGTGCGCGAGCCGGACGAGCTCGCGCTCGGCGAGGGCGCCCTCGGGACCGCTCTCCGCGAAGCCGGCCGAGAGGACGACGACGCCGGCCACCCCCCGCGCGCCACACTCGGCCACCACCTGGGTCACCTCGGCGGCGGGGACGGCGACGACGGCGAGGTCGACGGGCTCGGGGACCTCGAGGACGCTCGGGTAGGCGGGGACCCCCGCGACATGGGCGGCAGCTCGGTTGACCGCGTAGACGGTGCCGGTGAAGCCGGGGGTCGCGGGGTCCCCGGGGCGGCCGAGGAGGTTGCGCAGCACTTCGTGGCCGATGCCGCCGGCCCGGCGCCCGGCACCTATGACGGCCACGGTGCGTGGGCGCAGCAGTCGGGCGATCGAGCGGGCGGCGGCCTGGCGGTCACGCTCTTCGACGCGTGCGACGTAGTGCGCCGTGGAGGCGAGAACGAGCTGGACCCGGGCGATGCCGTCCTCGATCGCCGTGCTCCGCTCGAAGCCGACCGAGGCGAACACGCCGAGCATCTTCTCGTTCGCAGGGAGGGTGTCGGCGACGAAGCGTTCCACGCCCTGGCGGGCCGCCGCCGCGGCGAGGTGCTCGAGCAGGATCGTGCCGAGACCGCGCCCCTGATGGTCGTCGCGCACGACGAAGGCCACCTCGGCCTCGCTGCCATACGGCTCCCTCGAACGGTCGTAGCGTGCCACGCCGACGAGCTCGCCGGCGAGGACGGCGACGAGCGCGAGCCGGTCCGCGTAGTCGACGTTGACGAGGGCGGCGACCTCGCGGTCGGTGAGCTTCGGGCGCGGGCCGAAGAAACGGAAGTAGACGGTCTCGGGCGAGAGGCGCGCATGCAGGCTGCGGAGCAGCGCCGCGTCGTCGGGGCGGATCGGCCGGAGATGCACCGTGCCTCCGTCGGCGAGGACCACGTCGGCCTCGAGCTCCGCGGGGTAGCGCGCGACCGCTGGCGGGCTCTCGGGCCGAGCGGTGCTCACCGGCGTCTGACCGTGCGCCCGGGGGGCATCAAGTCAGCCCCCCGGCTTCACCGCGAGGACGGCGCAGTCCGCGGTCAAGAGGATGTCCTGGGCGTTGCTCCCGAGGACGAGCTTGCCGACGCGCGACCGCCGCCTGAGCCCGATCACGATCATGGTGGCGCCGAGCTCGTTGGCCACGCCGACGACGTCCTCGGCGGGCGTCTCGCCGCGCACGAGCTCGCGCAGCTCGTGGGAGACATCCCCCGCCGCCAGCCGGTCGCCGATGGCCTCGAGGTCCTGGCGGTTGGCAAGCGCGTCCTCGGGCGACTCGTGGGTGCCCCCCCTGCTCGAGTGGACGATCACGAGCCGCGCGCCGCGAAGGCGCGCCTCCTCCTCTGCTCGTTCGAGGGCGGCGCGTCCCTCCGGGGTGCGGATGAATCCGACGACGATGTCCATATGACGCTCCCCGTTCCGGTGCTCGCACGTCCCGGCCAGCCGCAGGATAGGCTGCGCAAGCCGGCGGCGTGTGCGGGCCCCGGGGTCTTGCCGGCGGCCCGGTGATGTCACCGCCGGCACCGTTGGGCCTGGGCCGGCGAGAGCGGCGGTCCCGTCATGGCCGGTGGGAACCGGCGGGGCGAGTGCCGGATGGGCTTGACGCGGCCGACCGCGCTGGCGGGCGGACAGCTACTTGACTGGCCGGACAGTCCAAGTTAGGCTCTACGTGAACCACCCAACGATACGTAGAGCACGGTAGAGGCGAAGCCGGTTCTGACCGCGGGGGCGCCAGGAAACTCCTGTCCCCGCCGGCGGGGCCATGCAGGGTTTGGAGCAAGCAGCGGGACACGCGGTGCGAGCAGCGCCCGCGGTGCCCGGAGCCGAAGGGCCGACGGGGAGGTGACCCGGTGGGACGTGGCGAGCAGGGGACAAGCGGTTCGGGACGGGTGGGTGCGCGGGCGGCGGTGGCGCAAGCGCCGGCCGGCGCGGTGGGGAGCGAGACGCCGGCCGAGCTCATCTACGACTGGAACGAGGTCGCGCCGCGCTCATGCTCGCTCGACCCGCCCCTCGCGATCGAGCTCAACGACGAGACGCTGCGCGACGGGCTCCAGTGTCCATCGGTGCTCCAGCCGTCGCTCGCCGAGAAGCAGGCGTTCCTCCGCCTGCTCCCCCAGATCGGCATCGACGCGGCGGACATCGGCTACGCGGGCGCGAGCGAGGCGGCGCTCGACCATGTGGTCGGCCTCGCCCGGACGATCGCCGACGAGCGCCTGCCGATCAGGGCGAACTGCGCCGGGCGGACGCACGTGAACGACATCGACCCCATCGCCGAGGCCCAGCAGCGCTCGGGCGTGCCGATCGACGCGGCGCTGTTCATCGGGTCGAGCCCGATCCGCCAGTGGGTAGAGGGATGGGACGTCTCGAGGCTCGTGCGGACGGTCGAGGGCGCCGTCGTCTACGCGGTGCGCGCGGGCCTCGAAGTGATGTTCGTGACCGAGGACACGACCCGGGCGCGCGGGGAGGACATCGCGACCCTGTACCTCGCGGCGGCGGACGCCGGCGCGACGCGCTTTTGCGTCTCGGACACCGTCGGCCAGGCGACGCCCGGCGGCGTGCAGCAGATCGTGCAGTTCCTCGCCGGAGTGCTCGCCGCGCACGGCTTCAGCGGTGCCGCCATCGACTGGCACGGCCATCGGGACCGCGGGCTCGACGTCGTGAACGCCCTGGCGGCGCTGTCCGCCGGGGCGCGCCGGGTCCACGGCTGCGCTCTTGGGATCGGCGAGCGCGTCGGCAACACCGCCCTCGACCTCGTGCTCGTGAACATCGCCCTGCTCGGCTGGAAAGAGCTCGACCTGCTCGGGCTGCCGGCCTACTGCCGGGTCGCGAGCGAGATGACCGGCGTGCCGATCCCGCGGAACTACCCGGTGATAGGCCAGGACGCGTTCGCCACGAGCACCGGGGTCCACGCGGCCGCTGTCGCCAAGGCGTACGCGAAAGGCGACGCATGGCTGGCGGACCGGGTCTACAGCGCGGTGCCGGCCTCGCTCGTTGGCCGGAGCCAGGAGATCTCGGTCGGCCCGATGAGCGGCAAGTCGAACGTCGTGTACTGGCTGCGCGCCCACGGCTTCGACCCGACGCCAGCGCGCACCGCCGCGATCCTCGAGGCCGCGAAGCGCTCATCTCACGTCCTCGGCGACGACGAGGCGACCCATATCGCCGAGGCGGCCGGACGCCGGCGCGCGCGGAAGGCAGTCTGAGATGGGCGAGACGACGACGCTCACCCTGCTCTCAGGGAACGAGGCTCTCGCCCTCGGCGCCTACCACGCCGCCGTCGAGGTCGCGACCGGCTACCCGGGGACGCCGAGCACCGAGGTGCTCGAGCACCTCGCCAGCATCTCGGACCCCGGGGAGGTCGACGTCGACTGGGCGACGAACGAGAAGGTGGCGCTCGACGTCGGCATCGGCGCCGCGCTCGCGGGCAAGCGGGTGCTCGTGACGATGAAGCACGTCGGCGTGAACGTGGCGATGGACAGCCTGATGACGAGCGCATTCATCGGGGTGAAGGGCGGCCTCGTCCTCATGAGCGCGGACGACCCCGGGATGCACAGCTCCCAGAACGAGCAGGACAACCGCTACCTCGCGAGCTTTGCCGGCATCCCGGTCTTCGAGCCCGCCGACAGCCAGGAGGTCTACGACTTCGTGCGGGCCGCGTTCGAGGCGAGCGAGCGCTTTGACCTGCCGTGCCTGCTCCGCACGACGACCCGCACCTCGCACGCCCGCTCGAAGGTGGAAGCGGGTGCCCGGACCGTGCCGTCTGGCGGCCCGTCCTTCACGCGCGACCCCGCGAAGTACGTCATGCTGCCGGCCTTCGCCCGCAGGCGGCACCTCGTCCACCTCGAGCGCCTCGAGCGCCTGGAGGCCTTCGTCGAGGACCACCCGCTCACCGTCGAGGAGATGCGCTCGAGCGCCGTCGGCGTCGTCACCGCGGGGATCTCCTACCACCACGTGCGCGAGGTGCTCCCCGAAGCGAGCATCCTCAAGCTCGGGGTTGAGTTCCCGCTTCCCGCCGAGCGCATCCGCCGTTTTGCCGCCAAGGTCGACCGGCTCCTCGTGGTCGAGGAGCTCGAGCCCTACCTGGAAGACGGGATCCGCCGTCTCGGCATCGCCGTCGAGGGCAAGCGGTGGTTCCCCCGCGCCGGCGAGCTCTCGGCCGCCGTGGTGCGCAAGGGCCTGGCCGAGGCCGGGGTGCTCGACGCGGGCGACGGTCCGGTCGAGCGCACGTCGGTGCCTGTCGTCGGGTCCCGCCCTCCGGTGCTCTGTGCCGGCTGCCCCCACACGACCCCGTACCTCGCGCTCGGCGAGCTCGACGCCATCGTCACCGGTGACATCGGCTGCTACACCCTCGCCGCCGGGCCGCCGATCACCTCGATGGACACCTGCCTCGCGATGGGGTCGAGCATCGGCATGGCGACGGGGCTCGCCGTCTCGGGCTTGTCGAGCCAGCCGATCGTCGCTACCATCGGCGACTCGACGTTCTTCCACGGCGGGATCCCGGCGCTGCTCGACGCGCTGCACCGCGGAGCGAAGATCACCGTCGTCATCCTCGACAACGGGACGACCGCGATGACCGGCGGCCAGCCCCACCCCGGGATCGCGAACGACATCCGCGGCCGGGCGGCGCGGGCGGTCGACATCGCGCAGATCTGCCGGGCCGCTGGCGTCACCTCGGTGACGGTCGTCGACCCCTACGACGTCGCGGCGACCCGCCGGGCTCTGCGGGCCGCGGTCGCCTACCCGGGCCTGTCGGTCGTGGTGACGAGCAGGGCGTGTGTGGAGTCGCCGGTGAAGAGCCGCGGCCCCCTGTACACCGTGATCGCCGACCGCTGCGACGGGTGCCAAGCCTGCATGAAGATCGGCTGCCCTGCCATCTCCTGGGACCTCGTCGCCGGGACGACGCCGCCGCGGGTGACGATCGATCCCGCCGTCTGCTCGGGCTGCACGATCTGCGCGCAGCTGTGTCCCGCCCGGGCCATCGTCTCGGTGCACGACGGGACGGAGCCCCCCGAGGTGGAGCGCGGCGCTACACCGGCGGGAACGGGGGCGGCGCGATGAGCCCCCGGGCCGGCGCGGCGGCGGGCGCGCCCGAGGCGTCCGCCGTGGCGGGCAATCTCGTCGTCGCGGGCGTCGGCGGCCAGGGCGTCGTCCTCGCGGGCAACCTCGTCGCTCAGGTGCTGCTCGACGCGGGCTGCGACGTGAAGAAGTCCGAGGTGCACGGCATGTCCCAGCGCGGCGGAACGGTCGTCAGCCACGTGCGCTTCGGGCCGGAGGTCCACTCGGTGATGGTGGAGCCGGGATCGGCGGACTGGATAGTCGCCTTCGAGTGGGAGGAGGGCCTGCGCTGCCTTCCGTACCTCAAGCCGGACGGGCTCGCGCTCGTGAGCACCGAGCGGCGGATCCCGCCCGCCGCGATGCTCGACCACCGCGCCGCGCTCGACTACCCGTCCTCTGGCGACGTGCCGCCTGGCGTGCTCGCAGTCGACACGTTTGCCGTCGCCGGCGACGCCGCGGCGGTCGTGCCCGTGATCGCCCAGACGACGCTGATCGGCGCGCTCTCGGTCCTCCTGCCGTTCCCCGGGGAGGCGTGGGAGGCGGCGATCGGCGTCTGGGTCCCCCACAAGGCGCTGGCGGGCAACCTGACGGCGTTCCGGCGCGGGCGGGCCCTCGCTGGCGAGGTCCGCGCGGCGAAGGCGTCGGCGGCCGAGAGGGCCGCGGCAACCGCCGGGCCGGCTGACCCGGCGGGGGCAGCCCGGACGTCTGAGGGCGCTGGGCCCGCGCCGGATGGCGCCGCCGGCCAGCTGGTGCCTCTGGTGCGCATCGAGCGCAGCTGGTGCAAGGGCTGCGACATCTGCATCGCCGTCTGCCCCGAGAGGTGCCTCGTCCTCGACAAGCTGGACGTGGCGGTCTTCGCTCACCCCGAGCGGTGCACGGGCTGCCAGCTGTGCGCCTGGCTGTGCCCTGATCTCGCGATCGACGTGCTGCGCGTCCCCGCCGGGCGGGGACGCGCCAACGAGGAGAACTATGCCAGAACGACAGCTGATCCAAGGTAACGAGGCGTGCGCCCGAGCCGCGCTGGCGGCGGGCTGCACCTTTTTCGCCGGCTACCCGATCTCGCCCTCGTCGGAGATAGCCGAGCTGCTCGTGCGCGAGCTTCCGAGGAGCGGAGGGGTGTTCATCCAGATGGAGGACGAGATCGCCTCGATGGGCGCGGTCCTCGGCGCCTCCCTCGGGGGGCGACGCGCGATGACGGCGACCTCCGGTCCGGGCTTCACGCTCATGCAGGAGCACCTTGGCTACGCGTCGCTGGCGGAGATCCCCTGTGTCGTGGTGGACGTGATGCGCGGCGGGCCGAGCACTGGCCTGCCCACCTCGCCCGCCCAGGGCGACGTGATGCAGGCGCGCTGGGGCTCACACGGCGACCGTGCGACGGTAGCGCTAGCGCCAGGCGACGTGGGGGAGGTCTACGCCCTTACGATCGAGGCCTTTCGCCTCGCGGAGATGCTGCGCACGCCAGTCGCCGTCCTCTATGACGAGGTGATCGGTCACATGCGCGAGGGCGTCGTGCTGCACGTGCCGACCCCCGAGGAGATCGGTCGGCGCACCGGCCCGCTCGAGCCGTTCTCGCCTTCGTTCCTTCCGTACGCACCGGACGCCCATGGTGTCGCTGGGGTCCCCGACTTCGGGCGCGGCTACCGCTTCCACGTGACCGGGCTGATGCACGACGAGCGCGGCTACCCCACGTCTGACCACGCGACGGTGGCGCGGCTGCTCGAGCGCCTCGAGCGCAAGCTCGACGCGGTGGTCGGCGCGGTGCCGCCCGAGCGCTACCGCCTCGAGGACGCGTCCGTCGTCCTCGTCGCCTACGGCATCGTCGCCCGGGCCGCGCGAGCCGCGGTCGACCAGCTGCGCGCCGAGGGCGTGCGTGCGGGGCTGCTCCGGACCCGCCTTCTCTGGCCGGTCCCCTCGGACGCGGTCGCCGACGTGGTCGGTCGGGCAGAGCTCGTGGTGGTGGCGGAGATGAACCGGGGGCAGTGGGCCTTGGAGGTGGAGCGCCTCGCCAGGCGCTCGGTGGCCCTCGCTCCGTACCTCAAGGCGGGCGGGAGCGTTATCACGGCGGAGGAGCTCGCCGACCATGTGCGCAGCGTGACGAGAGACGAGGTCGCGGTCTGATGGTTCTCGAGGTGGTCAGGAAAGAGACCGCGCCGACGCCCGCGCTCGGCACCCGTGCGCGCGGCAGGGCGCACGCCCGCGAGGTGGTGCCCGTCGGCCAGCCCACGGCGGCGAGTGACGAGAAGCGCCTGCTGCGCTACGAGATGATGCCCCACATGCTCTGCCCGGGCTGCGGGCACGGCATCATCTTCGAGGCGATGCTGCGCGCGCTCGCGCGCCGCTACGAGACGCTCGACGATGTCGCCTTCGTCGCCGGCATCGGGTGCTCGAGCCGAGTCGTCGGCTACGTGGACGCGTGCACGCTGCACACGACCCACGGCCGGCCGCTCACCTTCGCCACCGGCCTCAAGCTTGCCCGTCCCGAGCTCGAGGTGGTCGTCGTTACCGGGGACGGCGACGGCCTGTCGATCGGCGGCAACCACCTCATCCACGCCGCGCGGCGCAACATCGACCTCACCTGCGTGCTGTTCAACAACGAGATCTATGGCATGACGGGCGGGCAGCTCGCGCCGACGACGATTCCCGGCGCCTATACCTCGACCTCGCCGCAGGGTAACCACGAGCGGCCCTTCGACGCCGCGGCCCTCGTCGAGGCGGCGGGAGCGACGTTCGTCGCCCGCGCTCAGAGCTACCGCTCGCGCGAGTTCGAGGAGCTCTTCCTGCGGTCCTTGGACCACCGGGGTTTTTCCTTCCTCGAGGTGATGAGCGACTGCACCGAGTATTTCGCGCGCACCAACCGCCTCGGGAACGGTGCCGACCTCCTCATCAGCCAGGCGAGGGCGGAACCGGCGATCGAGGAAGACCTCGCTGGCAGGCCGACGCTGCAGGACGTGCCCGCGAGGCCGGTACGCCCGGTGATGCCGATGGGCGTGCTCCACGAGAGCAGCCGCCAGACCCTGGAAGAGGCGATGGGCCTTTCCGGAGACCGGCCGTGAGCTGGCGCGTCGACGTGCGGTGCGCGGGCTCGGGCGGCCAGGGCCTCGCGCTCGCGGCCGTGGTGCTCGCCGAGGCGGGCCTCGCCGCGGGCTACGAGGTCGCGCTCACCCAGGAGTACGGCCCTGAGGCGCGCGGCGGCGCCAGCCGTGCCGACGTCGCCATCTCCGACGCCCCGATCGCCAATCCGCAGTGTGGCGTCCCAGGGATCCTCCTCGCCCTGCACGACAAGGCGTGGCGGAAGTTCGCGACGGGGGTGCCCGCCGTGACGGCGGCGCTCGCCTCCGGGGCGACGGTGGCGGTCGTAGACCGGGACCGCGTCGCGGTGGATCCCGGCGCGCCCGGCGTGATCGCGCTGGCCTTCGAGGCGGTCGCCCGCGACGAGCTGCGGGCCAAGGTCGTCGCGAACATGATCGCCGTCGGGGCGCTCGGCCTCCTGATGGAGCGCTTCGACGCCAGCGTCGTCGAGTCGGCAGTCTCCAAGCGCTCTCCCGGCTCGTTCCGCGAGCTCAACGTCGTCGCGCTCCGGCGCGGCTGGGCGATGATGTACGAGCACCTCGCCGCGACCTCCCCGCAGGAGGTGAGCGCCGGTGCCGGCCTCGCGGGTCCTTGACGGCGTCCGCGTGCTCGACCTCTCCCAGGGGGCCGCAGGGCCGATCGCGGGGATGATCCTCGGTGACCACGGTGCCGAGGTCGTGAAGGTCGACCCTCCCGGAGGAGAGTGGGGCCGCAACCTCGGCCCGCCGTTCGTCGGGAGGGATGCGGCCGCGTACTTCGGCATGAACCGCAACAAGCGGTCCATTGTGATCGACCTGAAGAAGCCAGACGGCTTGGTGGTCGCGCGGGCCCTTGCCCGGCGCTCGGACGTCCTGCTCGAGAGTTTCCGCCCGGGTGTGCTGGAGCGCCTGGGGCTCGGCTACGCGGAGCTCGCGGCCGAGGACCCGCGGCTCGTCTACTGCTCGGTTTCGGCCTTCGGCCAGGAAGGGCCGTGGCGTGACAAGCCCGGCGTCGACGGCATCGTGCAGGCGATGAGTGGGATCATGTCCGTGACCGGGGAACCCGACGGCAGTCCTGTGAAGGTCGGTGTCCCGGCTGCGGACACCATGGGCGCGATGGCGGCGGTGCAAGGGATCCTCCTCGCGTTGCTCGGTCGCGAGCGGACCGGGCGTGGCCAGCGCGTAGAGGTGTCGCTCCTCGAGGCCATGCTCATGTTCCAGACCGTGCCGCTCTCGATGTTCCTCGCGAGCGGCACGTCGCCGGGCCGTAACGGGAGCGCCGCGCCGTACTCGGCGCCCAACGAGGCGTTCCCGACCGCGGACGGTCACGTCATGGTCGCCGCCTACTGGCCCGACCGCTGGAAGTCGCTCCTCGAGGTCCTTGGCTGCCCCGAGCTCGGCGAGGACCCGCGCTTTTCGACGGGGGCAGCGCGGGTGGAGAACCGCGCAGCAATGCAAGAGGAGCTCGCGCAGAGGTTCCGCGCACGGCCGACGGCCGAGTGGCTCGCCTCGCTCGAGGCGGTCGACGTGCTCTGCGCCCCGATCAACGACTACCGCGCGCTAGCGGAGGAGCCGTCGGTGATGGGCGAGGAGCGCTTCCCGAGCCTCGTGCATCCCGAGCTCGGCCCGGTGCCGGGCGTCGCGACCCCGGCGCGCCTGTCGGAGACCCCGGCGCGCGCCGAGCGCGCCGCGCCCCTCGTCGGCGAGCAGACGACCGAGATCCTACGCGAGCTCGGGCTCGGCGAGGACCGCATCGACGAGCTCCTGCGGTCCGGCGCCGCGGCGCGCTGGGAGCGCGCCGGCGAGGGCACGGCGGGTGGTAGGGGCGCAGCGGCAGATAGCCGGCGGGACAACGAGACTCGAGTGCCGTCGTGCACGTCCAGGTAGCGTGAGAGGAACAAGGAGGCCGACATGGACGAGCTGATCGGGGTCGAGCGCTCTGGCCGTGTTGCCCGGGTGACGATCAACCGCGAGTCGGCGCTCAACGCGCTGACGCCGGAGATGCTGACGGACCTGCGTAGCCGCCTCGGCGAGCTCGAAGCGGACGAGGAATGCCGGGCAGTTGTCCTTGCCGGCCAGCCCCGTGCCTTCTCGGTCGGCGCCGACGTGAAAGGACGCGTCGCCGAGTACGACGCGGGAGGTGGTCGGGACCCCCTCGGTGAGGTGATCCGCGGCCTGTTTGGCGACATCGAGCGGATGACGAAGCCGGTCGTCGCCGCGCTCGCCGGCTACGTGCTGGGCGGTGGCTTCGAGCTCGCACTCGCGTGCGACCTGCGGGTCGCCGACACGACGGCGCGCTTCGGCCTTCCCGAGGCGAAGGTCGGCAGCATGCCGGGGGCGGGGGGCACCCAGCGTCTCACCCGCCTTGTCGGGCCCGGCGCGGCGATGGAGCTCATGTTCACCGGCGAGCGGGTGGACGCGGACGCCGCCCTGCGCATCGGCCTCGTCAACCGCGTCGTCCCGGAGGGCACGTTGCTCGGTGAGGCGGACCGCCTCGCCGAGCTGATCGCGACCCGGGCGCCGCTGTCGATCGCGTGCATCAAGCGGTCGGTGCACGTCGCGCTCTCGAGCGACATGCAGACCGGCCTCGACTTCGAGAGCCAGTGCCACGCGTTCCTGCGGGGCACGAAGGACCGCGAGGAAGGGATGCGGGCCTTCGTCGAGAAGAGGGAGCCGCACTTCACGGGGCGGTGAGCGACGGACCGGGAGCGCTTCGCGGGGAGAGAGAGGTGAGAGGCATGGGTGTTGCAGGCAGGGTGGCGATCGTCACGGGAAGCGGACAGGGGATCGGCCAGGGCATCGCGCGGCATCTGGCGGCGCAGGGGGCCCGGGTCGTCCTGAACGACGTCGACGAGGCGCGGGTGAAGACGGCGGCCGACGGCCTTGCTGCCGAAGGGGGCGAGGTGGCCTACGTCGCGAGCGACGTCTCGACCGGGGAGGGCGCCGCCGCGCTCGTCGACCGTGCGCTCACGGCGTTCGGGACGGTGGACATCCTCGTCAACAACGCCGGGATCGCGCGCGACAAGTGGCTCGTCAAGATGTCCGAGGAGGACTGGGACCTCGTGATGAACGTGAACCTGCGCTCCCAGTTCCTCTGCACCAAGGCGGCGGTCGCGCACATGATGGAGAAGAAACATGGGCGCATCGTCAACATCGCCTCGCGCGCGTGGCTCGGCGGTCCGGGGCAGGCCAATTACAGCGCCTCGAAGGGCGGGGTCGTCTCCTTCACGAGGACCTGCGCCCTCGAGTTCGCGAAGTACCAGATCACGGCTAACGCCATCGCGCCGGCGCTCGTCGACACCCCGCTGTTCCGGGGCCTGGCAGACGAGGTGCAGGAGCGGCTGATCGGCACGATCCCCGTCGGGCGCATCGGAGGGCCGGAGGAGATCGCGTCCGCGGTCGCCTTCTTCTCCGCCGACGAGTCGTGGTACGTGACCGGCCAGCTCCTGTACGTCTGCGGCGGCCGCAGCATCGGCGCGGCGTGAGGCTCGGCAAGCGCAGCGGTGCAGCCGTCCGAGCCCCGAGAAGCCCCAAGAGGTCGACTCGACGGAGGAGATAGAAGGACATGGTGACCACGGAGAAAGCAACTGAAGTCGTAAAGGGCCCTTATGAGATCGAAGGGGGTCTCGTCCGCCTGCGCGCTGGGCGCTGCCCGGAGTGCGGCGCCGTCTTCTGCCCGGCGCGCGTCGTCTGTGACGGGTGTGGTCACCGGGGACTCGATGAGATCCTCCTCGCCCCGCGCGGGACGACCTACACCTTCACGACGGTGCACCAGTCGACGCCGGACTTCCGGACGCCGTACCACCTCGCTTACGTCGACTTCGACGAGCATGTGCGCGTGATGCTGCCGACCGCCGGCGAGGAGACGCCCCGGATCGGCGCAGCGGTGGAGATCGTCCTCGGGCCGGGGCCCCGTGTCGTCGACGGCGAGCCGGAGGTGGGGCCGCATGCGCTGATGGTCGGGGCGCCCGCGACAGAGAGGAGCGACGGCAATGGCTGACGTGTACGTGATCGGAGCGGGGATGACCCCGTTCGGGAAGCACCCGGACAAGACCGCGGCACAGCTCGGGGCGGCCGCCCTGCTCGAGGCCCTCGACGACGCGGGCGTCTCGCTGAAGGACATCGAGGCGGCGTGGGTTGGCAGCGTGTTCCAGGGCATGGCGATGGGCCAGCGCGCCCTCGGCGAGGGCGGTCTGTCGGGGATCCCGATCACGAACGTCGAGAACGCCTGCTCGAGCGGCTCGACGGCGATCTGGGACGCCGCGATGTCGATCAAGGCCGGCGTGTACGGCGTCGTCCTCGCGCTTGGCGTCGAGCACCTGACAGGGGCCTTCCGCGGTGCGTTCACTCCCGACGAGAGCGACGTCGAGGCCCAGCGCGGGCTCACGATGCCGTCCGTCTACGCGATGCGCGCCCAGCGCCACTTCGCGCAGTACGGCACGACGTCTGCCCAGCTGGCGGCGATCTCCGCGAAGAACAAGCGCAACGCGGTCGCCAACCCGCTCGCCCAGTTCAAGAAGGCGGTCACCGTCGAGGAGGTGCTCGCGTCACGGATGATCGCCGACCCGCTGCACCTCCAGGAGTGCGCGCCGGTGAGCGACGGGGCGGCGGCGGTCGTCCTCGTGAGCAAGGCCAAGCGCGCCGAGCTCGGCGGCAGCCGCGCCGTGCGGCTCGCGGCATCGGTGCTGAAGAG
Organism: Acidimicrobiaceae bacterium; assembly: GCA_027320105.1. Taxonomy (GTDB): domain Bacteria; phylum Actinomycetota; class Acidimicrobiia; order Acidimicrobiales; family Palsa-688; genus JAKAQB01. The sequence goes on along the minus strand of DAHVMA010000036.1, from coordinate 105,897 downwards.
CGGGCGTACCGAGGTCGGCCTGAAGGACATGACGCTCGAGGACCTGACCTGGCGCGCCGCCGAGGAGGCCTACGAGCGGTCCGGCCTCGGCCCGGGCGACATCCGCTTCGCCGAGGTGCACGACTGCTTCAGTATCGCCGAGGCGCTCCGGGTGGAGGGCCTCGGGCTCTTCCCGCATGGGGAGTACCCCGCCCGGGTCGTAAAGGGTGAGGCCGACCTCGACGGGCGCCTGCCGGTCAACGGAAGCGGTGGCCTGCTCGGCAAGGGCCATCCCCTCGGAGCGACCGGCGTCGCCCAGGTTGTCGAGGTCGTCCGCCAACTGCGCGGCGAGGCGGGCGCCCGGCAGATCCCGGGTGCGCGCGCCGGGCTCGCGCACTGCAGGGGCGGCAAGGCCCAGGGTGTCGAGGGCACGGCCTGCACGGTCAACATCCTCACGGTCTAGGAGATGGCGGCCGTGGAAGACAGGGCGACCGCGCCCGCGCCGCAGGGCTGGCGCGAGGAGGGCGAGTTGGTCGCGGTGCCGTGCGCGCTCATGCGCGGCGGGACGAGCAAGGCGGTGTTTCTCGAGGAGGCGGTCGTCCCGTCCGACCCGGACGGGCGTGCCCGCTTCCTCCTGGCGCTGATGGGGAGCCCCGACCCTCGCCAGATCGACGGCCTCGGCGGGGCCGATCTGCTCACGAGCAAGGTCGCCATCATCGGCCCGCCGAGCAGCCCCGGCGCGGACCTCGACTACACCTTTGCCCAGGTGAGCGTCCGCGACGCCCGCGTAGACTACGATATCAACTGCGGCAACATCTCCGCCGCGGTCGGCGTCTACGCGGTGGAGCGCGGCCTCGTCACGGCGCAGGGCGGCGTGACGACCGTGCGCATCAACAATGTCAACACCCGCCGCGTGTTCTACGCCGAGGTGCCGGTCGCGGCGGGGCACGCGCGCGTCGATGGGGACTGCAAGGTCGACGGCGTGCCCGGCTCGGGCGCCGAGATCCTCCTCGACTTGCGCGAGACGATCGGCACGGCGACGGGCGGCCTGCTGCCGACTGGGTCGCCGGCCGACACTCTCCTGGTGCCCGGCATCGGGCGCGTCGAGGTGTCGATCGTCGATATCGCCTACCTGTGCGTCGCGGTGCGCGCCAGCGATCTCGCCGTGCCGGCGGGCGCTCTCCCCGTGACCCCAGACGACGAGCTGCTCGGAGCGGTGGACCGCCTGCAGCGCGCCGCAGCTCGCCACCTCGGCCTCGCCGAGGACACGCTCGTACCGGTGCCCATGCTCGTGAGCGAGCCGCATGACTACCGGACCCTCACTTCGGGCGAACTTGTCGCCGCCGAGGACATCGACCTCGTCGCCGAGGTGATCGGCGGCCAGCCGCTCGCTCTGCACAAGGCGTTCCCCGGCGGCGCCGGCGTGACGCTTGCCGTCACAGCGCGCCTGCCCGGCAGCGTTGCCGCCGTTCCCGGGGGCGGCGGGCCGGTGAGGATCGGGCACCCGAGCGGGCGTACCGTTGTCGACGTCGCGCTGCGCACCGGGCCCGGTGGAGAGGTGTCGGTCGAGCGGGCGGCGTACAGCCGCACGGCGCGGCGGCTGATGGACGGCACAGCGTACTTGCCGGCGGCCGCGCTGGGGCGGGTTCCCGAGGCGCTGGCATGATCCTTCAGCCCGAGCTCGAATCCCTCCCGCAGCGCCAGCTGCGGGCCCTGCAGGCAGACCGACTCGTCGAGGTCGTGCGCTACGCCTACGAACGCGTGCCATTCTACCGCCGGCTCTTCGACGGGGCGGGCCTCGAGCCCGACGACGTCGCCGGGCCGAGCGACCTCACGGGGCTGCCCTTCACGCGCAAGTCGGACCTGCGTGATAGCTATCCCTTCGGGATGTTCGCGGTTTCGATGTCGGAGGTGGTGCGCATCCACGCTTCGACCGGCACGACAGGACGGCCGACCGTGGTCGGCTACACACGCGACGACTTGGAGCTGTTTGCCACGGTCTGTGCCCGCGCGCTCGCCGCGGCGGGCGCTGCGCCCGGCATGATCCTCCACAACGCCTACGGCTACGGGCTCTTCACCGGCGGCCTCGGCTTTCACTACGGCGCCGAGCGCCTCGGCCTCGCCGTCCTTCCAATCTCGGGCGGCGGGACTTCTCGCCAGGTTGACCTGATGCTCGACTTCCGGCCCGAGGTCCTCGCGTGCACGCCGAGCTACGCCCTCATCCTCGCCGAGGAGCTGGTGCGCCGGGGCGTACCGCCCGAGGACGTTCCCGTCCGCTTCGCAGTCCTCGGCGCCGAGCCGTGGACCGAGACGATGCGGGCTGAGATCGACCGTCTCCTCGGTGCCCGCGCGACGAACTGCTACGGACTCTCGGAGATCGTGGGCCCGGGCGTCGCGTTCGAGTGCGCAGAGGCCCGCGAGGGCTCGCACGTCGCCGAGGACCACTTCCTTCCCGAGGTGGTCGACCCAGAGACCGGCGCCGTCCTCCCCGAGGGGGAGGACGGCGTGCTCGTGGTGACGACGCTCACCAAGCAGGCGCTGCCTCTGCTCAGGTACTGGACGGGCGACGTCACGAGCCTGTCGAGCGAGCCGTGCCCGTGCGGGCGCACGTTCGTTCGCATGGCGCCAGTGTGCGGCCGCACCGACGACATGCTGATCGTGCGCGGCATCAACGTCTACCCCACGCAGGTCGAGGCCCTGCTCGGGTCCTTGGCCGAGCTGACGCCGAACTACCGGCTCGTCGTCTCGCGGCCGGGCTATCTCGACGAGATGCGGGTCGAGGTGGAGCTGAGCGAGGCCTTCTTCCGCAGCGTCTCCGCCGAGATGCTGAGCGAGGAGGTCGTCAACGCCGACCACGCGCTGCGGTCCGTGCGCGACCGGCTGTCCCAGGCGATCAAGGCAACCGTCGGCGTGAGCGCGAAGGTCCGCCTCCTCGAGCCCGGGACGGCCCCGCGCTCGGAGGGCGGCAAGATCGCGCGGGTGGTCGACGAGCGCCAGCTCGCCTAGTCCACGCCTAGAGATCGCTGGTGACAGCCACCCTGCCGCCGCGCCGCAGCCCCGTCGCGATGACCACCACTCATCTACTTGACGTGAGGGGCCTAGGGTGATTTACTACACAAGAACGACGAGGATCAGATAGATGTAGCAGCTGACTCGGCGAGAACAAAGGAGAGGCGCCGATGACCTTTGAGCAGCTACCGCCCGTCGAGTACACCGAGGTGGGCTACGAGAAGGGCGACTGGGTCGCCCGCATCACGATCAAGCGGCCCGAGGCCTACAACGCGTACAGCACGCGGACGCTGATCGAGCTGGCTGCTGCGTTCCGCGAGGCGGCCTTCGACGACGAGGTGGCAGTGATCGTCTACACCGGCAGCGGCACCTCGGCGTTCTGCACCGGCGGTGACGTGAAGGAGTACGAGCGGGTCTACACGAAGTCGCCCCACGACTACTGGAAGTACATGGGACTATTCGGCGCTTACATCGAGAGCATCATCAACTCGGGCAAGCCCGTCGTCGCGCGGCTGAACGGCATGGCGGTCGGCGGCGGGAACGAGAGCCACCTGGCTTGCGACCTGTCGATCATGGCCGAGCACGCCTACATCGGCCAGGTCGGCACGCGCGTCGGCAGCGTCGCCGCCGGAGGTGCGACGCAGTGGCTCCCGATCGTCGTCGGCGACCGCCGGGCGCGTTGGATCCTGATGCTCAACCGGCCGGTGCCCGCGTACCAGGCGCTCGAGTGGGGCCTCGTGAACGAGGTGGTGCCGTCGGTGACCAAGGACGGCGAGTTCGTCGTGCAAGCGAGCCCCGAACAGATCAAGAAGGCGCAGAAGGGCGAGGACGGCTACGCGGTCGACCTCGCGAAGCTCGACGAGGCCGTCGACGCGGTCTGCTCGGACCTCGTCGACAAGTTCCCGGAGTGCACCCGCTACACCAAGCAGCAGACCAACTTCTGGAAGGACCTCGCCTGGCACCAGACGGTCGGCCACGCGCGGGACTGGCTGAGCACGCACTATGCGAGTTTCGAGCCAATCGAGGGGATGGGAGCCTTTGTCGAGAAGCGCCAGCCCCGCTACCGGGAGCTGCGCGAGCGAGCGGCTGCGGGCGGTGCGCCGGAGTTCGCGTGGGGCCCGTACACCCAGCAGTGCCCCGACTGCGGGGCGCGGTACCTGCCGGCGAACTTCACCCACTGCGGGCAGTGCGGCAAGGAGTTGCACCATGCGCCTGAGGGCGACGGGGCGGCGAGGGGGTGAGATGGACGTGAACCTGCGGGTGCTCGATCCGTACCAGGAGCTCTCCTTGAAGGAGGCCTTCGCATTCTGCCGCGACCTGGTCGAAGATCCGGATTTCCCGACCGTGCGGCGCTGGCGGCAGGCCGGAGGCAAGGTGGTCGGCCACTTCCAGGTGTACTTCCCTGAGGAGATCGTCCATGCCGCCGAAGCGTTGCCATTCAAGGTGCGCGGCGCCCCCGTCGAGGCGAGACAGGGCGAGTCCCACTTCGGCTCGGGCCTCTGCTCGATCCTCAAGACGTCGCTCGAGTTCATTCTCTCCGACCGGCTGCGTCTCGACATGTTCGTCTCTCACCCGATCTGCGACTCCGCGAGGAACCTCGCGGCCGTGTGGGGGCGCAACGCCGACTACCCCTGCGAGATCCTCTACCTCCCCCAGAACGCGAATTCCCTCCACGCGTCTGCCTACCTGCGAGGGGAGTACGCGCGGGTCGCGCGGGAGGTCGAGTCGGTCACCGGGCAGGAGATCTCCGACGACGCTCTGCGGCGGTCTCTCGGCGTCTTCAACGAGAACCGGCGCCTGCTCCGCGAGCTCTACGCGATCAAGCGCGAGACGCCGTGGCTGCTCGCCGTCGACGAGGCGTACGTGCTCGTGGCGGTCGGCGGCATGATCCCCCGCGAGGAGCACAACGAGCTTCTCTCCTGGTTCCTCCCGCAAATCCGGTCCCGGGAGGCGACGCCGCAGGATCGCATGCGCCTCGTGCTCGAGGGGGGCTTCTGCGAGCAGCCGCCGCTCGACCTGCTCAACACGATCGCGAAGTTCTCCTACGTGGTCGACGACGACCTCTTGATCGGGCTGCGCTGGATCACCTCGGACGTCCCTGTCGGCGACGACCCGCTCGCGGACCTCGCCGAGGCCTACCTCGAGCGCTCCTCCTACAGCCCGGTCCAGCATGACCTGCGCAAGCCCAAGGAGAAGATGCTGATGGAGCGGATCCGCAAGGCCGGTGCCGGGGCGGCGATCATCAGCGCCGCCAAGATGTGCGAGCCGGGCCTGGACGAGGTTGTCGCCTACGTGAAGGCGCTCGAGGAGGAGAACATCCCCTACTTCGTGAGCGAGTTCGAGGAGCGCATGACCAACTTCGACAACATGCAGATGCAGCTCGAGACCTTCATCGAGAACCTGGTCTTCGCGTGATTGGAGGTACGGTGTCCACGACTGAAGCGCCTGTGTCCGCCGCTGGTGGCCGGTCAGCGGACGCGCCCGGCGTGCCGCTCGTCGGCCGGGGCAACAAGGAAGGCAACCGCCTCTTTCGGGAGTGGTTCAAGGAGCTGACGACGGCGCCCGAGCGCGGCGAGAAGTCTGCCTACGTCTTCGTAATGGGAAGCATGGCCGAGCTCCTCCGGGTTTTCGACTTCCACACCATCTTCCCGGAGGTGAATGGGCTCCAGACGGCGGTACGCCACGTGGCGGATGACTACATCGCCCAGGCCGAGGACTACGGGTACTCGACCGACGTGTGTGGGTACGTGAAGGCTGACGTCGGCCTGCAGCTCCGGGGCGGGGTCCACCCGATGGGGACGATCCCTCCCCCGGCGCTCTCGGTGTACACGAACGCCTGCAACACCTACATCAAGTGGGCGGAGATCTGGGAGCGCCTCTACCATGTGCCCATCTTTACCCTCGACATCCCCGGCACGCGCCGAGCGGGGGGCCAGACCTGGCACGGCAGCGTCGACTTCGCCAACGACCTGCGCTACGTGCAGGGCCAGATCGAGGAGCTCATCGGCGTTTGCGAGGCCGTCTCCGGCAAGCGCTTCGACATCGACAAGCTCCGGGGGATCATGGCCAACGCGAACCGCATGAGCCGGGCGTGGAAGAAGGTCATCGAGCTCAACAAGGCCGTTCCCGCGGTCTACAACGCGGTGACGGACGGGACGGTCTACCTCGGCATGGTGAACGGCTTTCGCGGCCGGGAGGAGGGCGCCCGCTACTTCGAGGACGTCGTCGAGGAGCTCGAGTACAAGGCGACGAAAGGCATCGGCACCCCGTTCGAGGAGAAGTACCGCCTCGTGTTCGCCGGGGTGCCCTGCTACCCGATCTTTCGGCGCTTCGGGGAGATGTTCAGCGAGTGGGGCGGGACCTTCGTCGGCTCGACCTACCTGTGGTTCGCCTCGGGCGGGTCGAACATGGGCTTCGAGTACGACCTCGACCGTCCGCTCGAGAGCCTGGCGGAGGGCACGCTCGTCACGGTGCGCGACGCGATGGACTCGATGTTCTACTCGAACACCGTCCTTGCCGACATGATCGAGCCCTTCAGGATCGACGGCGTCGTTTACCACCCGATCAAGTCATGCCGCACGGTCTCGACCGGGCTTGCGGATAGCCGGCGGGCGATCATGGAGCAGACGGAGGCGGCCACCCTCTTCATCGAGTCTGACCACATGGACAAGCGGGCCGTATCCGAGGCCCAGCTGAAGAACCGCATTGACGCGTTCTTCGAGGGCCTCGCGTCGAGGCGCCAGCGCAGGGCCCTCGGGCCGGACCAGCAGGGAACGGAGGGCTGAGACCGATGGCATACGCGGCTGGAGTGGACGTCGGCTCGACGCAGACCAAGGCCGTCATCATCGACGACGACTTGGACATCGTCGGGCGGTCGCTCGTCGACACGGGCGCGAGCGTCACCCTCGCGGCGCAGAACGCCTACCAGGCGGCCGTGCGCGACGCCGACATCCACGAGGAGGAGGAGGGCGTCGGCTTCATCGTTGGGACGGGCTACGGGCGCTACAAGGTCACCTTCGGCGACGCGCAGACGACTGAGATCTCCTGTCACGGGCGCGGCGCCGTCCACATGTTCCCGAGCACGCGCACGGTGGTCGACAGGGGCGGGCGGGACACCAAGGCGATCCGTGTCAGCCCCACCGGGGAGATCCTCGACTTCGTGATGAATGACAAATGCGCGGCCGGCACGGGGCGCTTCCTCGGCGCGGCGGCGACGGCGCTCGACATCCCCCTCGGCGAGCTCGGCCCGATCGCGCTGCAGTCCGAGCGGCCGGTGAAGATCTCGACCACGTGCACGGTGTTCGCCGACTCGGAGATCCTCGCGTGGCTCGGCAAGGGCAAGAAGGTCGAGGACATCCTTATGGGGGTGCACCGCTCGGTCGTCTCGCGCTCCCTCAGCCTGATGCGGCGCGTGGGGATCGAGCAGGAGGTGACCTTCACCGGCGGCGTGGCCAACAACCTCGGCATGGTCGAGGTGCTCAACGAGGCGCTGGGCTTCGGGGTGAACGTCAGCTCCGAGTCGCACTACATGGGCGCTCTCGGCGCCGCCCTCTTCGCGATGGACCGCGTCATCGCCGGGCGCAGCCCGGCCGGCTTCTCGGAGGCGACGTCATGAGCATCACCGCGGGTATCGACGTCGGATCGACCTACACCAAGGTGGTCGTGAGCAGGGACGGCGAGATCGTAGGCCAGTCGCTCGTCCGCTCCGGCTACAAGCCGGGCGAGGCGGCGGAGGCGGCGTACGAGCTCGCCTGCGCCGGCGCGGGCGTCGAGCGTGGGCGGGTCGACTACGTTGTCGCCACCGGCTACGGGCGGTTCCAGGTCCCCTTCAGCCAGGTCACGGCGACCGAGCTCACGGCCGCCGCCTGGGGGTGCCGCGCGCTCTACCCCGGGACGCAGACGATCCTCGACGTCGGGGGCCAGTCGGTGAAGGCCTCGCGCATCGACGAGGCGGGACGGGTGAAGTCCTTCCGCCTGAACGAGAAGTGCGCGGCGGGGACCGGGGCCTTTCTCGAGAAGACGGCCCGCTACATGGGCTACGAGACCGAGGAGATCGGCCCGCTCGCCGCAACGTCGAACGAGGCGGTCGCCATATCGGGCGTGTGCACTGTCTTCGCCGAGGCCGAGGTGATCAACCACCTCTCCCAGGGGATCCCTCCAGCAGACATCATGCACGGCGCCATCATCTCGCTCGTGGGCAAGTCCGTGCAGCTGATGAAGCGCGTGAAGATGGAGCCCGAGTACACCCTCATCGGCGGGATCATGCGCTACCCGACGATGGTGAAGGCCGTGAGGTCCCAGCTGAAGGTGGACGTGAACGTCCCCGAGGGCGACCTCGTGCAGCTCGTCGCGGCCCTCGGCGCAGCCACCCTCGCCGCCCACCAGGCCCGCAAGATCGCCGAGGGACGGGCCGCTGGCGGCACAAGGCCGTCGGTGCCGCTCGCGGCGAGCGCCTCCTGAAGCGGTGGGTGTCGTGGGCGTCGAGCACGCCGCCCCGCCCGCCGGCGCGGCGGCGGAGGAGCTCGAGGCGGCGGGTTGGGTGCGGCGGTTCGAGGCCGACACGGCAAGGCTCGAGGAGGTCGTGGAGCTGTACACCTCGCTCGGCTGCGAGGTCACGATCAGGGCTCTCGAGCCGCAGAGCTTTGCGCCGGAGTGCGCGGGCTGCGCGCTCACGGCGTGCGCCCGCTACGTAGAGGTGTACACGCGCCTGCAGGCACGCGGCGGCGCCTGAGGTCCCGAGCGTCGCGTCGGCGACGGGGCATGACGACGAGAGGACGGACGATGCCGAGCGACCTCTTGCAGCTGATCGACCAGCTGGAGCGCGAGCACGCCGAGGTGCGGGCCGCGCTCGGCGCGCTCGGCGTCCTCGCCGAGGCAGAAGATGCAGCCGGCATCGCGGCGGCGCTGCCAGGCTTGGCCGCCGTCCTCGCCGCCGGGCTCGACGCTCACAGCGGCGCCGAGGACGAGACGCTCTTTCCTGCCGTTGCCTACGAGATCGGCGAGGGCGTGACCGAGGCGTTCGCCGCCGAGCACGTGGAGATCCTCGCGCTGCGCGACGAGCTCTACCGGGGCGGCGACGGCGCCCCGGCAACTTGCCGGGGCCTGCGCGCTCTGCTCGAATCTCACATGGACAGGGAGGAACTGGTCCTGTTTCCGAGCGTCCGGGAGCTGCTCGGCGAGAGGTCCTAGTGGTAGCAAGCGCCTAGTGGTGGTGGTAGCAAGGAGGAGCTGCGGTGCCCGAAGCGTTCAATGCGAGCGTGTACCTGGTCGACCGCCACGTCGAGGCGGGCGCCGGGGCCCGCGTGGCCATCCGCTGCCAGGAGGGCGGGCTCGCCTACGAGGACCTGCTCGCACGTGTCTGCGACGCCGCGTCGGGGCTGGCCGCGCTCGGCGTACGGCCCGAGGAGCGGGTGATGCTCGTCATGGGCGACGGGCCCGAGCTCGTCGCCGCCTTCCTCGGGGCGATGCGCCTCGGCGCGGTGCCGGTCCCGGTGAACACGATGCTCACCGCCGCGGACCTCACGAAGCTCGCGGAGAACAGCCGGGCGCGCGTCGCGGTCACGAGCGACCCGTTCGCGGCGAAGGCGGCCGAGATGGCCGACGCGGCCCCCGAGATCGTGCACCTCGTCGTGGCGGGAGAGTCGCTGCCGGTTCTCGACGCCGCCGAGGTGCACGCCTGGACCGACGTGCTGGCCGGTGACGGCGGCTTCAGGCCGCCCTACCCGACCTGGGACGAGTCGCCCGGCTTCTGGCTCTACACCTCGGGGACGACGGGCCGCCAGCGGGGCGCCATCCACCGTCACATCGACTTGAAGGTGACGGTCGAGACCTACGCCGACACCGTCCTGTGCCTCGACCCCGACGAGCGCTGCTTTTCGATCGCCAAGCTCTTCTTCGCTTACGGGCTCGGCAACGGGCTGACCTTCCCGCTGGCCGCTGGCGCGACCGCGGTGCTCGACTCGAGCCTTGCGACGCCGGCCTCGGTCCTCGAGACGCTCCGCCTCCACGAGCCGACGCTCTTCTTCGGCGTCCCCACCTTCTACGGCGCGCTGCTCGCCTCCGACCTTCCTGACGACGCGTTCAAGAGCGTGCGCTACGGGGTGTCGGCCGGCGAGCCGCTGCCGGCGCCTCTATTCCACCGGTTCAAGGACCGCTTCGGCGTCGAGATCCTCGATGGGATCGGCTCCACCGAGGCGCTGCACATCTTCATCTCGAACAAGCCCGGGCTGATCCGGCCCGGCACCACGGGCACGCCCGTCGACGGCTACGACCTGCGTCTTCTCGACGACGGCGGCAACGTCCTCGAGGGGGCGGCCGCCGGCCACCTCGAGCTGCGCGGCGACTCTATCGCCATCGGCTACTGGTGCGACGCGGCGAGCACGCGTTGGTCCTTCCGGGGCGACTGGCTGCACACGGGTGACGTCTATGCACGCTCCGAGGACGGCTACTACACCTACCTGTCACGCTCGGACGACATGATCAAGGCTGGTGGCATCTGGGTGTCGCCGACAGAGGTGGAGTCGGTGCTGCTCGAGTACCCTGGCGTCCTCGAGGCGGCGGTCGTCGGCCTCCCCGACGAGGAGGGTCTCGAGAAGCCCGCGGCGTTCGTCGTCCCGCTGCCGGGCGAGGAGATCGAACCCGACGAGGTCACCGAGTTCTGCAAGGGTCGCCTCGCACCCTTCAAGCGGCCGCGCAGTGTCGTGGTGACCGGCGAGCTGCCGAAGACGGCGACGGGGAAGATCCAGCGCTTCAAGCTGCGCGCACTCGCCCTGCCTGAGGAGGCACCGCCGCCACCCGCGCTCTGAATCCCCCGCGCGCAGCCCTCAGGAACCCTTCGGCCTCCCCCCGCGCCGCTCGGCGTGACCGGCCCTGTGCGTCCCCCCCTCCTCGAACCACGCGCACGCCTGCGCCGAGAGCTCGCGGTGCAGCTGCTGGAACAGCGCGTGAGCGCGGCGGCCGGGCCAGTCGTGCGGCAGGAGCGAGGTGGGCAGCCCCGGGTCGGTGAAGGGGAACTTCCTCCACTCGTGGACGATGCGCGTGTTCACAGTGAACGCGAGCGAGGCGTCCGTCTCCGCCGCAGCGGCGAACTCTGTGATGAAGGCTCGGTAGTGCCGCTCGAGCTCCACGAGGTCCCACGCGTCCCGCACGACGGTGCGCGCGTCGCTCAGGCCGCCGAGCTCGGTGACGAAGCTGACGAGGCGGCTCGGGCGCTCGAGCCCGTCGAAGATCGACTCGACGACGGCATGGCGCCCGCTGTCGGGCGAGAGCCATACCCCCTGGCCGAGCGACCCGAAACTCGCCCACGCGAGCCGGGTCCGCAGGACATTGCGGTCGGCGCGCCGCTCCTCGGGGATCGAGATCACGAGCACCAGCCACTTGCCGTCCCAGTCCCCGCGCGTTGGGTCGAAGGCGTAGATGCGTGCCGAGCCCTCGGCGAGCAGCATCGTGCCCCGCTCGGTGAGACGCCAGCGCGCCTCTCGGCCGACGCGCTCGCTCGTCAGCCAGCCCGCCTTCGCTGCTCGGGAGAGGGCCTGGCGGGCGGCCTTGTCCTCGATGCCGAAAAGCGCGAGGGATTCGAGGAGCGTCGAGGTCCACACCGTGCCGCCGCGGGGCAGGACGTACTCGCCGAGCACGGTGAGCAGGAGGGAGCGGGCGCTCTGGCTCCCCTGGAGGGACCGCCGCTCGGGCTTGAGTGGCACGGACCACGGTGCTGGCGGGCCGTGGTCGCCCGGCTCGTCGCAGCCGCGGGCTGCCGGCAGCGGGGCGAGCGCTGCTGCGGGGAACAGGGGCGTGCTAAAGCACGACCTCTTCATCTGGTCATCCGGCCGCCCAGCGGGCAGAGACAGGTCCACTACGTCAACACCATACTATGCTAGCACAACGAGCGTCTGAACTCTGTAGGATGATGTTCCCCGCGCAGCAGGCGCCGCGCTGACCGGTTGGAAGACCGCCGGAGGGGGGCTGGGAGACGGGAGCAGGGGAGATAATGGACACCTTGGAGCACGTGGTGACCCGTGAGTCCCCGGCGGCGGGCGCGTCCCTGCTCGACGCGCCAGCCGAGGCCGAGATCACCTTTGCCACCCATCCGGGCCGCTACCGGCACTGGCGGCTCTCGTTCGACGAGTCGGTGGCCACTCTCGCCCTCGACGTCGACGAGGGCAAGGGGCTGCGGCAGGGCTACGAGCTCAAGATGAACACCTATGACCTCGGCGTCGACATCGAGCTGCACGACGCGGTCCAGCGCCTGCGCTTCGAGCATCCCGAGGTCAAGGTGGTCGTGCTCACGAGCGCCAAGGAAAAGATCTTCTGTGCCGGCGCCAACATCCAGATGCTCGCCCAGTCCGCACACGCGTTCAAGGTGAACTTCTGCAAGTTCACGAACGAGACGCGCAACGGCATCGAGGACGCGAGCCTGCACTCCGGCCAGCGCTACCTCTGCGCGCTGAACGGGCCCGCGGCGGGCGGCGGCTACGAGCTCGCGCTCGCGAGTGACCACGTCCTGCTCGTCGACGACAACGCCGCGGCGGTGTCGCTGCCCGAGGTCGCGCTCCTCGGCGTACTGCCTGGTACGGGCGGGCTCACGCGTCTTGTCGACAAGCGCAAGGTCCGCCGCGACCTCGCCGACGTGGTGTCGACGCGCGCCGAAGGTACCCGGGGCGCGCGCGCTCTCGAGTGGGGCCTCGTAGACGAGCTCGCGCCGCGGAGCGCCTTCGCAGCGGCGGTCGTCCACCGCGCCGCCGAGCTCGCGCGCACCTCGACGCGCGCCGGCGGCGGTCCCGGTGTGGCGCTCCCGGTCCTTGAAGCCGGCAGGAGCGACGGGCTGATCACGCACCGGCACGTGCGCGCCCACCTCGATCACGCGGCGAGGACCGTCACGATCACCGTCGCCGGGCCGGACGGCCCCGTCGCCAGCGACGCCGCGGGCGCGAACGCCGAGGGCGCCGACTTCTGGCCGCTCAGGATGGCGCTCGAGCTCGACGACGTGCTCCTCTGGCTGCGTTTCAACGCGCCCACGTGCGGGACGTGGCTGCTGCGCACCTCCGGTGACCCCGCTCGTGTCGCCGCGTTTGACGAGCTCCTCGCAGCGCACGCCGACGACTGGTTCGTCAACGAGGTCATAGGGCTCCTGCGCCGCGTGCTCCGCCGGCTCGAGACGAGCGGGAGGAGCCTGTTCGCCCTGGTCGAGCCGGGCAGCTGCTTCGCGGGGACGCTGCTCGAGTTGGCCCTCGCTGCTGACCGCAGCTACATGCTGGACGGCGTCCCCGACGCGCCTACCGGCGTCGAGCCCACGCGCGTCCTGCTCACGGAGATGAACTTCGGCCGTCTCGAGATGGATAACGGCCTCACTCGCCTCGAGACGCGCTTCCTCGGCGACCCAGCCCACGTCGAGGAGCTGAAGGCGGAGCGGTCGACTCCGCTCGACGCCAAGGCCGCGGCGGCAGTCGGTCTCGTCACCTTCGTGTACGACGAGATCGACTGGGAGGACGAGGTCCGCGTCGCCGTCGAGGAGCGGGCGAGCTTCTCGCCCGACGCGCTCACTGGGATGGAGGCGAGTCTTCGCTTCGCAGGGCCGGAGACCTGCGCGACGAAGATCTTCGGCCGGCTCAGCGCATGGCAGAACTGGGTCTTCCAGCGGCCGAACGCGAGCGGGCCGGAGGGTGCCCTCCAGCGCTACGGAACGGGCAGCGCGCCCGTCTTCGACCCCGTGCGCACCTAGCCGGGTGTCGCCGCAGGACGAGAGGAGAGGACGCGTGATCATCCAGGAACACGAGACAGGGAGGGCGCGGTGACGGAGGTCGACTACGCCGACTTGATACCGAACAATGTCGGCCTGGGCGAGGACAAGCGCCTCGAGCGAGCGCTCGCGTCCTGGAGGCCGCGCTTCCTCGAGTGGTGGCGTGCCGCCGGCCCGCAGCACTTCGCGGCGTCGGAGGCCTACCTGCGCACGGCCGTGTCGGTCGGGCAGGACGGCTGGGCCAACTTCGACTACGTGCGGATGCCCGAGTACCGCTGGGGCATCTTCCTCGCCGAGCCCGAGGCTGACCGGCGCGTCGCCTTCGGCGAGAGCAGGGGCAAGCCCGTCTGGCAGGAGGTGCCGGGCGAGCACCGCTTCGACCTGCGGCGGCTCATCGTCGTCCAGGGCGACACCGAGCCGGCCTCGGTCGAGCAGCAGCGCCAACTCGGTCGCACCGGCCCGAGCCTGTATGACCTGCGGAACCTCTTCCAAGTGAACGTCGAGGAGGGGCGGCACCTCTGGGCGATGGTCTACCTCCTGCACCGTTACTTCGGCAACGACGGGCGCGAGGAGGCCGAGGCGCTGCTCGAGCGCCACTCGGGAGACGTAGACCGCCCTCGCCTGCTCGAGGCGTTCAACAAGCAGACGCCCGACTGGCTGTCGTTCTACTTCTTCACCTACTTCACCGACCGGGACGGGAAGTTCCAGCTGCACGCGCTCGCCGAGAGCGCGTTCGACCCGCTCGCGCGGACCACCCAGTTCATGCTGAAGGAGGAGGCGCACCACATGTTCGTCGGCGCGACCGGGATCGGCCGCGTCGTGCGCCGCAGCGCGGAGCTCATGCGCGCCCACGACACCGACGAGGTGTTCGAGCAGGGCGGCATCGACCTCGCGACGATCCAGCGCTACTTGAACGCGCACTACAGCGTCACGCTCGACCTGTTCGGCAGCGAGGGGTCGTCCAACGCTGCCTCGTACTACGCCACGGGCATGAAGGGGCGGTTTCACGAGAGCGCCCGCGAGGACGACCATCGCCTGCTCGACGCGACCTACCCAGTCGAGTCGATCGAGGACGGCCGCATCGAGGCGCGCGAGGTCCCCGCGCTGCGGGCGCTCAACGTCGCGCTGCAGGACGACTTCATCGCGGACTGCCAAAAGGGCGTCGAGCGCTGGAACCGCATCCTCGCCACGGCGGGCGTCGACGACCGTCTCACCCTGCCCCACCGGGGCTTCAACCGCGGCGTTGGGGCCTTCGCCGGCAAGCACGTCACCCCCGACGGGCGCGTCGTCGCGGTGGCGGAATGGCAGCGGCGGGCGAAGGAGTGGCTCCCGACTGAGGACGACCGAGAGCGTGTCGCCGCGCTGATGCAGCCCTGCACGGCGCCCGGCGAGTACGCCGGGTGGATCGCTCCGCCCGAGACCGGGATCGGTGGGCAGGAGCGCAATTTCAAGTATGTGCTCGTTTGACAGTGGTGGGTATGGCCGAGGAGCTCGGGCGCCTTGACGACCGGCTCACTGCCGCGTCGGGGAGGTTTTACCTCCCGGCGCTCGACGCGCTGGTGCGGTTGCCGCTCGAGCAGGCCCGGCGCGACCGGCGCGCTGGCCGCTCCGTCGGCCTCTTCGTCACTGGGTACCCCGGCTCGCCCCTCGCCGGGTTCGACCTCGCGCTGGAGCGTCGCAAGGGTCTCCTCGCCGAGCACGGGGTCGTCCACGTCCCCGGCGCGAACGAGGAGCTCGCGGCCACCGCGCTCATCGGCACCCAGATGCTCGAGAACCACCCGCACGAGCGCTTTGAGGGGGTGGTCGCCTTCTGGTATGGCAAGGGGCCCGGGGTCGACCGCAGCGGCGACGCGCTGAAGCACGGGAACTTCGCGGGGACGAGCACGTCGGGCGCGGTGGTCCTGCTATCCGGCGAGGACCACGAGGCGAAGAGCTCCACGATGCCCTTCCAGGAGGAGTATGCCTTCCAGGCCGCCGGCATCCCCGTCTTGTACCCGGGAAGCGTCCAGGAGGTCCTCTCGTTCGGCCTGCACGCGGTCGCGCTCTCGCGCTTTTCGGGTTGTTGGGTCGCGCTGAAGCTCGTCTCGGCCATCTGCGACAGCGGCCAGGTGGTCGACCTCTCGCTCGAACCGCACCCCTCCCTCCCGGCCTTCGAGGTCGGCGGGCGCCAGTTCGAGAAGCGTAGCGACTTCAGTTTCTTCCCTGGCCGCAACATCGAGATCGAGCGCCACCTCTACGAGGAGCGGCACGCCGCTGTCCTCGCCTACGCGCGCGAGAACGGGATCGACCGCGTCGACGTGCGCTCGGAGCGCGACCGGGTCTGCGTGGTCGCCGCCGGCAAGAGCTACGCCGACGTCCGCCAGGCGCTCGATGGTTGCGGGCTCGACGACGACGCTCTGCGTCGGGCGGGCATCCGCCTCGCCCACCCCGGGCTCGTCTACCCCCTCGACCTCGAGACGGTGCGCGACCTCGCCGACGGCGTCGAGCGCATCGTCGTGGTGGAGGAGAAACGGGGGTTTCTCGAGGACCAGCTCCGCGCGGCGTTGAGCGTCCTTGGCCGCCCGGTCGAGGTTCTCGGCAAGCGCGACGCCGCGGGTCGGCCGCTGTTCCCCGTCCACGGAGGCATGGACGCCGACGTAGTGGCTGAGCGCCTCTGCCCGCTCGTCGTCGACCTGCTCGGTGAGCCGGAGCGCAGCTTCGTAGAGCGCCGCCTCGCGGCACTCGACGGCGCCCGCCGGCACGAGGGCACGCCGCTCGCCCTCCGCACGCCCAACTACTGCTCGGGTTGCCCGCACAGCACCTCGACGCGCCTCGCCCCGGGGCAGGTCGCATGGGGGAGCCCGGGTTGCCACAGCTTCGCCTCGGTGATCGAGCAGCCGGAGCGCCACATCGAAGCGATGACGCAGTTCGGCGGCGAGGGGGTTCCCTGGATCGGTCTCTCGCCGTTCACCGAGCGCCGGCACATCGTCCAGAACGTGGGCGACGGCTCGCTCTTCCACTCGAGCTACCTCAACATCCGGTTCTGCGTCGCGGCGGGCGTCGACATCACTTTCAAGGTCCTCTTCAACGGCTTTGTCGCCAACACCGGCGCGCAGGAGGCCGTCGGCCACAAGAGCGTCGCCGACCTGGCGCGCCTGCTCGTCCTCGAGGGCGTGACGCGCGTCGCTCTCGTGACGAAGAACCCTCGTGCCTACCGCCGGGCGCGTCTTCCCAAGGCGGTGACGCTGCATCCCGTGGCCGACGTCGAGCGGGTGGGCGCTGAGTTGGCGAGGGTGCGCGGCGTGACGGTCCTCGTCTACGACGAGACGTGCGCGAACGAGCGGCGACGCCGCCAGAAGCGCGGTCTGCTCCCCCCGCCGGAGAGGTTCGTGATCGTGAACGAGCGCGTCTGCGAAGGGTGCGGGGACTGCGGGCGCGTCGCCAACTGCATGTCGCTCGAGGAGGTGCAGACCGGCCTCGGCCCGAAGACCCGGATCCACGCGTCGACGTGCAACCAGGACTTCTCGTGCCTTGCCGGCAACTGCCCCGCGTTCGCGACCGTGAGGACGGCGAAGGGTACCGGCTACTCCCTGCCCGACGCGCGCGAGATCGATGACCTCGACCTGCCCGAGCCGGCCGGCAAGGTGCAGCCCGAGAGCCCCTACCACGTCGTGCTCCCCGGCGTCGGCGGCACCGGCGTCATCACGGCCAATGCCGTTCTCGCCACGGCATGCGCACGTGACGGCTGGCAGGTGTCGAGCTACGACCAGACCGGCGCCGCTCAGAAGTGGGGCCCCGTGCTCTCGACCCTCGTGCTCACGCCAGCGGGCAAGCCGCTCATCGAGAGGATGGTCGGTGCCGGCCGCGCCGACCTGTACCTCGCGGCCGACTCGGTGAGCGGCGTGGCGCCAGCCAACCTCGGGCGTTGTGACCCCCGTCGCACCGCCGCTGTGGTGAACACGACGATCTTCCCGACGGGTGAGATGGTCCGCGACGTGAACGTGCGCCCGTCCCAAGACGCCCTCTGCGCGGCGATCGCCCGGCGTGTCGACGAGAGCCGGCTCGTGCGCGTCGCCGCCCGCCACCTCGCCGAGGCGTTTTTCGGGAACTTCCAGATGGCCAACGTCGTCGCGATCGGCGCCGCCTACCAGGCCGGGTTCCTCCCGGTGCGGGCCGAGAGCGTCGAGGCTGCCGTGCGCCTCAACGGCGTCGCCGTCGAGGAGAACCTCCGGGCCTTCCGGCTCGGGCGTTACTGGGTCCACGACCCGGCGGCCGTCACGGCCGCGCTGGAAGAGCGCCGGCCGCCGGACCCCTTCCGCTCGGACGCGCCCGACGCGCAGAGCATCGCGCCGCCCGGCCGGCGCGCCCGGCGCGAGAGCGCCGCCCTTGGTGAGCGCGCCCGCCCCCTCGACGACGCGACTCGCGCGGTCCTCGAGCCGCGCGCCGTCGACCTCCTCGGCTACCAGGGACCGCGCTGGGCGCGGGCGTACGTCGACTTCGTGGTCGAGGTCGCCGGGCGCGAACGCGCCCTCGGCCTCCAAGCCAGCGAAGTGGCGGCGGCAGCCGCGGTCTCGCTGCACAAGCTCATGTCCTACAAGGACGAGTACGAGGTCGCCCGCCTCTACCGCAACCCAGCCTGGCGGCGCCAGATCACGACGACATTCACCGCGCCAGTGTCGGTCGCCGTCCACCTGCACCCGCCCGTGCTGCGCCGGCTCGGACTGCGCCGCAAGATCGCCTTCGGTCCCTCATTCATGCCCGTCCTGGCGTGTCTCGCACGGCTACGCTTCCTCAGGGGCACGCCGCTCGACCCGTTCGGGAGGACCCTGCACAGGCGCGAGGAGCGCGCCCTCATCTCCTGGTACCGCGAGCTCGTCCGCGACGCCTTGCGGGCGTTGGCCGAGGCTGACACGCCGGGGGCGGGCGGCGACGGCGCGCCCGCAGCGGCGCAGCGCGCCGCTGTCCTCGAGATCGCCCGGCTTCCCCAGCAGATCCGCGGCTACGACGAGCTCAAGCACGCCCGCGCCGAGGCGGCGAGGCGCCGGGGCGCCGAGTTGCTCGACGGGCTCGCCGTGAGGCGCGAGCCGGTCGTGAGGCGCGAGCCGGTCGTGAGGCGCGAGCCCGCCGTGAGGCGCGAGCCGGTCGTGAGGCGCGGGGCCGGGCGCCGCCCCGACGCGCCGTCTCATCGACGCGAGGAGGGCTGAGCATGGCGGCGGTGCGCTCGTGACGACGGACCCATCACTCGGTGCCGGGGCCGCGGTGGAGCTCGGGCGCGCCGGACCCGTGGGAGTGGTCGGCGGAGGGACGATGGGCGTGGGGATCGCGCACGTGCTGCTCGCCGCGGGTGTCCTAGTGCGCCTGGTGGAGGTCGATGTGGCGCGCGCGGAGGCGGCACGCAGCGCCGTCGCCGCCAGCCTGCGCCGCGCGGGGGAGCGCGGCCACCTCGTCGATCCCGAGGGGGCGCTCGCAGGCCTCGAGGTCGGCGAGCAGCCGGAGCTCGTAGCGAGCTGCGACCCGGTGATCGAGGCCGCCCCCGAGGACCTCGCCTTGAAACGGGATCTCTTGCGGCGCTTGGAGGAGGTCGTCGCGCCGACGGCGCTTCTCGCTACGAACACGAGCTCGCTCTCGATCCGCCTCCTTGCCGAGCCCCTCGCTCACCGGGAGCGCTTCCTCGGCATGCACTTCTTCAGCCCGGTGCCGGCGTCCCAGCTGGTGGAGATCGTCCGCGCACCGTCCAGCGCGGACGCCGCCGTGGCACAGGCGCGCTCGTGGGCGGAGCTGCTTGGCAAGGAGAGCATCGTCGTCAACGACAGTCCGGGCTTCGCGACGAGCCGCCTCGGGGTGATCGCCGGGCTCGAGGCGATCCGGATGCTCGAGGAGAAGGTGGCGACGGCGGTCGACATCGACCGGGCGATGGTCCTCGGCTACCGCCACCCCGTCGGCCCGTTGCGGCTCACCGACCTCGTCGGGCTCGACGTCCGCCTGCACATCGCCCGCTACCTGAGCGAGGCGCTCGGCGAGCGCTTCCGCCCGCCGGAGCTCCTCGTCGCCATGGTGGCCGCGGGGGAGCTGGGCAAGAAGACCGGGAAGGGCTTCTACGACTGGTGAGCGCGCCGGACGCCCCGCGCGGCGCGCCGACCCTCCTGGCCCACGGGCCTGGACGCGGCCAGGGTACTGACGGGGGACCTGCCGGCGTCGCCGGCGTGAGGAGGAGGTGCCGACGTGCACACGATGGCTGAACCGCTCGAGAGGGGATGGCGCACCGCACCGGATTCGGTGTCGGTCGTCTGCGGCGAGGACCGCATCACCTACGCCGAGACCTGGTCCCGTTGCCGCAGGCTCGCCGGGCGCCTGCGGGCGCTCGGCCTCGCGAAGGGCGACCGCGTCGTCGTCGTCGGCGCCAACTGCCACCGCTACGTCGAGGTCTACCAGGCGGTCCCGGGTGCGGGCTTCGTGATCGTGCCGCTCAACACGCGCTCGAGCGAGGACGAGCTGCGCTTCGCGAGCGAGGACTCCGGGGCGCGCGTGCTGATCACCGACATGCCGCCGCGGCCGTTCGAGGAGGTGTTCGAGCACGTGGTGCGGATGCCGGAGGCCTACGAGGAAGCCCTCGCCCGGGCGGACGAGGTCGAGCTCGGCGCCGCCGCCGGAGTGGACGAGACTGACCTAGCCGGGATCTTCTACACGAGCGGCACCACGGGCAAGGCGAAGGGCGTGATGCTCACTCACCGGAACCTCGTCGCCAACGCGTGGACCGCCCTTGCCTGGGCGCGCCTCGGCAGCGAGGACCGCTGGCTGCTCATGGCGCCGATGTTCCATGCCGCTGGCACGTGCGCGGTCCTGGCGAGCAGCTGGGTCGCGGCGACCCAGGTTGTGTTGCCGACCTTCGATCCCGAGCGTGCCCTCGACCTCATCGAGGCCGAGCAGGTGACGAGCACCCTCGCCGTGCCGACGATGCTCATCGGGATGATCGAGGCGCAACTCGGCCAGCCGCGCGACGTATCCCGCCTCAGGCTGCTGAGCCACGGGGCCGCGCCCATCGGCACCGAGGTGGTCCGGCGCGCGCACAAGGTCTTTCCCGACGCCGAGCTCGTGCACCTGTACGGCACGACCGAGACGGCGCCGATCGCGTCGGCGCTCCTGCACGAGGAGGACCTGGTCTTCGGCGCACGCGCCCGATCGTGCGGGCAGCCCGCCGTTGGCGTGCAGTTGAAGGTGATCGGGGAGGACGGCGCGACTCTCCGGCCGGGCGAGGTGGGCGAGGTCGCCATCCGCGGCGCCAACGTGATGGCCGGCTACTGGCAGCGATCCGAGGAGACGGCCTCCGCGCTGCGCGACGGCTGGTACCGCACGGGCGACCTCGGCTATCTCGACGACCACGCCTACCTCTTTCTCGTCGATCGCCTGAAGGACATGATCGTGACCGGTGGCGAGAACGTCTACAGCGTCGAGGTGGAGGAGGTCCTCTACCTCCACGACATGGTGCTCGAGGCCTGCGTGTTCGGCGTCCCCCACCCGCGCTGGGGCGAGGCGGTGCACGCGGTGGTGGTCGCCCGCGGGCCGGTGACCGCGGAGGAGCTGACGGAGCACTGCCGCGCGCATCTCGCGAGCTTCAAGATCCCCAAGCAGGTCATCGTGCAGGACGAGTCGCTGCCGCGTTCCGCGTCGGGGAAGATCCTGAAACGCGAGCTGCGTGAGCCGTACTGGCAGGGCCGGGTCACCCGCATCGGGGGGGACTGAGCGGAGAGTGCGCTCAGCGGGAACTGTCGAGATCCTCCCCACCGTCACTGTCGCCGGCCCGCGCACGTGCCGTCGACGGTCTCCGCGGCCGGCGGCCCGAGAACGCTCTCGGAGCCGGTCGCCGCCACGGCCTGGCGACGGGCACGGCGCGCGGGCACGGCCGACTCGAGGCGCTTTGTGACGCGTGAGGCGAAGCCGACGATGCCGTCCGGCATCAGCCTGAGGAGCAGGAGCAGGATCACGGCGTAGACGCCTTCGGTGAGAACGGTCGGGAGCTGGGCCGGGAGCGACGGCGCAGAGCCGAGCGAGGTGAGCATCTGGGCAACGACCGTGATCACCGCGGCACCGACAAAGGCGCCCGAGACCGTCCCGAGACCGCCGACGACGACCATGATCAAGAACTGGATCGAGAGCATGACCGGGAAGGCATCGGGGGAGAGGTAGCCGATGAAGAAGGCGTAGATCCCACCAGCGAGGCCGGCGTAGGCCGCTGACAGCGCGAAGTCTCGGAGCTTGTAGCTGACGACGTTCACCCCGGCGGCGGAGGCGGCGGAGGGGGACGTCGCCATCGCACGCAGCCCTCGCCCCGGACGTGACCTCGTGATGTTCCGGCTGAGAAGCAGCACCACGGCGGTGACAATCCAGACGAAGTAGGCGTAGGAGCGGTAGCTCGAGAGCGCAATCGGGCCGAGCGAGAGTGCCGGGATATTGGTGAGCCCGATGGGGCCGCCGGAGAAGCTTGGCGTCTGGCTGATCACCGAGAGAAAGATGAGCTGCAGGGCGAGCGTGCCGAAGGCGAGGGCGTGCCCCTCGAGCCGGAGCAGCAGCGCGCCGACGATGCCGGCGATGGCGGCGGTCATCGCCGCCGCCGCGACGAGGGCTAGAAGCGGCGGCCACCCGTGCATCGCCAGGATCGCGGCGGCGTAGGCCCCGAAGCCGTAGAAGGCGGCCTGGCCGAGCGAGACCTGCCCCGCGAAGCCCATGAGCAGCGACAGCCCGGCGACGACCACGGTCGCGAGGCCGATCGTGACGTAGGTGATGAGGTCGGGCGGGTTCAGGACCTCGGGGAGGACGAGCGTCACAGCGGCGATCACGACGACGCCGAGCGTCGCCGGCAGGTTCGTGCCCCGCAGGCTGTGCAGGAACCTCATACCAGCTTCTCCACCCGCTGGCGCCGATGGGCCTGCCACAAGAGGATCAGGATCATCAAGACGAGTGCGACTGCCGTCTCGTTTGCCTCGGACCAGTAGCCGGCGACGAGCTCCTCGGCGACCCCGAAGATGAGCCCGCCCGCGAGCGCGAGGCCCGGGCTTCTGAGCCAACCCACGATGGCGGCGGCGAAGCCGAGGATGGCGAGGTTCACGTCCCCGTCGTAGGTGATGGGGAAGAGCGGCATGATCAGCACGCCGCCGATGCCGCCGAGCGCGCCGCCGATGGCGAAGGAGAGCAGGCCCATCCTCTTCACGTTGATGCCTGAGAGACGAGCCGCGTACGGGTTCGAGGCGCACGCCGTCATGGCCTTGCCGACGTAGGTGCGGTCGAGGACAAGCCACAGGATGATGAGCGAGACGAGGCTGACGCCGATCAGGAGCAGGTATTGCGGCTGGACGAAGATACCGGCGACGCGGATGTCGTGACCGCTCAAGCCGTTGTAGGTGAGAGGCGTCGTCCCCCAGATCAGCATCGCGGCGGCCTCGCTGAAGAGCGCGAGCCCGATCGTAGTGACCAGCGAGGCGGTCGGCGACATCTTGCCGAGGATCGTCACCGCGCCGAACACGAGACCGATGGCCGCGCTCGCGAGCACCGCAAGCACCTCGGCCGCGCCCTGGGGCACGCCGGCGCCGAGGAGCGAGTAGGCGATGAAGCCCCCGAGCACGGCGAAAGAGCCCTGGGCGAAGTTCACGACCTTGGTCACCCGGAAGATGATCACGAACCCCGTCGCGAGCAGGGCGAAGAGGAAGCCCCGGGAGACGCCGGTGATGAGGTACTGCACGAGAACGCTCATGTCGTGACGTGCCCTCCCAGGTACGCGCTCTGCACAGCCGGCTCGTCCCACAGGCGCGCAGACGGCCCGTGGGCGGCGATACTTCCGGTTTCGAGCACGTACGCACGCGGGCAGAGCCCGAACGCGAGGCGGGCGTTCTGCTCAACGAGGAGCACGGACAGGCCGGTCCGTGCGTTGAGCTGCACGAGGTAGCGCCCGATCTCCTGCACGACGATGGGCGCGAGACCCTGAGACAGCTCGTCGATCGCCAGCAGGTCCGGCTTCGCCATGAGCGCGCGTCCGATCGCAACCATCTGCTGCTCGCCTCCTGAGAGGTAACCGGCCTTGCGCCGCGAGAGGTCGCGCAGCTTCGGGAACAGGTCGTAGACCTGCGAGGGATCGTGCGAGTCTGCCTTCCACGCGCCGAGCCGCAGGTTGTCGTCGACGCAGAGGTCCGGGAAGAGCTCGCGCCCCTCGGGGACGTGCGCTAGACGACCCGCGCAGCGGATCGTCCCGGTGCTCGGCGCGAGGATGCCAGAGAGGGTGTTGAGCAGCGTCGTCTTTCCCGCGCCGTTGGCGCCGATGAGCGCGACCATCTCCCCGCGGCCGACCTCGAGGCTGACGCCGTCGAGGGCGACGGCAGCGCCGTAGCGCACGACGAGGCCGTCGACGGCGAGCATCGGCGTCGAGGCGTCCGTGCCCGCGCCGTCGAGGCGTGGGCTACCGGCCGGCGACGGCGCCATCGTCGGTGGCCGATCCGAGGTAGGCGGCGATGACGGCATCGTTCGCCCGCACGTCCGCCGGTGATCCTTCGGCGATGACGCGGCCCATGTCGAGGACGGTGACACGGTCGGCGATACGGCTCACGAAGGCGATGTCGTGCTCGACGAGAAGCATCGTGAGCCCCTCCTCTCGTAGGTGCGCGAGGAGGTCGCTCAGCTCGCGGCGCTCCTCGCCGCGCAGGCCTGCGGCCGGCTCATCGAGCAGGAGCAGCTTCGGGTTGCCGCAGAGCGCGCGGGCGATTTGGAGGGCGCGCTGGCGTCCGAGCGGGAGGGACTCGACCGGCGTCTCTGCCCACTCCTGGAGCCTGGTCTGGGCGAGAGCGGCGCGGGCGCGCTCGCGGATCCTCGGCTCCT
This sequence comes from Acidimicrobiaceae bacterium, assembly GCA_027320105.1. Classification (GTDB taxonomy): domain Bacteria; phylum Actinomycetota; class Acidimicrobiia; order Acidimicrobiales; family Palsa-688; genus JAKAQB01. The sequence goes on along the minus strand of DAHVMA010000036.1, from coordinate 81,335 downwards.
CCTGGAAGTGGCGCGGCAGGCGCAGTGCCGCCTCGAGGAACTCGTGGTGGGTCCAGGAGTGCGCGCCCACCATCACGTTCTCGATCGTCGTCATGCCCCGGAAGAGGTGGACGGTCTGGAAGGTGATCGCGATCCCGAGGCGGGCGCGCGCCGCGGGGCGGAGCCCTTCGATCCGCCGCCCCTCAAAGCTGATGGTGCCCTGCTCGGGGCGGAGGTGGCCGGTGACGAGGCCGAAGAGGGTCGACTTGCCCGCGCCGTTCGGCCCGATCAGGCCTCGCAGCTCGCTCGCGGCGACCGAGAGCGACACGTCGTCGACGGCCCGGACTCCGCCGAAGCTCCTCACCAGGCGCTCGAGCCGGAGCATCGGTGGCAACAATAGCTGTATCAGTCAAAGTCAAGTCACGGGATCGACGAACAGAGCGCGATGAGCCGCAGTGGCGCTGTCGGGGCTGGGCGGGCCCCGGCGGCGGACTGGACGGCGAGGAGCAAGGATGGCCGCACCTTGGACCGTCCCTTTCCCACCGCGAAGGACCCTTCAGCCACCACGGTGGCGTACCTCGCTAGGGTCGGGACCGATGGTCAGCACCTCGACTCTTCACAAGCGTCACAACCTCGGACGGCGTTCGCATCGCGGCGCACGATCTCGGCGGTGCGGGGCTCGTCCAAGCACGTTCTCCTCCCTCTACTGGTTCGAGCCGATTGTCGTCCCGACCGACGGTCCGCCGTCCCCCGCCCCGGACCACAGCCTGGCCCGGGGGCCGCGCGCTCGGCGCGCGGCCTTCCCCTCCCTCGAGGCCACCTACGACAACTACGCGTCGAAGCCCTCACTCGATGCTCTCTCTCCGGCGCCGCGCGCCCACGTCGAGCTCGGCTCCGACGCGCTCGAGCTGCTCGCCCCGCGGTTGAACCGCGCCCGGGTGGAGGTGGTGGCCGGGATCGGGCACTTCGGACCGCTCGAGGACACCGTCGCCGCCTCGGTCGGGCAAGCGCTCGGCGTCGAGCGCGCATCGGAGCCGCACGCGGCGCCGTGACTCACGTCGACGTCGAAGGCCACTGTCTCGAGGTGCGCCGGCTCGCGCCGACGCGCGCCGGGCTGCCCACGCTCGTCTTCCTCCACGAGGGGCTCGGCTGCGCCGAGTTGTGGCGCGGCTTCCCGCAGGACCTCGCCGCGGCGACCGGTTGCGGGGCGGTCGTGTACTCGCGCTACGGCTACGGGAGATCCGACCCGTTCACCGAGCCGAGGACCATGCGGTACATGCATGAGGAGGCGGCACGGTCGCTTCCCGTGCTCCTCGACCGGCTCGACGTCGCTGAGCCGCTCATCGTCGGGCACAGCGACGGCGCGTCCATCGCTCTCCTCTACGCCTCGGCGCCCACGCGACCGGTCGCGGGCCTCGCCCTCCTCGCGCCGCACGTCTTCGTCGAAGACCTCTCGATCGCGGCGATCGAGGCCGCCCGGCGCGCCTACCTCGAGGGGGACCTGCGTGAGCGCCTCGCCAGGTACCACGAGGACCCGGACGCGACCTTCTTCGGCTGGAACGACGTGTGGCTGTCGCCAGAGTTCAGGACCTGGAACATCGAGGAGGCGCTCGGGAGCGTCACCTGCCCGGTCCTCGTCGTGCAGGGGACCGCCGACCCTTACGGGACCCTCGCCCAGGTGAGGGCCGTCGCGGCAGGCGTCAGGGGCGACTTCGGCGAGGTGACGATCGACGGGTGCGGGCACGCCCCCCACCTCGGGGCGCCGGAGGAGACGCTCTTGGCCGTCGCCCGGTTCGTCGTGCGAGCGGCTGCACGACAGGAGGATTCCTCGACGCCGTGCACCTGACGCCCGTGAGTGGCGAGAAGGGCGGATGCCCCGACATGTTGATCGTGACGTGCCCGAGCTCGGGGTCCATGATGTGGAACGAGCAATGGTTGACTAGCGTGGCGACAATGGAAGTGGAGTCGACCTCGGGCGACCACGACATCGTCCGCATCTATGACGAGCTGACCGATGGCCATACGCAGTACCTCCGTGTCAGCGAGCTCGTCTACGCCGCGGCGGAGCGCTTCCCCGGTCTCGTGGCGACGCGCGCCGCGATCGACGCCGAGCGCACGCTGCTCCAGAAGGACAAGGCCGGCCTCGAGATCGCCCAGGGGGACTTCGTCGCGCGCGTGCTCACCGAGCGCACGACGGGTCTCCACCTTCTGCACGCTATGTCGCTCCCGACTGCCGCCGCGCTCGCGCGCCGCGAGGAGTTCGAGAAGTCCGGCAGCGTCGACCTCGGCCCGGTGCGCGTCGACCGGGACGGCGCGCTCGGGCGCGTCACGATCCAGAACCTGGAGGTGCTGAACGCCGAGGACGACGCCTCCGTCGCCGCGCTCGAGACGGCGGTCGACCTCGTCCTGCTCGACGACCGCATCGATGTGGGCGTGCTGCGGGGTGGGATGGCGACGCACCCGAAGTACGCGGGCCGGCGTATCCTCGGCAGCGGGATCAACCTGACGAGCCTGTACCACGGCCAGATCTCGCTCGTCGAATTCATGATCGAGCGCGAGCTGGGCGCCCTCACCAAGATGTATCGGGGTCACCGCGTCGTCTCCGAGGAGGACGGGATACTCGAGCCCGGGGAGAAGCCCTGGATCGCCGCTCTCGAGACCTTCGCGATCGGCGGCGCTTGCCAGTGGCTGCTCGTGATGGATCACGTGGTCGCCGGGAAGGGGTCCTATTTCAACCTGCCGGCGAACAAAGAGGGCATCATCCCCGGCTGCGGAGCGCTCCGCTTGCCGCGCTTCGTCGGCGGGCGGCTCGCGCGCCAGGCCATCCTCTTCGACCGCACGTTCCCTGTGGACGAGCCGGAGGGCCGCCTTGTGGTCGACGAGGTGGTCGACGCCGAAGCGGTCGGCCCGGTGATCGAGCGGGCTGCGGAGATGCTGACGAAGGTCGGGATGACGGCGCTGCGCGCCAACCGCAGGATGCTGCGCCTCATCGACGAGCCGCTCGACCGGTTCCGGCTCTACATGGGCATGTACGCACGCGAGCAGGCCCGTTGCCTCTACAGCCCGGGTCTCATCGCCAACCTGGAGCGGAACTGGGACGCTGCGCACCGGCGGCGCCCGACGGCGGGTGCGAGGGAGTCGCCCACGGCGTGACGCCGGCGGCGAACGGCCGCGCCAGGTGCATTCGGGGTGGGGCGGGTTGCAGTGCCACCGCCCTAGCCCAAGCCCTGGCCCCGAGCTCGCCCGGCGTACCGTCGGCGAGTGCTCCGGCCCCGGTGACCCCGTCTGTAACCACCAAGCTCGGCGCACAACCCTCGTGCTGGGCGAGGTGCTCACGGGCTGTCCGCGTACCGCTGAGGGGCGGCCAGCGTCCCTGATCGCTGCCCGGCCGGCGAGGCCGCGCTGCCGGCGAGGCCGGGGACCTGCTCCGTGGGTCTTCTCAGGACTTCGGCAGTGTACGTAGACCGAGGCACTTGACATGAGAACGGAGGTCCCCTACAGTAACTAACCCAGGTGCCGGTTTGCATTCAGCATTCAGCATTCGGTCGCACGCTGCGCTTGCGTGCCTGAGCGAAAGTGGGGGACCGAGCCGTGGCGAACGGCGGTCGCGCCGACGAAGGCGCTGGAAGGGAGCAACTGGGGGAGCGGCACCTCTCTGTGGTGGACGCGATCGCCCAATCCGCGGGGTTCATGGGGCCGGTCTTCTCCTCGGCGCTCCTGATCCCCCTCGTGGTCGGTGCGGGCGCCGCCGGCAAGGGAGCCGGGATCGCCACGCCGATCGCGATCATCATCGCCGCCATCGGAGTCGGGGGGCTCGGCTGGATCATCGCCGCGTACTCCCGCAAGATCCACGCGGCAGGTGCGCTGTACGACTACGTCACCGACGGGTTTGGCAAGCGGGTGGGGTTCGTCGCAGGGTGGCTCTACTATGGCTGCACGCTCCTGCTCTCGGCTGGGATCGTGCTGCTCGTCGGCGGTATCACCTCTGGCTTTCTCAGCTCCGCGTACGGCGTGAACATCCCGTACTGGGTGATCGACCTCGTCTATGCGGTGCTCCTCTTCTGCCTGCTCTATTTCGGCGTGAAGATCTCGACGAAGGCACAGCTCGTGCTCGTGTCACTCTCCGCGCTCCTCGTCCTCGGCTTCTTCCTGTCCGTCATCGCGCAGGGCGGCCACGGGGGCAACACGGCGCGGCCGTTCGAGCCGAGCTCTGCCGCGGACGGCTGGTCGGGCATCTTCTTCGGGATCGTCTACGCGATCCTCCTGTTCGTCGGGTTCGAGTCAGCGGCCAACCTCGGCGAGGAGACGGCGAACCCCAAGCGCTCCATCCCGATCGCGATCCTCGGGTCGGTGGGAGTCGTCACGGTGTTCTACGTCCTGGCCGCCTACGCGCAGGACATCGGCTTTGGTCTCGACATGACGCAGTGGGTGAAGAGCCCGGCGCCACTGTTCACGCTTGGCGCGCCGGGGGACTTCGGCACCTCGGTCCTGCTCGACTTCCTGAACATCGTGGTGATCTGCGACATCATGGCGGTCGGCGTCGGCGCGGCGGTTTCCTCCACGCGTGGCCTGTTCGCCATGGCGCGTGATCGGAGGATCCCCGGGCTCTTCGCGAAGGTCTCCAGGCGGTGGGGGACGCCCGTGAACGCGATCGTGTTCCAGGTCCTCCTCGGCGTCGCCTTCGTCCTCCTCGTGCGGCTGGACAACGGTGTGTTCCCCTTGAACGGCGCTCCCCAGTTCTTCCCCTTCTTCGCGTGGGTCGTGGGGCTCGGCGGACTCGGCCTCGTCGTCGTGTACGCAGCGATCTCGCTGGGGGCAATCCGCGGGCTGTGGGAACACGCGAACCGCGCCACCCTCGTGGTTGCCGTCGTCCTCGGGCTCGGGGTCGCCGCTGGTGGGATCTTCGGGAGCATCTACAAGGTGCCGTCTCCCGACGACCAGTGGATCTGGTACGTCATCGGCTGGGTCACCGTCGGCGCAGGGCTGACCGCGCTGAACATGGCACGAGAGAACCACAGCGCCGTGGCCGGAGCGTCGAGGGTCCTTCCCGACCTGAGCCTTGCGCAGGCGGATGCCGAGAGTGCCAGTTGAGCGGGGCGGTGCAGAGCCGGCCGGGGGGATCCAGAATCGAGCCGAGGCTGGTCGAGAGGCGGGACAGCCGGCTCATCAACGAGGTGTACAAGAGGCTGCGCGCCGCGATCGTCAGCGGGGAGATCAGGCCGGACACCCGGCTCCTGCAGCAGCGGCTTGCCGCGAGCCTCGGTGTGAGCCGGACCCCGTTGCGCGAGGCGTTGCTCCGGCTCGAGCGGGACGGCTTCATCTACACGCTTCCGAACCGCGGGATGTTCGTCCGCGGGCTCACGATCGAGGACGTCGGGGAGCTCTACCAGCTGCGCGAAGTGCTCGAGCCGGTCGCCGCGCGGCTCGCCTGCGAGGTCGTGGACGAGGCCGGCATGGTGCGAGTGCGGGCGATCCAGCGCGCGCTCGAGGACCGCTACCCGGCGAGGGTGAGCGACGCCTTCCAGCGCAACGTCGACCTCCACACGACGCTGATCCGCTCGTGCCCGAACCGCCGCATGGCTCAGCACCTGCAGGACATATGGGACCAGAACTCGGCGTTCCTCATCTTCAGCTACTACGCCCGCAGTGTCGGCGCGACGTCGGATATGGTGCGTGAGCACCGGGAGATCGTCGACGCCTACGTCGAGCGCGACGGCGCGCGGGTCGAGGAGCTGTTGCGCCTCCACATCCGGTGCGCAGCAGACGCACTCGCCGAGCGCATGGCGGACCGACCCCAAGAGGAAAGAGAAGTATGACATGTGCGGCCAGTGCGGTCTGATCCTCGAGCACGCAGGGCCTGTGGGTCACCTGCTGCGCGTTACCGAGGGCGCGATGCTCCATCGCGGCCCCGACTCGACGGGGTTCGCCCTCTATGGTGAGGAGCCCCACGAGGACCGAGTCATCATCCGGGCGCATGCCCTTGGCGGCGTCGACGCGGACGAGGCGCTCTCTTCGGTGGTCCAGGGTATGAAGCGGGTGGACGCGCGCCTCACGGACGAGGCGCAGGCCACGGCTGGAGGTCGTGACGGAGGGACCTTCTTCCGGCTCACGGCGGACTTCGCGGGGAGCCCCGCGGTCCTTCTCGAGGCGATCGAGGCGACCGAGGGGGTGCGGGTCCACTCAATGGGCCGGCGGCTCGAGATCGTCAAGGACGTCGGCAGCGCCGACGAGGTCGCCTTGCGTCACGGCATCGACGAGTTCGTCGGCACGCACGGCATGGCGCACTCACGCCTCGCGACGGAGTCGACGGTCGACGTGGAGCTCTCCCACCCCTTCTGGGCGCGGCCCTTCCTCGACGTCGCAATCACCCACAACGGTCAGCTGACGAACTACTACAAGATGAGGCGGCTCATGTCCGAGCGGAACCTCCAGTTCCTGACGGACAACGACTCGGAACTGATCGCGGTGTACATCGCGGAGCAGCTCGCAAAGGGCTCATCCCTGCACGAGGCCCTCCTGCGCTCTATCACCGCGCTGGACGGGGTGTTCACCTACCTTCTCGCGACCGAGTCGGCGATCGGCTGCGCCACCGATCGGCTCGCGATCAAACCCCTCCTCGTGAGCCGGATCGACGGGACGACCGCACTCGCGACCGAGGAGCAGGCGCTCAGGAGGGTGTTCGACGCTGAGCTCGTTACTGAGTACGTGAGAGAGGCGACCGCCGTCGTGTGGGACGTCCCCGCGGTGAGCGACCAGGCAATGGAGGTGGGCGCAAGGTGAGCATCGACCAGACCGCGGCGGGCAGGTGGGTCGGGCTGTCCGACGAGGCCGTGCACATCGACGCCGACGGGCTCGACGTCTACGAGCTCAACCGCACGCTGCGTGAGCTCGCGCAGGAGAGCAAGCAGGTCGCGGTGGACAACCCCCGCGCGCGGCACAACCTCGGCATCGGACTCGAGGGGATGGGCGCTGAGATCCACTTTCTGGGCAGCGTCGGCTACTACTGCGGCGGCTTCAACGCCGGCGCCTCCATCGTCGTGCACGGTAACGCCGGCTGGGGTGTCGGCGAGGCGATGTCCGAGGGCAGGATCGTCGTACGCGGATCGACCGCCTGGTCGGCGGGGGCGGGCATGCGGGGCGGGATGATCGTGATCCACGGCGACGGCGGGCCGCGCACGGGGATCGCGATGAAGGGCGGAGACATCTTCGTGATGGGCTCCGTCGGGTTCCTGTCGGGGTTCATGGCCCACCGCGGCAAGATCGTCGTGCTGAACGGCGCAGGCGAGGGTCTCGGTGCGTCGATGTACGAAGGCAGGATCTTCATCTCGGGCGCTGTCGGCTCGCTCGGCGCCGACGCGATCGAGCGACCGGTCGAGGCAGAGGACACCGAGGAGCTCGTGCGTGACCTCGCGGTGGCAGGGCTGTCCTGGCCCGATGGCCCCTTCCGCAAGATCGAGGCGGAGGGACGACTGTGGTACTTCGACAAGCACGATGGCCGGATCTGGAGGAGCATATGAGCAGCGAAGGTCGTGAACCCGACACCGATCGCGCGCGGGTGGCCGACGCCACCAGCATGCGGGAAAGCCCGATCTGGGACCGCTGTACGATCGAGGAGATCCAGTCGAAGGCCCAGCTCGGCCGCTACCGCATCACCGGTTTCTCGCTGCACCGCCGGATCCCGAGGCTCGACGACCTCGTGTTCCTTCCGGCAGCGATGACGCGGCTGCCGCTCGAGGGCTACCGCGAGAGCTGCGAGACCAAGACGGTGCTCGGCGCGCGCCACGGGTGCGCGAAGCCGCTCGAGCTCTCGGTGCCCGTCTACATCACGTCAATGTCCTTTGGGGCGCTCTCGTGGAACGCCAAGGCCGCGCTGGGTCGTGCCGCCTCGGCGATCGGCACGTGCACGTGCACGGGCGAGGGAGGCATGCTCAGCGAGGAGCGGAAGGAGTCCTCTCTCCTCGTGTACCAGATGACCCCGTCGCGCTACATGCTCGACCTCGAGCACCTGCGCCAGGCCGACGCCATCGAGGTCGCGATGGGCCAGGGCGCGAAGCCGGGCACCGGGGGCCTGCTTCCCGGCGCCAAGGTGGCCGACCGCGTAGCCGAGATGCGGACGCTGCCCAAGAACATCGACCAGCGCTCGGCCGTGCGCCATCCCGACTTTCTCGGGGCGGACGACATGGAGGTCAAGCTGGAGGAGTTGCGTATCGCGACCGACAACCAGGTCCCGATCTTCGTCAAGATGCCGGCGACCAGGGTGCGTGAGGACGTGAAGATCGCGGCGAAGATCGGTGCCGACGTCATCGTCGTCGACGGCATGGAGGGCGCGACGGGCGCATCTCCCGAGCTGCTCCTCGACCACACCGGAGTCCCGACGATCGCTGCGGTCGCCGCGGCCCGAGAGGCGCTCGAGGAGCTCGGCCTCTACGGCGAGGTGGACCTGGTCGTGTCAGGGGGCATCGGCAGCGGCGCAGACGCGGCCAAGGCGCTCGCGCTCGGCGCCGACGCCGTCGCGATCGGCACGGCGGCGCTGATTGCGCTGAATTGCAACGCGCCGGTCCACGTGGACGACTACGCGCAGCTCGGCACCGCTCCGGGGTACTGCCACCACTGCCACACCGGGCGCTGCCCCGTCGGCATCGCGACCCAGGAGCCCGAGCTGGTCGAGCGGCTCGACGTCGAGGAGGCCGCGGAGCGCGTCGAGAACTTCATCAACGCGATGGTGATGGAGATGACGCTGCTCGCCAAGGCGTGCGGCAAGGGTGATGTCCACGGGCTCGAGCCAGAGGATCTGCGGGCGCTCACGCTCGAGGCGGCGGCGATGGCGCGGGTTCCGCTCGCGGGGACCAACTGGGTTCCCGGGTAGGGCGGCCGGTTCTCGGCCGATGCGGGCGGCACGGCACGATTCGGTGGACGCGCCAGCACCGTTCGGCAGGTCGGCAACCAGGAGCGAGAGGGGACGAAGTGGACATCGGCGAGGTGGAAGCGCATTGCAAGGAATACGAGATCCGCACGATCGAGTGCGTATTTCCTGACGCGCAGGGCCTGCCGCGCGGAAAGCGAATCCCTGCCCGGCACTTCCTCGACACCGCCTACCACGGCTTCGAGCTGGCCAACGCCGCGCTGGTCTGGGGTCGTCGATGTGACGTGATTCAAAGCGTCGCCTACACGAACTTCGACACCGGCTACCCGGACATGGTCGCGGTGCCCGACCTCGACTCGTTCCGCCGGGTTCCCTGGCGCCCGGGTGCCGCGTCGGTGATCTGTGACTGCACCGAGCCGGACGGCCGTGAGGTCGCTGTGAGCACGCGCCACATCCTGAAGGACGTTGTCGCGCGCGCCCGGGCGCTCGGCTACGAACCGAAGGTCGGCGCGGAGCTCGAGTTCTACCTGCTCGACTCGAGCGGCCGGCCGCTCTACGAGGAGATCGACTGCTACAGCCTTACGCGGGGCGCCGTGCTCGAGCCCTTCATGCAGCGCCTGCGCGACGACCTCGCCGCGATGGGCGTCGCGATCGAAGCCTGCAACACCGAATTCGGGCCCGCCCAGGTCGAGATGAACATGCACTACGCGGATGCGCTCGAGGCCGCGGACAACACGTTGCGCTTCAAGATGGCCGTGAAGGAGATTGCCCAGGAGATGGGCTGGCGGGCGACGTTCATGGCGAAGCCGCTCCCCGAGCAATCTGGCTCGGGGTTCCACCTCCACCAGTCGCTCGCCGGGCTCGACGGGGGCGGCAACGCCTTCGGCCCCTCGACGCCTGGCGACCTGGAAGGAGGGCTGATGGGCCGGTACCTGGCAGGCCTTCTCGAGCGCATGCCGGCCATCACGGCGCTGGGGTCTCCGACGGTGAACGCGTACAAGCGGATCGCGGATCACAGCTTCGCGCCGACGCAGGCCTGCTGGGGGGTGGACAACCGCACCGTCGGGGTGCGCGCGATCGCGGGCCACGACGCGGCGAACCGGCTGGAGTGGCGTGGGGGAGCAGCGGACGCGAACCCGTACCTCGTCGCCGCGGCCTGCGTCGCGGCAGGGCTCGACGGAGTGGAGCGCGGGCTCGAGCCTCCTTGCCGGGTGACCGGCGACGCGTACGCGCGTACGGATCTCCCGCTGCTCCCGGTGAGCTTCGAGAGCGCTCTCGGCGTGCTCGAGCAGGATGCTTTCGTCGGGGAGCTTCTCGGAGAGTTCCGCGACGTCTTCGTCGCCCTCGGTCGTCATGAGCTTTCCCTGTGGCACGCGGCGGTCACCGACTGGGAACGTGAACGCTACATCGATGGGTGAGGCGTCGATGGGTGAGGCGTCGATGGGTGAGGGAAGGCGTTGCGCCTTCCGGAGGGTGCCGTGAAGCCTCCCGAGGGGCGCCAGCCGTTCTGGCGCCTCGCACGTCGCCCTGACGTCGTGGTGATCGGCGCGGGGATAGTGGGCCTCGCGTCTGCCTATGAGCTCGCGCAGCGAAAGCTGCACGTCTGCGTGCTCGATGCCGCCGAACCGGGTGCCGGGCAGTCGAGCCGCAACTGGGGCTTCATCCGCCAGCAGGGCCGCGCAATCGAAGAGCTGCCGATCATGATCGAGGCCTGCCGGATGTGGCGGGAGCTTCCTGGGCGTCTCGGGGCCGACCTCGAATGGGTGCAGGGTGGGAACCTCCGGCTGACCGACCAGCCGGAGCGTGCGGAGGACTACCACCGCTGGATCGAGGTCGCCCGGAGCTGCGGGCTCGACAGCCGCGTCGTCACGGACGAAGAGGTCGCGGAGATCGTGCCGGGCTTCCGTGCGCGCTTCGCGCTCGCGATCTTCACGCCGAGCGACGGGCAGGTGAACCCGGCCAGGGCGGTCGCTGCCTACTCGGGCGCGCTTGTCCCTGAGCAGGTCGACGTCTTCTCTGGATGCCCTGCCCGCTCGATCGTCACCTCCGGCGGCGCCGTCGCGGGTGTGCAGACCGACGACTGGTTCGTTCCAGCGTCGAACGTCGTGCTCGCGGCCGGTGTCGGGTCGGGCGCGCTCCTGCGGGAGCTCGGCCTCCATATGCCGGTGCAGCTGGTCGGCCAGACGGTCGCATTGACCGAGAAGGTGCCGTGGCTCACCGACGCATGCGTGTGGACCGGGCGGGTCGGTTTCCGCCAGACCGCGAGCGGCCAGGTGCTGCTATCGGCCGGAGGCCGGGGTGAGGTGGTGGCGGACCCCAGCGCGCTCCGATCGCTCCTAGCGCCGCGCCAGCTCCGCCAGGTTATCCCCATGTACTGGAAGAACCGCGAGTACCTCCAGGTGCGGCCACGCGAGGTCCTGGCGACGATCGCCAGGCGCGAGAACAACTACCACCTCGGCGGGCACGTGCGCTACGAGGACGTGGAAGAGGCGCTCGCGGCAATGGCCGAGTGCATCCCCGGCCGAGAGCGGAGGGCGGTAACGGCCTGGGCAGGCACGATCGACGGGACTCCGGACGCGCTCCCGGTCATCGACACGGTCGGCCCCGGCGCCGGGGTGGTCGTCGCGACCGGCATGAGCGGGCACGGCTTCGGCATCGCCCCGGCGGTCGGCCGGATCGTCGCCGACCTCGTGGTCACCGGGAAGAGCCACCACGAGCTGCACCCGTTCCGCCTCGCGCGTTTCGCCGAGGGCACCGCGAAGCCCCCTCACCACCTGCTGTAGAGGAGGGGGCGGGGGGCCGGGTTGCGCGCCGCCCGGCGGCTCTCAGGCGAGGCTGGTCCAGACGCTCTTGGTTTCGGTGTAGGCGAGGATGGCCTCCCAGCCCATCTCGCGCCCGACGCCCGAGGCTTTCATCCCGCCCCACGGAGCGGCAGCGTCGAGGAACGGCGGCAGGTTGATCCACACCGTGCCGGCCTTGATCGCATGCGCGAGCCGGTTGGCCGTGCCGATGTCGCGCGACCAGATGACCGCAGCCAGGCCGTAGTCCGTGTCGTTGGCGCGCTGCGCGAGCTCGTCGGCGTCGTCGTAGGGGATGACGCTGAGGACAGGGCCGAAGATCTCCTCGCGGGCGATCGTCATCGAGTCGTCCACGTCGGCGAAGACGGTCGGCTGGTAGAAGTAGCCGCCAGCGAGCTCTCCACCTGCGCGCGCCCCGCCGGTCACGAGGCGTGCGCCCTCTGCCGCGCCGGTCCGCACGTAGCGGTCTACGCGCTCGACCTGCTCTTTGGAGATGAGTGGTCCGAGCTGGGTCGTGGGCTCCAGGCCATGGCCGAGCTGCATCTGCGACGCCACACCGCTGATTTTCTCCGCGAACTCCTCGGCGCGCTTGTGGTCGACGTAGAAGCGCGTGTAGGCGGCACAGACCTGTCCGCAGTTCAAGAGGCCGCCCATGAGGTTGCCCTCGAGGATCGCGTCGATATCGGCATCGGGGGTCACGATGCTCGGTGCCTTCCCCCCGAGCTCGAGCGAGACGCGTGCGAGCCGGCGGCCGGCCTCTGCAGCGATCTCCCGGCCGACCTCGGTCGAGCCGGTGAAGGAGATCTTCGCGACGTCAGGGTGGCGCACGAGGACCTGGCCGACGGCCGGGCCACCGGTCACGACGTTCACCACGCCATCTGGCACGCCCGCCTCGCAGCAGAGCTCGGCGAGGCGGAGCGTGGACAAGGGCGTCTGCTCGGCGGGCTTGATGACGACGGTGTTCCCCGTGACGAGCGCCGGCGCGAGCTTCCATGCCGCGATCATGAAGGGGAAGTTCCACGGCGTGATCAGCCCGCACACGCCGAGCGGCTCGCGGTGATTGCGGTAGTCGACGCCGGGGATGGAGACCGGCACGGTGAGACCGTGCAGCTTGGTCGCCCAGCCCGCGTAGTAGCGGAAGTGCTCGATCGCGTTCGGCACGGAGATCTGGCTCGCGATGCCGAAGGGCTGGCCCTGGTCGCGCGTCTCGAGCTTCGCCAGCTCCTCTGCGTGCTCCTCGATGAGATCGGCGATCTTCCACAGGAGGCGTGCGCGTGCCGCCGGGAGCATCTGCGCCCAGTCCGGCGAGGAAAACGCGCGCTTGGCCGCTGCGACTGCGGCGTCGACGTCTGCAGGCGTTGCGTCGGGGACGGTGTCAATGACCTCGCCGGTCGCTGGGTCGAACGTTTCGAAGGTCCCGCCGCCTCGAGCGGTGGTCCATTCGCCGTCGATGAGCATCTTCGCGGTCACGGTCCCTCCTCGGGGAGTCACAAGAGAAGACGTACATCTAGTGATGTCCTCAACGTCGATGAGGACGATATCAGGTTGTGAGGGTGCTGGCATCCCGGTGTGGTCCGCCTCGCTCACCATGAGACAGCGACCATGAGCGCGAGCACGCAGTACAAGAGATGGATTGGGATCTCTTGCTCGGTAAAGTGGAACATCGGTGAGAACGAGACGACCGTGGGGTCTTTCATCTGCCGGAAGTTCGCAGCAGATCGCAGGCCAAAGTGCGCCAGCCGGTGCGCCCCCACCTTGGGCAGGCCTGGACGTTCACACGCCGAATAGACCGTGGCGAAGTGGTCGGGGAGCAGAGCGATGGCGGTCGGGGGCGCAGCGGCGGCGCCTTGCGTCTCAGCGGTTCGTGACCGAAGTGGGTAGCGCACGCCCGTCCCGTATCGTGATCGGATGCCTGAGCCGTCCCTTCTCACCGTCCACGCCCATCCCGACGATGAGGCGTCCAAGGGTCCTGCCACGATCGCCAAGTACCACGCCCAGGGCGTTCGCACCACCCTCGTCACCTGCACCGGTGGCGAGGAAGGTGACATCCTCAACCCGGCGATGGACACCGCCGAAGCCAAGGAGCACATCGCCGAGCTCCGCCGGGAGGAGCTTGCCGAAGCGGCGCGGGTGATCGGCTACGACGAGCTCGTCTGGCTCGGCTACCGCGACTCGGGGATGCTTGACAGCCCGGCCAATGCAGATCAGCGCAGCTTCTCCCGCGCTGCCCTCGACGAGGCTGTCGGGCGGCTCGTCGCGGTTATCCGCCGGGTCCGGCCACAGGTCATGGTCACCTATCCCGAGGACCAATCGGGCTACCCGCACCCGGATCACCTGCGCGTCCACGAGATCTCCGTGCACGCCTTCGAGGCGGCCGCCGACCCGGACCGGTACCCCGGCGCCGGTGATCCCTGGGCGCCAGCCCGCCTGTACGCGAACGGCTGGTCCACCCAGCGGATGCGGGCCATCCACGACAAGTTCCTCGAGTTGGGGCTGGAATCTCCCTTCGAGAGAGAGCGCCTCGCCCGCTTGCTCGCCACCCCGGAGGAGCCAGCCGCTGGCGCAGTACCCCCGACGCGCATCGACGTCACCGGCTACACCGAGGTTCGCCGGTTGGGCCTGCTCGCCCACCGGACCCAGGTCGATCCCAACTCGCCGCACTGGTTTGGCCTGCCGCCGGATGTCGCCGACGGGATCTACCCGATCGACGACTACCAGCTCCTCCGCAGCCGCGTGACGCCGGCCGGTGACGGTGGGACGGACTTGTTCGCGGGACTTCGCAGCAGCGACGGCGAGGTGCGATCAGACCGCAGCCGGAGCCCGGTCGCCGGCGCTGGTGTCAGCGCCCGGGACTGACCTGAACGCCTACGCTCGGGCCCGATGATCGCGGAGGCATTGCGGCAAGCAGTCGAGCTCGGCTCGGAGCTGCCCGGCGCGCCGGGGGTCAGTGGCACCGTCGTGCTCGTGCTCCCTGGGCAGCCAGAAGGCGACCGGGTGACCGCGACGGTCTGGGCGGACGGCCGGCCCGTGGATGTCCTCGACAGCCCTCCGGCGGTCGCCGACCTGACACTCACCCTGGCGGCTGAGGAGGCCGACGCCGTCGCGCTGGGCCAACTGACCCCGAGCGTCGCCTACATGCAGGGACGGCTGAAGACAGCCGGCGACAACCGGCTGCTGCTGGCTGTGCTCGCGGCGACGACCACGCCGGCGTTCGCTCGCTGGCGCAGCAGCCTGGACTGTGGCTGACGGATGCACTGACGGGTTCGCCGACGGATGCGCTGGTCCCTTCCCGACCTCCTGGTCGCCACCGCAGGGCAGCTCCTGGCCGGATCGCCAACCACGGTGTTCAGCGGGGTGGGCACCGACTCGCGCCACCTCCCATCCGGCGCCCTCTTCGTGCCTATCCGCGCTACCCGAGACGGGCACGACTTCTTGACCGACGCGGTCTCGGCAGGTGCCGCCGGCTACCTGGTGGAGTCGGGACACCCGAGCACATCCCGGCTCCCGTCGGGGACGGCGGTCGCCGTCGCCGACACCGGGGCAGCGTTGCTCGACCTGGGCCGGGCCGCCCGCCGGCGGCTGCCAGGCCCGGTCGTCGGGATCACCGGCTCGGTGGGCAAGACGTCCACCAAGGACTTCCTGGCAGGTGTCCTGGCGACGACGTGGCGGGTCACGGCGAGTGAGCAGTCGTTCAACAACGAGCTCGGCGTCCCGCTCACCCTGGCCAATGCCGCCGAGGACACGGAAGTGGCAGTTGTCGAAATGGGCGCACGGGGCATCGGGCACATCGCGCTGCTGTGCGACGTCGCCCGCCCGACCGTCGCCGTGGTGACCGCCGTGGCGGCCGTCCACACCCAACTGTTGGGCGGCCTCGAGCAGATCGCGCGAGCGAAGGCCGAGCTCGTCGACGCCGTCCCCCCGGACGGCACCACCGTGCTCAACGCTGACGACCCTCGGGTGAGCGCCATGGCCACGCGGACGAGGGCGCGCGTCCTCAGGTACTCGGTGCTGGGAAGGCAGGACGCCGATGTGGTCGCCGATGACGTCCGTCTCGGCGACGACCTCAGGCCACGATTCCGCCTGCGCTCGCCTTGGGGGGACACCGAGGTGCTGCTCGGCGCACGCGGGGCCCATCAGGTCGGCAACGGCCTTGCTGCTGCCGCCGCCGGACTGGCCTGTGGCACGCCGTTGGAGGCGGTCATCTCAGGGCTGGCCGCATCGGAGGTTTCGCACTGGCGCATGGAGTTGGCCCGGACAGCCAGTGGAGCGCAGGTCATAAACGACGCGTACAACGCCAATCCGGTGTCGGTCGCGGCGGCGTTGCATGCGCTGGCTCGCTTGCCGGCACGCCGGCGCGTCGCCGTGCTCGGTGAGATGGCCGAGCTCGGGTCAGAGACCGCCGACGAGCACCGGGCGGTCGCTGTGCTTGCCACGGAGCTCGGAGTGGAGCTGGTGGCGGTCGGCACCCCGGCGTACGGTGTGACGCCGGTGGAGGGCGTCGAGGCGGCTGTCGGGGCGCTCGGCGTCCTGGGGCCGGGGGACGCGGTCCTCGTGAAAGGCAGCCGCGTCGCCGGGCTGGAGCGCCTGGCGCAGCGTCTGTGCATCCAGCCCGGTGCCGGGGGTGTCCAGTCCGGTACCGGGGCTGCGGGCGCGCCCCGCCAGTGACATCGATCGGGCGCTGGAACCGCTACGAGCCCGACGTCCCCCCGGTGTGGCGACGAGACACGCTGGGGTTGAATGCGCCGCTGTTGGTCACGGCGCCGCTCAACCCGGATATTCCCGGCACCGTCGTCAAGGACTGGGTGGTGGTCGTTGGCGTCGGTTGGCTGCTGGCGGGTGCGGTCCATGGAGAGCTGCATGCGCCCAGAAGCAAGGCGGTCGCCACGACGAGCCCGGCGGCGGCGGCCCGGCGGCCGATCCGGTGGGCGTGCTCGACGAGACGGCTAGGCATTGTTCCTCCGGCGGTGGGATGGGCGGTGGCGGAAGCCTACGACGGCTCGCCCACCCTGATCGCATCGGCTGGCTCGCCGGTCAGGAGGTGGGCTGGCCGAGGCGCAGTCAACGGCTACGAGAGCGCTGGGCGTCGCGCAGGCGCCTCCAGCCGATGAGGGTGACTTCCGCCCGGCGGACGATGGTGCGCAAGGAGTCACCTGACAGGGCGAGATCGAGGTCTTCGACCCGGGCTGGCCAGTCGGGTGCGACCGAGCGGAGGTCGGGGGAGTCCGTCGCCGGCCGGAGGACGACTTCTGTCACCCCAGGTGGGAGGTCGACGAGCAGCTCCTCCAGGGCGAAGCGCGCGCTACGGTTGCGAGGCACGCGCACCACGTTGTCGGGGGTGAGCACGCCCTCATCGGCGGCCAGGCCACGGAAGCGGAACCCGACGGCGCGCTCGGCGCTCGCTGGCGGCAGCCGGAGCGGAAGCCCGAACTCGATCGCCATGTCGAGAGCGATGTCGAAGAACTCCGGTCGCAGCTCGAGCGCGCCGAGGTGCGTGCTCAGGTGGCTGATGTCGAACCCCCAGTAGACAGCCCGCTCCACCTGCGCCCGGCATTCCCGGCGGACCTCCTCGGTGTCTCCGTGGTCCCAGAGGTCCTCGAGGGTGCGTGGGAACCCTCCGTCGCCATCCAGCAGGGAAGGGCAGTGGGTGATCGGTCCCCAGCGGAGGAGGTCGTACTCGGCGTTGAGGGTGAGGTGGACGCCGACGTCCTCACCTCTGTAGCGCGCCGCCGCCTCGCGGGCCCAGGGTCCTGGGATGACGAGACCGGCCGAGGTTGCCAGGCCGCCTCGCAGGGCCTCGTACACGCCCGTGTTGTGGGCGTGGGTGACGCCCAGCTCGTCGCATGTGACGATGAGGAAACGGGTGCCGGCATCCCCGCCGAGCGCGTCGGCCAGCGGCGTCATGGAGCGACCACGAGAGAGGTCATCGGTGCTGGCGCCCGATGGTCTTCCCGGCGGCGAAGCGTGACCCCCGGCATGGGCGGAGCCTACCGGCGGCGGGCAGCGGGGCATCGGGGCGATCGGTGTGACGAGCAACAGGGGATTGCGGGAGTGAGTGTCACACCTCCTGAGGAGAATGAGAGGCATGGCGATCCAGCTCCGCCTCCTCGATCCCGACGAGGTGACGTCCCCACGGGGTGCGGCAACACCCGCAGCGCCGCTTGCCGACGCCGGTCTCGACGTCGTACGCCCCTGGACCCCTGAGCAGCGAACCTGCGAGATCGGTCGGCGCGGTGTCGAGCAGGCGCGGCGGGCGCTGGCCGCTGCCGTCGCACGCTCCTCGGCCGCCTGAGCTCGTCTGCCCGGACACTGCCTGGCCGTTACCCCCGAGCGCGACCCCCTCCGGCGTTAGCATCTGCCGCCGTGTCCTACGGCATCACGATCCCCTTCGACGGCGTCGCGCTGGCTGAGCATCGGAGCTGGTTCGAGGAGATCGCCCGGCTCGGCTACACCGACGTGTGGTCCGCCGAAGTCGACGGCACCGACGCCTTCACCCCCCTCGCGCTCGCCGCCGCCTGGGAGCCGACGTTGCGCCTGGGAACGGCGATCGTCCCGTCGTTCACCCGGGGCCCGGCACTGGTGGCGCAGTCGGCGGCCGCCATGGCGGAAGCGGCGCCTGGGCGGTTCGCCCTCGGCGTGGGGACCTCCTCCAACGTGATCGTCCAACGATGGAACGGTCTGGTGTTCGACAAGCCCTACCAACGCACCCGCGATCTCGTCCGGTTCCTGCACCGGGCCCTCGCCGGCGAGCGGGTCGACGACGAGTACGAGACCTTCACCGTGCGGGGCTTCCGGCTCGGCAGGCCGCCGGCGGTGCCGCCCCCCATCCTCGTCGCGGCCCTGCGTCCCGGCATGCTCCGCCTCGCCGGGCGAGAGGCAGACGGCGCCATCGTCAACTGGCTTGCGGCCGACGACGTTCCGACAGCTGTCGCCGAGATCGGACCGGACCGTGAAGTCGTCGCACGCATCTTCGTATGCCCCTCGGAGGACACCGACACCGTCCGGCACCAGGCCAGGCGACTGATCGCCGCATACCTCAACGTCCCCGTCTACGCCGCCTTCCACGAGTGGCTCGGCCGCGGGACCGCCCTGCGGGGGATGTGGGACGCGTGGGCAACCGGCGACCGCCGAGCGGCGGCGGCGGCCATCCCCGACGACGTCGTCGACTCCCTCGTGCTCCACGGCTCGGCAGCATCCGTGCGTGACCAGATCGGCCGTTATGTCGCCAATGGCGTGACGACGCCGGCGCTCGCGCTCCTGCCACTCGCCGGCGTCGACCAGCGCACCGCCATACGTGAGCTGGCCCCCCATTGACCTCCATCAGCCCGAACTTCCTCCCGATCGCAGGATCGCTGGGGTCGATGTGGCGCTCCATCTGGTGGTTCGCGTTTGGGGACCGTCACACACGCAGGCATGCATGGGACACCACGTCGATCCCCGGCGAGCGCCTGAGGGTGGCGGGGGCGCCCGCTCGGATGGGACGTGTCGGTCCACACCGGAACCAGAGACGGGCTCGGGCACGTTGTTCGGGCAGTTGTCTGCGATTATCGCGGTCAACTGCCCGAACAACGCGATGGCGATGGCCCCATGCCGACCCTGCCGATCCCTCTGGATCTTCCGTCATCCTGGCTCTTCCGTCATCCTGGCTCCTCTGGCCCTTCCGGGAGGGGTTGGCCCGCTGCGATCGGGGAGTACTTCGGGTTGCCGTGGTCCAGTCGGCGTAGCGGCGACCACAGCACCGCTGCCCCAAGCCCGTCCCGTCAGTCGGGAGGGAACAGGCGGAGCTGCTCGCTCCGGACGGCCCGGGACGTGAGTGGTTCCCAGCCTCGCCTGCCCCGAGGGCCGGTGACGCTCACCTCGATCCCTTCCACGGGCAGGCTGCGGGTGGCGCCTCGGTCATCCCGGATGGTGACGCTGCCGTCACGCTCCCGGTGGCTGACGGTCCCCGGGCGCCAGCGGCGGTAGCCCGGCGCGCGCCAACGCACCGCCTCCCCGGCCCGGAGGCCGAGGATCACCAGGCCGGGATGAGCGGTCCCACGATGAGCGGTCCCTCGGCCGGCGGAGGGGTCGTCGACCACCCGGCGAGCATATTCGTGGGCAACGCCTGTCAGTTGGGGACGGTCGTCTGCTTGAGCTCGTTGAGCGCCGGCCAGCCGTTGATGAGGTCGAGCAACCGGGTGATCGTGGCGCGGGCGCGCTCGGTGTCGCCGTCGGCCCGGTCCATCAGCCGCACGAACATGGCGCGGTCACCCACGATGAACGTCGGTACGCCAAAGACCTCGTGCGTCTCTACCGCGGTGGTGTGCTCCTTGCGGTACACCTCGAGCGGCCAGCCGTCGTCGATCTCGGCGAACACCGCAGCCGCGTCCACCCCTGCGCCCTCGACAGCCTTGGCGATAATCGAGCGGTCGCGCAGGTCAGCGGCGTCACGGTGGCGCGCGTCGAACAGGGCCTGATGCACATCGAGGAACTTGTCGGGCATCCGGTCGCGCACGACTATGCCTGCCTCGTTGGCGACCAGCCCCGGGTAGCGGTCCGGCTCGTCGAAGACCGGCGGCTGACCGTCCTCCACATGCGGCTGATCGAGGGAGAAGGCCAGGAATTGCACCTCCCACGGGCCACCCGCCCGGAGGGCGGTGACGAGATGGTCGTGGGCGTTGCGGGCGAAGGGGCACCGGTAGTCCCAGGTGACGGCAAACGACATGTCCATGCGCGACACAACGACGCGCCGGGGTCAGGGATTCCACGCCCTCCGCCAGACGGGTGGGCCGGCGGCAACACACGTGGCGGCTGGTGGTCAGCCGGTCGCCGGCGCCGGCGCCGGCGACTCCAAGGGCACAAGCGACCGGGCGATCTCGCCGAGGGCGGCACCGAGGAGCGCACCGGCCACGACGTCGGAGGCGTGATGGATGCGTACGTGGACGCGGCTCAGGGCCACGATGACGGCGACGGCGTAGTACAGGGGCCACAGTGCGTCCCCGTCGCGGAGCAGGGCGGCTCCGAAGAAGGCGGCGCTGGCGTGGCCGCTCGGGAAGCTGCTGCTGCGCGGCATCCGGAGGTACAGCGGGCGGGGACCCTCGTAGCTGGGGCGGGCACGGTGGAACACCCACTTCACCGGGCCGTTGACGAGCGCCGATTCGACGCCGAGCCCGACGACCGCCCGCAGGAGGGGGCGGCGCCACTCCTGGTCCCGCAGGCGTGCCGCCTGCCCGGCGGCGAGGAGCATCCACAGCACCCCGTGGTCGCCGAGGGCGCTCGCGGCGTACATGACGGCGTCGACCGACCGCTTGCCTCGCAGCCGCCGGGCGATGAGGTCGTCGGCGAAGCGGTCGAAGACGCTGACCGCCCGGGCCGGTCCCGGGGGCAACAGGCGGATGGTGCTCACGCCCGCGCCCCGACCGCCGCCGCAAGCCCCGCCCCGACCGCCCCGACCGCCCCGGCCGCCCCGGCCGCCCCGACCGCCCCGACCGCCCCGACCGCCCCGACCGCCGGCCGGCTCGGCAGCGCCGACAGATCCCCGCCTACCGAGGGGCAGAACGCATGGAACCCGCACCACTCGCAGAGCCGGCCGGGCCGGGGCCGGAAGTCCTCCTGGTCGCAGGCCCGCTCGACGGCTGCCCACACCGCCGCCGTCTGCTGGCGGAGTCCACGCAGTGACTGGTCGTCGGGGATGGTGCTGATGGCGATCGGCTCGCGGAGGTGCAGTAGCTGGATGCGTGCCGGCCTCACGCCGAGCATCCCCTCGCAGAGCAACGCGTAGAAGTGCACGCCGACGAGCCGGGACTGCTCGTAGCCCTCCGAAGGGGCGCGCCCGGTCTTGTAGTCCGTCACCACCAGGCGTCCGTCGAGGTCGAGGTCCAGCCGGTCGATGATCCCCGTCAGCCGGAGCGAGCCGAGCCGGACCTCGAGGCGCAGCTCGGTGCCGATGGCGCGCACCGCCCGGGGGTCCTCGAGCTCGAAGTCGTTGCGGACGAGGGTGGCGGCGTCGGCGAGGAAGCCGGCGCGCTCCTCCTCGCTGAGGGCCATGCCGGCGTACTCCGGATCCTCGAGCACCTCTAGCGCGGCCCGCTCCAGCTTGGCCAGGGCGGCGTCAACCGTCCGCTGCGCGGGGGGCTCCTCCTGGAAGAGCCGCTGCAGCGCCCGGTGCACGACCGTGCCCCTGGCCGCCGCCGGCGAGGGGGGCTCGGGGAGGCGGTCGATGTTGGCCAACCGGAAGGCGAGGGCGCAGTCCTTGAAGGTGTTGACCTTGGTGGGGGACAGCGATGTCGGCAACGGCAGGGTCATCGCATGGAAGGCTAACGAGCGGCACTGACGGTGAGGGGGAGCCTGGTCATCCGCCGACCCGGGCGGCGTCGAGGGCGGCGCCGATCGCAGCGCCGATCCTGGCGGGCGCGACCATCGGCCCGAAGTGGTCCAGGTCCCCGTGGATCTCGAGCCGTGCGTCGGGCAGCCGGGCGGCGACCGGCGGTGCGACGGCGCCGCCCCCGGTCAGCTCCCAGCCCTTCCCGACGGTCACCGGCGGCGCGACGCGGTCGAGCTCGTCCCACACCGGGGATGCAGCGGCGCCGCCGAAAACCGACGCCTCCTCCTCCGGCCGGCATGCCAACCGGACGGACCCGTCCGGCTCGTCGACGAACCCGTGGGCGACGTAGCCCTCCAACACCTCCCGGTCGAAGGCGGCGAACGGCGACTTGCCTGCGTAGTTGGCCAGTGCGTCCTCCCGGGAAGCGAAGCGGAGCCGGCGCTTCCTGGCGAGCTCGCTCAGCCCGGAGCCGTCGGCGGCGGGCTCGTGGCCCTTCGGGACCACGGCCGGCTCGTAGCAGTACAAGGCCCTGAACGTGCCGGGGCGCAGCTGTTCGCAGCGCAGCAGGACGGCCCCCCCGAGGGAGTGGCCGGCGCCGTAGAGGGGCTCGCCGGCGCCGACGGCATCGGCGACGGCGAGCAGGTCGAGGGCGAAGCGGTCCCAGTCGCTGTAGTCGCCGTCGGGGGCGTGTCCCGAGGATCCGTGGCCGCGCTGGTCGACGCCCCAGACGTGGAAGCGGGGCCGCAGCGGCCCGGCGACGGGCAGCCACACCTTGGCGTGGAAGCCGGTGCCGTGGGCGAGCAGGAGCGGCGGCCCGTCGCCGCCGAGGTCCCAGGTGGCCACCTCGATGCCGCCGTCGCCGACGACTCGCGGCCCGGCAGTCCAGTGATCGCGCACCGAAGGACCGTAGCGGTGCACCGGCGCCGAGCGGCAACACTACGGTTTGGCGGGATGTACGAAGCCGCCGCCGCCGAGGCCAACCGCCGCTACTACGAGGCGTTCGAAGCGGCAGACCTGGATGCCATGTCGGCGCTGTGGGAGCGCTCGGACCGGGCCGTGTGCACCCACCCGGGCTGGGCGACCCTACGGGGGTGGAGCCAGGTGGCGGCGTCTTTCTTCGCACTGTTCCAGCAGCCGGTGCACACTCAGTTCCTGCTCACGAGGCAGCACACGGTCGTCGCCGGTGACGTCGCCTGGCTGTCGCTCGACGAGAACCTCCTCGGGGAGCAGGGCGGGGTCACGGTCGCGACGCTCAACATCTTCGTGCGCTCCTCCGGGGCGTGGGCCATGGTGTGCCACCACGCCTCCCCGGTGCACGCCTCGGTCCGCTGAGCGCGCCCCGCCTCACGCCGCCGGGCGGGCGGAGCGGACGAGGTCCATGAGGGCCCGGGCGTTGTCCACGGCGTCCCCCCGGTGGCAGTTGTCGAGGAGCAGGTGCACCTCCGAGCCGGAGCTGGCCAGCTCCTGCACGGCGGGGACCCACCCGGCCAGCTCACCCTCGGCGTAGCGGTACGGCCAGGTCCACGGCTCGCCCTTCACCTGGCGCCGGCCGAGGAAGCGGACCACGGCGACGTCGGCGGTGGCCGCCACCACGGGGCGGGTCCCCTCGGCGCACGCCGGTCCGTCCACGCAGACGAAGCCGAGGCCGCGGCGCTCCAGCCACTCGAGCGTGGCGCCGGGGTTGTCAGCAAGCCAGCGATCCTCGGGCAGCTCCACGGCGAGGCGCACACCGGCCAGCCGGCCGGCGAGGGCGTCGAGCTCTGCCCAGGTCTCCGGTCGCGGGCCCCACCACGACGGGTAGCGCAGCACCACGACGCCGAGGCGGCCGGCGTCGACAAGGGGTTGCAGGGCGCGGCGGAAGCGGGCCCAGCACTCCTCGAGCGCGTCGTCAGGCAGGTGCTGGGCGTACAGCCGGCGGCGGTCGCGCCGCTCCGGCGGGACGGCGGCCTGCAGGTCGGGCCACAGCGAGTCGGGGAGGGTGGGGCAGCCGGTGAGCAGGGACCACGCCCGGATGTCGAGGGCGAAGCCGGGCGGCGTGCGCTCCACCCACTGCTCGCAGAGTTGTGGTGTGGGCGGGAACCGGAAGGTCGTCGCCACCTCGGCGAGGGAGAACTGCTGGGCGTAGTAGGCCAGGCGTTCCCGGGCCGTCATCGTCCTGCGCGGGTAGAACCCGCCGTCG
Source organism: Acidimicrobiaceae bacterium (assembly GCA_027320105.1). GTDB lineage: Bacteria > Actinomycetota > Acidimicrobiia > Acidimicrobiales > Palsa-688 > JAKAQB01. The sequence goes on along the minus strand of DAHVMA010000036.1, from coordinate 57,216 downwards.
CGCACGAGGCCGCGGTCGGCCCACGAGCAGCAGCCTGCCCGCACCAGGCACGACCCGAGCCGCACCGCTGGCCCGATGGGGGCGTCCACGCCCGCCGATCGTACTGACCCCCCTGCCGGCGCCGGGGACCACCTGCCGGGTGGCGGCAGCTGCCCGCTCAGCGCCTACCTCCCGGAGATCAGGTGGGCCAGGCGGCCGACGGCGGATGTGCGGCTGGTGCGCAGCTCCTGGCGGTCGGCGACGCGCATCATGGCGTTGACCCCGCGCACGGCGGTGAAGCGCAGCGGCTCGGGCGGCCACGGCCGCCCCATGGGGCCGACCCAGGGCAGCCCGGTCAGCTCGGTCTCCTTCTCGAGGAGGAGGTCGGCGAGGGTCCGGCCCGCGAGGTTGGCGGCGGCCACCCCCTGGCCGACGTAGCCGCCCGCCCACGCGAGCCCGGTCGCCCGGTCGACGCCGACGGCCGGGGCCCACTGCCGGGGGGCTCCGAGCACGCCGTACCAGGCGCCTTCGATCCGCACGTCGTGCAGCGGTGGGAACAGCTCGACGAGGCGGGAGCGCAGCTCCCGGGGGGTCGGCTCGGGCGGCGGCCCCTCGGCGTCGGTGCGCGAGCCCCACCGGTAGGGCACACCGCGGCCTCCGATCACGATCCGGTCGTCAGGGCTGCGCTGGATGTACACGTAACGACGACGCCCGTCCCAAAGCGTCTCGGCGTTGGACCAGGCCAGCTGCTTCCACACCTCCGGGTCGAGCACCTCGGTGGCGATCACGCTGCTCGTGATCGGGAGCATGACCCGGCGCTGGCCTCGCAGGGTGGCTGTGTACCCCTCGGTGGCCCGCACGATCAGCGGTGCCCGGACGTCGCCGTAGGGGGTGCGGGCGACGCCCGGCTCGATGCGGGACACCGGCGTGGTCTCGTAGATGGTGGCGCCCGCCCGGGCGGCGGCGGCGGCGAGGCCGGCGGCGAGCGCGGCGGGCTGGACCCGGGCGCAGTGGGGTGTGTAGGACGCCGCGAGCACCCCGGCGACAGCGATCCGCTCGCGGGCCTCGTCCGGCCCGAGCATCCTGCTGTCGTCGGGGCCGAGGCCCCAGATCCGGTCCTCCTCGACCTCCGCCCGCAGCCGGCGGACCTCGAGGTCGGTCTGGGCGACCTTCAGGGACCCGCCCTTGGTGAAGCCGCAGTCGATGGCCTCGGCGGCGACCACCCGCCCGACCTCGTCGACGGCGTCGTGGATGGCACCCGTCATCCGCTCGAGGCCCTCGCGCCCGGCGATCGCCGCCCAGTGCCTGCGGTCGCCGGCGATCATGCCCTCGACCCAGCCGCCGTTGCGCCCCGATGCGCCGAAGCCGGCTACCTCCGCTTCGAGCACCACGACATCGAGGCCTGGTTGGCGTCGCAGCAGCTCGTACGCGGTCCAAAGGCCCGTGTAACCGGCGCCGACGATGCACACGTCGGCCGATCGGTCGGCGGGGAGCCGTTCCCGCAGCGGCGGGGGCGGGCCCAGCTGCGAGTGCCAGAACGAAACGCTCCCATCTCGGTGTCTCGTCGTCGACCTCATGGATCTCCTCTGCCGGGGCTCATCTGTCGGTGCTCGCCATCTACAGCACCCGGCCTGTCCCGCTCGTAACGTTCCTCTCCCTGCCGGCGCGGGCGCGGATCGCGTCGATCATCAGGTCCAGCGCCGTGGCGAAGTTAGCCGGGTCGGCGACAGCAGGGATGAGGGCGGCGGTGGCCGCCAGGCCGGGGAACCGCTCGGCGGGGAGCGACCGGTAGTTGACCGACCAGGCCCGCAGATCCCCTTCCCGGGTGGCGGGGCGCAGGGCGGCGAAGCCGGCGTCGAGGGCGACGTAGCCGAGCATGACGTCGGAGAACGCCCGGTAGTGCACGGCGGCGCCGGCGTCGTCGAACCCCGGCCGCCGCCGCGTGGCGTCGCGGGCTCGGCATGGGTGAACCCTACCCTTGGTCAGCGTTCTTGACTACGGCCCTGATCCCTCGCGACAGTGTGAGCCTACAACAAGGACATGGGAGTCGGGATGGACAAGGACCTCGGAGCTGGCAGGAACCCGGTCAGCGCGGCGCGGGGCCGGCGCCCTCGCCGGGCCGCCTGGCTGGCCGTGCTCGTGTCGTTGGTGCTCGTGGCGGGCGCATGCGGCACCAATGCGAGCTCGGGGACGGGCTTGGGGACGGGCTCGGGGGCCAACGCGAAGCCGCTCGCCGGAGGCACGGTCTCCTACGCGTTCGGGGCCAACTACTTCAAGTGGATCTTCCCGCTGCCCAACGAGGTCAGCTGGACCCAGTACCAGCAGGCGGTCGCCTTCAGCCTGTGGCCGGCGCTGTACACCGCCGGCAACGGCGCCCTCCCGACCGTCGACGAGGCCACCAGCCTCGCATACCCACCCGTGTTCTCACACCACGACTCGATGGTGACCGTCAAGTTGAAGCCCGGCTTGAAGTGGTCCGACGGCCAGCCCGTCACGAGCGCCGACGTCCAGTTCTTCTTCCAGCTCTACCAGGCCAACAGGAAGAGCATCGCCAGCTACGTGCCGGGTGACTTCCCCGACAACGTCGCCAGCGTCAGCTACCCGAGCCCCTCCGAGCTCGTGATCCACCTGACCGGCACCTACAGCCAGCAGTGGGTCACCGACAACGAGCTGACGCAGATCATCCCGATGCCCCGCCAGGAATGGGACCGCACCGCCATGTCCTCGCCGGCCGGCGACGCGGCCGCCACGCCGGCGGGGGCCAAGGCTGTGTTCGCCTTCCTCGAAAAGCAGTCGTCGACGCTGTCGACCTACGCCAGCAACCCGCTGTGGAAGGTGATCGACGGGCCCTGGGAGCTCACCGCCTACAACCCCGCGACCTCCCGCACCGTCCTCACGGCTAACCCCCACTACTCCGGGCCCAACAGGCCGCACCTGCACCAGGTCGTGATCTACAGCTACGCGAGCGACACCGCCGAGGTCACCGCCCTGCGCAGCGGCAGCCTCACCTACGGCTTCGTGCCCTATAGCGACTACACGGGGCTCTCGGGCTACCTGACCCACAACGGCTACGTGATCGCCCCGTGGCTCGCCGACTTCGTCCAGTGGGGAGAGATCAACTACACCGGCCCGTACGCCGCCCTCACCTCGCAGCTCTACATCCGCCAGGCGCTCCAGCACGTGATCGACCAGAAGCTCTACATCCAGACCACCCTGCACGGCGTGGGCGTCCAGACCTACGGCCCGGTGCCCAACACCCCCGGCTCGAAGTTCATCAGCCCGCAGGAGAAGCTCGACCCCTATCCCTACTCGACCGCGGCCGCCCGCAGCCTGCTCACCTCCCATGGCTGGGCTCCCGGCGCCGGCGGCACCATGACCTGCCAGCGTCCCGGTACCGCCGCCGACCAGTGCGGGGCGGGTATCGCAGGGGGCCGGGCCCTCACCCTGTCGCTGCTCTACCAGGCGCAGTCCCCGACGCTCGCCGCCCAGGTCCAGGCATTCCAGACCGCCGCCGCCAAGGCCGGCATCGGCATCGCCCTCGACCCGCAGACGGTGACGAGCATGTACGCCCAGGGCGGCGTCTGCCCGAGCTCCCCGCCGTGCAACTGGGGGATCAAGCTGTTCGCCAACTGGCTGTGGGACTACGGCGACACCGACATCGAGCCCACGGGAGCGGCGTCTTTTGGCACGGGCAACTACTGGGGGGGCGGCTACCACTCGGCGCAGGCGGACGCCCTGATCACCGCCACCCACAAGGAGAGCGGCCTCTCCCACGTGTACGCCTACGAGAACTACATCTCCCGCCAGGTGGCGGCCCTGTGGTTCCCGACCTGGGCCACCCAGATCTCGGTCGTCAAGGACAACCTGAAGGGGTGGTTGCCCCAGCAGGCGTTCGGCTTCCCCCAGTGGTCCAACTGGTACCTGGTCCACTGACCGGCGGATGGCCGCCCGGAGCGCTCAGCTCGCTCCGGGCGCCGGCTCCGAGGCCACGGAGACGACCGGGACGGCGCCGGCCTGCTGGTCGGTGCTCGGGGACAGCAGCGGGAAGTGGCAGGCCGCGACGTGGCCGGGCCCGAATCCCCGCAGCGGCGGTTCTTCCTCCGCGCAGATCTCCTGGGCGAGGGGGCAGCGGGTACGGAAACGGCAGCCCGACGGTGGGTTGACCGCCGACGGGAGCTCGCCTCGTACGGCTGCGCTCCGCTTGGCCTTCTCGATCGACGGGTCGGGGACAGGGATGGCTTGGATCAATCCGTGGGTGTAGGGATGGGCCGGCCGGGCGTAGACGTCGTCGGCGGCTCCGAGCTCCACCATCTTCCCGAGGTACATGACCCCGATCGTGTCCGAGAGGTAACGCAGCACGGCGAGGTCGTGGGAGATGACGAGGTAGGTGAGGCCGTGGCTGCGCTGCAGGGCCTTCATGAGGTTGAGGATCTGCGACTGGATCGACACGTCGAGCGCCGACACGGGCTCGTCGGCGACGACCAGGCGGGGGTTGAGCGTCAGGGCCCGCGCCAGGCCGATGCGCTGGCGTTGACCCCCGGAGAACTCGTGGGGGTAGAGGTCGATGGCGCGCCGGCTGAGCCCCACCTCGTCCAGGAGCGAGGCAACCGTCTCCCACTGCTGGCGGCGGTCACCGACACCCTGCACGACGAGCGGCTCCCTGAGGATGGAGCCGACGCGCATCCTCGGGTCGAGCGAGGCGTAGGGGTCCTGGAACATGAGCTGGAGCTCCCGTCGCCGCCGGCGCAGGTCGGCTCCCCGGAGCCTGAGCAGCTCGTCACCGCCCAGGCGGACGGTCCCCGACGTCGGCCGTTCCAAGGCGGCCACCATCCGACCGAGGGTGCTCTTGCCGCATCCCGACTCGCCGACGAGGCCGAACGTCTCGCCCCGCCGGATCCCGAACGACACGTCGGAGACGGCCTTCACCGAGCCGACCCGCCGGCGCAGTCCCCCGCCGCGCACGGGGTACTCCTTGACGAGGTGGTCCACCTCGACGAGCACCGCTGCGGCGGCCAGGGTGAGCCGGCGGGTGGTGGCGTCGGGTGGTGGCGTCGGGTCACCTGCCCGGGCAGGGCTACCGGAGGCGTCGAGCGCTGCGGAGGCGTCGAGCGCTGCGGAGGCGGGGACGGGCGGGGGCGACGTCGGTGCGCCGGCCGGTGCGCCCGGGGCCGACCACGCGGCGGCCGCGCCCGACAGCACGCCGACGGGGTGGAAGCAGGCGACGAGATGCCCGGTGGCCGCCTCCTCCAGCGGTGGTTCTTCGATGCAGGCGGGGCTGGCGTAGCGACAGCGCGGGGCGAAGCGGCATCCCGGGGGCAGCCGGCTCAGGTCGGGGGGGTGGCCGGGGATGCTCGGCAGCCGGGCGTTGGCGTCCTGGGTGAGCTGCGGGATGGACTGGAGGAGCGCCTCGGCGTAGGGGTGGCGGGTGGCGGCGAACAGCTCGTCGGTCGTGGCGCTCTCGACCATCCTGCCTGCGTACATGACCATCACCCGGTCCGTGCGCCCGGCGATGACGCCTATGTCGTGGGTTATCAGCAGGACCGCCATCGACAGCTCTTCACGCAGCCGATCGAGCAGGTCCAGGATCTGGGCCTGGATGGTGACGTCCAGCGCGGTGGTCGGCTCGTCGGCGATGAGCAGCTTCGGCTCGGCGGCCAGCGCCGTGGCGATCATGACCCGCTGGCGCAGGCCGCCCGACAGCTGGTGGGGGTAGTCGTCCACCCGCTCCCGCGGGTTTGGGATCCCGACGAGGTGAAGCGTCTCGAGGGTGCGGTCCATGGCCGCCTTCTTGGAGGAGCCGAAGTGGATGACGAGCGGCTCGGCCACCTGGGCCCCGATGGTCATCGTCGGGTTGAGGGAGGTCATCGGGTCCTGGAAGATCATCGAGACCTCCCGCCCGCGCACCTGCCGCATCTGGGCCTCGCTGAGCGGCACGAGGTCCCGGCCGTCGAGGAGCACCCGGCCGGCGGTGACGTGACCCGAGCGCGGCAGCAGCCGCATGATGGACAGCCCGGTGGTGCTCTTCCCGCACCCCGACTCACCAACGAGCCCGACGCACTCGCCCTGGTCGATGGTGAGCGAGACGTCGTCGACGGCGGCGACGTTCGCCGAGCGCAGGTGGAACTCGGTGCGCAGGTGCTCGACCTCGAGGATCCGCTGCTTCATGGTTGTAGCACCTCCGGGACAGCCGGGACGGGCACTGCCTCGGGACCCGGGGTGATCACCGCTTCTGGAGCCGGATCTCGGCCACGTCGGAGAGCCCGTCGCCGATCACGTTGACTGCCAGCACCGTGAGCACGATGAGCAGCCCAGCGGGCCACAACTGCCACCAGTAGCCGTCGAAGAGGTTGTTGATCCCCGCCGACAGCAGCTCACCCCAGTTGGTCGCCGGGGGCGGCGGCCCGAGTCCGAGGTAGGCGATCGACGCGAACGCCAGGATGGCGTCCGCCACCTTCAGCGTCCCGTTGACGACGACCACCCCGAGGAGGTTGGGGGTGATGTGGCGCGCGATCACCTGGTGCGCCCGGGAACCGAAGCCCTGCGACGCCGTCACGTAGTCCCTGGTTCGCAGCGACAGCGTCTCACCCCGCACCAACCGGGCGGTCGACAGCCAGCTGGCCGCCGAGAGCACCACGATCACGAGCAGCAGGTTGGGGCGGGCGAGGGCGGCGAGCAGCACGACGAAGAACAGGTACGGGATCGACAGCAGGGCGTCGACGACTCGCATCATGACGGCGTCGAGGACCCCGCCGACGAATCCGGACAGCGCCCCGTAGACCAAGCCGAACAGGGTGGCGAGGACCCCGACGCCGAGGCCCACCTCGATGGTCGACTGGCCACCGAGCATCAGCCGGCCGAGCTCGTCACGCCCCTCGGGTGAGGTGCCGAGCAGGTGGCTGCCCGAGGGCGGGAGGTTCTGTGAGATGAGGCTCGAGGCGACCTGGTTGGTGTGGTAGAGGAGCGGCCCGACGAAGCTGAACAGCACCAGGAGCACCAGGATGACCAGGCCGACGGTCGCCAGGTGGTTCTCGGTGAAGGTCCTGAGCCCGAGCCGCCACGCCGAGGCCGGTGCCGCCACGTCGCTGTCCCGGGGAGCTCCTGGGGCCGTGGCCGCCCGCTCCCCGGAGCGCTGCGGCGAAGGGGCGGAGGGGCGGGTCGCCATCGTGGCGGCGCCGGCGGCTGGCAGCTCCTGGCTCGGTGGGGGCGGGTTGTCGTGGGTGGTCACTTGTAGCGGATCCTCGGGTCGAGGGCGGCGTAGCCCAGGTCGGCGAGCAGGTTGCCTACGACGGTGGCGACGGTGACGACGAGCACGACGCCGAGCAGGACGGGGAAGTCACGGTCCTGGGCGGCGTTCCAGAAGAGCAGCCCCATGCCCGGGAAGTTGAACAGCGCCTCGATGATCAGCGACCCGGACAGGACGTAGGGCAGCGTCAGGCCGATCAGGGTCACCGTCGAGGTGAGTGAGTTGCGCAGCACATGGCGCAGCAGGAGGCGCCGGGGCGAGGCGCCCTTGGCGAGGGCGGTGCGTACGTGGTCGCTGAGCAGGTTGTCTACGGTCGAGGAGCGCATGTACCGGCTGAAGTAGCTCACGTTGCCGAGGCACAGCGCGAACACCGGCAGGGCCAGCACCCTGAAGTCGGTGCCGAGCCCGGTCCCGAAGTTGGTGGCGGTGGAGGGCAGCACGTCGACCCAGATGTTGAGCACCACGATGAGGATCACGCCGAGCAGGAAGGTCGGCATCGAGTAGAACACGAGCATCAGCGCGCTGAGGGCGTGGTCATCGGGCCGGTTGCGCCGGTAGCCCTGCCAGAGGCCGAGGGGGACGGCGATGGCGATCGCCAGGAGGAGGGAGGTGCCGACGAGCAGCAGGTCCCTCGGCAGGTACTGGCTGAGCAGTGCGCCGACCGACTCGTTGAGCTTGTAGGAGAACCCGAGCCGGCCCTGGAGGGCGTGCCACGCCCAGATGCCGTACTGCACGACGATCGGCTTGTTGAGGCCCTCCTGGACGGTGAGCTGGCGGACGGCGTAGGCAGTGGCGCGCGGTCCGAGCTGCGCCCGGACCAGGCCACCCGGCAGGACATGGAGGATCCCGAAGATCACCATCGAGACGATGATCATCACCACCACCGCCTGCCCGAAGCGGCGGACGACGAAGCCGGTCACCGCCTCGGCCCCGGGTCGCCCGGGGTCCCGGCCACCGCTGCGGCGACGGCCGGCCGGGTCACTTCACCAGGTACCACCGGGACACCTGGTAGTTGGCATAGGGGTTGAGAGGGTACCAGCCGCCGAGGTTCTCCTTGGTGCGTAGAGAGGCGTCAGGCCGGCGCCGCTCCTCAAGTGGCGGGCCCGGCGGGCCACATCGGCACTCTCGGACATCCGAACCTCCCCCAGCCCCGCCTTGGCAGGGCCGATCCGTCTACGAGCCCGCCAAACCTCGATTAGCCGGCGAAACTACCCGTTTGCTTGTGTTGCCGCGAGGAGGACGCTCCACGGCGATCGCATCAGTGCCTCTAGGGGCCTTCGCTCACGGAATCGTAACCAGTGCCCACCGGGCAGGCAAGCCACCGCCGCCCGGCAGCCGGCGGCGCTGGCAGGTGCTGCGACGCCGCCGGACAGCACCGTCGGCCGGCGCTGATGGGATCGGTGCCGGTCGGTCCCCGAGCCGGCGGAACGGTACGGTCGGAGGATGGAGAAGGCGGGCTTCGCCGGCGGTGGCCGGTGGCGTGGCCGGGGCGGCGGCCGGGTGGGGCAGCCCCGCCGTGGTTGACGCCCGGTCGTGGGCGGTCGAGCACGGCTTCCACGACACCTCCGGGACCTGGCGGGAGGCGCCCGCCGCGACCGTCGGCGCCGTCCTCGCCTCCATGGGCGCGCTCGAGCCGGGAGCCCGCCACCCCGACCTCGACCCGGCGCTGCTGCTCTCGGTCCGCCTCGACCATCCCCTGCCGGCTGTGCCGGCCGGGACGCTCTTGCTCGAGGACGGCGGCGAGCAGCGCGTCGACGGCCGGCTCCCACCGGGCGTGCCGCCCGGCTACCACCGCCTGCGGGGTGAGGACGGCTCCGAGCGCCGGCTGATCGTCAGCCCCGGCCGCTGCCCGGCGCCCCCCGGGTCGCGATGGGGGCTGGCCGCCCAGCTCTACGCCGCCCGCTCGCGCGGCAGCTGGGGGATCGGCGACCTCGCCGACCTCCGCCGGCTCACCCAGTGGGGTCGGCGGCTGGGCGCCGAGCTGACGCTGCTCAACCCGCTGCACGCCGGGCCGCCGGGGCCCCACCCCCAGCCGAGCCCGTACTTCCCGTCGAGCCGGTGCTTCGGCAACCCGCTGTACCTGCACGTCGAGGACATCGCCGGCGCCGGCGAGCTCGACGGCATCGACCGGCTGGCCGCCGCCGGCCAGGAGCTCAACTCCGAGCGCCGCATCGACCGGGATCGGGTGTGGGCGCTCAAGTCCGACGCGCTCGAACGGCTCTTCGAGCGCGTCGGCGACGACCCGGGCCTCGACGCCTACCGGCGCGAGCGTGGGCCGGCGCTGGAAGGCTTCGCCCTCTTCAACGCCATCGCCGAACGCGAGGGCCTCCCCTGGCAGCGCTGGCCCGCCGAGCTACGCCACCCGGACGCGCCGGCGGTGCGGGACTTCGCCGCCGGCGGGGACGGCCGCCGTCGGGTCCGCTACCACGCCTGGCTGCAGTGGCAGCTCGACCGCCAGCTCGCCGCCACCGCTCCCGCCGAGCTCATCTCCGACGTGGCCGTCGGCGTCGACGCCGGCGGGGCTGACACCTGGGTGTGGCAGGAGACCTTCGCCACCGGGATGAGGGTCGGCGCCCCGCCCGATGAGTTCAACCGGCTCGGGCAGGACTGGGGGCTGCCCCCGTGGGACCCGTGGCGGTTGCGGGCCGCCGGCTACGAGCCGTACGTGCAGACGGTGCGCGCCGCCCTGCGCCACGCCGCCGGGCTGCGCGTCGACCACGTGATGGGGTTGTTCCGCCTGTACTGGATCCCCGACGGCGTCGAGCCGGCGGGCGGGACCTACGTGCGCTACCCGTACTGGGACCTGCTCAACATCCTGGCCCTGGAGGCGCACCGGGCGGGGGCATTCGTCGTCGGTGAGGACCTCGGCACCGTCGAGGACCACGTGCGCTCCGAGCTCGCCGAGCGCCGGGTGCTGTCCTACCGGCTGCTGTGGTTCGAACGCGAGCGTCCGGCCTCCTGGCCCGTCGAGGCGTTGGGCACCGTCACCACCCACGACCTGCCAACCGTCGCCGGCGTGTGGACGGGGCAGGATCTGGAGGCGCAGCGCCGGCTCGGCCTCGACCCCAATGAGGAGGGCTCCCGGGGCATCCGCTCCCGGCTGGGGGAGTGGGCTGGCCTCGGCGACGACGCCCCCGCCGTCGAGGTCGTCGAGGCCGCCTACGGCCTGCTCGCAGCGGCGCCCTGCCGGGTGCTCATCGTGACCCTCGACGACCTGGCCGTGGTCACCGAGCGCCCCAACATGCCTGGGACGCTCGACGAGTGGCCCAACTGGTCGATCGCCCTGCCTGTGCCGCTCGAGCAGCTGGAGGCCAGCCCGCTGGCCGCAGCGGTCGCGGGCGAGATGAACTCCGGGCCCCGGGCGGGCGCCGGGGGAACGGGCGTCGAGGGGGTGGGCGCCGGCGGGTGACCGCCGAAGGACCCCGCGGGCGCAACCTCGGACGCGTTGTTTGGGCAGTTCACCGCGATAATCGCGGTCAACTGCCCAACCAACGCGAGCGGCGATGGCCCATTGCCGGCCCCGCCGGCCTCGCCGGCCTCGCCGGCCCCGCCGGCCCCGCCGGCCCCGCCGGCCCCGCCGGCCCCGCCGGCCCCGCCGGCGACGGGCTCCGTCGCAGCTGGTCGTTCTTCCCGGGAGCTACGTCCGCGGCTGGCGGGGGAAGTTCGGGTTAGCGTCGGCGCGATGCAGCTGCCCGTGATGCCGCCGGTGGCCCCGATGCTCGCCAAGCTGGCGCGCGAGCTGCCGGCGGGGGACTGGCGCTACGAGCCCAAGTGGGACGGCTTCCGCTGCATCGCCTTCCGCGACGGCGACGAGGTGGAGCTCGGCAGCCGCAACGAGCGGCCCCTCACCCGCTACTTCCCCGAGGTGGTGGCGGCCGTGAGGGCCCGGCTGCCCGAGCGCTGCGTGCTCGACGGCGAGATCGTCGTCGCCGGCCCGGCCGGCCTCGACTTCGACGCCCTCTCGCAGCGGATCCACCCGGCGGCGAGCCGCGTGGCCGTGCTGTCGGAGCGGACGCCTGCCGCCATTGTTGCCTTCGACCTGCTGGCCCTCGGCGGCGCCGACCTGCGGCCGGCGACCTTCGACGAGCGGCGCGCCGGCCTGGAAGGGCTCGTCGGTACCTCCACCTCCGGGGTGCACCTGACGCCGCTCACCCGGGAGCGGTCCGTGGCCGCCGACTGGTTCACGCGCTTCGAGGGCGCCGGCCTCGACGGTGTCGTGGCCAAGCGACCTGACCAGCGCTACCTCGAGGACCGGCGGGTGATGGTGAAGGTCAAGCACGAGCGCACCGCCGAGTTCGTCGTCGGAGGTTTCCGGTGGTACCGCGGGGAGGCCGGCGGCGCCGTCGGCTCGCTGATGCTCGGGTTGTACGCAACCGGAGGGGAGCTGCGCCACGTCGGGGTCATCGGCAGCTTCCCCGCCGCCGACCGGCGCCGGCTGGTGGCCGAGCTCGCCCCCTACCGCACCGGCGGCAGGCACCCATGGGCCGGGTGGGCCGAGGCGGTGGGCGACGGCACCCCCGCTGGCAGGGCGGCGCGGACCCACGGTGGGAGCCGGTGGAACGCCGGCCGGGACCTGAGCTTCGAGCTGCTCCGGCCGGAGCTGGTCGTCGAGGCCGCCTACGAGCACCTGCAGGGCGAGCGCCTGCGGCACACGGCCCGCTTCCGGCGCTGGCGTCCCGACCGCCGCGCCGAGGGCTGCACTTACGAGCAGCTGGACGTCGCCGTCCCCTCCCTCCTCGAGGAGGTGTTCGCCGCCCGTGGATGAGCCCCCCAGCGACCGGCCGCCGGCGGGTGCTCACCCCGGCGGATGGGTGCGACCGCCCGGCGGCCCGCCGCCCGGTCCCGGCGGCCCCGGTGGCCCCGGCGGTCTGCGCGCCGAGGTCGGGACCAGCTCGGGACGGGCGTGCTCGGCGATCCTCGTGCCGGTGCCCGAGGCCGACGCCGCCGTCGGCCCGTGGCGCCACCAGTACGACCCGGCCGCTCTCGCCGGCGTACCCGCCCACGTGACGCTGATAGTCCCGTGGGTCGCCCCCGAGCGCATCACCGGCGACGAGGTCGCCGCCGTCGGCGAGGTGGCGGCGACCACGGCGGGGTGGGCGTTCGACCTGGTCGACGTGGCGTGGTTCGGGCGTCGGGTCATGTGGCTCGTCCCCCAGCCGGCCGAGCCGTTCAAGCGGTTGACGGTGGCGCTGGCGGAGCGCTTCGGGACGCCTCCCTGGGCGGGGGAGTTTGCCGAGGTCGTGCCCCACCTCACCGTCGCCCACGCGCCGGAGGGCGACGTCGCCTCCCTCGAGCCGGTGGCCAAGGACCTGCTGCGGTACCTCCCGATCACCTGCCGGGCCCGGGAGGTGTGGGTGATGGTCCCCGACGGCGACAGGTGGGAGATCCGCGCCCGTTGCCCGCTCGGCTGAGCGTGCCGGCGGGCTCAGCCGATCATCCCGAAGAGCGCCTCGAGCTCGTCGGCCGGCCCCGCCGGCACGGTGTAGCCGGCCTGGTCTCGGATCTCCTCGAAGTGGTCCCGCACGTCTTCGGGCGTGAGCGACGGGTCGGCGTAGCCGCGCGTCATCCCGATGAAGAAGCGGGCGACGCGCCCGCCACCGACGGAGTACACCTCGCCGCTCACCGGGACGCTCTCGTGCGCCAGGTAGGCGACGACGGGGGACACGAGCGACGGCTCGAGCTTCTCGGCCGCCGCACCGAGGAGCTCCTCGGTCATGCGGGTCCGGGCGAGGGGGGCGATGGCGTTGACCTTGATGTTGTACTTGGCGCCCTCGGCGGCAAGGACCCGGGTGAGGCCGACCAGGCCCATCTTGGCGGCGCCGTAGTTGCTCTGACCGAAGTTGCCGAGGATCCCGGAGTTGGACGAGGTGTTGACGACCCGCCCGTAGCCCTGCTCGCGGAAGTGGAGCCACGCCGGCCGGGTCACGTGGAAGGCGCCCCGCAGGTGCACGTCGATGACCGGGTCGAGCAGGTCGGCGGTCATGTTTTGGAAGGTCTTGTCCCGCAGGATGCCGGCGTTGTTGACCACGACGTCGACCCGGCCGAAGGCGTCGATGGCCGTCTGGACGATCGCCTCGCCGCCGCCGGGGGTGCTGACGCTGTGGCCGTCGGCGACGGCTTCCCCGCCCCCGCCCCTGATCTCCTCGGCGACCGCCTCGGCCGGGCCGAGGTCGGAGCCGTCGCCGTGCACCGAGCCGCCGACGTCATTGACCACGACCCGGGCGCCGCGCCGGGCGAGCAGGAGGGCGTGCTCCCGCCCGAGCCCGCCGCCGGCGCCCGTCACGATCGCCACCTTGCCGTCGAAACCGAGATCAGCCATGGACCGGACCGTAGCCGCAGGTCTCGCGAGGCGGCCAACCGGAGGAAGCCCCGCCCGAGGCGGTCGGAACCAGGCGCTGGCGGAGCTGCGGCCCTGTCTCGAATGCTGCGGCCCTGTCCCGGACAGGGGGCTGGGGCTACCCGGGATAGGGGCCGGGTGGGTGCAGGAAGCCGCGCCGCCAGCGCCACGGGGTGATCAAACCGGCGCGGGGGTAGTCCTCGAACATCCAGTGCACGAACCGCCGCCGGGTCCCGGCCGAGGCGTTGGCGAGGCGGAACCATCCCCGCATGCCCCGCTCGGCGCCGAGGACCGCCGAGAAGCGGGCGGACAGCCAGTCGTCGATCGCCATGCCCCTGCGGATGGCGGCCCGGTAGGCGGCAGCCGCCTCGCCGGCGGCCGCCGGCCCCGAAGCCGCCGCGAACCTCGCCGCCAGCTCGCCGGTCTCCAGCGCCTGGGCGATCCCCTCGCCGGTCATGCAGTCCGCCGCCCGGGCGGCGTCGCCGGCGAACAGCACCCGGCCGCCGAGGGCGGCGAGGCGGGTGGCGCCGATGCGGGCGGGGATCGGCCACGACTTGAGGTTCTCCTCCGCACGGGCCAGGGGACCGAGCACCGCGGAGATCTGGGGGCGGGAGAGCAGGTCCGCCCACAGCGCCTTCATCGACCCGGTCCGCTCGCCCGGGGCGCGCCGCACCCCGAAGCCGACGTTGGCCCGTTCCCCCGGCAGCGGGAACGACCAGGCGTAGCCGGGCTGCAGGTCCCGCTCGAACCACACCCAGAAGTCCCGGGCGGCGGCGCCGACGCGCCGGTGGTACTGGCGGGCGGCGTGCCACTCGCCCAGGTAGGCGGGCTCGCCGAGCCCGAGGGCGCGCCGCAGGGGCGACCACATCCCGTCGGCGGCGACGGCGTACCAGGCTCGCACCGTGGCGCCGCCCTCCAGCTCGAGCTCGACACCGGAGCCGCCCCCGGCGGGCCGGGCACCGACGACAGCGCAGCCGTCCTCCACCTGGGCGCCGGCGTGCCGGGCCACCGCGACGAGGGCGGCGTCGAGCTCGACGCGGCGCACCGTGGCGGCGTAGGTGGCGCCGGCGGGCAGCTCGAGGGAGGCGACCTGGCCGCCGGGGATACGGACGTGGGCGGTGCGCACCGGCTCCCACGTCGGCAGCCGCCGGGGGTCGAGGCCGAGCGCCTCCAGCCGGCGGAGGGCGCCGGTGGTGAGGCCGTCGCCGCAGCACTTGTCCCTCGGGAACGCCGCCCGGTCGACCAGCAGCACCCGCAGGCCCAGGCGGGCCGCCGTGGTGGCGGCGGCGGCGCCGGCAGGCCCGGCCCCGACGACGGCCACGTCGACGGAGATCACGGTCGCCAACCTACGGGGCGCAGCAGGTCTCCGGGCGGCGGTCCGAAGCGGTGGCGGAGAAAGTCCTCGATGGCCCGCGCCTCCAGCCAGCTCACGGGCAGCGCCCTCGCCGGCTCACGAAACGCCCCCGCCACGGCACCGGCCGCAGCGAGGATCAGCCGGGCGCGCACCTCCCGCCGGCCTAAGTGCTCCGCTACGAGCAGGAGGGTGTTGCGCAGCTGCAGGTAGCCGGCGAGGCGCTGGTCGGGCAGCCGGCCGTTGGCGACCACCGCCCCCCACCGGCACGAGGTCGAACGCCTCCCCGAGCTCGGCGCACGCCAGCCCGGCGTCGCCCCTCCCCTCCAGCGCGTCGAGGAGGCGGCGCACGCAGCCCTCCTCCGGCACGGCGTCGTGGGGAGCGAGCGCCACCCACTCACCCTCGCCGGCCGCAAGCCACCGGCGGAGCCCGAGGTTGGCCCCCGGCCCGAACCCCACGTTGCCGCCGGCGTCGAGCACCTCCACGTCCGCCGGCAGCCCCGGCGGCGGGCGCCGGCCGCTGTCGACCACGGTTGTCGAACTGATCCCGTCCTGGCGGGCGAAGGCGTCGACGCTGCGGGCGCAGCGCTCCGGCTGGTCGTGGTGGACGATCACGAGGTGGATGCCGGCGCTGATGGGTCTCACCGCCCGAGCTCGGCGCGCAGCGCCTCGTCGAGACGGGGGTGGCGCCACGCGAAGCCGGTGCGCCCCAGCACGGCCGGCTCGACGCGCTGGCTGACGAGCAGCATCTCGCGCGCCATCTCCCGGCCGAGGGCGACCTCGAGGGCCACCCGGGGCACAGCCAGGCGCGCCGGGCGGCCGAGCACTGCGGCGAGCGTGGCGGTGAGCTCGGCGTTGGTGACCGGCTCGGGTGCCACCAGGTTGACGGGCCCCGACACCCGCTCGTCGCCGAGGGCGTGCAGGATCGCCGCCACCTCGTCGGCGAGCGAGATCCAGCTGAGCCACTGCCGCCCGCTGCCGAGGCGGCCTCCCAGCCCGGCGCGGAACAGGGGCAACTGCTTGGCGAGCGCCCCGCCGTCCCTCGACTGCACGATGCCGCTGCGGAGGTGGGCGACGCGGATGCCGGCCGCCTCGGCCGGTGCGGTGGCGGCCTCCCACCGGCGGCACACGTCGGCGAGGAACCCGGCGCCCGACGGGCTCGCCTCGCTCAGCAGCTCGTCGCCACCGTCGCCGTACAAGCCGATGGCGGAGGCGCTGAGCAGGGTGGCGGGGCGGGGCTGCATGGCGGCCAGGGTCCCGGCGAGGAGGGTGGTGGCCCGCACCCGGCTCTCGGTGACCGCCGCCTTGTGGGCCGGCGTCCAGCGGTGGTCGAAGATGCCGACGCCCGCCAGGTTGACGGCGGCGTCCACCCCGGCGAGGCGGGTGACGTCGATGGTGCCGGCATCCGGGTCCCACCGCGCCGCGGCCTCGCCGGCGGCGTCGCCGCGCACCACCCGGACCGCCTCGTGGCCGGCGGAGCGCAGCTCGCCGAGCAGCCGCCGCCCGATCAGGCCGTGGCTCCCGGTGACGGCCACCTTCATCGCCTGTACTCTGCCCCGCGGCCGGCTCTTCGACCAAGCCGGCCGCTGCTCCCAAGGAGGCGGTGAGACTCGCTGGTCGGACCGGCTCAGCCCGCGCGCCGGCGGTGCGCCGGCTCGTGGCTCTCGATGATCACACCGTGGGGCCGGCCGGCGGCCCCGTAGCATTCCTCGTGGAAGTGCTCGACCCGGTTCCAGCGGCCGGCCAGGTACACGTTGGCGATGACCTGGCGGCGCTGGTGGCGGGCGGCGAACTTCACGGGCTCGCTGCAGTGGGCGCAGGAGGCGTCGTTGCCGGGGTCGACGGGGCGCAGGACCGCCCGGCTGACCGGAGCGAACGGCTTGCTCGGGTGGATGGTCGCCGCGCTCACGGCTGGTCCATCGGCCGGAGCGAGCCCGAGTTGAGCAGCGCTCAGCTGCGCACGAGCGGCTTGTACCTGATGCGGTGCGGCTGGTCCGCCTCGCCGCCGAGGCGCTTGCGGCGGTCCGCCTCGTAGTCGCTGAAGTTCCCCTCGAACCAGACGACCCGGCTGTCGCCCTCGAAGGCGAGGACGTGGGTGGCGATCCGGTCGAGGAACCAGCGGTCGTGGCTGATCACCACGGCGCAGCCCGGGAACGCCTCCAAGGCGTCCTCCAAGGCCCGCAGGGTGTCGACGTCGAGGTCGTTGGTCGGCTCGTCGAGCAGCAGGGTGTTGCCGCCGGCGAGCAGCGTCCTCGCCAGGTGCACCCGGTTGCGCTCGCCGCCGGAGAGGACGCCGACGAGCTTCTGCTGGTCGCTGCCCTTGAACCCGAAGCTCGCCACGTACGCCCGACCGTGCACCGCCCGGCCGCCGGCGACGAGGTGGTCGACGCCCCCGGTGATCGCGTCGTAGACGCTCACGCCGGCGTCGAGGGCGTCCCGGGATTGATCCACGTACGCCAGCGACACCGTCGGGCCGACCGAGAGGGCACCGGCGTCCGCTGCCTCGGAGCCGACGATCATGCGGAACAGCGTGGTCTTTCCGGCTCCGTTGGGGCCGATGACGCCGACGATGCCTCCCGGCGGCAGCAGGAACGACAGGTCTTCGATCAGCAGCCGCTCGCCGTAGCCCTTGCTCACCGCCTCGGCGTCCACCACCCGCTCGCCGAGGCGGGGCCCCGCCGGGATCGCCATCTCCAGCTTGTCCGGTCGGCGCTCGGCGGACTCCGCTTCGGCCACCAGCTGGTTGTAGGCGGTGATGCGGGCCCGGCCCTTGCTCTGGCGGGCCCTCGGCGACATGCGGACCCACTCGAGCTCCCGTTCCAGGGTCCGCTGGCGGGCCCTGTCCGCCTTCTCCTCGCCGGCGAGGCGTGCCTGCTTCTGCTCCAGCCAGGACGAGTAGTTGCCCTCCCACGGGATCCCGAAGCCGCGGTCGAGCTCGAGGATCCAACCGGCGACGTTGTCGAGGAAGTAGCGGTCGTGGGTGACGGCGACGACCGTGCCGGGGTACTCCTGCAGGGTCCGCTCCAACCACGCCACGGACTCGGCGTCGAGGTGGTTGGTCGGCTCGTCGAGCAGCAGCAGGTCGGGCCGGGAGAGCAGCAACCGGCACAGCGCCACCCGCCGGCGCTCGCCCCCCGAGAGCGCCGCGACGTCAGCATCGCCGGGTGGGAGGCGCAGGGCGTCCATGGCGATGTCGAGGGTGCGGTCGAGGTCCCAGGCGCCGGCGGCGTCGATGCTGTCCTGCAACCGGGCCTGCTCGGCGAGCAGGGCGTCGAAGTCGGCGCCGGGCTCGCCCATGGCGGCGCAGACCTCCTCGAAGCGGTCGAGCAGCGCCCTGGTGGCGGCGACGCCGTCGGCGACGTTGCCGGCGACGTCCTTGGAGGCGTCGAGCCGCGGCTCCTGGGGGAGGTAGCCGACGCTCGAGCCGGGCGTGAGGCGGGCCTCCCCGGTGAAGCCGTCGTCGGCGCCGGCCATGATCGACAGCAGCGACGACTTGCCCGACCCGTTGGCGCCGATCACCCCGATCTTGGCTCCCGGGAAGAACGAGAGGTTGATCCCCCGCAGCACCTCGCGGTCGGGAGGGTAGAACCGCCGCAGGTCGCGCATGGTGAAGATGAACTGGGCGGGCATCTCCTCAGTGTGCCCGGTGCCGGGCCGTACCCTGGCTGCGTGCCCGATGATGTGCAGAACCGTGAGCTCTTCGGTCCCAACGCCTGGCTCGTCGACGACATGTACGAGCAGTACCGCCAGGACCCTGCGTCGGTCAGCCCCAGCTGGCGCGAGTTCTTCGAGGGGTACCGTCCCGGCGGCGCCAACCTGACCCGGCCGTCGCTGCCCCCGGCCGACGCCGGCGCCGTGACGGTGGCGCCCGGTGCCCCGGCGACCGGGGCGCCGGCTCACCCCACCTCGCCCCCCGGCCCCTCTCCCTCCGGCTCCACCCCCGCCCCCTCCGCTCCGCCCGCGCCCACCGCCGGCCCGGCGGGCGAGCCGCTCCGGGGGGCGGCGGCACGCGTCGTCGCCAACATGGAGGCCAGCCTCGAGGTCCCGACGGCTACCAGCTTCCGGGTCGTCCCGGCCCGCGTCCTGGAGGTCAACCGCCGGATCCTGAACGCCGAGCTGGCGCGCGCTGGCACCGCCGGCAAGGTCAGCTTCACCCACCTCATCGCCTTCGCCGTGGTGGAGGCGCTCGGGGACGTCCCCGCCCTCAATGCGAGCTTCGCTGCCGCAGCGGCCGGCGATCCCAAGGCGACCCCCCGGGTCGTGCGCCACGAGCACGTCGGCCTGGGCCTCGCCGTCGACGTGGAGAAGCCCGACGGCAGCCGCACCCTGTTCGTCCCGGTGAGCCGCGACGCCGACACCCTCGACTTCCGCGGCTTCTGGCGGGCCTACGAGGAGCTCATCCGCAAGGTCCGCACCAACAAGCTGAGCGCCGACGACTTCGCCGGCGCGACCGTCACGGTCACCAACCCCGGCACCATCGGCACCGTCCAGTCCGTGCCCCGCTTGATGTCCGGGCAGGGGGCGATCATCGGGGTCGGCGCCATCGGCTACCCCGCCGAGTGGCAGGCGGCCGACCAGCGGGTCCTCGCCGAGCTCGGCGTCTCGCAGGTCGTGACCGTCACCTCGACCTACGACCACCGGATCATCCAGGGGGCGGAGTCGGGCCTCTTCCTCCAGAGGGTGCACCAGCTCCTCGCCGGCGAGGACGGCTTCTACGACCGGGTCTTCCGGGCGCTCGGCCTGCCTGTCCAGCCGGCGCGGGCCCAACCGGACCGCAACGCCCTCGGCGGCGTTGACGCCAGCACCGCCCACGTCCACAAGCAGATCGAGGTCGACACCCTCATAAACATGTACCGGGTCCGGGGGCACCTGATCGCCCACCTCGACCCGCTCGACTGGAAGGAGCCGTCGGTCTCCTCCGAGCTCGACATGGCGACCTACGGGCTCACCGTGTGGGACCTCGACCGCCAGTTCATCGTCAACGGGCTCGCCGGCTACGACAGGTTGAAGCTGGCGGACCTGCTCTCGGTGCTCCGCGACGCCTACTGCCGGACGATCGGCGTCGAGTACGGCCACATCATGGAGCCGTCCCAGAAGCGGTGGATCCAGCAGCACGTCGAGGGTGTCCCCACGACGCTCACCGCCGGCGAGCACCGCTGGATCCTCGGCCGGCTCAACGCCGCCGAGGCCCTCGAGCAGTTCCTCAACACCAAGTACATCGGCCAGAAGCGCTTCGGCCTCGAGGGCGGCGAGTCGGCCATCCCCATGATCGACGCCATCCTCGACGACGCTGCGGTCGCCGGCCAGACCCGGGCTGTCATCGGCATGGCCCACCGCGGCCGGCTCAACGTGCTCATCAACATCGTAGGCAAGGCCTACGGGGAGCTGTTCGAGGAGTTCGAGGGCAACATCGACCCTGGCACCGTGCAGGGCTCGGGCGACGTCAAGTACCACAAGGGGTTCGTCGGGAAGTTCACCGGGCGCTCCGGCAAGCCGCTCGACGTCGTGCTGGCGTCCAACCCCTCCCACCTCGAGGCCGTCGACCCCGTCGTCTTGGGCATGGCCCGCGCCTACCAGGACCAGGCGGCGGAGGCCGACCCCGACGCCGGCCACCCCGTCCTGCCGTTGCTGATCCATGGTGACGCAGCCTTCGCCGGTCAGGGCGTCGTGGCGGAGACGCTCAACATGTCGGCGCTGCCCGGCTACGAGACGGGCGGCACCGTCCACCTCGTGATCAACAACCAGCTCGGGTTCACCACCGATCCCGAGTCGGCCCGCTCGTCGGTGTACGCCACCGACGTCGCCAAGATGGTCCAGGCGCCGGTGTTCCACGTCAACGGCGACGACCCCGAAGCCTGCGTGCGGGTCGGGCGGCTGGCGTTCGCCTTCCGCCAGGCGTTCCACAAGGACGTCGTCATCGACCTGGTGTGCTACCGGAGGTTCGGGCACAACGAGCAGGACGACCCGTCTCTCACCCAGCCGCTGCTCTACCAGCTGATCAAGGAGCACCGCAGCGTCCGCAAGCTCTACACCGAGGCGCTCGTCCGCCGCGGCGTGCTCACCCTCGACGAGGCGGAGGAGGCCCTGCTGGACTTCTCCCGGCGCCTGCAGGCCGCCCTCGACGAGACCCGGGCGACAGCCCCGCCCAAGCCGGTGAGCCTGCCCCCGGCGCCGCCGCCGGCACCGGTGCTGCCGCCCATCCCCACCGGGGTGGCGGTCGAGACGCTCCAGTGCGTCGTCGACGCGTTGGCGTCGGCCCCCGAGGGCTTCGCCGTCCACCCCAAGCTCGTCAGGGTCTTCGACAACCGGGCCAAGCTGTGGGCGGGCGGCGAGGTGGACTGGGCGCTCGGCGAGGTGCTCTCCTACGGAACCTTGCTGCTTGAGGGCCACGACGTGCGGCTGGCGGGCCAGGACACGAGGCGGGGGACTTTTGGCCATCGCAACGCGGCGCTCGTGGACTCGGTGACCGGCATCGAGCACGTGCCGCTCGCCCACCTGACGTCGGAGGCTTCCGAGCCGGTGGGCCGCTTCTTCATCTACGACTCGCTGCTGTCGGAGTACGCAGCGCTCGGCTTCGAGTACGGCTACTCGCTCGTGCAGAGGGATGCGCTGGTGGCGTGGGAGGCGCAGTTCGGGGACTTCGTCAACGGGGCCCAGGTCGTCATCGACCAGTTCCTCGCCGCTGCCGAGATCAAGTGGGCGCAGACGTCGGGGCTCGTGCTGCTGCTGCCGCACGGCTACGAGGGCCAGGGCGCCGAGCACTCCTCCGCCCGCATGGAGCGCTTCTTGGAGCTCTGCGCCGAGGACAACATGCAGGTCGCCGACGTCACCACCGCCGCCCAGCTGTTCCACCTCCTCCGCCGCCAGGTGCGGCGCTCCACCCGCAAGCCACTCGTGCTGTTCACGCCCAAGCGGTACCTGCGGGGCCGTGAGGCTTACAGCCCTGTCGAGGACCTGACGACGGGCAGCTTCCGGGAGGTGGTCGACGACCCGGCCCTCGCCGGCTCGCCGGCGGTCCGCCGGGTGGTGCTGGCGACGGGGAAGGTGGCGCTGGACCTGCTCAACGCCCGCAGCGCCGCCGGTGAGGCCCGCAGCGCCGGCGGCGAGGGCGGCGACGTCGCCGTCGTGCGCGTCGAGCAGCTCTTCCCCTGGCCGGAGGAGCAGATCGCCTCCGCCATCGCCGGCTACCCCGGTGCGGAGGAGGTGGTGTGGCTGCAGGAGGAGCCGCGCAACATGGGGGCGTGGGCCTTCGTCCGGGACCGCCTGGCTGCCCTGGTCGGCGGCGACTACCGGCTATCGGCTGTCACCCGCGTCGCGTCCGGCTCGCCTGCGACAGGCAGCCACGCCATGCACGACCTGGAGCAAGGCGACCTGCTGGGACGGGCGCTCGGCCGGTAGCGCCCACCGCCCCCGGCGGCCGCTCGGCCGGCACCGCTCAGCGCCCCCGGCGGCCGCTCGGCGCGGGATCGCAGGCGCCGCCCCGGTCGGGCCGGCCGGTCCCACGCTTGGGGGGCTCCCTCGGATTCGCGGCGTAGCATGGTTGACTACTCACTGACATGTCGCCTCGCCACGTCGTCGTTGACGGCTCGAACATCGCCACCGAGGGTCGCAGCCTCCCGAGCCTCGCCCAGCTGGATCAAGCGGTACGGGAGCTCCTGGCGGAGAACCCGGACGACATCGTGACCGTCGTGGTCGACGCGTCCTTCGGGCACCGCATCGAGCCGTCCGAGTTGAAGACGTTCGAGGAAGCCGAGTCCGCCGCCGAGCTGGTGTCGCCCCCGGCGGGCGCCATCGGGCGGGGCGACGCCTTCCTCCTGCGCATCGCGGAGAAGACCGGCGCGACCGTGCTGTCCAACGACTCGTTCCAGGAGTTCCACGGCGAGCACGAGTGGCTGTTCGACAAGGGCCGGCTCATCGGGGGCAAGCCGGTGCCCGGCGTCGGCTGGATCTTCACGCCGCGGACACCCGTACGAGGACCGAAGAGCCGAGAGGCGGTCAAGGAGGCCAAGCGCCGGCAGCGGTCCACGGAAGTCGCCGAGGGTGCCTCGGGGCTCGACCTGGCCGCTGCCCGTGGCGGGGGACGGGGCCGCAAGGTGGAGAAGGCCATAGCGACCGCCACCGACGAGGCGACCGGCCACTCCGAGGGGACCCGCCGGCGGCGGAGGCGGACGAGCGAGCCGCCGTCCGAGCCGGTCAACCCGCCGCTCACCTTCATCAACTTCATCGCCGCCCACCGGCTCGGCAGCACGGTGACCGGGACAGTGGAAGCCTTCTCCTCCCACGGGGCCTTCGTCACCATCGAGGGCGCCACTTGCTACCTGCCGCTGTCCGCCATGGCCGACCCCCCGCCCAACCGGGCCCGGGAGGTCGTCTCCAAAGGAGAGCAGCGCACATTCGTCGTCCAGGCGTTCGACCCGCTCCGGCGGGGGGTCGAGCTGGCCATCCCCGGCTTCGAGCACATCGCAGCGGGGGTCACCGAGGAGACGGTCGAGGCGGAGATCGCACCGCTCCCCGAAGAGGAAGAGACCGTCGCCACCTCCTCCCGCCGGCCGTCCCGCCGCCGTGGGCGGACCGGGGCGGGGGCGCCGGCGGCGGTGGGGCCGGTGTCGACCGGGGCTGCGCCGGCGGCGGTGGGGCCGGGAACGCCTGTCGCCGGCGAGCCCACTCCGGATGCGTCCCTCGAGTCGGCGCCCCCCCGCCGGCGCTCGAGGAGTCGCAAGGTGGCACCCCTGGTAGCTGAGGCTGCCCCGGAGGCGGCGTCGGATGGTGGCGTTGTGGCCGACACAGGGGATCCGGCCGGCGGGACTGGCTCGCCGGAGGCGTTGCCGGCGGACGGGGAGCCGGCGAAGGGGAGGCCGGAGGACGGGGCGCCAGTGAAGGGGGCGCCAGTGAAGGGGGCGCGCCGGCGGAAGGCCGCCGCCGAGAAGGCTGTCTCGATTCCGGAGGAGGGACCGGTTGTCGGCCCGGCGGAAGCGGCCGACAGGCCGCCGCCGAAGAAGGTGCCGGCGGCGAAGAGGGTGGCGAAGGCGCCGGCGGGGGGCGCGCCTGCGGGTGCAGGGCCGGCGGGGGGCGCGCCGGCGAAGCGGGTGGCGAAGAAGGCGGGAGCCGAGCAGGCGGCGTCCTCCCGCCTGCCTGCCGGCAAGCGGGCTGCGCCGAGCGTCGAGGCCGCGCCGGCGAAGAAGGCGGCAGCTGGGAAGGCTTCCGGGGATCGGGGACCGGTTGCTCCGGACGTTGCTGTGCCAAAGGCGCCGGCACCGAGGGAGCAGCCGCTCCCCCCGGCGCCGTCGAACGATGATGGCGTCACCGAGGAGCGGCGATCGCAAGCCGGTGGGCGTTCGCTGGCGCGCCGACGGCCAGCGGCGGCGGCGCACGAGGGCACCGGGACGGCTACCGGTCGAGCGGAGGGCGGGAGCAGGCGAGCGGCCCGTCTGGCATCTGGTGGCTCCGGCCAGCAGTAGCGCCCCAGCGAGCGCCGGTCATGACGCCGGTACCGGAACCTCCTGCCGGTGGCGGGGGGTCGGTCAGCATCGGGAACCGCTCACACCCCCCGGCCGGTCGGTGCCGAGGGCGGACTGACCGCAATCGACAAGGTGCCGGTCGAGGGGGTCGTCGCGGTCACACCCCCGCGCCAGGGGAGCCGGGTCGCTCAGGGCTGGCCGGTGATGGCATCTGTGACGCCCAGCACCATGGCGGCCACCGGCAGGAGGTCTACGCGTTCGCCCGTGAGGACCTCGACCCGTGGGACGATCACATCGGTTGTCCGTTGCGTGCGGAGCGTTGGGAGAGAACCTCACGATCCGGGTCTGACTCAGGCTGTTCGCCCGCCAGGGTCGCCCAGACGTGTCCGGAGGCTCGTTCCTCGGGCCGGTCACGGCGCACGTTCGTGACGGTTCCCGAAGCTGAACGGTAAGCTGGACGAAGGTGAGTCCTCGCCGGAGAGCGATACCCACCGACCGAAAGGGGGAATGGGCAGCCGGGCTCGCAACAGCGCCGCGCCCCTGACCACCAATGCGAATAGCGACGTGGAATGTGAACTCCCTCAAGACCCGGCTGCCCCGGGTGGAGGAGTGGATCGGCTACGCCCGGCCCGATGTGCTCTGCCTGCAGGAGACCAAGCTGGCCGACGCCGCCTTCCCGCACATGGCCTTCAGCGCTCTCGGCTACGACTCGGTCCACCACGGGGACGGCCAGTGGAACGGGGTGGCAATCCTGTCGCGCGTCGGCCTCACCGACGAGGTTGCCGGTTTCGCGACCGGGATGGAGGCGGATACCGACACCCGGCTCATAACGGCCCGATGCGGCGGTGTATCGGTGACGAGCGTCTACGTGCCCAATGGGCGGGCCCTGGACAGTGACCACTACCGGTACAAGCTCGCATGGCTCGCGAAGCTGCGAACCCACCTCGACGCCGTCGCCTCATCCGACGAGGAGGTGGCCGTATGCGGCGATTTCAACATCGCCCCGCAAGACCGGGACGTGTGGGACCCGACGGTCTTCATCGGCTCCACCCACGTCAGCGAGCCCGAGCGCGCGGCGTTGGCGGAGCTCGAGGAGTGGGGCCTCGACGACGCGTTCCGCGCCTGCTACCCGGAAGACGGCCGCCTGTTCACCTATTGGGACTACCGGGCAGGGGACTTCCACCAGCACCGGGGCATGAGGATCGACCTCGTCCTCGCCTCGCGGTCGCTCGTCCGCCGCGTTCGGTGGGCGCTCGTCGACCGAAACGCGCGTAAGGGCAAGCAGCCGTCCGACCACGCTCCCCTGCTGGTGGACGTCGACTCGTAAGAAGCCCCCGCCTGCCGGGCACGGTCCTACAATCGAGCGGCTCCAGCCCATTGCAGATCGGGGCAGGAGTGAGATCGGAGGAGGGGTTGGAGCTGGCGACCGCCGTCGGTCGTGGCCTGGGACGCCGCCTACTTGGATCTCGGCACCCGACCGGCCGTGTACGAGATCTCGAAGTCCGGTGAGGTAGCGGAGGAAGTCCTGCTGTCTCCGGTCGCGGTGAGCGAAACGTCCCCGATCCTCACGCCGGAGGCGGCGGCGATTGCCCCGGGCATCGGCGCCGAACTGGGACGGTGGCGTACACCGACGAGCGCTCGGAGCGGCTCCGGGGGGTGCGGGGAGCGCTCGGAGCCTGGGATGGACCCGTCCATCACGGTCACCCGGCGGTGAGCCGACTCCACAACCCGTCGGGTGCCGGCCAAGCCGGTCCGGGGGCAGCACCCGGGCATGGGGTCGAACTTGGAGGGGTCCACGGTCTGCATCGGGTCGTCGATCACGATGAAGTGTGGCGGGCTACAGCCCGAGATGGCGCTGGGCTGGAACACCGGCGGCCAGCGCGTTGAGCGTGCACCTCGGTCGGGAGGCGCCCGCCGACGAGCTCCAGCCGGCGTTGGGTGAGCTTCAGCCGGCGCCCGCGAGTGCTGGCACGGAGGAGCGTCTGACGGACGGTCCCGCCAGGGCGCTGAGGTCGGCGGGCCAGTCCACGGCGGGGTCCCATGGAAGGGGCAGCGCGGCGGAACCAGATCCCACCAGCGGTCGGGGGCGGCGCGGGGTGACGGCTCCGGAGCTGCCCCCTCGGCCGCGGTAGACGAGGAGACCTGTCAGCGGATCGGGTACGGCGTCGAGGGCTGCTTTGATCGCCGGGTTGTCGCGGAAGGATTCCCAGGCCGTCTCGTCCTCGAGACAGATCTCGAGCACCACGCCCCACGGGTGCTGGTGCCATGACCAATCGGTTGCGCCGCACCCGAGGGCGGTGCCGATGAGAGTGTCGGTCCACGTCTCGGCCCAGCCCAGCGCGGACGAAACCCCATCGAAGACCTCGAGCGAGTACCACACAGCCACAGGCGCGAGTCTAACAAGCCGAGCGGGGCGCGAGAACACCTCGAACACGTCACGGCCTCCTTCGACGTCGGGGTCTTCGGCCGGGATGTCGGGATTCGTGCCGCCCCCTGCCCGGTTGCGGATGCAGTGGTGCCCCCGTCGGGGGTCATTCCGCGCGCAGGCCGTCGGACCGCGCGCATACGCACCGATATACCGTCGTGTGTGCGCGCAGTTTGACGTCGTGCGCGCGGTTGGGCCCGACGGTGTGCTGATACGCACCTTTCATCACGTCTGTTCGCTCCACCCGGCGACCCGGCGACCCGGCCACGCGCTGCTGGCGGACGCTGCGGGGTCCGTCTCGCCGGCCTGCCTCACCAGCCGCAGCAGCGCCGGCCCGTAGCGGCTCGCCTTCACCGGCCCCATGCCCGGGATGTCCAGCAACGCCGTCTCGTCGGACGGTCGGAGGGAGGCGATCGCCTCGAGGACGGCGTCGTGGAGCACGACGTGGGCGGGGACGAGGGAGGCCCGGGCGGCGGCCGCCCGCCAGGCTCGGAGCGCCTCGAGCACATGGGCCTCGGGGGTTGGCCACCCCGCGGGGAGGCGTGACGGCGGCCGCCCGGCACGTCCAGCGCGCAGGCGGTCACGTTGCCCACGGATGCGCTCCTGCCACTCCGCGGGGGTGGCCGGCGACGAACCGGTCCCGTCACGCCCACCGTCGCTGGCCGCCGCGCCGGCGGGTAGCCAGGGTGACGGGAGGCGTGGAACGGGGCGCTCTCCGAATCGGCGTTCCCGCGCCCAGGAGCATGTGAGTTGCTCGCTGGCACGGGTGAGGGCGACGTACAGGAGGCGGCGCTCTTCGGCCAGCGTCGCCGGCGACGTGGCATGGCCGATGGGGACGAATCCGTCCTCCAGACCGCATACCCAGACGGCGTGCCATTCGAGGCCCTTGGCCCGGTGGAACGAGCAGATGGTGACGGCCTCACCGAGGATGGCGTCCGGGTCCCGTCCCAGGAGGGCCGGCAGGGTCGTGACCCAGCTGGCGATGGTCGCTGCGGGGTCGAGGTGCTGTGCCTGGCGGGCGAGCTCCGCCAACGCCTGCAAGGCCCCGGCGGCCTCATGGTCGTTCACTGCGCCCGCCCCGCCCGCCCCGCCCGCCCCGCCCGCCCCGCCGGCCCCGCCCGCCCCGCCCGCCCCGCCGGCGGCGGCGCCGGCGGTCCACGCCCCGCCCGCGGCCCACGCCCCGAGGTCGGCGACCGCCACCGCCAGCGGCGCGCCGGCGTTCTCCTGCAACCGGGCGAGCGCCATCCGGGCGGCCGGCACCTCCAGCAGCCCCTGCCGGCCCGGCACGCGGACGGGGACGCCGGCGCCGCGGCAGGCCTCGGCGATGAGCACGGCCTGGGCATTGGTGCGGGTGAGGACCGCCATGGACCTCCACGGGAGGCCTTGGGCATGGGCGGCGCACAGCTCGCCGGCGACCCCCACGGCCTCGGCGTCGGCGCTCGCCCAAGCGCGCACCGAGACGGGCGCCCCCTCCTCCCTCGCCGAACGCAGGCGTGCCCCCCCGACCCCCAACACCTCCCCTGCGGCCGCGACGATCTGCGGGCTGCAGCGGTGGTTGGATTCGAGATGGATCACCTGGGTGGTCGGCCATCGCATGGGCACGTCGTCGAGCAGGTGCGGGTCTGCACCGTTCCAGCCGTAGATGGCCTGGTGCGGGTCGCCCACGACGCAGATGTCGGTCCGGTCGCCGAGCCAGCCGAGCAGCAGGCGGTGCTGGAGCGGGTTGACGTCCTGGAACTCGTCGACGAACACGTGCCGCCATCGCCACCGCTGGGCGGCGGCGAAGGTGGGGTCGCGCTCGAGGGCGTCGGCGCAGCGGGCCAGCAGGTCGTCGAAGTCGATCAGGCCGCGGCGCAGCTTCTCGTGCTCGTACCGGGCGAACAGGGCGGCGAGCTCCGAGGCGGGCGCCGGCAGGCGCCGCCCCGATGCGGCGGCCGCGGCCGGGAAGTCCGACGGCGGCACGCACCGGGCGCGGGCCCACTCCAGGTGGCCGGCCAGCTCGGCGACTGCCACGCCGGCGAGCCCGGGTCGCTCTGCGGCGAGCGGCGCCAGCAGCCGGGCCTTGCTGGTGAGCAAGCCCGGCGGTGCCTGCCCGCGATCGGCCCACCAGCGGCGGAGCTGGGCGGCGGCCACGGCGTGGAAGGTGCCGGCGGCGACCCGGTCGCGCAGGCCCAGGGCCGAGAGGCGGGCGGAGAGCTCACCGGCGGCCTTGCGGGTGAACGTCAGGACGAGCACGTGGGCGGGGTCGGCGCCGCCGGTGAGGCACCGGTAGGCGACGCGCCGCGTCAGGACCCGGGTCTTGCCGGACCCGGCGCCGGCCAGGACGCACAGCGGGGCGGCGTCGCTCACGACCGCCTCCCGCTGGGCGCCGGTGAGATCGGCGAGGAGACTCCCCGCCGGCGTGCCGTCCCCCGCCGGCCTGCCGTCCCCCGCCGGCCTGCCGTCCCCTCCGGGGCGGCCATCGACCCCCAGGCGACCATGACGGACGGGGCGGGCGTGCACCACGCCGGCGACGATACGAACCGGCTGTGACCGGCTGGTGGATGCTCCTGGCACCCACGCCGCCCGGCAGCGCCCCGAACGAAGACCGGACCAACGTCGAGGTGCCGGTTGCGCGCCTGGCGGCGATCCCCCCGAATCACCAGGCCGGCGCAGCAACCGGACACCCTACGAGGCCATGAGTCTGCACCGGCGGTCCGGCCGGCGTCAAGGGCATCTTCGCTGCCGGCGCCCGCAGCCGGTTGAGTAGCTTCGGGGCCGATGCCGATCCCGGCCCGGGTCCTGAGCGAGGGGGAGGAGGTAGTCGTCGACGCCCGCCCCCACGGCCTGGTCCTCGCCGGGCCCGTCGCGGTCGCCGTCGCCGGCGTGGCCCTCGCTGCCATAGGGATATGGCTGTCGGTGCCGGTGGTGGTGGCCTACCTCCTCGCCGGCCTGCTCGCTCTCACCCTCGTCAACCTCCTGGTGCGATACGCGCGCTGGCGGGGGACGAGCCTCGTCGTGACCACCGAGCGGGTCGTCCGCCGGACCGGGCTGCTCTCCCGCAACAGGCGGGAGATCCCGCTGTCGCACATCTCGGACGTCTCCTACCGCCAGAGCCTGTGGGAGAGGCTGGTGCGGGCCGGCGACGTGCGCATCGAGTCGGCGGGTCGGGACAGCGCCGAGGTGTTCCGCAGCGTGGCGCGCCCCGCCAGCATCGAGCGCGAGATCACCCGGCTGCTGGCCGCCCGCGACGGCCGGTCCGGCTCGATGTCCCTCCCCCAACAGCTCGACCACCTCGATGACCTCCGCCGCCGCGGCGTGCTCAGCCAGCAGGAGTTCGAGGCGTCCAAGGCGCGGCTGCTCGGAGGCCGGTGACCGCTGCGCTTGGCGCTCAGGCTTCCTCGGGAGAAAGGCGTCCCGCTCCCCGGCCCACCCCCGGGCGGGCGCCGGCGCCGGGTGCTCGTCCCGATCTGGCGCCGTCCGTGGACGTCGATCTCCATGGCCACCTCTTCGACGGCGTGGCGCCGAACGTGGCGGGCATGCCGTGAGCGGTCCGCTCACCGGCTACCGCGTCGTCGAGCTCGCCGGCATCGGCCCGGGGCCGTTCGCCGGGATGGTCCTGTCGGACCTCGGCGCCGAGGTCCTGCGGGTCGACCGGGCCGGGTCCGTGCGCCCCGGCGCCGGCGCGGATCCGAGAGACGTGCTCGGCCGGGGCCGGCGCTCGGTCGGCGTCGACCTGAAGCACGCCGGCGGCCGGGAGGCCGTGCTGCGGCTCGTCTCGCTGGCGGATGTCCTCATCGAGGGTTTCCGCCCCGGAGTGGCCGAGCGCCTCGGTGTCGGTCCCGAGGACTGCCTCGCCCGCAACCCCCGGCTCGTCTACGGCCGCATGACCGGCTGGGGCCAGGAGGGGCCGTACGCCGGCATGGCCGGACACGACGTCAACTACATCGCTCTCTCCGGCACGCTGTCGCTGATCGGCCGGGCCGGGCAGTCCCCGGTTCCTCCGGTGAACATCGTCGGCGACTTCGGCGGCGGGGGCATGCTGCTGGCCGTCGGCGTCCTCGCCGCCCTGCTCGAGGCGTCGCGCTCGGGGCAGGGTCAGGTGGTCGACGCGGCGATGGTGGACGGCGCCGCGCTGCTGGCGGCCATGGTGTGGGGCCTCCACGCCGGCGGGACCTGGCACGAGCGGGGCACCAACCTGCTCGACACCGGCGCCTGGTACTACGAGGTGTACGAGACGGCCGACGGCGGCCACATCAGCCTCGGCTCCCTCGAGCCGCAGTTCCTCGCCGAGATGCTGCGGCTGACCGGGTTGGAGGACCCGCCCGACGCCGCCGACCGGGCGAGGTGGCCGGAGACCAAGGAGCGCCTCGCCGCCCTGATCCGCTCGCGCACCCGCGACGAGTGGGACCGGATCATGGAGGGCAGTGACGCCTGCTTCGCGCCGGTGCTCGGGCTGGACGAGGCGCCGTCTCATCCCCACCACGTGGCGCGCCGCTCCTTCGTCGAGGTGGAAGGCGTCGTGCAGCCTGCCCCCGCCCCCCGCTTCAGCCGCACCCCCGGCGCCGTCGCCGGGCCGCCGGCCGCGCCCGGCCAGCACACCGACGCCGCCCTCGCAGACTGGGGCTTCTCGGCCGAGGAGGTGGCGGCGCTCAGGCGGTCGGGGGCTATCGCCTGAACGCGCCGGACACCGCCCGTAGCTGCACGGGCGCTGCGGCGCGCCAGAAGGCGGCGTCGTGGCCGCCGGGGGCGAACCACACGTGGTGGGGGAAGTGCATGTCGGCCACCAGCATGCGCGTGACGGGGTAGAACGGGTCGCTGGTGCCGCAGGCCACCGACACCGCCATGCCTTCGAGCCTGCCGAGGTGCGGCCACACGTCGTTGGCGTAGAAGTCGGCGGGGCTGTCGA
This sequence comes from Acidimicrobiaceae bacterium, assembly GCA_027320105.1. Taxonomy (GTDB): domain Bacteria; phylum Actinomycetota; class Acidimicrobiia; order Acidimicrobiales; family Palsa-688; genus JAKAQB01. The sequence goes on along the minus strand of DAHVMA010000036.1, from coordinate 25,535 downwards.
ACGCCCCGGGCGCCGTGTCGGCCGGTGCGAGCCACAGCGCCGGGCTGGCCACCGCCAGCGCCACGAGCTCGGCTCGCGCCACCTCGGCGGCGAGCAGCGCCCCGTAGCCTCCCATCGACCAGCCCATGAGCCCGCACGGGACACTGCCGACGCGGCGGCGCACGAGCGGCAGGAACTCCCGCAGGAGCATGGCCTGGGCGTCGGTGCCGTTCGCCCTGCGGTGCCAGTAGCTGTCGTGGCCGCCGTCGACGCCGGCGACGACGACGTGCAGGCCGACCGACGCCGCCGCGGCCGGGACGCCGAGGTCGAACGCCCAGCGGTGGTTGCCTCCGTAGCCGTTCAGGCAGACGAGCACGCCGGCTGCCCTGCCCGCCGGCAGCGAGATCGTCCATCCGACCCGGCCCGGCATGTACCGGCTGGCGAACGAGCCGCTCACCTCCTCGCCCCCCGAGCCCCCGCAGCCGGCCGCCGCCACCGCGGCGCCGGCGCCCAGCAGGAAGGCGCGACGGGTGTGGGGGACGGCTGCCAATGCGGGGCGGCTCGTGTCAGTCGCCGAGGACCACGACAGGGCAGGTGAGGGTGCGGGTGATCCCGTTGATCACCTGGAGGCGGCTCACGACCATGCGGCCGAGCTCGTCCATCGACGAGGCCTCTGCCGTCACCACGACGTCGTAGGGCCCGGTCACGTCGTCGGCGCCGGTGACGCCCTCGAGCTGCCGGGCCCGGGCGGCCACCTCGGCGGCCTTGCCGACCTCCGTCTGGATGAGGACATAGGCCCGTACGGGCATCAGCTCAGGCGCTTCTCGAGCTCGTGCAGCTGGTCGCGGAGCTCGGATGGGACCCGCTCGCCGAGGCGGTCGTAGTGCTCCTCGATGCTCGGCACCTCGGCCCTCCACTCCTCGGTGTCGACGGCGAGGAGCCGTTGCATGTCCTCGGGCGAGACGGACAAGCCATCGGCGGGGATGGCGCCGAGCGACGGAACCAGCCCGATGGGCGTGTCGACGGCGCCCGCCCGCCCGGCGCAGCGCTCGAACACCCACTCGAGCACGCGGCTGTTGTCGCCGAAACCGGGCCACAGGAACTTGCCGTCAGGACCCTTTCGGAACCAGTTGACGTAGAACATGCGGGGGCGGTCGTCCTCCTCGATGACGGTTCCCATGTGCAGCCAGTGCGCGAAGTAGTCGGCCATGTTGTAACCGCAGAAGGGCAGCATGGCGAAGGGGTCACGGCGGAGCTTCCCGACGGCGCCGGCCGCCGCCGCCGTCGTCTCCGACGCCATGATCGAGCCGAGGAAGACGCCGTGCTGCCAGTCGCGCGCCTCGGTTACGAGCGGCACGACGCCAGAGCGGCGGCCGCCGAAGAGGATCGCCGAGACGGGAACGCCCTCGGGGTCCTCCCACTCCGGGGCGATAGCCGGGTCCTGCGACGCCGGCGCTGTGAACCGGGCGTTGGGGTGGGCCGCCGTGGTGCCGGAGGCAGGGGTCCACTCCTGGCCCTTCCAGTCGATCAGGTGGGCCGGCGGCTCGCCGGTCATGCCCTCCCACCACACGTCGCCGTCGTCGGTGAGGGCGGTGTTGGTGAAGATGCAGTTGCCCGACAGTGTCAGCATGGCGTTGCGGTTGGTCGTGTCGTTGGTGCCGGGCGCCACCCCGAAGAAGCCGTACTCCGGGTTGATGGCCCGCAGCCGGCCGTCGTCGCCGACCTTCATCCAGCAGATGTCGTCCCCGATGGTCTCGACCTTCCACCCCGGCAGGGTCGGGATGAGCATGGCCAGGTTGGTCTTGCCGCACGCCGACGGGAACGCCCCCGTCACGTACCGGACCTCGCCGGCCGGCGAGGTCAGCTTCAGGATCAGCATGTGCTCGGCGAGCCACCCGTCGTCGCGGGCCATGACCGAGGCGATGCGCAGGGCGAAGCACTTCTTGCCGAGCAGGGCGTTGCCTCCGTACCCCGAACCGTAGGACCAGATCTCCCGGGTTTCGGGGAAGTGGACGATGTACTTCCTCTCGGCGTCGCATGGCCACGCCACGTCGGCCTGGCCGGCCTCGAGCGGGGCGCCGACGGAGTGCACGCACGGCACGAAGGCCCCGTCGTCGCCAAGCACCTCCAGGGCCCCGAGCCCCATCCGGGTCATGATCCGCATGCTCACGGCCACGTAGGCGGAGTCGGTGAGCTGCACGCCGATGTGGGCGATGTGGGAGCCGAGGGGCCCCATGGAGAAGGGGACGACGTACATGGTGCGGCCGCGCATGCAGCCCCTGTAGATGTCCCGCAGGGTCGCCTTCATCTCGGCCGGCGGCCGCCAGTTGTTGGTCGGGCCGGCGTCGAGCTCGCGCTCGGAGCAGATGAACGTGCGGTCCTCGACACGGGCCACGTCCCCCGGGTCCGACCGCGCCAGGTAGCTGTTGGGGCGCTTCGCCTCCGAAAGCTTGGTGAACATCCCGGCGGCGACGAGGCCGGCTGCCAGCAGGTCGTGCTCCTCGGCCGACCCGTCGCACCATTCGACCCGGTCGGGGGTCACCAGCGCAGCCCATTCGTCGACCCATGCCAGCAGGCGGGGATTGGTGGAAAGGGGGGATGGCGAAGTCACGGTCGGAGGCGTCTCCTTCGCTGACCGATCCTGCATACGCTCCGGTGGTGCCCACCGACGATAACCGAGGTGCCAGGTGAGCAGCGAGCTAGAGGTGATCGCGCGACTCGTGCGCCGGCTGGCACCACCACCGCCGGGGGAGGTCTGGATCGGCGACGACACCGCCGTGCTCGTCCCGCCGGCGGGTGGGCGGCAGCTGTTCGCCGCCGACGCCGTGGTCGAGGGTGTCCACGCCGACCTCGCCGTGCTCAGCGTGGCGGACCTCGGGTGGCGGGCGGTTGTCGCCAACGTGAGCGACGTCGCCGCCATGGGGGGGATCCCGGCGCACTGCGTGGTCACCGTCGCCAGCCGGCGGGGACTGGACCTCGACGCCCTCTACGACGGCGTCGTCGGGGCGGCGGTGGCGTACGACTGCCCCGTCGTCGGCGGCGACCTAGTGTCGTCGCCCGTCACGGTGGTGACCGTCGCAGTGATAGGCACGGTCGACGGTTCCCCCGTGCTGCGCAGCGGCGCCCGCCCCGGGGACACCGTCTGGGTGACAGGCCCGCTGGGGGCGTCGGCGGCGGGTCTGCGCCAGCTGCGGGCGGGAGGGGCGGCCCCGGCCCTGGCCGCCGCCCACGCCCGCCCCCGCCCCCTCGTCGCCGAGGGGACCGCCGCCCGCCGGGCGGGAGCCACGGCCATGATCGACGTCTCCGACGGCTTCGCCACCGACCTCTGGCACGTGGCGGAGGCCTCGGGGGTTGGCTTCGAGCTCGACCAGGTCCCCGTCGCTCCGGGAGCGACGCCGGAGGAGGCTCTCGGCGGCGGGGAGGACTACCAGCTGGTCTTCACCGCCCCAGACGACGGCCGGGTGCGAGCCGCGTTTGCCGGGTTGCCCACCCCTGTCCGGATCGGGCGGTGCACCGCCGCCACCGGGGAGGGCACGCTCGCCGGCACCGCCCTGCCACATCTCGGCTGGCAGCACAACTGCTGATTTCCCCAGCTACGGGGTTTTCCTCAAGCAGCGCGACACCGGTACCGAACAGAGGGGCATGGTTGCTACGCCCCCCGCTCCCGTGGACACCCTCGCCGACGACCTCGAGCGGCTCGACACCGCTGCGGTGGCCGCCGGAGTCGAGCGCCTCGCCGAGGGTGGGACGCCGATCGACGACATCCTCGACCGCGTCGTGCTGCCGGCGTGGGAGCGGGTGGACCGACGCGGCCGCGCCGGGGACGTCGACCCGTCCACCCCGGGAGCCGCAGCGGGCGTGGCGCGCAGGGCCATCGCCGGGGCGTCACGCGCCGGCCGGCGCCACGAGCCTGGCTCGAGGGGTGTCATCTCGGTCGTCAGCCCCGCCGGCCCGGCCGACCTGCTGCGCTCCGAGGCGGTGGCCGAGGCGGCCGCCGGCGCCGGCTGGGTCGTCCAGCAGGTCGACGGGGGGGATGCCGCCGGCGAGCTGTCGGCCTACGTCCGCTCCAGGCGCCCGGCCGCCGTCGTCGTGACCGCTCAAGACCCGGTGGACCTGCTGTCGCTCGTCGCTGTGACCACGGCCGCCCACGAAGCTGCCCTGCCTGTGCTGGCGTGGGGCCCGGCGTTCGGTGACGACGCCGAGCGGAGCCGCCGGCTGGGCGCTGACGGCTGGGCGCCCGACCTGGCCGGCGTGCTGGAGACGTTGGGCACGTGGGCTGGTGAGGCTCCACGCCTCGAGTCCGCCGCCGCCCTCCAGGGCGTGCTCGCCGAGCTCGAGCGCCTGCGGCCTTCCCTCCTCCAGGCGGCGAGCGGGTGCGGCGCTGCCGCCGGCGCCGCCGAGTGGGCCCGGCGGGCCGCCCCCGCCGTCGTCGACCGGCTGCTCGCCGCCGTCGCGTTCGAGGAGCCGTCCATCCTGGTGGACCACCTGGGCCGCGAGCGGCGCGGCCGCCTCGACGACGTCCACGTCGTCGGGCTCGTCGACGCCGTGGCCTCGGCGCTGCCGCCGGCGGCTGTCTCGGCACGCGACATCGTGCTCACCGCCCGCGACGAGCTGCGACACGCGCTCATGGGAGGACCCCGCCCGCTGCACCCCACCGGCGCGGACAGGGCCAGCGACGGTTCGGAGCCGGGCGGTACGCAGGCTGGCCAGGTGTTCGCCGACCTGCTGCTGCTCGCCGCCCTGTCCTGCCAGACCCAGCAGGCCCTGCTCTCGGTCCCGCAAGGACCTGGCCTGTGGCGGACGCTCTCCTACGGCTTCGAGGCGCGCGTCGGCCTCGACGACCGCCGCCTGTTCGACCTGATCGCCGCCCGGCGCGACGCGGTGGAGGTCCCCGACCTCGCCGTCCACCCCGACCTGGTCCGCTCACCGCTCACAGCGCCCCCGCACAACCTGCGGTGGGCCTACGGGGTCGCGCTCCGCCAGGGCGACGGTCCGGTCCTCGGTGTCGTCGTCGTCCTCGACCGCTGGCTGCGCCAGGCCTCGCGCCGGGAGCAGCGGGCCTTGATGGCAGTCGCCCGTCAGGCCGCCGGCCACCTTGGCATGCTGCGGCGCTCACCGGTCCTGCCCACCCCGATGCCGGCGCCCATGCTCTTCGGCGCTCCCGCCCGACCCGACCCGCTGTCCGGCCTGGTCAGCCTCCGGCGCGCCGGAGCCATCCCCGACGGCCAGCAACTGCTCCGCAGCCACGAGGTAGCGGTCCTCTTCGACGTCACCGAGCGGACCGTGATCAACTGGGCGGCCTCCGGGAAGCTGCCGAGCCTGCGGACCATCGGCGGCCACCTCCGCTTCCGGCGGGAGGACGTGCTGGAACTGCTCGACGGCCGGACCAGCGGCATGCGGGCCCGCCGCAGCTCGTAGCGCCGGGCCCCTGCCCGGGTTCAGCGGGCCAGCTTGGTCACCCGCCCGGCCCGGATGCACGACGTGCAGACGTGCAGGCGGCGGGGCGAGCCGTCGACCAGGGCCCGCACCCGTTGGATGTTGGGGTTCCAACGCCGCTTGGTGCGCCGGTGCGAGTGGCTGACGCTCATCCCGAAGGAGGGATGCTTGCCGCAGACTTCGCACACCGATGCCATCGAAACCTTCTCCTAGCGGGGGCCGGGCCGGGGTGCAAGGTTAGCATCCGCAGGGTGCAGACGCTCGAGCGGCTCGGTGCCGGTGACCTGGCCGCCGTGATGACGACGTACCGGGACGCCCTCAGCGCGCACCGGGAGAGGATCAACCGGCTGAACGTCTTCCCCGTGCCCGACGGGGACACCGGCACCAACATGGCCCTCACGCTCCAATCCGTCGTCGAGGGGCTACCGGACGATCCCGGAGCAGACCTCGCCGCCGTGGCCGCCGCCATCAGCCACGGCTCGCTCATGGGGGCCCGGGGCAACTCCGGCGTCATCCTGTCGCAGATCCTGCGCGGCCTGGCCGAGGCGGTCCACGACCGGCCGGACGTCGACGCCGTCACCTTGGTCGCCGCCCTCGGTCGTGCCGCCGCCGGCGCCTACCGGGCCGTGCAACGACCGGTCGAGGGCACCATCCTGTCGGTGGTGCGGGCGGCGGCCGAGGCCGTTGCCGAGGCAGGCGAGCAGGCCGGGCTGCTCGAGGTGGCGCAGCGTGCCAGGGACGCCGCCGCCGAGGCGCTCGCCCGCACCCCCGAGCAACTCGACGCCCTGGCCGCCGCCGGTGTCGTCGACTCCGGCGGCAGCGGGTTGCTGCTGCTGCTCGACTCGCTGCTGCACGTGCTCGACGGCCGCCCCCTCCCCGAGCCGGACGCCCCCGCCGACCCCCCCAGCACCGCAGCCCGGCCCGAGCCGGCCGGCGACGCGTCGTGCCGCTACGAGGTCATGTACCTCCTCGAGGCGCCCGACGAGGCCATCCCGGCGTTCCGGGAGGTGTGGGCCGGCCTCGGTGACTCCATCGTCGTCGTCGGTGGCGACGGCCACTGGAACTGCCACATCCACACCGACGAGATCGGCGGCGCCATCGAGGCGGCCCTCGACGCCGGGCGCCCCAGCCGGATCAGGGTGACCGACCTCTTCGAGGAGATCGAGGAGGAGCGCTGGGTCCGCGAGGCAAGCAGGAGCGGGCCGCCGGATGCCGAGGAGCCGCACGCCCGCTGCGCCGTCGTGGTGGTCTGCACCGGCGACGGGATCCGGCGCATCTTCGCCTCCCTCGGCGTGCACCGCTTCGTCGCCGGCGGCCAGTCCATGAACCCCTCCACCGCCGACCTGCTCGCCGCGGTGGAGGCCGCCAACGCCGACGAGGTCGTCATCCTCCCCAACAACAAGAACGTGGTCGCCGTGGCCGAGGCGGCAGCGGCCGCCGCCTCCAAGCCCGTCCGGGTCGTGGTCACCGAGGGCATCCAGGAGGGCATGGCAGCGCTGCTCGACTACGACCCCGAAGGCGACGCCGACGCCAACGCCGGGGCGATGGCGGCCAGCGCCGCCCACGTGGTCGCCGGCGAGGTCACCCGGGCGGTGCGGGCGAGCAGCAGCGACATAGGGCCCATCGCCGAGGGTGACCACCTGGGCATCGCACGCGACGGCATCCGCGTCGTGGCGCCGACCGTCACCGAGGCGGCCACCGGGCTGATCGACCTGCTCGTCGACCCGGACCACCACGAGATCGTGACCATCATCGCCGGCGAGGGCGCCCACGCCGCCGACACCAGGCGGATCACCGAGTGGATCGAGGAGCACCACCCCCAGCTCACCGCCGAGGTGCACGCCGGGGGCCAGCCCCTCTACCCGTACCTGCTGAGCGTGGAGTGACCACCCTCGGCGACCTGCAGGGCATCGAGGTGGGTCGGTTGAAGACGGTGTCGGCGGAGCGCGCCAAGCGGCTGGAGGCGATGGGCATAGAGACCGTGTTCGACCTCGTGACGCACTACCCGCGCCGCTACATCGACCGGAGCCACCAGGTGACCATCGACGAGCTGGTGGTCGACGAGGAGGCGATGGTCTTCGGGGCGGTCCGGCGCGTGGCGTCGCGCCGGACGCGCAACGGCCGGGCGCTGGTGGAGGTCGACCTCTTCGACGGTCGCGGCTACCTGCACCTGACGTTCTTCAACCAGCCGTGGCGTGCCAAGCAGCTGCGGGACGGGGTGGAGGCGGTCGTGTTCGGCAAGGTCGAGCGCTACCGGGGCCGGCGGCAGATGACCAACCCGATCGTCGACTTCGTCGGCAACCGCACCGGGCGGATCGTGGCGGTCTACCCGCAGTCGGGGAAGGCCGACCTGAGCTCCGAGCAGATCGCCACCAACGTCGAGGAGGCGCTCGACCGGTTCTGCCGTGACCTGGTCGACCCGCTCCCCGACGGCATCCGCCGGCGGGAGGGGCTCGCCGAGCGGGCCTGGGCCCTGCGGGCCACCCACCTCCCCGAAAGCGAGCCCGACTGCAGGGGCGGCCGCCGCCGCCTCGGCTTCGACGAGCTGCTGCGGCTGCAACTGATCCTCGTGATGAGGAAGCGGGCGACCGAGCGCGAGGCCCTCGGGATCCGGCACTCGACCGAAGGGCACGTAGTGGACCGCTTCGTTGAGGGGCTGCTCTTTCCCCTCACCTCCGCGCAGCAGCGGGCGATCGCCGAGATCCGCTCCGACATGGCAGGCCCCCACCCGATGCACCGGCTCCTCCAAGGCGACGTCGGAGCCGGCAAGACGCTCGTCGCCGTCGCCGCCATGCTCACCAGCGTGGAAGGCGGCCACCAAGCCGCCCTCATGGCCCCAACCGAAGTCCTCGCCGAGCAGCACCACGCCAACATCGCCGCCCTCGTGGGCGGCCTCCGGGTCGGCGACCACGACACGGCGTCGCTCTTCACCCACCGGGAGGTCACCGTCGGGCTGCTCACCAGCCGGACCACCGCCGCCGCCCGGGCCAAGCTGCACGCCCGGCTCGCCGGCGGCGGCATCGACATCCTCATCGGCACCCACGCGCTCCTGACCGAGGCGGTGAGCTTCGCCGACCTCGGGGTGGTGGTGATCGACGAGCAGCACCGCTTCGGGGTGGAGCAGCGCGCCGTGCTGCGCACCAAGGGCGCCAGCGGGACGGTGCCCGACGTCCTGGTCATGACGGCGACCCCGATCCCTCGGACGGCGGCGATGACCGTCTTCGGCGACCTCGACACCACCGTCGTCGACGAGCTGCCTCCGGGGCGGACGCCGGTGCAGACGGTGTGGGCCCGAGGCGAGCTGGAGGAGGCGGCCGCCTGGGAGCGAGTCCGCGCCGAGGTCACCGCCGGCCACCAGGCCTACGTGGTCTGCCCGCTGGTGGAGGGCTCGGAGCGGGTGCAGGCCCGTTCGGCGACCGACGAGCGCGACCGGTTGGCGGTCGGCCAGCTCGCGGGGCTGCGGGTCGGGCTGCTGCACGGCCAGCTTCCCGCCGGCGACAAGGACGAGGTGATGGAGGACTTCCGCGCCGCCAAGCTCGACGTGCTCGTCGCCACCACCGTCATCGAGGTGGGAGTAGACGTCCCCAACGCCACGGTCATGGTCGTCCTCGACGCCGACCGCTTCGGGATGGCCCAGCTGCACCAGCTGCGCGGGCGCGTGGGGCGCGGCGCCGACCGCTCGTGGTGCTTCCTGCTCGGGGAGGGCACCACGGAGGAGTCGGAGAAGCGGCTGCAGGCGCTGGTCGACTCCACCGACGGGTTCCACCTCGCCGAGGTCGACCTCGACCTGCGAGGGGAGGGCACCATCCTCGGCACGCGTCAGAAGGGCATGTCCGACCTGAAGCTCGCCTCCCTGCGCCGGCACCGCAACACCGTCGGGCGGGCCCGGGACATCGCCTTCGAGATCGTCGACGCCGACGAGACCCTGGCCGGCAACCCGGACCTGGCCGAGGAGCTGCGCCTGTTGGTCGACCCGGAGGAGCAGCAGTACCTGTTCAAGAGCTGAGATCGGGTCGGAAATGCCTCCTGACCAGGAGTTATGGGCCGCCGGGGTGGGGTGCGTGGTGCGAGCACCCCGTCTGCAAGCCGATCCGCGAGGGGGACGCTCCGCCTCGGCGCAACACCTACTCCGGGACGATGGTGATGATTGGGCAGGTCATGGGAGCCCCCGACCCTTCGATGCGGCTATCGGTGGTGAGCAGGGCGGTGTGGACGAACCCGAGCTCATCGAGGTCACTGCCGTGGTCTTCGACGGTCTCTACGAGCACCGTCGTCGTTCATGCTTGACCGGTCACGACCCTTCCTGACGGCCTGACGGCACCCTCGTGATCGGGAGCGGTGGTCTTCTGCTCAACACCCGTGCCCGCGCCGCCGCCGGCAGTTGTGCCTTCGGGTAGGGGAGCGCCTGAGCGTGGCGGGGATGCCCACTCGGATGGGACGTGTCGGTCCATACCGGAAGGAGGGCGGGCTCCGGCACGTTGTTTGGGCAGTTGTCTGCGATTATCGCGGTCAACTGCCCAAACAACGCGATGGCGATGGCCCCATCGCCGACTCTGGCCGGTCCCTCTGGTGTTGCGGGCACGTCTGGGTCTTCCGTTCCTCCCGACTCCCTCCGGCTCTTTCACGTCGTCACAGGTAGCGAGAGCGGTTGGGGGGAAGTCGGGCCTAGCGAGCGATCTCCAACCCGTCGGGTTCACCACCACCGGCAGCCTGCTCCGGCACTACACCCGCTGCACCAGCTAAGGGTGCCGGTGCAACGCCGACACTCCCCGACCGCACAGCCCCTACTGGCAGTGGTCCAGGGCCGTCAACGCCAAGACCGTCTCCCTCGAGCGACACCGACAGCGGCATCTCTTCCGGGGGAAGCGCCTAAGGCCCAAGGCCGAGGTTTGGTGGCCCGCTACCGTCACCCCATGACCAACTTCCCTGCTCACCCACCGGTCCTCGGCCTGATCGTCTTGGACTGCCCCGACGCACTGGTCCTCGGCCGGTTCTACGCCGAGTTGCTCGGGTGGCCGCTCGAGGAAGGTGCGACTCGGGACTGGGTGACGCTTGCGCCGCCCGAAGGTGGAGTCTCGCCCGAGAATCCACGGGGGCGACCCAGCCTTGCTTTCCAGCGCATCGAGGATTGGGTAACGCCGACGTGGCCGGGCGGTAGCCATCCTCAGCAGTTCCATCTGGACTTCGCTGTCGGTGACATCGATGCCGCCGAGCCCGGGGCACTCGCACTGGGAGCTCGGCTCCACGACCACCAGCCGTCACAGGACGGTGGCTTCCGCGTGTACGTTGATCCGGCCGGCCATCCGTTCTGCTTGGTCCGCTAGCCCGCCGTCTCGGCAGCGTCCTCGCCGCCCCCGGGCATGACCACGTCCCACCGGTCGAGGCAGTCGGCGCAGCGGTAGACGAGAACGTCGCCCGGACGGGGTGGGTCGTCCGAGGGCCAGGTGGTGAGCAGGTGGGCCGTGCCGCCACAGTCGATGCACACGATCGTGCGGTCAGGCGGGGGCGGGGGCCGGGGCGGGGGCCCGGGCGAGCTCACCTGCGCACCGCCGGCCCCGGCCCCGCCGGCCCCGGCCCCGGTACCGTCGCTTCGATGCGGGTCGTCGCCGGCGTGGCCAAGGGCCGGCTCCTGCGCGCGCCGGCCGGGCGTGGCACCCGTCCGACGAGCGACCGGGTGCGAGAGGCGGTGTTCTCCATGCTCACCAGCATGGACGCCGTGGAGGGCGCGGCGGTCGCCGACCTGTTCGCCGGCAGCGGCGCCCTCGGCATCGAGGCGCTGTCGCGGGGAGCGGCCAGCGCGACGTTCGTCGACAGCCGACAGGCGGCGGTGGCGGCGATCCGCTCCAACTTGGCGGTGCTGTCCCACAGGGCCGTCGACGCCACTGTCGTCCGCGCCGACGTGCCGGCGTGGGCGGCGGCACGGGCGGCAGCCGGCGGCCCGGAGCTCGACCTGACCTTCGCCGACCCGCCCTACGCATGGGAAGGCTGGCCGGCGCTGCTGCAATCGCTGCGCCTGGCGGGCGGGCTGGTCGTGGCCGAGACCGGGTCCCCGTGGGCGCCCGTCGCCGGGTGGGAGACTGTCAGGACCAAGAGGTACGGCAGTACCGTGGTCACGGTGTTGGCGACCCACGAAGGAGGAGGTGGCAGGTGAGGACAGCACTGTTCCCCGGCACGTTCGATCCCTTCCACAACGGCCACCTCGAGATCGTCGAGACGGCGGCGAAGCTGTTCGACCATCTCATCGTGGCGGCCATGCGCAACCCACAGAAGGCGGAGCCGCTGTTCAGCCTCGAGGAGCGCAAGGCGATGATCGTCGACACCGTCGCTCACCTCCCCAATGTCGAGATCACCAGCTTCTCCAGCCTCGTCGTCGACCTCGCCCGCGAGGTGGGGGCCGACGTCATCGTGAAAGGGCTGCGGGTCGTCTCCGACTTCGAGTCGGAGCTGCAGCAGGCCCAGATGAACAAGGCCGTCTCCGGCTTCGAGACCCTCTTCATCCCTTGCTCGAGCGAGTACACGTTCATTGCCTCCATGTACGTTCGGGACTTCGCCCGTTTTGGGGGCGTCGATCGGATCGGCTCGATGGTTCCGGCACCGGTGCTCGCCCAGCTGAAGGCCAAGTTCGGGGGAACGGGGCTGCCATGAGCACCTTCGAGGCCCAGGAAGGACCGGACTCCGAGACCATGATCCGCCGGGTCGTGGACATCATCGAGTCGACGCGAACCCTGCCGCTGTCGTCGTCGGTCAAGCTCGACAACCGCGACGAGGTCGTCGAGCTGCTCGAGGAGGCGGTTGCCCGCCTGCCCGAGGATCTCCGCCAGGCACGCTGGATGCTGAAGGAGCGGGAGGAGTACCTGGGGAAGATGCGCCGGGAGGGTGAGGACATCCTCGAGGCGGCACGGCTGCGAGCCGAGCGCATGGTGCAGCGCACCGAGATCGTGCGGGAGGCCAACCACACCGCCCGCGACATCGTCGAGGCTGCGCGCGACGAGGCGCGCCGGCTGCGGCTCGAGGCCGAGGACTACGCCGACCAGAAGCTCGCTGCGTTCGAGATCGTCCTGGAGCGGACCATCAAGACCGTCGCCGCCGGTCGCCAGAAGCTGGCGGCCACGCCGGCGCCGGCGGTGGACCGCTCCTCCGAACCGATCATCGCCGGCGCGGACCCCACGGATGCGACCGCCGTCTCGGACGCCTTCTTCGACCAGGACGAGCTCCGGTGACGACGCGCCCCTGGCAGGTACCGGTCACCGCCCTGCGCCGTGCCGTGGGCGCCCGGCACGCGGAGCGGCGCAGGGGACGGCTCGGGGAGTTGCGCATCGCCGATACCGTCGTGCCGGCGGATGCCGAGACCACCGTGGACGTGGTCCTTTCGGTCCTGGTGGGTGGCATCGAGGTGGAGGGCAAGGTCAGCTCGACCTGGGGAGCGCAGTGCCGCCGCTGCCTCCGCCCGGTCGGGGGGAGCATCGAGGTCCCCGTCCGGGAGCTGTACCGACCGGGCGGCGGTGACGAGGAGGACACCTACCCGCTCGGAACGGACACCTTGGACCTCGAGCCGCTGGCACGTGATGCGCTGCTGCTCGCCCTGCCGCTCGCCCCGCTGTGCCGGGACGACTGCTCCGGGCTGTGCCCGACGTGCGGCGCCGACCTCGCCGAGGGCCGCTGCGGCTGCGCCGGCGTGGCTGCCGACCCCCGGTGGGCCGCTCTCGACGTGCTGCGCTCGCGTACCGACTAGGCTGCTGCGGCTCGCGCCGTTGGTGCGCGCCCGCTCCCCGACAGAGAAAGCCCGCGCCGACATGGCCGTCCCCAAGAAGAAGACCTCCAAGGCGAAGACCCGCAGCCGGCGGGCGAGCAACTGGACCCTTTCCGCGCCGGCCCGCAGTGTCTGCCCGCAGTGCCACCAGGTGAAGGTGCCGCACGTCGTGTGCCCCACCTGCGGCTGGTACAAGGGCCGCCAGGCCTTAGACGTCAGCTGAGTCGTTGACCGGAGGATCGGGCGGTCCGCGCTGGCCGCGGTCCGTGGCTGTCGACGCCATGGGCGGCGACCGGGCGCCCGACGAGATCGTGGCCGGTGCCCGCCTGGCTGCCGATGAGCTCGGCGTCGAGATCCTGCTCGTCGGGGACCCGTCCCGGCTGCCCGACACCGGCGGCCTGGCTGTCCTGCCGGCGGGCGAGGTGATCCAGATGCACGACGACCCGGCCGGCGCCGTGCGGACCAAGAAGGACTCATCCCTCGTGCGTGCCGCCGAAGCGGTGCGCGACGGCCAGGCCGGGGCGATGGTGAGCGCCGGCAACACGGGAGCGACGATGGCCTCCGCCTTGCTGCGGATGGGACGGATCCGCGGCGTCGCCCGGCCGGCGATCGCCACGCCGATCCCCGTCCCCGGATCGACTCCGACGGTGGTGCTCGACGCCGGCGCCAACGCCGAGTGCAGCGCTGGCTGGCTCGTGCAGTTCGCCCAGATGGGGTCGACCTTCGCCCGCCACCGGTTCGGGATCGCCGAGCCGCGCGTCGGCCTGCTGTCGATCGGAGAGGAGCCGAGCAAGGGCACCCCGCTGGTGAAGGAGACCCACGAGCTGCTGGCCAACGGTGCCGCCGGGGCGGACATACGGTTCATCGGCAACGTGGAGGGTCGGGACGTCATGACCGACAGCGTCGACGTCGTGGTCACCGACGGGTTCACCGGCAACGTGGTGTTGAAGACCATCGAGGGCTCGCTGCGTTTCGCCATGCGCGCCGTGCTGAAGGCCTTCGATGCCGACGAGGCGACCAAGGCCGCTGGCGAGGTGCTCCTGCCGACGCTGCTCCCCCTCGCTGCCGAGCTCGATCCCGAGACCTACGGCGGCGCCGTGCTGCTCGGCGTCCGGGGTGTGTGCGTCATCAGCCACGGCTCTTCGTCGGCGCGGGCGATCGTCAACGCCGTCCGCGTTGCCCGGGACGCAATCGACGCCGACCTCGTGGGCAAGCTGGCCGGCGCCATCGGCGCCGGGGCCGCCCCCGTCTGAGGCCGCCTCCTGCTGGCGCCACGGGAGTGGGACACGTCGGGCAGCCGGGACCGCCTGCCGACGTGGGTCCCCCGGGGATCGCTCCAGATAGAGTTGCAGGCCATCCCGAGGAGAGTCCCGTGCCCGCAGAAACTCACGTCGAAGGAAGCAAGCCCGACCGAGCCGGCGTGCTGGAGTTGGTGCGCAACTCCCTCGCGGAGATCCTCGAGATAGAGCCGTCGGTCATAAGCGAAGGCTCCAGCTTCGACGACCTCGGCGCCGACTCGCTCGCGCTGATCGAGCTGGTCGAGGCCCTGGAGGAGGAGTTGGGGGAGCGCACGGTGGGGTTCCACATCGACGACGAGGACCTGGAGGACCTAAAGACGGTCCGCGACGCCGTGGACTACGTCACCGCGAAGCTCGGAGCGGACTGACGGCCGATCTCCCCGCCCCCCCGACCGCACCTGCGGCCACGCCGATCCCGGCCGGCGCCGCCCCCGGAGCCCTGCCCACGCCGGCGATGCGCCGGCTCGCCACCCGGATCGGCTGGGACGTGCAGGACGAGAGCCTGCTGGTGCAGGGCATGGCGCACCGCAGCTGGTGCGCCGAGAACCCCGGGGTGGAGTCCAACGAGCGCCTCGAGTTCCTCGGCGACGCCGTCCTCGGGCTCGCCGTCACCGACCACCTCTTCCGCAGCTACCCGTCCCTGCCCGAGGGGGAGCTCGCGAAGGTGCGGGCGGCGCTCGTGAGCTCCGCAGCCCTCGCCGAGGTGGCCGCGGAGCTGGGACTCGGCGAGGCGGTTCTGCTGGGGAAGGGCGAGGACCTTTCGGGTGGCCGGTCGAAGCCGTCGATCCTCGCCGACGCGACCGAGGCGATCCTCGGCGCCGTCTACCTCGATAGCGGACGCGACGCAGCGGACGCCCTCGTGATGGCGTTGCTCGGCGACCGGATCGAGGGGGCCGCCGCCGGCCCGGGTGGCCAGGACTACAAGACGCGGCTGCAGGAGCTGTGCTCCCGCCGGTTCGACCAGCTGCCCGAGTACCGGGTGCGCGACCACGGGCCCGACCACGCCAAGCACTTCGATGCCGTCGTGTCGGTCGACGGCCGCCGGCGCGGCCGCGGTCGGGGCCGCAGCAAGAAGCAGGCCGAACAGGCGGCGGCCCGCGTCGCATGGGAGTCGCTCGCCGAGGAGGCGGCCGGTCCCGGCGATCCCGGCTCCGGGGCTGCCAGCGCCGGCGGCGCCGTGGTCCACGTCGGTGCCGGTGACCCCGCTGGGCCCTGAACGCTGCCGTGCCCGAGCTCCCCGAGGTCGAGACAGTCCGGCGTGACGTCGAGGCCGGCTTCGCAGGGCGCCGGGTCGAGGCCGTCACCGCCACCGGCGTGCGCACCATCCGGCGCCATGGCGCCGCAGCGCCCCTGATCGACCGCATCAGCGGGAGGCGCCTGGTCGGCACCGACCGTCATGGCAAGTTCCTGCTGCTGCGCCTCGACACGGGCGACGTGGTGGTCGTCCACCTCGGCATGAGCGGCCAGCTGCGTGCGGTGCCCGCCGGCACGCCCCCGGCTCCCCACACGCATGTGGTGCTGGTGATGGAGGGAGGGACGGAGCTCCGCTTCGTCGACCCCCGCACCTTCGGCGAGGTGTTCGTCACCGGTCCCGACGTGCCGGAGCTCGCCCACCTCGGCCCCGATGCCCTGACCGGCGTCCCCGGCGCGGCGGCCCTCGGCCGGCTGCTCGCCGGCCGGCGCCGGCGGATCAAGCCCACGCTGCTCGACCAGCAGGTGATCTCCGGCATCGGAAACATCTACGCCGACGAGAGCCTCTGGGCCGCCCGCATCCACCCCGACCGCCCAGCCGGCGACCTGCGGGCACCGACGATCCGACGCCTGCACGCTTCTATCCGCGCCACGCTCCTGGCGGGCATCGCCCACCGAGGCTCATCGCTCGCCGACGAGCAGTACCGCGACCTGCGAGGAGAGCTGGGCGGATACCAGCACCACCACCAGGTCCATGCCCGCGAGGGCATGCCGTGCGGCCGCTGCGGCGCCGCGATCCGGCGCGCTCCCGACGGCGGGCGCAGCACCTACTGGTGCCCGCGCTGCCAGCGACGACCCGGCGGCGAGGGGGCTCCGGTCAAGAGGTGGTGCATCCCCGGGGCTGTCACAGGGCTTCGCTAGCTTGACCCGACGTGTTCCTCAAGTCGCTGACCCTCAAGGGCTTCAAGTCCTTCGCTGACACGACGGTCCTCGACTTCGAGCCGGGGGTCACGGTCGTGGTCGGCCCCAACGGCAGCGGCAAGTCCAACGTCGTCGACGCCGTCGCCTGGGTGCTCGGAGCCCAGGGCCCCCGCACGGTGCGCTCGGCGAAGATGGAGGACGTCATCTTCGCCGGCACCCCCAAGCGGCCGGCGCTCGGTCGGGCTGAGGTGTCGCTCACCATCGACAACAGCGCCGGCGTGCTGCCGATCGAGTTCTCCGAGGTGACGATCACCCGGACCCTGTTCCGCACGGGCGAGTCGGAGTACGCCATCAACCGGGTCCCCTGCCGGTTGCTCGACGTCCAAGAGCTGCTGTCGGACACCGGTGTCGGCCGCCAGCAACACGTCATCGTCTCCCAGGGCAACCTCGACGCGATCCTCACCTCCCGGCCGGAGGACCGCCGCCTGGTGATCGAGGAGGCGGCCGGCGTCCTCAAGTTCCGCCGCCGCAAGGAGCGCTCGGAGCGCCGGCTGGAGGCGACCGAGAGCAGCCTGCTCCGCCTCCAGGACCTCCTGCGGGAGGTGCGCCGCCAGCTGCGCCCCCTCGAGCGCCAAGCGGAGGCCGCTCGCCGCCACGACGGCCTGGTCGACGAGCTCGCAGCCCTGCGCCGCTTCCTCACCGGCCGGGAGCTGGTCACCATCGAGACCCGGCTGGCGACCGCCGCCCAGCGCCGCGCCGAGCTCGCCGAGGCGGAGCGGAGCGTCACCGCCGCCCTCGCCGGTCTCGACGCCGAGGTCCTCGCCGGCGAGGCGGAGCTGACCGCCGGGCGCGAGCGCAGCGACGCCGCCGACCTGGCCGAGGCGGTGTCCCGGGC
Organism: Acidimicrobiaceae bacterium; assembly: GCA_027320105.1. Classification (GTDB taxonomy): domain Bacteria; phylum Actinomycetota; class Acidimicrobiia; order Acidimicrobiales; family Palsa-688; genus JAKAQB01. The sequence goes on along the minus strand of DAHVMA010000036.1, from coordinate 8,065 downwards.
GGAGCGCCTCCGGGCCCGGGCGGCTGGGTCCCGGGCGCTGCTCGAGCAGCGGGGCCGGAGCCTGACCCGGGAGCTGGCGGCCAGCGCGGACGCCGACGTCATCGCCAGCCTGGAGGCCGAGGCGGCCGTGCTTGCCCAACGGCTGGCGGCGGTCGACCGGGCGGCGGCCGAGCTGCTGGCCCAGGAGGCCGAGCTGGCGGCGGCGGAAGCGGCCCTGGCCGAGGAGACCGCCGAGGTCGATCGACGGTGGGGCCAGGACGGGCCGGCGCCGGGGGACCCGTCGGCCGAGGTGCGTGGGGAGCTGAGCGCGCGCCGCGCCGCCGCTGACCGCGCCCGGTCCCAGGCAAACCAGCTCGGCGCCCACCTCTCCGATGTCACCCGGCGGGTCGAGCGCCTGGAGGCGGATGCGGCCCGCCTGGGAGCCGAGCTGGAGGCTGCCGAGGGCGAGGCGCCGGCTCTCGCCGCCACGGCCCGGGTGGCCGCCGAGGCGGAAGCCGCCGCCGCCGCCCACCACGCCGGCGGCGAGGAGCGCCGCCGGGCGGCCGACGCGGAGGCGAATCGCTGGCAGGCCCGGTCGGAGGCGTTGGCGCAGGCCCTCGACGAGGCGCGCGCCAGGGCCGGCGCCGAGCGGCTCGCCGGCGTTACCGGCGTGGTGGGGACGCTCCTCGAGTTGGTCGACATCGAGGCGGGCTGGCAGCCGGCGTTCGAGGCGGCCGCGGGCGAGGTGCTTGCCGCCGTGGTCGTCGACGGGGCCCGCACGGCCGGGGCCGCGCTCGCCGAGCTGCGCCGCCAGGCAGCCGGTGGCGCGGTGGCGCCCCTGCCCGACGCCGGCACGCCGGCACCCGGGTCCGTGCCCCGAGCGACGGCCGGCGCCGAGCCGGTCCGCAGTCACGTCGGCGCCCGGCTCCCGGCGGTGGGCGCCATGCTCGACCACCTCCTGGCCACAGCGGTTTGCGCGCCGGGATGGGACGAGGCCCTGGCTCTGGCGGCCAGCCGGCCCGACCTGGTGGTCGTCACGACCGAAGGCGACCGCTTCTCCGGGGGCTTGTGGCGCACCGGGGCGGGTGGTGCGGGGGCGACGGGTGCGGCCCTGGAGGAGGCGCAGGCCCGTGCGGCGGCGGCAACGTCGGATGCTTGGGCGGCCGGCGACGCCCTGCGCCTGGCGGCCGACCGCCTCGCCACCTGCCGGGCCGCCGCCGCCGAGGCCGCTCGGGCGGCGGAGCGGTCGGCGTCCCGGTGCCGCTCGCTGGCCGACGCCCGGCTGCGGACCGCCCAGGAGCTCGACGACGCTCGCCGGGACGCAGCGAAAGGCCACGAGCTGCGGCTGGAGTCCGACGCAAGGGTTGCGGCCGAGTCCGCCCGGATCGAGGAGCTGGAAGCGCTCCTGCCGGAATTGGAGGCTCGGGCCGCCGCCGAGGCCGAGCGGGCCCTCGCCGAGGCGGCGGCGCGGTCCCGCCTCGCCCAGCGCGCCGCCGCTGTCGGTGCCCTGCGGCGAGACCTGGAGGTGCGCGCCGCCGGCGTCGAAGAGCGGCGCGGCCTGCTCACGCAACGCCTGAGCGAGGTGGAGGAGCGCCTGGCGCGCAACGTGGCGCAGCGCGACCAGGCGGCGGAGCGGCGCGTCCGGCTGGCCGGCGAGGCCGTCGCCGTGGGGCGCCTCGCCGCCCTCGCCGCCGACCGGGAGGCGGCCCTCGCCGGGATCGTGGAGCGGCTGCGGGCGGCCCGCCGGGCGGAGGCCGAGCGGGCCCGGGAGGCAGGGGACCGGTTGGACGGGCTGCGCCGCCAGCGGGCCACGGCCTCTGGGCAGCTGGCCGAGATCCGCGAGCGTGCCTCCCGGGTGGAGCTCGACGAGACGGAGGCACGCGTCCGGCTCGAGACGCTCACCGACGCGGTGCGGCGCGACCTCGACTGTGAACCGGGGGCCACCCGCGACGCTCCCTGCCCGGAGCTGCCGCCCGGCTCGAGCCCCGCCAGCCGGCGCAGCGAGCTCGAACGGGAGCTGCGCCTCATGGGACCCGTCAACCCGCTGGCCCTCGAGGAGCTCAGCGCTCTCCAGGAACGCCACACGTTCCTCGATGCCCAGCTCGAGGACGTGCGCAGCGCCCGGCGCGAGCTGGCCAAGGTCATCAGGGCCGTCGACGGTGAGATCGTCGAGGTGTTCCGCGCCGCCTACGCCGACGTCGCCGACAACTTCGAGAAGCTGTTCGCCACCCTCTTCCCCGGCGGCCAGGGTCGCCTCCGCCTCACCGACCCGGACCACCTGCTCGAGACCGGCGTCGAGATCGAAGCCCGCCCGCCGGGCAAGAACGTGCGCCGGCTGTCGCTCCTGTCGGGCGGGGAGCGCAGCCTGACGGCGCTCGCCTTCCTCTTCGCCGTGTTCCGCAGCCGGCCGTCGCCGTTCTACGTGATGGACGAGGTGGAGGCCGCCCTCGACGACGTGAACCTCCACAGCTTCTTGGACCTCGTCCACGAGTTCCGCGACGAGGCGCAGCTGCTCGTCGTCAGCCACCAGAAGCGCACCATGGAGGCCGCCGACTGCCTCTACGGGGTGACAATGCCGCCGGGTGGGTCGTCCAAGGTCGTCAGCGAGCGGGTGGGGGCTCCGGCTGGGTAGCCGTCGCGTGCAGGTGGTTGGTCAGAGCCTCGATGCGCTCCCGCAGGACCTGCATCTCCTCGTGGTGGCTGCGGTGACGCCGCAGCAGCGTGACCGTGCCACCCGCGGCGATGCACGCGCCGATGTCGGAGGTGACGTTGGTGTAGTTGCCGCCGATGAGCTCGGCCTTGGCCGACACGGCGACGCCGACCAGGGGCAGGACCACGAGGAACACCCCTAGGGCGAAGAGCGCGATCACGTGCGGCTTGGATGCCAGGACACGGGGCACGGCGTTGAGGCCCCGGACGAGCCAGTTGGGCGAGGGGACGGGGTCCGACATCTGGGGGCTCCTTGTCGTGAGGGTGGAGTGACCCCGTAGGCTCTCACAGTGCTGAACGACCTGATCCTCGCCGGCTCGAGTGCCGCCGGGGCCATCGTGATCGCCGGCGGCACCTACGGCTTGGTGCGCACCCACCGGCGCGGGAGGCTGGCGCCGCCGAGGCCGCCAGCCCCGCCCCGCCCGGCGCCGGTCGCGGTCGAGGAGGCCGAGGCGCCGCCCGATGAGGAGATGGTCGTCGTCCTCCCGGAGCGGCCGCGGCTGCGGGAGCGGTTGGGCAAGGCGCGGTCACTCTTCGGCGGGTACCTCACCTCCGTCCGCTCCCGTGACCGGATCGACGAGACGACCTGGGAGGAGCTGGAGGAGGCGCTGATCCTCGCCGACGTCGGCGTCGAGGTCACCGCCGGCGTGCTCGACGACCTCCGCACCCGAGTCAAGGCCGGCAACGTGGGCACACCCGAGGAGCTCGTCGGCCTCCTCCGCGACGACCTCGTCGGGCGGCTCCAGGCCGACCGCAGCCTGCACCTCGAGCCCGACGTCACCAACGTCTGGCTGTTCGTCGGCGTCAACGGCGTAGGCAAGACCACGACCATCGGCAAGGTCGGGCTCCAGCAGGCCCGCGGCGGGCGCAGCGTCGTGATGGCGGCCGGCGACACCTTCCGCGCCGCGGCCGCCGACCAGCTCGCCATGTGGGGGGACAGGGTCGGCGTCGAGGTCGTCCGCGGCAACGAGGGTGGCGACCCGGGCGCCGTCATCTTCGACGCCGTCCAGCACGCCGCCGCCGGGCACGCCGACCTCGTGCTCGCCGACACGGCGGGGCGGCTGCACACCAAGGTGAACCTGATGGAGGAGCTGAAGAAGGTCCGCCGCGTCGCCGAACGCCCCCCCGGCAAGGTCACCGAGTCCCTCCTCGTGCTCGACGCCACCACCGGGCAGAACGGCCTCATCCAGGCGAAGCAGTTCGCCGAGGCGGTCGGCCTCACCGGCGTCGTGATCACCAAGCTCGACGGCACCGCCAAGGGAGGCATCGCCCTGGCCGTCGAGACCGAGCTCGGCATCCCGGTGAAGCTCATCGGTGTCGGCGAGTCGGCCGAGGACCTCGTGGAGTTCGATCCCGTCGAGTTCGTGGACGCCCTCGTCGGCGCAGGGGATTGATGCCGTAGCGGCGCCGGCGGCCGGAGGGCGTGGACTTTCTCTTGGAGTAGCCTGGTCAGCCGCATGTTCGAGTCCCTGAGCGACCGCTTCGACGCCATCTTCACCCGGCTGCGCGGCAAGGGGCGGCTCTCCGAGGCCGACGTCGACGAGGCCCTCCGCGAGATCCGCCTCGCCCTGCTGCAGGCCGACGTCAACCTTCGCGTCGTCCGGGACTTCGTCACCCGCGTCCGTACCCAGCTCGTGGGCGCCGACCTGGCCCAGTCGCTCACGCCCGGCCAGCAGGTCGTGAAGGTCGTCCACGACGAGCTGCGCACCATCCTCGGGGGTGAGACCCTCCGCATCACCTACGCCTCCCGCCCGCCGACCGTCGTGCTGCTCGCCGGCCTCCAGGGCGCCGGCAAGACCACCGCCGCCGGCAAGCTCGCCGCCTGGTTCCGCCGGCAGGGTCGCCAGCCGCTGCTCGTCGGCGCCGACCTCCAGCGCCCGGCGGCCGTCGAGCAGCTGCGGATCCTCGGCGCCGAGGCGGGGGTGCCCGTCTTCAGCGAGCCGGCGGACCCTGTCAGCGTGGCGGCACGGGGCCTGGCCGAAGCGCGCCGCCTCGGCCGGGACGTCCTCGTCATCGACACCGCCGGGCGCCTTTCGATCGACGAGGAGCTCATGGACGAGGTGCGGCGCGTGTCGGCTGCGACCGACCCGCACTACACGTTCCTCGTCATCGACGCCATGACCGGTCAGGACGCCGTCGCCACCGCCGAGGCGTTCCACAAGACCCTCGAGCTCGACGGCGTCATCATCACCAAGATCGACGGCGACGCCCGCGGCGGCGCCGCCCTGTCGGTCAAGGAGGTCGTGGGCCGGCCGATCGTCTTCGCTTCCACCGGCGAGAAGCAGGGCGACTTCGACCTGTTCCACCCCGACCGCATGGCCGACCGGATCCTCGGCATGGGTGACGTCCTGTCGCTCATCGAGAAGGCCGAGGCCGTGGTCGACCAGGCGGAGGCGGAGCGGGCGATGGCCCGGCTGCAGGAGGGCCAGTTCAGCCTCGATGACTTCCTCGACCAGATGCAGCAACTGAAGAAGATGGGCCCCCTCTCCGGGCTGGTCGGTATGATCCCGGGGCTCCCCAAGGAGATGCGCAACGCCGAGGTCGACGACGACGCGATGAAGCCCATCGAGGCGATCATCCGTTCGATGACGCCCGAGGAGCGGCGCAACCCGAGCATCATCAACGGGTCGCGCCGCAGCCGCATCGCCCGCGGGAGCGGCACCACGACAGCGGAGGTCAACAGCCTCCTCGATCGCTTCAAGCAGATGCAGGCCTACATGAAGGGCCTGTCCAACCTGCCGGGTATCGGCCGCCGGATGTCCAGGGTGACCGCCAAGGCGGGCCGCAAGTCCAAGAAGAAGAACAAGCGCGGCCGCTGACGGTCGCAGGCGACAGGAGAGCCGGAAACCATGGCCGTCAAGCTCCGCCTCATGCGGATGGGCAAGAAGAAGCAGCCGTTCTACCGCGTGGTGGCCGCCGACAGCCGCTCCCCGCGAGACGGCCGCTTCATCGAGATCGTCGGCACCTACGAACCCAGGGCCGAGCCGTCGAGGATCGACATCGACAACGCCCGGGCGCTGCGCTGGCTGCGCGACGGCGCCCAGCCGACCGACCGCGTCGCCCGCCTCCTCTCGGCGTCGGGTGCCATGGCGGAGTGGAAGGGCGAGCCGGCGGCCGGGTCGGCGCCGGCGCAGTCATGAGCGAGCTGCCGGTGGGCGACGAGGACGAGGCGGCGGCCGAGGCCGCCGAGGCCCGCGAGGACGACCTCGCCGCCGCAGCGGCCGACGACCCCCGCCAGGCGTCGCGGGCCCACGCGGTGCTCGACTACCTGGCCCGCTCGCTCACCGACTCGCCCGAGGAGGTGCAGATCGACGCGTCCCGCACCCGCAACGGCACCCGGTTCTCCCTGCAGGTCGCCCAGGAGGACATGGGCCGGGTCATCGGCCGGAGGGGCCGCATCGCCCAGGCCATCCGGACGGTCGTGCGGGCCGCCGGGGCGTCGGAGGGCAAAGACGTCACCGTCGACATCGTCGACTGACCCCACGGCGGGCCGCGCCGGGGCGAGGCTCGAGGTCGGGCGCATCGTGCGGGCGCACGGCCTGCGCGGCCAGGTCGTCGTCGAGGTCGTGAGCAACCGGCCGGAGCGCACGGCCGCCGGCGCCGTGCTGTGGGCCGGGGACCGCCGGCTCGTGGTCGCCACCGCCGGGCCGGCGGGCGCGTCGGGTGCCTCGGGCGGCCGGGCCCGCTGGCTGGTGGGGTTCGAGGGGGTCGCCGGTCGCGAAGCCGCCGAGGCGCTCTGCGGCGCCGTGGTGGTGGCCGACCCGCTGGTGGACCCCGAGGCCCTGTGGGTGCACGAGCTCGTCGGGTCCTCGGTGCGCGACGCCTCCGGAGCCGACCTCGGCCGGGTCGTCGCCGTGGAGGCCAACCCGGCGAGCGACCTGCTCGTCCTCGACGGCGGCGCTCTCGTGCCGCTCCGCTTCGTCGTGTCGCACGCCGGCGGCGAGGTCGTCGTCGACCCGCCCGCCGGCCTCCTCGACCTGTAGGCCCGGCGTGCGCATCGATGTGCTCACCATGTTCCCGGAGCTGCTGTCGCCGTGGCTCGACGCCAGCCTCATCGGCAAGGCCCGCCGGGGCGGGCTTCTCGACCTGCGCGTCTACGACCTGCGCTCGGGGGGCGACGACGCGCGCCGGTCGCTCGACGACGCCCCCTTCGGCGGGGGAGCGGGGATGGTGCTCGCGCCTGAGCCGGTCTTCCGGGCGGTCGAGGCCGCCTCACCCCCCCGCCCGCTGCTCCTGCTGTCTCCGGCAGGCCGGCGGTTCGACCAGAGCTGGGCGGCGGCGCTGGCGGCGGGCGGGTCGTTCGGCTTGCTCTGCGGGCGCTACGAGGGAGTCGACCAGCGCATCGTCGACCACCTCGTGGACGAGGAGCTGTCCCTCGGGGACTTCGTCCTCGCCGGCGGGGAGGTCGCCGCCCTCGCCGTGGTGGAGGCCGTCTGCCGGCTGGTGCCGGGCGTGATGGGCAACGACGAGTCCGCCCTCGAGGAGAGCTTCGCCGACGGGCTGCTCGAGTACCCGCACTACACCCGGCCGGCGTCGTTCCGGGGCTGGGAGATCCCCGAGGTGCTGCGCTCGGGTGACCACGCCCGGGTGGAGCGCTGGCGGCGCGCCCAGGCGCTCGCCCGCACGGCGCGGCGGCGGCCCGACCTGGTAGCCGCCCGGGGCGGCCTCCGGGCCGAGGACGTGGCCGTGCTGGAGGAATGGGGTCTCCTGGCCGAGGTGCAGGCGCTGGTGGGCGGCTACGGCACGGAGCACTGAGCGGATAGCCTGCGGGGGTCACGGCCGCCTCGGCGATGCCGCCGCGCGCTGGGCGGGCGGTCGTCGCCGGCCGCGCCGGTCCTCTATCCTCAAGAGTCCCCCTTTCCGAGCGCCAGGAGCCCGCGCCATGAACCCGACCGACGTCGTCGACCAGGACAGCCTGCGCACCGACATCCCCGAGTTCGCTCCCGGCGACTCGCTCAAGGTGCACGTCCGGGTGGTCGAGGGCAACCGGGAGCGGATCCAGGTCTTCCAGGGTTCGGTGATCCGGCGCCAGGGTGCCGGCGTGCGGGAGACCTTCACCGTGCGCAAGGTGAGCTTCGGCGTCGGCGTCGAGCGCACCTTCCCGGTCCACTCGCCGGTCATAGCCAGGATCGAGGTCGTCGCCCGGGGCGACGTCCGCCGGGCGAAGCTGTACTACCTGAGAGACCGGACGGGCAAGGCGGCGAAGATCAAGGAGAAGCGGCAGGCTTCCGCCTCCTGAGGGTCGACAAGCTCACGACCGTGCGGCCGTCCCCGTCAGGCTGGCAGCGGGCGGCTGGAGACAACGTGCTTCATGACCAGGGTTGAAGTGATCCGTTGGACGCCGGGCAGAGCGGCCAGGCGGTCGTCTTCGAGCTCC
>DAHVMA010000033.1:0-30030 GCA_027320105.1 Acidimicrobiaceae bacterium | reverse complement strand
CAGCTCAAGCCGTCATGGGGCCGCGTCCAGGTCACGGGTTCCGGCGCTCCTGGGGAAGCGTCACCGACTACGGCGGTGCGTTCGCCGATGCTCCGACGAGGTCGGAGATGGTGGTCCGCCGGCGCCGCCGGGTCCGTGGTGGCCGTCCGGCCGCCGCCCGGCGACGGTCCTCTTGCTGGCGTGCGCCGAAGGCGTCGGCGACGGCCAGGTTGCGCACCACGATGGCGGGCCGGGTGCGGCGGCTAGGCCTCCAGTGGGCACCCGATCCGACCCGACCCACCGACTTGCCGGTGAGTCGTCAGTCCGGTTCTGTCAGCCGGTAACCCGCCCCCCTGATCGTCTGGATCAGCGGCGGCAGCCCCGGAGCGTCCAGCTTGCGCCTCAGGTAGCCGACGTAGACGTCCACCACGTTGGAGCCGGGATCGAAGCTGTAGTCCCACACGTGGCTGAGGATCTGCGCCCGGGAGAGGACCTGGTGGGGGTGGCGCATGAACAGCTCCAGGATCGCCCATTCGCGCGGCGACAGCTCCACCCGGCGCCCATCCCGGTGCGCCACCTTGGTGAGAAGGTCCAGCCGGAGGTCCCCCACGACCAGCTCCGTCGCCGCCGGTTGCGCTGTCGTGCGGAGGGCAGCGCGTATCCGGGCCAGCAGCTCGTCGAAGGAGAACGGCTTGGTGACATAGTCGTTGGCTCCGGCGTCCAGCCCCGCCACCTTGTCGTGCACCTCCGACTTGGCCGTGAGGATGATCACCGGCATCCGCATGCCCCTGGCCCGCATCCAGCGCAGCAACGTCTCGCCGCTCCCGTCCGGGAGCCGCAGATCGAGCAGGACCAGGTCGATGCTGCCCGGATCGGCGTCCAGGCAGCCGCGGGCGGCCCCGGCGCTCCGGGCGGGGACCACCGCGTGCCCCTCGGCGCGCAGGCCCTTGTCCAGGAAGGAGACGATGCCGTCGTCGTCCTCCACGATGAGCACCCTCATGGTTCAGGGACCGTCCAGCGGTTCGACCGTCGCGCCCCTCGGGGACAGGGCGAGTCGCATCACGATCCTCGCCCCCCCGAGCGGGGACTCGCCGACCAGGGTGCGCCCGCCGTGGGCGCGCGCCACCGCCTCGACGATGGCCAGCCCGAGGCCGCTCCCGCGGGTCTCGGTCGTCCAGGACCGGGCGAAGCGGGCGAGGACCGCCTCGCGCTCGGCGGCGGGGATCCCCGGGCCGGAGTCGTCGACGATGATGTCGACGGCGGCTGGCTGCACGCCGTCGGGGAGCGCAGCCGAGATCCGGATGACCTCCCCGGGATGCGTCGCCTTCACGGCGTTGTCCACCAGGTTGAGCACCGCCCCGCGCACCTTGTCGAGATCGGCGTCGAGCACCACGTCGGGCACCGGGCCGATCCTCCAGTCCCGGGGGCCGAGGACCGCTGCGGCGTCGCCGACATCGGCGAGGAGGGCGCGCAGGTCGACCGGCTGCAGGTCGGCGAAGTTCACCTCCAGGGACCGCCCGAGGAACAGGAGCTGCTCCACCAGGCGGCGCATGTGGTCCAGTTGGTCGATGACCACCGCAGTCGTGGCGCGCACCTCGGCGGGGTCGTCGAGGCGACCGCGAGCCATGACCTCGAGGTGGCCGCGCATCACCGTGAGAGGGGTCCGCAGCTGGTGGGACACGTCGGCGAGCAGCTGGCGTTGCATCAGCACGGCCGTCTCGATCTTGTCGACCATGGCGTCGAACGTGGCGGCCATCTCGCCGACCTCGTCGCCCGTGCGCTCGTCTGCCAGGCGCAGGTCCAGCTCTCCGCGCAGCCCGATGTCCCTGGCGGTGCGGGTCAGTCGCCGGACGGAGCTGAGCAGGCGGCGGAGCAGCAGGTACACGCTGGCGGCGGCGGCGAGCAGCGTGATGCCGCCCTCGCCGATCGCGAGCTCGAGGGCCCGGGAGCGGGCCCTTTGGTAGTTGGTGAGGCTGCCGGCGCTGACGAACGTGCCGACGACCCGGCCGCCGGCAGAGATCGGAGCGATCACCACCTCGTAGAGGTCCCGGGTAGAGGGGTCCCTGTCGGGGACGGTGACGCGGCGCAGCAGGGTGTGGGCCGGCGGCTTCCGCAACGCTGCGGCCACGGAGGGGATGCCGGCGAGCGCGGGGGATCCGGGGGTGCCGAGGGACACTCCCTGTGAGGGGATGGTTACGACGAAGAGGTCCCCGCCGATCCCCGCGTGGGCGGCGAGGAAGCCTCGCGTGAAGCTGGCGAGCGACTCGCCGGCGGGACGGCTGCCGGCCGCCTGGGAGAAGGCGTCGACGTTTTCGGTCAGGTCACTGGTGATCGTGGCCAGGTAGCGGTCGGCGAACGCCCGGGTGAGCTGGATGGTGACCACTCCGAGCACGGTGGCGATGATCAGGGCGTGGAAGGCGGCCAGGCGCCCGGCGGTCCCCGGCCGGAGCCGGGCTGCTGCCCACCGTCGCAAGCCGGGCGTGCCCGGGGCGCCGGCGACGGTGGTGCCGTTCCCCGGCTGGGGCGGCGGGAGCGGCCCTTCTCCCGCTGAGCCCCAGCCCCCCATGCCCGCGCCCGGTGGCGCGGGGAGGGTGTCGCCGGCGGTGGTGCCCGCGTCCGGGGCGGCTGGCCGTGTCAGCTCCCGCCTCCAGACGAGGTGGGCGGCGTGGTGCCGCTGTCGCCGCTGGTGCCGCTGGTGCCGCTGTCGCCGCTCGACGAGGACGTGTCCGGGGGCGACGACCTGTCGGTAGACGACGAGGTCGAGGAGCGGTCGGGCGAGTCGGTGATCGGGACGACGGAGGGGCTGGGGGCGACGGTCTGGGTCGTCTCGCCGGCGGGCGTTGTGGCGCCGGAGGTTGCGGGGACGGGCGGGGTGGTGGGAGTGGTCCGGCCCTGGCGACGGTGCTTGCCCAGGGTGGCTCTCCCGCTCCTCGTCGACGCCCCGCTCGTCTTGGCCCGCCTGGTCGGTGTCCTCGCCGCGCTGACCGGCACGGCGGCACCACCCGCCGGCGCGGTGGGCGACGAGGGCAGGGTTGGCGCGCTGGGGCTCGGCGAGCCGATCACCGCCGCCGGCGGCAGGTGCGGGGCGGCACCCGTGCCGACGCTCACGGAGATGGCGGCAGCCACGCCCACCGCCCCGGCGACCACGCCGGCGTACACCGCCAACGGCTGCAGGCGGGGATGTGCGCTCAGGCGACGGATGGTGCCACCTCCTCGGGACGCCGGCCATGGGCGACCGCGTTGCGCCGACCAGTCTGCCCGCTCATACAGGTACTCCTCCCGACACCGGGTGCGCCCAGCGCAGCGGCGACCACACCACCGCCGGGAAGTCCGTGGGCGCGCCGCGACCGACTCCGTACACGGTGATCCCCTCTGCCGAGAAGGCCGCTACGTCGAATATCGCTGCCGCGTCGACCGCGGTCCGGCCGTGCATGGTCCCCGCCAGCCAGTCGGGCCGGATCGACCGGTACTCGGCGGCGTCGGTGGTGACCACGACGGCGTCGGCGCCGAGCACGGCGTCGCCTACGCCGGCCGCCCGCCGCCCCGGGTGGGACAGCGGGGCAGCGAGGGGGTCATGGATCCGGACGGAGGCGCCCGCCTCCACCAGCTGCCCGGCGATGTCGAGGCCGGGGGAGTCCCGCGTGTCGTCGGTGCCGGCCTTGAAGGCGAACCCGAGAACGGCGACCTGCTTGCCGGCCAGGGATCCGACCGCGGCCCGCAGGGTCTCCACGACGGCTCGCCGCGCCTGGTCGTTGCTCCGCTCGGCGGCGTCGGCGAGCCAGGTGGGCGCGCCGAGCGCCTCACCGGCGGCGCGGAACCCTGCGACGTCCTTGGGCAGGCAGGACCCGCCGTAGCCGGGCCCCGGGCGGAGGAACGCCGTCCCGATGCGGCGATCGAGGCCGACGCCTTCGAGCACGGCGGTGGCATCGGTGCCGAGCGCCCCGCACAGGTGGGCGACCTCGTTGGCGAAGGAGATCTTCACGGCCAGGAACGTGTTGGCGGCGTACTTGACCAACTCGGCACCGCGTCGGTCGCAGCGCACCACGGCGCAGCCCTCCGGGTAGAGGCCGCCGATCAGGTCGGTCACGCCCGCGTCGTCGCTGCCGACGACCACCCGGTCAGGGTGGAGGAAGTCCCACACCGCACGCGACTCGCGGAGGAACTCCGGGCTGGACGCCACCCGCACGGTCACGCCCGCCGGCGCCGCCTCGGCGCAGATCAGCTCGAGTGCCTCGCAGCTGCCGGGTGGCACCGTGCTCTTCACGACCACGACGACGTCCCGGGGCGCGGCTGCTGCCACCTGGCGGGCGGCCACGGCAAGTGGCCCCAGGTTGGGTTCGCCGCTCGGCTGCGGTGGGGTGCCCACGCAGAGGAAGGCCACCTCTGCATCGCGGAGCGCCGGGGCGACCTCGGCGTAGAACCGCAGGCGCCCGCCGGCGGCCCCTTCGGCGACCAGTGCGTCGAGGCCGGGCTCGTGGATGGGGATCCGCCCCTGGCGGAGCTGGTCGAGGCGCCAGGGGTCGGATTCGACGCAGGCCACGTCGTGGCCGATGTGGGCGAAGCACGCTGCGGCGGTTAAGCCGACGTAGCCGGCGCCGACGACGCATACCCGTCGGCGGCCCGTCGGGGCTGGGCTCGTGTTCATGAGGGGAACCTCGGTCGGAGTCGGGTTCACCGGCGGCGCAGGCCGGCGGTGCGGGGGTTGGGGTTGGAGAGCGGGGTGGCACCATTGCGGGCGGCACCGAAGGATCGATGGAGCGCCGAGTAGGCGCGGCCCGCCCCGATGAGCTCGAGGTGGCTGCCCTGCTCGACGACGCGGCCGCCGGCGAGCACCGTGATCCGGTCGGCGCCGCGGACGGCGGCGAGCTGGTGGCTGACCAGCAGGGTGGTCCGACCCTCCGCCAGCCGGCGGAGCGCCTCGAGGACGGTCGACTCGGTGGTGGCGTCGAGCCCGGTGGTCGGCTCGTCGAGAAGGATGATAGGGGCGTTGCGCGCCATCGCCCGGGCGATGGCGACGCACTGGCGCTGACCTCCGGACAGGGCGCTGCCCCCCTCGCCGATCACGGTGTCGTAGCCGTCCCGAAGAGCGGACAGGACCTCGTGGACGCCGACCTGGCGGGCTGCCCTGATGGCACCGGCCCTGGTGGCCGCCGGTGAGCCGAAGCAGATGTTCTCCCACACGGTCGGCCGCAGCAATGCCATCTCCTGGGGGACGAGGGCGATGTGGGACCTCAGCCACGCCAGGTCGAGCTGGCGCAGGTCTACGCCGTCGAGCAGGATCCGGCCCTGCTGGGGGTCGGCGAAGCGGGGGACCAGCCGGAGCAGGGTGCTCTTGCCTGAGCCGGTGGCGCCGACGAGGCCGTGGGTCTCACCGGGCCGGACCGAGAGGCTGGCGTGGCTGAGCGCTTCGGGAAGGTCGGCATGGGAGAAGGAGACGTCGTCGAAGACCACTGCCCCGCGGACCCGCCGGGGCCGGCGGGCGTCGGGCTGCTGGGGCATCTGCTCCTCAGTGGCCAGGATCTCGGCGACCCGCTCCGCCGAAGCCTGCCCCCGTCCGACGGTGCCCGCCAGCTTGGCCAGCTGGCGTGCCGGGCTGTACATGCCCCGGAAGTAGGAGGTGAAGACGAGCAGGTCGCCAGGGGTGAGGCGCCCGGCCAGGACCTGCTCAGCACCGAAGAACACGACCAGCGCCGTCGCGGTGGTCATCACGGCGGTCACGAGGGGCGTGAAGCGGGCCTGTAGGACGACGCTCCGGCGGCTGGCGAGCAGGCTGCGCTGGGCCAGTCCGGCGTAGCGGTCCGCTTCGGCGCCCTCGGCTCCGAAGGCCTGCACCACGGTGACGCTGGTCAAGGTGCTCTGGGCTGTGGCGATGGCCTGGCCCTCGCTGCGCCGGGCTGTCCGCTGCGCCGCCTTGATGGCGGCGAGGTAGTGGCGGACCACCCACCAGAGCAGGGGTAGCAACGCCACGGCCAGCAGGCTGAACCTCCAGTCGAGGACCAGCATGATGACGACCATCCCTGCGACGGTGATGGTGTTCTCGACGACGACCGGGACGACGTTGATGACCACGCCCTGCATGGCCTGGACGTCGCCGCCGAGCCGGGAGAGCAGGTCGCCGACCGCCTGGCGTTGGTGGAACCTGTGCGACTGGGTGACGATGTGGCGGAACAGCCGGCAGCGCAGTTCGAAGACGACCCGCTGGCCGGCGTTCGCGAGGAGCGCGTTGGCACCGTAGGAGCTGGCGCTGAGCACCGCGGCGATCAGCATCATCCCGGCGCACAGCGCCAGGAGGCGGTGGTCCTTGTTGGTGGGCAGCCACGACAGGACGCCGGGGAGCGGGTGGTTGGCGAGCACGCTGTCGAAGACGAGCTTGAGGGGCAGCGGCGCGATCCACTGCAGGACGGCGCGCAGCACCGAGAACCCCAGCCCGGCGGCGAGCGTGAGGCGGACGGGTCGCAGGTCCATGCCCCAGTGCCGCGGCAGCCGCCGCGCCCGGTGGAGGCTCATCCCCGGTTGCTCCCCGCCCCGGCCCCGGCTGCAGCGAAGTCGAGGGTCCGCCGGCTGACGGCACTCCAGTCGAGGTGCTCGACGGCGCGGGCACGCGCCTTACCGCCCAGTTCGATCCGGCGGCGGGGATCTGCTGCCAGGTCCGCCACGGCGTTGGCGAGACAACCGCGGTCGCCGGGCTCCACCAAGACCCCGGTGCCTCCGAGCAGCTCGCTGACCGGCGGGAAGTCCGAAGCGACGACCGGCCGGCCGGCGGCCATGGCCTCGGCGACCTTGAGTGGCGAGAAGTAGAAGTCGTCGCTCGGCAGGTACGGCGCGACCGACACGTCCATCGCGGCCAGGTAGCCGGGGACCAGAGCGAAGGGGACGGCGCCGGCGAGCACGGCGCGCACCGAGCGGGGCAGGAGCCCGGTGGCGGCCTCGGCGTCGCCGCGGCCCGGGCCGTCGCCCACGACCAGCAGCCCGAGGGGCCGTTTGCCGGCAGCGGCAGCGTCGGCCACGGCTTCTACCAGCACGCTCACCCCGTGCCAGGGCTTGAGGCTGCCGGCGAACCCCACCACGACCCGTCCTTCGAGGCCGAGCCGGCGGCGCAGCTCTGCCCGGCGGCCCCTCCACGCGGCGGGGGCGAAGGCGGAGGTGTCGGCGCCGTTGGGCACGACGGTAGCCTCGGAGGCCCCGTTGGCCACCGCCCAGCGGGCGAGAGGTGGGGACACGGCCAGGACCCGAGCCCCGGTCAGGGCGCTGCACTCCGCCTCGTGGGCGGCGGTGTCGCGGAGGAGCCCGAAGTGCCGGCTCCGTTCGGCGGCCACCGGCGCGTTGACCTCCACCACCCTCCCGAGCCCGAGCGACGCGCACATGTCGCCGCCCTGGCCGGCGAAGAGCGTCAGGCGCTCGTGGACCCAGTCGGGTCGCTCGGAGCTCAGGTGCTCGCTGGCCAGGTCGAAGAAGCGGCGGGCGGCGGAGATCCTTCCCGGTTCGCCGGCGCTGCCGCTGCGGACCTCGCCCACGTCGACGGGCACGACGTCGACGCCTTCCGCTCCGCGGCTCCGCAGCGGACCAGCGACCCTTGCCGCGTACAGCCGGACCCGCACGCCGGAGCAGGCCATGGCGCAGCACAGCGACTCGACGTGGACCGAGGCGCCCTTGGTGCCGCCCACCGGTATGCCGGGATCGGCCAGCAGGTAGGCCACAGACGGGCCTCCCGAAGCGCTCATCGGGATGCTGCCACAGTCGCTCCCCGGCGAGTGGGGGGCGTGGCGGCGGGCGGCAACCCAGAAGTCGCGCCGACGGCTTGGAGGAACCGGGCGGCCACGGCGCGGGCGCAGTCGGCTCGCGACAGGTGCTCGACGGTGTGGCGGCGGGCGTTGTCGCCCAAGCGCCGGCGCGCCACCGCGTCGTTGGCGAGCTCGAAGAGGGCAGCGGCCAGCGCCGCGGGCTGGCCGGGGGCCACGAGCAGGCCGGAGGTGCCGTGGCCGACCACCTCGGGGATGCCGGCGACCGCCGTCGCCACGACGGGGAGGCCGCATGCCATGGCTTCCATCACCGAGTTGGGGATGCCGTCGCGGTCGCCGTCTGCGGTCACCACGCTGGCCTGCACGAACACGTCACCCCAGGCGTAGTGGCCGATGATCTCGGTCTGGGGCAGCGCGCCGGTGAAGGACAGGTGCCCGTCGAGGCCGAGGTCGGCGGCGAGCCCGGCCAGCCAGCCGCGGCCGTCGCCTCCGCCGACGATCCGGCACTCGAAGGCCGTCCCCATGTCCGCCAGGTCGCGCAGGGCGGCCAGCAGGTCGGCGTAACCCTTCTTCGGCACGAGCCGGCCGACGGCGAGGATCCGCAACGGCGCTTCCTCGGCCCGGGGAGCGCTCGGCGTGAAGCGCTCGACGTCGACGCCGTGGAGGGCGAGCACGATCTTGCCGGTGTGGGCGCGTACGGCGGGGTCCCAGTGCGACCGCACGGCGCGCTCGAGCTCGGCTGCCGCGCTTGCCGAGCAGGTCAGCACGAACGAAGAGTCCGCCACCTTGCGTGCCAGCAGGTCGGGGCTGGACAGGTAGAGGTCCTTCGCGTGGGCGGCGAAGCTGAACGGCACGCCGGTCAGCAAGTGGACGAAGTGGGCGACGCTCGCCGGGCCGTGGGCGAAGGCGGCGTGGATGTGGGCGGCGCCGATGCGCTCCACCTCGACGGCGAGGGCGCCGGCCTCGAGGAAGTGCCTGACGGTCGAGCGGTGCCGCCGGGCGATCGCGATGTGGGCGACCACTGCGAGCCAGCGTCGGGGCCGCCGCCGCAGCAGGGCGGCGTGGCTGCGCAGGAACCGCAGTTGGTTGCGGGCCGCCGACCCCCGGGGGCGGAGGTAGCCGACAGGGCTGCGCACCCTCGCCACGTCAGGTTGGACCACCGCTTCGCCGGGGTCCGCGATGGAGTACAGGCGCAGCGGCACGCCGGCTTCCTCCAAGGCGAGGATCTCGTCGAGGATGAACGTCTCGGACAGCCTCGGAAAGCGCTTCGTGAGGTAGGCGAGCGGCGGTGTGCCGGTCACGCCGGCACCCGCGCCAGCCGGGCATCCCCGCAGGCGGCCCGACGAAGGACCTCGACCACCCGCCGGCCGCCGTCGAGGTCGAGCGGGCGGCGGCGAGAGGGGGGACGGTCGGCGGTGGTGGCGACGGCGCCGGCGACCTGAGCGTCGAGCTCCTCGTGGTGGGGGTGGACCACGGTGACCAGGCCCCTCTCGGCGAACGCCCTGGCCCTGAGCAACTGCTCGTGTCGCGGCCAGACCCGGGGCACGACGACCACGGGGACCTCCAGGGCGACCAGCTCGCACAGCGTGTTGTAGCCACCCCTGCTGACCACGCAGCGCGCCGCGCCGGCCATGGCGGTGATGTCCGGGACGTGCTCGACCATCCGCACGCCGGGCAGCGACCCTACGGTCTCGGCGAGGAGGTGCCGGTCGTCCCCGCTCATGAGCGGGCCGGTGCAGAGCACGGCGTCGGCACCGATGGCGGCGGCGGCACGGGCGGTGGCGATCAGCACCTCCACGCCGTCGCCCCCGCCGCCGACCGTCCCGAACAGGTACCCCCGACCGCTCCTTGCGGGTTCCCCCTGGGGGACGGCCGGCCGGGCCGTGGTCCCGCCGGTCACGTAGCCGCAGAACTCGACGTTGGACACGAGCGGCTCGGGAAGCCCGTAGTCGCTGACCAGGTCGAACACGTCCTGCTCGCCGTAGACCAGCACCTGGTCGTAGGTCGAGGTGAGCGTCTCGTACACCCCCTGTGCCCCCCAGGCGGCCCGGACGCGGGCCGGCTCGTCCAGGATGTCGCGCAGGCCGAGGACGACGGCGGTGGCGGGGCTGCGCCGGCGGATCGTTTCGAAGACCGGCAGCAGCTCTCCCTTGACGCCGTGGGGGGCGTGGTCGACGAGCAGCACGTCGGGCCGCCAGCGCTCGACGATGTCGCACATGACCGCGCTCCGTGCCCGGCTGACCAGGGACATGCTGAGCCTGGGCTCGAGCGGGCGGTACTCGTCGGGACCGGTCTTGACGATCGGGGGCAGCTGGGCGCAGCGGAGGTCGGCGGGTCGCTCGACGCGCTGCAGCACCGGAGACCCGGACGCGAGCACCACCTGCGGGCGGGCAGTCCCCCCGAGCAGTTGGCGGGCGATGACAAGGTTGCGTCTCAGGTGCCCGAGGCCGTAGCTGTCGTGGGAGTACAGCAGGACCTTTGAGAGCGGGTCGCGGGTGCTCACGCCGGCTGCCTCTCCAGGCGCTCGATCCGATCCCGCACCCAGGCCACCTCACGGGCGAAGCCGGCGACGAAGGGCACCTCGGCTCGGAACCCGAGCAGTGTCCGTGCCCGGGTCAGCTCCGCAGCGGTGACGCGCACGTCGCCGCGCGCCGCAGGCTGGAGCTCGACGCGGACCTCGCCCGCGACGAGCCCGCGCAGCAGCTCGACGACGTCGAGCAGGCTGGTGCTGCTGCCGCCCCCGACGTTGACCGCCAGGCCCGACACCGGGGCGTCGGCGGCGGCGACCGTCGCCCTGACGATGTCGTCGACGTAGGTGAAATCCCGCCGCTGGGAGCCGTCGCCGAGCAGTGTGAGGGGCTGGTGGCGGAGGGCCGCCTCGGCGAAGATCCGCAAGCCCATGTCGGGGCGCTGCTCGGGACCGTACACGGTGAAGTACCGCAGCGCCACGGCCTCGATCCCGGTGCCGGCGGCCGCGAGGCAGAGCCGCTCCGCTTCGAGCTTGGTGCGTCCGTAGGGCGAGATCGGAGCGGGGGGAGCGTCCTCGCGAAACGGTGTCGGTCCGTCGCCGTACACCGACGACGACGAGGCGTAGACCACCCGCCGCACACCCGCCGCCCGGCTCGAGGCGAGCAGCCGCTCCGTGGCGATCACGTTGTCGCGGACGTAGCGCTGCTCGATGCTGAAGCTGGGTCGTACGCCGGCGCGCCCGGCGAGGTGGAAGACGACTTCCGCCCCGGAGAGGAGGGACGGCAGATCCAGTTGCACGAGGTCGCCGGCGACGAGCGAGACCCCCGGCTCCCGTGCGAGCCGGGCAGCGCGCAGGAGCTTCTCGGTGGGGTCGTAGCTGTCGGTGAAGCCGTCAACGGCGAGCACGGACCAGCCCGCCGAGGTCAGGCCCCGGCAGAGCTGCGACCCGATGAACCCGGCGGCGCCGGTCACCACCGCTCGACGCTGCCGGCCGCATCCCGCCGGCCCCGCCGGCGCTGCCTTCCCGTACCCCGTCATCTGACCTCCTTGTGCTTGCGGTTGCGTGAGGAGATGTTGCGGGCTGGTCATGACCACTGCGTGAGGCGACCGTGAGACTTCTCTCACCGCGCGTAGGCGCCACCGCGCTGTGCGTGGGTCCATGACGCACGGCGCCCACACCGGCACCGACTGGGACTCGAGCTCGGTGCGTTCGGTGGACCTCGGTGGAGAGCGAGCAGGAAAACCGACCGCAACGCACCGACCTCTGCTGCCAGCGAGCGGACCTCTGCTGCCAGCGAGCGGACTAGAGTCCGACCCCCGCCGGCACGGACGGCGAACCAGGAGGTTGCGGATGTCCCCCCCTTCGTCCGGCCGCGGCAGGGTGGTCGCAGCAGCCGGCGCGCTCGTCGCCCTGATCGGATCCCTCGTGGCACCCGCCGCCGCGGCCAGCTTGGCCGGGGACGGGCCGGCGGGCTTCTACTTCGCGACCGACAGCACCGGGGTGCCGATCGCCCCGTCCGGCCCGGCGCAGACGCCGGCGGTGGGCGGGGCCTACGGCGGCTACATGGGCATGGCCGGCGATTGGGCCCGCTCCGCCGGGTGCGGTTCGTACCCCCAGGCTTGGTCGGCACAGGACGCCGCCGCCGCCCATAGGGACCACGTGGCCTACCACACCGGTGCCGGGGCCGGGGCCTACTGGTTCATGGGCGGCCCCGGCGTCGACCCACACTACGACGGCTCGACGGCGGAGGCGGCGAGCTGGGGTCGCCAGCAGGCAGCCTGGGCCCTCGCGAGCATCCGGGGGCTCTCGCTGGACCAGCCGGTGCTGTGGATGGATGTCGAGCTGCCGGGCAGCAGCGTGTTCGACCCGGTCGCCGACAACGGTTGGCTGGACGTCTACCGCAGCGCCTGCGATGCCCAGCCGACCGGGGCGCACGTCACCCCCGCCCTCGCCCGGGCCGAGCTCGATGGCTTCGCCGGGTACCTGGCGGCCAACTCCGCACTGGCGGCCGGGGTGTACTCGGACGCGGCGATGTGGGCGACGATCTTCGGGACCGGCGCCGACGCCCGAGTCGCCAACCTGTACGAGTGGACCGCCAACGGCCAGGGGAGCAGCCTGCAGCCCCTGCCTCGGGGCTGGTGCCGTTCCGGCACGATGGACTGCGCGCAGTTCTTCGGCGGCATCACCACGTCGAGCCCCTACGCCGTGGCGTGGCAGTGGTCGGGTGGTGGGGGGGCCCGCAACGGGATCGGCGACTTCGACACCGTCGACACGTCCCGCTTGGTGGCCGCCTCCCCTGCCGGCGCCCGGCCCGCCGGTGAGCCCACGACGGTGGCGCTGGCCTCCTCGGCCACCGGCTACCTGGTCGTCAGCTCGGCAGGCAACGTGTTCGACTTCCACACGGCGTTCCACGGGTCCGAGGCCGGTCGGCGCCTACCCGCACCGGTGGTGGCGGCGGCGGTCGACCCGGCGACTGGCGGCTACTGGCTGGTGAGCTCCGCCGGCAACGTCTACAACCTCGGCGCCCCCTGGTACGGCTCCCTGGCGGGGCGGCGGCCGGGCGCTCCGGTGACGGGCATCGCTGCCACCGCGACCGGTTACCTCCTCACCACCACGAGGGGGAACGTCTACAACTTCCACACGCCGTGGCACGGGTCGAAGGCCGGGGCCACGCTTCCGGCTCCGGTCGTCGGCATTGCCGCCGATGCCTCCACGGGCGGCTACTGGCTCGCCACCTCGGCGGGCGACGTCTACAACTTCCACGCGCCCTGGTACGGGTCGGCATGGGACCGGAGCCTTGCCCCCGTCGTCGGCGTCGCGTCCACCAAGTCGGGGTATCTGCTCGCCACGGCGGCGGGGAACGTCTTCGGCTACGACACCGCCTTCCACGGGTCGGCCACGGCGCTCCGCCTCCCGTCGCTGGTCGCCGGCATCGGGGCGCAGACCGGCGGTGGTGGCTACTGGCTGGTCACCCAGGACGGTGACGTGATCGCCTTGGGCGCACCGTACGAGGGCCGGGCCCACACCGCCCCGGTCAGTGGATAGGGCGCTGTCGTCCCCCGGGGAACGGTGGGATGCCCTCCGTGGCGGCGTGCGTCGCCGCCAGCGAGCACGGGGGCAGCAGGTCGACGTCATCGCGACCCTATGCGGCATGGTCGGCTCCGCAGTGCGCGGGCGCCGCCGCCCCGCCCCGCCGCCGAGCCGCCCCCGCCCCGCCCCACCGCCGCCGCCCCCGCCCCGCCTATCGTTGCGCTGATATATCACCGGGGATTACGATGAGTTGCGTGTCTGCCGTCAGCACCCGGCCCTCCGATCAGACGACCGGCTCCCTCGCGGAGCGGGCCTACTACGCCCTGCGGCACCGCCTGCTGACGCTGGCGATACCCCCGGGAGGGCTCATCCAGGAGGATCGCCTGTGCGCGGAGCTCGGCCTCGGGCGGACGCCGGTGCGCGAGGCGATCAAGCGCCTCGAGGCCGAGCACCTCGTCGTGGTGTACCCCCGGCGAGGCACCTTCGCGACCGACATGGACATCGCCGACCATGCCCTCATCGCCGACGTCCGCCGCCACCTCGAGGCGCTCGCCGCCGAGCGGGCCGCCGAGCAGATGACCCGGTCCGACGAGGCTGAGCTGCGGTCCCTCCGGCGGGACATCGACGCGATCGACCCGGCGCAGCGCGACGCCCTCATGCTCCTCGACGGGCGCTTGCACCAGGCGATCTACAGGGCGACGCACAACGCCTACCTCGAGGCGACCCTTGCCCAGTACTACAACCTCGCCCTGCGCCTCTGGTACGTGTTCATCGAGCGGCTGGAGGACGTGCACGGCCACGTCGAGGGCCACGCCGGCCTCGTAGACGCCATCCTCGCCCGCGACGGGGCCACGGCCCGGGCCCTCGCCGCCCGGCACGTGGAGGACTTCGAACGGGCGGTGCTCGAAGTCGAGCTCCAGACGATCCCCTTGACGCCCGGCCGGCCCTGAGATATACCACTGATATACCTCGCGCGCCGGGCCGCGGCGCACCGGGCAGGTTGGAGGACCAGCGTGAGCGAAGTACCGACCGAGGCGAACATCGTCATCATCGGCGCCGGCATCGTCGGCAACAGCCTGGCCTGGCACCTCGCCCAGCTGGGGGAGACCGGCATCGTGGTGGTCGACAAGGGCCCGTTGCCCAACCCCGGCGGCTCGACTGGCCATGCATCCAACTTCCTGTTCCCCTTCGAGCACTCGCTGATGATGATGCAGCTGACCCGCGACAGCGTGCGCCAGTACAAGGCGCTCGGCGTCTTCACGGAGAGCGGCGGCATCGAGGTGGCCCGCACCGAGGCGCGCATGCAGGAGCTCCGGCGCAAGCAGTCCACGGCGAAGGCGTGGGACATCGAGTCCCACCTGCTCAGCCCCGAGGAGATCAAGAAGCTCGTTCCCTACGTCAACGACGAGCTCCTCGCCGGCGGCCTCTCCTTCCCGAGGACCGGGGTCGTCGACTCCCTGCGGGCGGGGACCCTCATGCGGGAGGGGGCCCAGCGCCTCGGCGCCCTGACGGTCGTGGGCAACGTCGAGGTGGAGGGCATCGACGTGGCCGGCGGGCGGGTCCGGGCGGTCCGCACCGACGCCGGGACCGTGCGCGCGGGGCGCGTCGTCGTGTGCTGCGGGGTCTGGAGCCCACGGGTGGCGCGCATGGCCGGCGCCCACATCCCGCTGTCGCCGGCGGTGCACCAGATGGTGAGCGTCGGGCCGATCGCCCTGTTCGCTGGGACCGAGGGCGAGATCTCCTACCCGATCGTCCGGGACATGGACACCTACATGTACGAGCGCCAGCACGGCGCCGACATGGAGGTGGGCTCCTACGCTCACCGCCCGATCCTCGTCGACCCCGACGACATCCCGTCGATCGCCGCCTCGGCGCTGTCGCCCACCGAGCTGCCGTTCACCTCGGAGGACTTCGATCCCCAGCTCGCGGACGCGCTCGAGCTCATGCCCCAACTGCTCGGCGATGAGAAGGCCGGCGTCCGCTATGCGATCAACGGGCTGATCTCATTGACCCCCGACGGCCATCCCCTCATGGGGGAGTCCCCGGAGGTGCGGGGCCTGTGGTCGGCGGCGGCGAGCTGGATCAAGGAGGCGCCGGCGATAGCGCGGGCGGTTGCCGAGTGGATGACCGTCGGGCGCAGCGAGATCGACTGCCACGAAGCGGACATCGCCCGGTTCCATCCCCATCAGCGGACGCGCGCCCACGTCAGGGCGCGCGCCGACGAGGCCTTCAACAAGACCTACGGGATCGTGCACCCCGCCGAACAGTGGGGCTCCAGTCGCGGCCTGCGTCGCAGCCCGGTGCACGACCGGACCGAGGCCCTCGGCGCCGTCTACTTCGAGACCGCCGGGTGGGAGCGCCCGCAGTGGTACGCGAGCAACGAGCGCTTGGTCGACCTCTACGGCGACCGGGTCACCCGGCGGGCGTCGGAGTGGGACGCCCGCTGGTACTCGCCCATCGTCGAGGCGGAGCACCTTGCCATGCGCGACGGGGCCGGCCTGGTGGACCTGGGGGCGTTCTGCGTGATGGACGTCGTCGGCCCGTCCGCCCTCGAGACGCTCAACCGGGTCGCCGTCGCACAGATGGACGTGCCGGTGGGTCGCGTGGTGTACACCCCGTTCCTCGACGAGGAGGGTGGCTTTCGTGCCGACCTGACGGTGATGCGCCTCGGGGAGTCGTCGTTCCGGGTCGTGACGGGCGCGGGCGTCGGCATGCTCGACCGCCAGTGGCTGGTCGACCACCTGCCCGACGACGGCTCGGCGCAGCTCACCGACGTCACCTCGGGCTGGACCACCCTCGGCTTGTGGGGCCCGCGCGCCCGGGACGTCCTCGCCTCGTTGACCACCGACGACGTGACCCACGGAGGGTTCCGCTTCGGGACCTGCCGGTGGATCGAGGTGGGTGACCTGGACGTGCTCGCCTCGCGCATCTCCTACGTCGGGGAGCTCGGGTGGGAGCTGTACGTTCCCGCCGAGAACGGGGCAGCCTTGTGGGACAAGCTCGCCGGCGCCGGCCAGCCGCACGGCCTCGTGCCCGTCGGCATCGGCGTGTACGGCACCACCGCCCGCCTGGAGAAGGGCTACCGGGCTTACGGGCAGGAGCTCACCCCGGACTACACGCTCTGCGAGGCGGGGCTGCAGCGCAAGCTGGTGAAGCGCCAGGACTTCGTTGGCAGGGCCGCCCACCTCGCGGAGCGGTCCACGCCGCCGGCGGCGACGCTGTGCACCCTCACCGTCGACTACCACGGCGCCCCAGCCGGGGAACGCCGCTACCCCCTCGGTCACGAGGCGATCCTGTCGGAGGAGGGCGAGCCGCTCGAGGACGCCAAGGGGCGCCGCAGCTTCGCGACGAGCGCCGGCGCCGGCCCGTCCCTCGGGTCGCACCTGCTGCTCGCCTACCTGCCGACCCATCTCGCCGCCTGCGGCGCCCGCCTCCAGGTCGAGTGCATGGGTGAGCGCTATCCCGTGGAGGTGGCGGTGGCCGGCAACGGCGCGGTGTTCGACCCGGGCAACGAGCGGATGCGGGCGTAGCGTGAGGGTCCTGGTCTGCATCAAGCGGGTCCCGGCCGTCGGCGGGCGGATCGTGCTCGACGGGGCGGACATCGACACCCGGTTCCTCGGCTTCACGATGAGCCCGCACGAGGAGTGCGCGCTGGAGGAGGCGGTGCGGCTCGTGACCGCCCACGGCGGCGAGTCCGTGGTCGTCAGCCTCGGGCCGCCCGAGAGCGAGGAGCAGCTGCGCTACGCCCTGTCGCTCGGCGTCGAGCGGGCTGTGCTGGTGGAGACCGACGGCGGCGAGCTCGGACCGCGGGCGACGGCGCGCGAGCTGGCAGCCGTGGTGGGGGCCGAGGAGGAGAGCGGGGGGACTTTCGACCTGCTGCTGTTCGGCAACGAGGCGCCCGACAGCGGCGACTTCCAGGTCGGCATCCGGGTGGCCGAGGCCCTCGGGCGGCCGTGCGTCAGTGGCGTCAAGCAGCTGTCCATCGAGGGCGGCACGGCTGTCGCCATGCGCGACCGGGGCCGGGGCATGGAGGTCTACCGGGTCCGCCTCCCCGCCGTCGTCGCCGTGAAGGAGGGGCTCAACCTGCCTCGCTACCCGTCGCTCCCAGGTCGGCTCAAGGCGAAGTCCAAGCCGCTCGCCCGCAGGGCGGTGGTCGGCGGTGGCGACGGGTTGCGCAAGGTCGGGCTGCGGGTCCCCGACGGCGACGCCCGGGGCACGCAGTCGCTCGGCACCGGGCCCGACGCCGCGACCCGGGTCGTCGAGGTGCTCGAGGAGCTGGGGGTGCTTGCCCCGTGATCCTCGTGCTGGTCGAACACGACGACGGCGTCCTGACACAGCTCTCCGCCGAAAGCGTCGCCCTCGCCTCCGGACTCGGCTCACCGCTGCACGCCGTCGCCCTCGGGCCCGGATCCGATGGGCTGCGTGCGCTTCCAGCTGCCGTCCAGGCCGTCCACGCCGGGCTCGGGTCGCTCGACGCCTACGCGCCGCGTGCCTGGGCGCATGCCCTCGCCGACGTCGTGGCGGCCGAGTCGCCGACCGCCGTCGTCGCCCCGGGATCGGAGCGCGGCAACGAGGTGATGGCCTACCTCGCCGCGCTCACCGACCTCCCGCTCGCCGCCAACTGCCTGGCGGCCACGCCACCCGAGGCCGGCGGCGCCGCCTGGTCGCTCGTCCGCAGCCGCTGGGCAGGCAGTCTCCTCGAGGACGCCGAGCTCGCCACCGGCGGGCCGGCGCTGCTGACGGTGGCGCTCGGCGCCGCACCGGGCGCGGCCCCCGCCGGCTCGGGATCGCCGCAGGTTGTGGTGGTCGGCACCGTGCCCGACGACGCCGACCTCCGCGTCGTCGTGGCCGACCACGTCCAGCCCGCAGGCGATGGCGTGTCGCTCGCCGACGCCAAGGTCATCGTGAGCGGAGGGCGGGGCGTAGGAGGCGAGGACGGCTTCGCCGTGGTGGAGCAGCTCGCGGGCTTGCTGGGCGCCGCGGTCGGCTGCTCGCGGGTCGTGACCAGCGAGGGTTGGCGGCCGCACCGCGACCAGGTCGGCCAGACGGGCACCCGCGTCTCGCCCGAGCTGTACATCGCCTGCGGCATCAGCGGTGCCATACAGCACATGGTCGGTTGCAAGGGGGCCCGCCGGATCCTCGCCATCAACACAGACCCCGACGCCCCGATCATGTCCAAGGCTGACTACAGCGTGGTCGGCGACCTCCACGCCGTGCTGCCGGCCATCGTCGCCGAGATCCACCGGACCCGCGCCGAGCGGGCCGCCGCCGTCTGAGGAGGCGCCTTGACACGCACAACACGCTCAGCTACCTTCACTGATATATCACCCCGTGACGAGCCCGGTCACCGGGGGAAAGAGAGTGGGGGAGACATGGACGACTCTGTTGGGATGGCTGGGATGGCACACGAGCCCGCTCTCGTGGCCCTCGCCGACGACGCCTTGAAGTCGAGGATCGACCGGCGCTCCTTCCTCCGCAGGGCGGCGGCGCTCGGCATCTCGGCGCCCGCCGCCGCTGCGTTCCTCGCCGCCTGCGGGTCCTCGACGCCGTCGTCAGGGGCGTCGGGTGGCGCGTCGCCTTCCAGCTCGGTGAAGCCGGCCACGCCGGGGGGCAAGAAGGGCGGGACGCTCACCTTCGGCCCGTTCGCCGACGGCGAGGACTACGACCCGGC
Source organism: Acidimicrobiaceae bacterium (assembly GCA_027320105.1). Lineage (GTDB taxonomy): Bacteria > Actinomycetota > Acidimicrobiia > Acidimicrobiales > Palsa-688 > JAKAQB01. Next base: position 11,141 of record DAHVMA010000033.1, on the reverse strand, counting down.
GACCAACAACTTCGACTTCCCCAACCCGCCGTTCCCGTCGATCTACGAGGGGATGACGGCCTACGTCCCCGGCCAGCCGTCCAGCTCGCCGGCGCAGAACCTGCTCGCCGAGGCCATCGAGACCAGCCCGGACGGGCTCCAGTACCACTTCACCCTCAAGCAGGGCGTCGAGTTCCACGGCGGCTACGGGGAGATGACGGCCGCCGACGTCAAGTACTCCTGGGAGCGCACCGCCAGCCTCCTTCCCCTGTACCCCGGCGCACCCAAGAGCCAGACCTCCTACTACGCCGGCGACTTCGCCGGCCTCCAGGAGGTGAAGGTCACGGGCAAGTACACATGCACCGCCGTGTTCAAGCAGCCCTTCGTGCCCTTCGAGACGATGACCCTGCCGTGGACCACGAGCGGCTACATCTTCCCGCAAGCCGCCGTCGAGAAGTACGGCTCCCTGTGGGGCCACCACCCCATCGGAACGGGCCCCTACGAGGTGGCGAGCTACACGCCGCAGTCGAAGATGGTGCTGCAGAAGTTCCCCAACTACAGCGGTGCCAACGAGAAGCTCGGCGCGAAGAACTGGTACGACGAGATCGTGATCAACATGGTGCCGCTCAACGCGCTGCCCAAGGGTGAGGCGCTCACCGTGGGCCTCCAGTCCGGTCAGGTCGACTTCACCTACAACCTCGGCGCCCTCGACATCGATCGCCTCCGGGGCAATTCCAGTTTCCGCACGTACTCGCCGCTCGCGCCTCTCGACTACTACTTCATCGCCATCGACGTGCAGAACCCCAAGCTCAAGGACGTCCGGGTCCGCCAGGCGATCCGCCTGGCGCTCAACATCCCCGAGATCATCGCGGCCAACAAGCTGCCCCTGTCGACCCGCCAGAACTCGCTCATCAACAAGGAGATCGGCGTCGGCTACTGGGCGGGCGCCCCGACCTACACCCAGGACGTCAAACAGGCCAAGAGCCTGCTCGCTGCCGCCGGAGCAACCAGCCTCGACCTGCAGCTGGCCAACCCCCTCCTCGCCGAGACACCGGGTGAGCCCAACCAGGCCATGCAGGTGATCAAGGCCAACCTGGCCCAGGTCGGCATCAACGTGACCATCATCGAGACGCCCCCGAGCTCCTATGTGTCCAAGGCCGGTTTCGGCGAGCTCATCTACAGCTATTACGGCGGTGGGCCCGACCCGTACTACCAGTTCGAGTGGTTCACCTGCAGCCAGGTCGGCGTCTGGAACTACGCCTCGTGGTGCAACCCGACGTACTCGGCCGACGAGAACAAGATCGCCAGCACCCCCGGCACGGCACAGCGCGACGCCATCGCCATCGAGATGCAGAAGCTCATAGACCAGGACTGCTCCTACGTCTGGCTCAGCTCGGCAATCAACTTCGCGGCCAGCAACTCGAAGACCCAGGCGATATTCGACCGGAACGGCAACCCGCTGCTCCACTACTTCTACAGCACCTGATCGTCACCTCAAAGAAATGCTGCTGTACCTGACCAAGCGCTTGGCGCTGGCGGTGATCGTCATCATCGTCATCATGGCCATGCTGGCGTTGCTCGTGAACCTGGTCCCGGGCGACCCGGCGCGCATCATCCTCGGCCCGCACGCCACCCCGCAGCTGATAGCCGAGATCCGCCGGACCATGGGTCTCGACGACCCGGTCTACGTCCAGGTGTGGAACTTCATCTGGGGCGCCCTGCACGGCAACTTCGGCACCGACCCGTTCTCGAAGGCTCCCGTCGCCTCCGAGCTCGGGGCGCCTCTGTTGAACACCCTCGTACTGAGCGCAGCGAGCCTCGTGCTGTCCGTCGCCGTCGGCATCCCGCTCGGAGTGGTGGCGGCCGTCCGCCAGGGGGGGATCGTCGACACCATCGTGCGCGGGGCCTCGATAGCGCTGCTGAGCGCTCCCGCCTACGTGATCGGGCTGCTGCTGCTGCTCGGCCTGAGCGTGCGGCTGCAGGTCCTCCCGGCCCTCGGCTCGGGCAGCTTCTCCGATCCCGTCAACTACGCCGAGCGGCTCATCATGCCCGCTGTCGCCCTCTCGGCGTTCTGGTGGGCCTACCTGGCCCGCCTCGTCCGCTCGAGCATGCTCGAGGTGCTCGGCGAGGCATTCGTGCGGACGTCACGGGCGTACGGCCTCAAGGAGAGGGTGATCCGCTACCGCGTCGCCCTCAAGAATGCCCTGGTGCCGGTGATGGCGCTCACCGGCTTGATGGTCGGCTACATCCTCTCGGGCACCGTCTACGTGGAGGTCATCTTCGAGCGCACGGGCCTCGGCAACCTCGCTGTCGCCTCCATCGGCAACCGCAACTGGCCGGTGGTCCGGGCGATCGTCCTCATCTACGGGTCCGCCTTCATCATCGGAAACCTGCTCGCCGACGTGGCATACCGCTTCCTCGACCCGCGCCTGCGGCTCGAGGAGGGCGCTGACGTCTTCATCTAGCCCACCGGGGTCCCATCCATGTCCGTCCAAGCCATCCAACAAGTCCTCGTGGGGGAAGGCGCGCCCTACGAGCCGCGGGGGATGGTCGGCTTCGCCCGCGACGTGATCCGCCGGCCCGCCGGGGCGGCGGCCGTGTCCCTCATCGTCATCCTCGTGCTCGCGGCGATCTTCGCCCCGTTGATCACGCCCTACAACCCCGACACGATCAACGTCGCCAACACGCTCGCCGGCCCCTCCTTGCACCACCTGCTCGGCACCGACTCGCTTGGGCGCGACAACTTGACCCGGGTCGTTTTCGGCACCCGGATCGCCCTCGAGGTGGCCCTCCCCTCCGTCCTCGTTGCATTCGTCGTCGGAACGGGCCTGGGCCTGGCCGCCGGCTACCTCGGTGGGCCGCTCGACAAGGTCCTCGTCGTCGTCTTCGACGCCCTCATCTCATTCCCCGCGGTGATCCTCGGGCTCGCGCTGCTCTCGTTCCTCGGCCCCTCGGTGAAGAGCGTGGTCTTCGTGATCGGCCTGTCGCTCATGCCGTACTACGGCCGCCTGATCCGGGCCCAGACCCTTTCCGAGCGGAAGAACCAGTACGTGAAGGCGCAACGCTCCCTCGGGGCGTCGCGGGGTCGGGTGCTGCGCAAGCACATCCTGCCCAACGTCGTGCCGCCGCTGCTCGTCATCGTCTCGATGGACATACCGACCGCCATCATCACCGAGGCCGGCCTCGCCTTCCTCGGCCTCGGCGTCCAGCCCCCGACACCCGACTGGGGCGTGATCCTCGACGACGGGTTCGTCAACATCGGCACCTCCCCGTGGGAGATCATCGGCCCGATCGTCGCCCTGCTCATAATGACGACCGCGTTCACGGTGCTCGGCGAGACGATGCGGGACGTGCTCGACCCCCGGCAACGACTGCCACGGCGGAGGCTGTTCGGGCGGAAGCTGGCGGTCCTCGATGACTGACGTCCCGCCCGCGGTGCCTGCCCTGACCGGCGGACCGGCGCTCGGTGACCGATCGGCACGTGCCGGCGGACCGGCGCTCGGCGACCGATCCGCACGGGCCGGCGGACCGGCCCCCGCCGACCCCGGCGGCCCGGTGCTCGACATCGACCGCCTGACGGTCGCCTACCGGACCGCCAACTCCCGGCGGCTCGCGATCGACGACGCCAGCCTCTCGCTCGGCCGCTCGGAGATCCTCGGCGTCGTAGGCGAGTCCGGTTGCGGCAAGTCCACGCTCGGCATGACCATCCTGCGCTTGTTGCCGCCCAACGGTCGGGTCGCGTCCGGCTCGATCAGCCTGGCCGGCTACGGCGACCTCGGGCGGCTCACTGCCGAACAGATGCGCTCGGTGCGCGGGCGGGAAGTCGCCGTCATCTTCCAGGACCCGACCACGAGCCTCAACCCCCGCCTCCCCATCGGAGCGCAGCTCCTCCAGGTGCAGCGGGCGCACTCAGAAGGCGCCGGCGCCACGGCCAGGCAGCTCGCCGAGAGCGCCGTCGCCAAGCTTGCCGAGGTCGGGCTCCCCGACCCCCGGCGCGCCTTCGACCGTTTCCCCCACGAGTTCTCGGGCGGCATGCGCCAGCGCGTGATGATTGCGATGGCGCTCCTCTTCGAGCCGAGGATGATCATCGCCGACGAGGCGACCTCCGCCCTCGACGTCACGCTCGAGGCCCAGATCCTCGAGTTGTTCCTCCGCCTGCGGGACACGCATGGGACGGCCTTCCTCTTCATCTCCCACGACCTCGGCGTCGTCTCCCAGCTGTGCGACCGGGTCGCGGTCATGTACGCCGGCCGGATCGTCGAGGAGCTCCCGGGTGACGCGGTGCTGGCCGCACCGCGTCACCCCTACACCCAGGCCCTCCAGGCCGCGGTGCCCAACCGCCGCAGCCGCGGCCAGCGTCTGGCGACGATCGGCGGCCGGGTGCCTGACGTCGTCAGCTCGATCGACGCCTGCGGCTTCGCCCCCCGCTGCATCTACGCCCAGTCGGTCTGCACGGCCGGAGCGCCGGAGCTGTACCCGGACGGCTCGGCGCGCGTGCGGTGCTTCGCTTACGCTGACTCGACCCGTGGGCTGTTCCCGGCCTCGCCGGTGACCGAGGACTGGCGCCGGCGCGCTGAGCAGTCCACCGTGCCCGGCTTCGACCTCCCCACCCCCGACCCGGATCATCCGCTCTTGCAACTCGCCGGCCTCGCCGTGCACTTCGGGGGTGCCAAGAGCCGCCTCCTGAGCGGCGGGAAGCCGGTGGTGCGAGCCGTGGACGGCGTGTCGCTCAGCCTCCAGCGGGGCCGGATGCTCGGCATCGTCGGCGAATCCGGATCGGGCAAGACGACGCTTGGTGAAGCTGTGGTGAAGCTGCTGCCGGCAACGGGGGGCACGATCCGCTTCGGCGGCCGGGACGTGACCCGGATGTCGTCCCGGGAGACGTTCGCGTTCCGTCGGCGGGCGCAGATGATCTTCCAGAACCCGTACTCGAGCCTCTCCCCGCGCATGCAGGTTGGTCAGCAACTGACGGAGCCCTACGAGATCCACCGCGTGCCCGGCGCCAAGCGCCGGAGCGTGGAGGACCTCCTGAGCGCTGTCGACCTGCCGGCCGGCGTGCGCTCGGCGTACCCGAGCCAGCTGTCGGGCGGCCAGGCACGACGGGTGGGGATCGCCCGGGCGCTCGTCCTCGAGCCGGACCTCGTCGTCGCCGACGAGCCGACCGCAGGCCTCGACGCCTCCGCTGCCGCGTCGACGATGAACCTGCTGACTGATCTCCGTGACCGGATGGGCCTCACGGTCGTCCTGATCAGCCACAACCTCTCGCTCGTCACCACCTGCGCTGACGAGATCTGCGTCATGTACCTGGGGCAGGTCGTCGAGCGGGGGGACACCGCGACGGTGTCGACCACCCCTGCACACCCGTACACCAAGGCGCTCCTCGCCCTCGCCCCCGACCCGGAGCATTCCGGCCGGCTCGCCCGCCGCCGGCTCCTCGTGGCGGGCGAGATCCCGAGCCCGGACTCGCCGCCGCCCGGGTGCCGCTTCCATCCCCGGTGCATGTACGCCCAGGACATGTGCCGCCAGGAGGCACCCCAGCTCGTGCCCGTCGCCGGTGGGGACACCTCCGGCCACGTGGCGGCGTGCCACTTCGCCAAGGAGCTCCAGGCCGGGCTGCTCGCCGAGACGGCGGCCGTCGCCGAGGCCGTCGAGCCGGCCCCGAGCTGAGCCTCGAGCAACCTGACGACAGGTCGAGACCAACGGGCATGACGGAGCACTCAGTTGGACAGGACCGGGTCCATCACGACTGGAACGCCGACCTGGAGCCGATCCTCGAGATCGACTCGGGCGACGTCGTGCACTTCGACGCGATGGTGGCGGGCGAGGGCCAGGTGTGGCTCGGCGCCTCCTACGACGAGTGCCGCTTCGACTTCGACACCATCTACAACCTGAGCGGCCCGGTGTGGGTGAAGGGTGCGGAGCCGGGTGACACCCTGCAGATCGACTTCCTCGCTCTCCGGCACGGCACCTGGGGCTGGGGCTCGATCGTCCCCGGGCTCGGTTTGCTGCCGGCCGACTTCCCCACCGGGTACGTGCGCACCTTCGACCTGAGCGGTGGTGACGAGGTCGAGTACGCCCCGGGCATCGTCCTGCGGCTGCGGGAGCTGTTGGGCACGATCGGGAACCATCCCGGTGACCCCCGCCGCTCGCTGCCGTTCCCCCCGCACCGGGGTGGCGGGAACATGGACAACCGCCATCTCGTGCAGGGCGCGAGCTTGTGGTTGCCCGTGCACGTCCCTGGCGCCCTGTTCTCCTGCGGCGACCCCCACGCCTTGCAAGGTGACGGGGAGGTCTGCGTCACGGCCCTCGAGGCTCCGCTCGCGGCCACCCTCCGCTTCCAGCTGCACAAGAGGTCGAGCGAGACCCCGTCGTTCCTCGTGAGCCCGGCAGGCGTCAGCCATTTCGACGACGCCGGCTACTATGCCACGACCGGGATCTCGCCCGACCTGCTCGAGTGCTCCCGGATCGCGGTACGGAACATGGTGCGGTGGCTTTCCGACACCCACGGGCTCTCTCCCGAGGACGCCTACATGCTGTGCAGCTTCGTCGGCGACCTGCGGGTGCACGAGGTCGTCGATTCCGGCGTCTGGAACGTCGGCTTCACGATGCCGCTGTCGATCTTCCGCGACTGATCTCAGGGGGACCCACCGTGACGATGACCGGGCCAGCCACGCCGGATGCCGCCGCCGCCGGCGCCGCCGCCACCGCCACCTCCGCCACCTCCTCCTCCGCCACCTCCGCCACCTCTCCGCCGGGTGAGCGGCGAGGGCGCGTCCGCCGGCGCAGACGGCTTGACACCCTCGGACCGGATCAGTACATTCGAGATATATCAGTTGGGGAAGCGGTGGTGACGGGCGAAGGTCCTCGTGTCGTCGGGACTGGCTCGGCTCGGTGCGGTGAAGTCACAGTGCTCCGCTGCCCCGCAGCAGAGCACGAGCGGAGGGAGCACAGCTGATGGGTCTGTCGCATACCGCCGCCGGACGTGTCATGGCTCCCACGGTCCTCGACGCCATCGGTGACACACCTCTCGTGCAGGTGGACGGCATCTGGCTGAAGCTCGAATACCTCAACCCGTCCGGCTCCATCAAGGCCCGCATCGCCAAGTACATGGTGGAGCGGGCCGAGGAGGAAGGCCTGCTCCACCCCGGCGACACCATCGTGGAGGCCAGCAGTGGCAACACGGGCAACGCCTTGTCGATGGTCGCGGCCGTGAAGGGCTACAAGATGCTGGTGGTCATGCCCGACGGCATGAGCCCCGAACGCACCGCCATCTCCCGTGCGTTCGGCGCCGAGGTGATGACCGTCGGCGACTTCCACGTCACCGACGCCCTCGCCAAGGCGCGTGAGCTGGGTGAGCAGCCCGGCTGGTTCGCGCCCCAGCAGTTCGAGTCCGAGTGGAACGTCGAGGAGAACCGGACCTGGCTCGGCCCCGAGACGCTCAGGCAACTTCCCCAAGGCGTCGTACCCGACGCCGTCGTAGGCGGCATAGGCACCGGGGGCACCATCGTCGGCGTCGGCCAGTGCTTCCGTTCGGTGAACGCCGAGTGCCTGGTGGCCGCCGTCGAGCCCAACGAGTCGTGCACGATCCTCTGCGGCGAAGTGGGACGCCACCTGATCGAGGGCATCTCCGACGGCTTCGTGCCCGGCATCTTCGCCAGGCACGGTTCGATCGTCGACGAGCTGTACCCGGTCGACAGCGACGACGCCGTCGCCGAGATGCGCCGGCTTGCCACCGAGCACGGGCTGTTCGTCGGTCCCTCGTCCGGCGCCCACCTGGTCGCCGCCCGCCGGCTGCGCGAGCGCCACCCGGAGCGCCGGACGATAGTGAGCTTCCTCTGCGACGAGGGGGAGAAGTACCTGACGGACTACTACCTGTGAGCTGCCCGTGACCGCGCATCACCCCCTGCTGATCGACGGGTCGTGGCGGGCGGCGTCGTCCGGCGCCGTTGGGGACGCCGTCAGCCCGGGCCACGGCGGGGTCTTCGCGACCGTGGCGTGGGGGACCCGGGAGGACGCCGGGGCGGCCGTCGACGCCGCCTCCCGCGCCTCGCGTGGCTGGGCGGCCCTGTCCGCCGGCGAGCGGTCGGCGTGCTGCTTAGCGGCCGCCGGCGCCGTCTCGGCGCAGAGGTCGTCCCTCGTCACCGCCTTGACCGAGGACCAGGGCAAGCCGCTCGCCGAGGCCGCCGACGAGGTCGACGAGCTGGTCGCCTACCTCCGCATGGCCGGCGAGGACGCGACCCGGCTGCACGGCTCCGTGCCGCCGTCGGTCTCCCGCAACCGGAGGGTCCTGCTGCGCCGGGTGCCGCTCGGGGTCGTCGGCGTGGTCGTGCCATGGAACTGGCCTTACACGATGGCGGCCGAGCTCGTCGCCCCGGCCCTTGCCGCCGGCAACACGGTGGTGTGGGTGCCGGCGCCGACGACGGCGGCATGCTCGATGGCGTTGGCGTCGGTCGTTGCCGGCTGCTTCCCGGCCGGAGTCCTCAACGTCGTGGCCGGCGACGGTCCCGAGGTCGGCGACGCCGTGGTGTCCCACCCGCTGACCAACGCCGTCGGGTTCGTCGGCTCGGTGGCCACCGGACAGCGCATCGCCGCCCGGGCTGCCGGCAAGGCCCAGGTCCTCGAGCTGGGGGGCAACGGCCCCATGGTCGTCCTCGAAGATGCCGACCTGTCGCTCGTGGTCCCGGCCGTGCTCGAGTCGGCTTTCCTCTGCGCCGGCCAGAGCTGCACGGCGGGGGAGCGGTTCCTCGTGCACCGCTCCCTGCGGTCGGCGTTCGTCGAAGCGGTGGCGGCCGCCGTCGACGAACATGTCGTGCTCGGCGACCCGACGGACCCGGCGACGACGATGGGCCCGCTCAACAACGAGGCGGTAGCGCGCAAGGTCGACGACCACGTGGCGTCCGCCGTCGGCAAGGGGGCACGGCTCGTGCGGGGTGGCTCGCGCCGGTCGGGCTTGCCCACGCCGCTCTACTGGGAGGCAACCGTCCTCGACGACGTCGACCCGGCGATGACCATCGCCGCCGAGGAGACCTTCGGCCCGGTGGTGCCGGTCATCGAGATCGCCGATGACGCCAACGCGCTGGAGCTGACCAACTCGTCGCCCTACGGCCTGCTCGCATCCGTCTTCACCGCCGACCTGGAGCGGGGCCTGCGGTTCGCGGAGGAAGCCCGCACCGGTTGGGTGAACGTGAACCTGTCGACCAACACCTGGGAGTCGCACCTGCCCTTTGGCGGGCGGTCGGGGAGTGTGAGCGGCATCGGGCGCGTCGGCGGCGCCTCGATCCTCGAGCGCTTCACCGAGACGCAGACAGTCCTGTACCGCACCTCTGAGGCATCATCGTGACCGGCGGCCCCTACGACTTCGTGATCATCGGCGGCGGGTCCGCCGGCAGCGCCCTCGCCAACCGCCTCTCGGCCGATCCCGCCACGACGGTGCTGGTCCTGGAGGCCGGCCGGCCTGACTACCTGTGGGACATGTTCATCCACATGCCGGCGGCGCTCACCTTCCCGATCGGCAGCCGGTTCTACGACTGGCGGTACGAGTCAGAACCCGAGCCGTACATGAACGGCAGGCGGATATACCACGCCAGGGGCAAGCTGCTGGGCGGGTCGAGCTCGATCAACGGGATGATCTTCCAGCGGGGAAACCCCATGGACTACGAGCGGTGGGCCTCGGAGCCCGGCATGGAGACGTGGGACTACGCCCACTGCCTGCCGTACTTCAAGAGGATGGAGAACTGCCTGGCCGGCGGCCCGCCGTTTCGCGGGCAGGGTGGACCACTCGTGCTCGAGCGCGGCCCGGCGACGAACCCGATCTTCAAGGCCATGCTGGAAGCGGCCCACCAGGCGGGCTACAACCTCACCGACGACGTGAACGGCTACCGCCAGGAGGGCTTCGCCGCCTTCGACCGCAACGTGCACAACGGGCGGAGGCTCTCCGCGGCCCGGGCCTACCTGCACCCGGTGATGGACCGTCCCAACCTCACGGTTGTCACCCGCGCGCTGGTGACCAGGATCGTGTTCCGCCACGGGCGGGCGGTCGGCGTCGAGTACACCAAGCGCGGCGGCACCGCTTCGGCGGTGCCGGCGGGCGAGGTGATCCTATGCGGCGGGGCCATCAACTCACCCCAGGTGCTCCAGGTGTCGGGGGTGGGGCCGGCGGCACTGCTGCGGGGATTGGGAATCGATGTCGTCGCCGACCTGCCCGGCGTCGGCGAGCACCTCCAGGACCACCTCGAGGTCTACGTACAGCACGCCTGCACCCAGCCCGTCTCGGTGCAGCCCTATCTGCAGTGGCGGCGCCGGCCTCTCGTGGCCCTCGAATGGTTGGTGCTGCACCGCGGACCGGGAGCCACCAACCACTTCGAGGCCGGCGGCTTTGCCTGCAGCAACGACGAGGTCGCCTACCCCAACCTCATGTTCCACTTCCTGCCCATCGCCGTCCGCTACGACGGGTCCGCCCCCGCCGGCGGCCACGGCTACCAGGTCCACATCGGGCCCATGTACTCCAACTCCCGTGGCTCGGTGCGGATCGTGTCGCCCGATCCCCGGCGCAAGCCGGCGCTGCGGTTCAACTACCTCTCGACTCCGGAGGACCGCCGGGAGTGGGTCGAGGCGGTCCACGTGGCCCGCAGGATCCTGTCCCAGCCCGCCCTCGGGCCCTTCGACGGCGGAGAGGTCTCCCCCGGCCCAGCGGTGCGGACCGACGACGAGGTGCTCGACTGGGTGCGCCGTGACGGCGAGACGGCGCTCCACCCCTCCTGCACCTGCCGGATGGGGGTCGACGACGAGTCCGTCGTCGACCCGCTGACCATGCGGGTCCACGGCCTCTCCGGGTTGCGGGTCGTCGACGCCTCGGTCATGCCGTACGTCACCAACGGCAACATCTACGCACCCGTCATGATGGTGGCCGAGAAGTCCGCCGACATCATCCTCGGCAACACGCCGCTCGTCCCCGAGCACGTGGAGTGGTACCGCAGGGCCGGCGGCGCCGGCACCGGCGCGGGAGGAGCCGGCGGTTCCGGCGCGGCAGGAGCCGGCGCGGGAGGAGCCGGCGCTACCGGCACCGGCCGGGTCGGGGAGGTGTCGACACCCGAGCCTGCCTGAGGCGCCCCGCCGCCGCCCCCCCCGCCGGCCCCCGCCGGCCCCCGCCGGCGAGCGGCAGG
>DAHVMA010000026.1:0-18304 GCA_027320105.1 Acidimicrobiaceae bacterium | reverse complement strand
CTCGAGGTGACCGAGCGTGCCGAGCGGCGGGCCTGGCAGGCCACGGGCCGCAACGACCCCTGCCCCTGCGGCAGCGGCGCCAAGTACAAGCACTGCTGCCTCCCCACCCGACGACAATGACGGGTAGCGGCCGTCGCGTCCGGGCAGAGCGACGGAGGCCCGACCACCATCGAGGACCCATCTGCCCCGCCGGTGGCCGAAGGACTCGGCGTCAGGCGGCGCAGACGACGAGCACCTCGCCTGGGGGTGGCAGCGCATGTCGCGGTGCCGGTCGCGGCGCTCGCCAGCCGAGCACGGCGGCCATGCCCCGGTCGCGACGGGCGAAGCAGAAAGGCACTGGTTTTGTCGAACTCGAACGCCATCGTGGCGAGCAGTCACCGGCGGCCCTCGGAGACGCCGAGATGCCGTCGTGCCGCGGGCGGAAGGGGGCGACCGCCACGTGGGCGCCCCCGCCGCCCATGGCGAGCACGCAGCGCGCCGACAGCTCGCCAGCCGGGCTTCCCGCCCCGAGCAGGGACGTCACCGCGCGGTAAGCAGCGGCGATCCGCGCCACCTGCTCGGTCGTGGCGCCGGTCTTCGGGAAGTTGCACAGGTCAAGTTCCGAGGAGTGGTGTACGAAGCGTCGGCTGCGACGATCTCCGCATCAACCTGAGCTGACCACCAGGGATGGGTGACGAGCGCGGGACCGTCAAAGTCCAGCTCACAGACGGTGGATGACGTTCTCGGCACCGACATGCCGTCGACGGGCGGGATGGCGCCGGTGGCCAGGCTCGCTCGGGTGAGGTACTCGACCGCTTGGGCGACGTCATCGCCAGTGCCGACGCGCCCGACGGGAACGGCGGCACCGGCGGCGAACTGGGCTCGGCGCTGCTTCTCGGGCAGGAACGACCACCATGGCGTGTCCACCACGCCGGGGCTGACCGCGTTGACGCGCACGGGGGCCAGCTCTGCGGCGAGCGGGGAGACGATCCGATCGATCGCGCCGTTCACCGCGGCGAGCACGACCGTGCCGGGAAGCGCGGCGCGACGGGCGACGGCCCGGGCCGAATCTGCCCGGTGTGGTTCTGGTCGCCTGTTCGAGAAAGCCGTTCGGCGAGTATCTTCCTTGACGTGGGTCGTCGTGATCGGGGATCCCGTTGGGCGCCGGGGGCTGTCAGGTGACGCTGAGGCTGGTGAGCCTGACCTGGGACTCGCAGGGTCCGGCACGTCTGGCCGCGTTCTGGGCGGAGGCCCTGGAGTGGCGGATCGCTCCGCACACACCAGAGCGGCTGACGGTGACGCCGACGGACGCGACCGACTTCGCCTTCACCTTCGCCGCGTCGGATGAGGGGAAGGTCGGGGCCAACCGGATCCATCTGGACCTCAGCACCCAGTCCCTCGATGACCAACACGAGACTGCCGCCCGACTCGTGAGCCTCGGCGCCAGCCGGGTCGACATCGGTCAGGGACCCGATGCCCGGCACATCGTCTTGGCTGACCCGGACGGCAACGCGTTCTGCGTGCTGGAGCCGGGCAACAAGTTCGTCACCTCTGCGAGCCGGGTCGGGTCGCTCACCTGCGACGGCACCCGAGCGGTGGGCTGTTTCTGGAGCCAGGCACTCGCGTCGCCGTTGGTCTGGGAACACAACCAGGAGACAGCTATCCGGATCCCTGACGGCGCCCAGCAGTTCGTCACGTGGGGCGGACCGCCGGTGCCAGCGAAGCGAGGTAAGAATCGGCTGCACCTCGACGTTGCGCCACGGCCGGGCGGCGACCGGGAAGCCGAGGTGGAGTCGCTCCTTTCCCTGGGTGCCAGCCTGATCGACATCGGCCAGCGGGACGCGGAGTGGACCGTGATGGCCGATCCAGACGGCAACGAGTTCTGCGTGTACCGCTCCGCGTAGCGCCGGGCGGGTGGCTGCGCCGCACGGATGTTCGCTGCCAATGGGAGGAGCCGGCGTGATCAGCGCCGAGGCACGACTCGGAGAGCACGACGAGCGCGGAAGCCACCCGACAACCCAGCACCACTGTCGGTGGCGACGTAGCGGTGCCCGTAGCCGCCGATCGGGCGTGTCCGAACCGGCGCTGTCGTTGCGGGCTTTGGCCGCTGTCGGCGTCTCGACGCTCGGGACGCGCATGTCGTTCCTGGCCCTGCCGTGGCTGGTGTTGACCACCACCCACAGCGCTGCGCTCACCGGCCTGGTGAGCTTCGCCGAGATGGCCCCGTACGTGACCGTCCAGGCCCTGGGCGGTCCGGTCATCGACCGCGTCGGCGTCCGGGTGACTTCCGTCGGCACCGACATCGTGGCCGCCGCTTCATGGGGTGGTCCCCGTGCTCGGACTGGTCCACGCGCTCCCCGTCCCGGCTCTCGCCGCCCGCAACGTGCTCGTGCCCGGGGTGAACGATCTCGCCGGCGGATCCATCGAACGCGCCAGCGGCTTGTATGACGGTGTCAGCCGCCTCGCCACCCTGATCGGCCTGCCCGTCGCCGGGATCCTGGTCGTGATCATGCCTGCCACCGACGTGCTCGCCATCGACGCCGCCACCTTCGCCCTCTCCGCCTTGGCCGTCGCCACGCTCGTCCCGATCGGCGCCCAACCACAACATCACCACCCCGGCGACGCCCAGCCCGACAGCTACCTCACCTACTGCGCGACGGCTTTCGCTTCCTGGCCCGAGACCGGCTGCTGCTGGCGATCGCTGCCATGGTTCTGGTCACCAACTTCGTCGACCAAGCCGGCAACACCGTGCTCATACCCGTCTGGGCCCACAACATCGTTCACAGCTCCGTCGCCCTCGGCCTCGTCGGTGCCGCCTTCTCCCTCGGCGCCGTCGCGGGCAACGCCGCCACCACCATGCTCGCAGGCCACCTACCCCGGCGCTGGACCTACGCCGTCGGCTTCTTCGTCGCCGGCGCCCCCCGCCTCGTCGCCATCGCTCTCATCTCCTCCGTCTCTCCGGTGCTCGCCGTGACCTTCGTAGCCGGCCTCGGCGCCGGCGGCATCAACCCCATCCTCGGCGCCGTCGAATATCAGCGCGTCCCCCGCCACCTCCAGGCCCGAGTACTCGGCGTCATCGGAGCATCAGCCTGGGCCGGGATACCCATCGGCAGCCTCGCCGGAGGTCTCATGGTTTCCCTCGCCGGCGACCGCATTGCCCTGCTCGCAGCCGCCGCCGTCTACGCCTCCGCCACCGTTCCCCCGTTCCTCTTCCCCGTCCGGCAACAGATGAGCGCCCCACCAGCAGCAGGCCCCGGTATCCCGCTACCACACAGCCCGATCATCGACACCAGCACAGAACACGCCGATCTGGGCGCCGACGCACCCCGCCCAACGATCGAAGCATGAAGACGCCTTCGGTGCTCGGCGTCTTTGAGCGAAGCGCAGAACAACCAGCCAGAACGACCGGTTCGCTCCGACCGACGGGAGCGCAGAACGGCACCTCGGGAGCGCCGCTTGAGGCGAGCGCGGTGCCCCTGGGGCTCCTGGGCGGCGTGGCCACGCCGACGCCGGTATCCTTACTGGCGACGCGAAGTAAGGAGGCCTTGGTGGACGCAGCTGCGAAGGTGACGTCGAAGGGACAAGTGACCCTGCCGAAGGTCGTGCGCACTGCGCTGGGGATCAAGGGGGGCGACGAGGTCATCTTCCGAGTGGAGGGCAGCCGGGCCGTGCTGGCCCGGACACCGGACTTCCTCGCCCTGGCTGGGACGATCCGCGTGCCGGCGGCGAAGCGCAACGTGGCCTGGGACGAGGTGATCCGGCGTACACGGTCCGCTCGGGCTGCGACGCGCCGTTGAGCGCCTTCGTGGACACCAATGTCCTGGTCCGGCACTTGACAGGCGACCCGGCGGACCTGGCCGCGCGAGCGACCGCCTACCTCGGTTCGGTGCGAGAGCTCCTGCTCACTGACCTCGTGGCGGCCGAGACCGTGTATGTGCTGGAGTCGTTCTACGAGGCGCCCCGCAACGAGGTGGCCAGCGCGCTTCGGTCGCTCGTTGCGTTCGAGTCGCTCGTCTGCGTGGACCCAGCGCTACTCCTCCGAGCGATCGAGGTGTACGAGACCGATCGCCTCGACTTCGCCGAGGCTTACCTTGTCGCCTGCGCCGAGAGTACCGGGGTGGGCAAGGTAGCGTCCTTTGACCGATCCATCGACCGCGTGGACACCATCGAGCGGATCGAGCCACCACCCCTCTGATCTGACAGCGCAGCAAGGAGAAGATCCGCCCGAGAATCCGGCGTCACGACCATCGGAAACGGCGCCGAACGACACATCAGGTGTGCGTGGGGCAGGAAGGTGGAGGGCCCGGAGCCGCTTGTGGCGTGTGGCCGATAGCCATGAGATGACTAGTTGCGGCGAGCATCTCTGGGTCGTGCTCGGTGAGGCGAGCGGCGATCATCAGCGCCTCGCGGCGGTGCGGGTCGGCCCGTCGCCGTTCGAGGTCGGTGACCACGAAGCCAGGGCCCTCCACTCCAACGATCTCGACCGACTCGAAGCCAGCGCGAGTGACCTCGACCGCGAGCTGCCGGGGCAGGTGCAGGAACGCGGCGGTGAAGGGGCCGCCGGGTCGTGCGATCAGCTTCCCGGTGACGACGATGGTTTCGATGCGGGAGAGCTCATCGGGATTGTTGAAGTCGGTCGAGGTGGATGAGCTGGTCGAGCAGTGCCGCGAAGCGGGAGATCGCCGTTGCGATGAGGAGTCCACCGGGCCGGAGGACTCGGCGTGCATCTCTTACCGTAAGGCGACCATCCGATCGTCCGCCTCGAGCAGGTGGTAGAGCGGGCCCATCAGCAGCACCACATCGACGCTTGCGTCGGTTTCCTCCAGCCGTCCTGCGTGACCCACCCGAGCGTCGATGCCCATAGATCGGGCCCGCTCGACGTGGCGACGAGCTGGGTCGACCAAGCGAACCCGGTGCCGTCGCTCCAAGAGCCAACGGCTGTAGACCCCTGGCCCGCCGCCGACATCGAGAACGGACGCCGGCGGAGGCGGCAGATGTTGCTGGAGGAGCTCAAGTGTGCGGGCGAGCTCGAGCGGGCCTGCGAGCGCATGATCTTCGAGACGGCCTTCTTCGCGCCCCGACTCATAGAACTCGAGGACTTCGGGCGGCACGCCGGGCATCACCAACTCCGCTGCCGGTCAGCCTCGCCAAAAGGGCGGGCAGGGTTCGCGACTATCGGGACCCGAAGCTCACAGGCCTCGGCCTCCATCGATTCGAGGCCGCCTCGCTCGCCACGGATTCGACTGTAGAGGGGCGACTTGAGAGGGGCTGGACAGTTTCCGTCTACCTCCCGGCCCGGCCTGGGCGAGTACCGATACGCTCCTTGGCGCTGCGCCTGCAGCCGCCGGGGCGCCTGCCGGTACCCTCACCCAGCCGCCTGGGTTCTACCCGGTCTACGAAGCCGGTGGACCGGCCGGCTCGTCGCCCCAGCTGACCGGGGTGGTCGTCCCGGTCGACCAGTCGGAGCGCAAGATGGCATAGCCGACCGCGTCGCAGGCGCCCTTGGGGCTGGACCACGCCTGGCGGTAGTAGGCCTCCTTCGCGTAGCCGCAGCGGGCGAGCACGGCACGCATCGCCCAGTTGTCGGCGCGGGTGGTCGCCTCGATCCGCTCCTTGTCAGCCCAGGTGGAGAAGATACGGGAAGTGAGCCACCGCACGGTCTCGGTGCCGTAGCCATTCCCCCGGGAGGCGGCTGCGATCCGCAGGTCGAACATCGGTGTCGGATCGCCCAGATCGAAGATCACCACCAGCCCGATCCGCTCGCCACCGCGTAGAGCCCACTGTCAATGGCCAAGTTCTGGTCCCCGCTGGTGTCGAAGTCTCCGTCACCCAAGCGTCGGAGCACCACGGCATGGTCCAGGCGGGGCTCGGGATGGAACGGCCAGTCGCTGCCCGTGAGAAACTCGACCAGCGAAGCGTCGGCCGAACGATCGTGGGGGACGAAACGGAACTCGTCGGCGGCCGCGCCGCTCGCGGCCCCCTCTGCCTGCTCGCCGGACCGGTCCGCCCGTGCTGAGCCCCGACCGATCACCGAAGAAGTCTCGCAGACAGCGCGCCACCACGCATCCCCCGGGGTGCAGAACAGCACGCCAGAACGACGAGGCAGTTAGTTAGGCAGCACACGAGCGCAGATCGGCACTTCGTCAGCGGGGTCTGGGTGGGCATCCCACCGATGGTTGGTTGGCCGAGCCACTGCCGCTGCAGGGTCGTCACCACGTGTCCGGTTGTTGCCGGTTGGCAGCTTGGGCTTGTAGTTCGCTTCGGGCGGCCTTGCCTCCCTGTTCTGAGGTCCGGGAGGATGGCCCCGGACAGGTGGTAGGGGACGAGCGAGTCGGCTAGGACAGGACCGCCTCGACTTCGATCTCGACCTTCCAGCGCTCGTCGAGCAGTCCGGCGACGACGACCATCGTGGCCGCAGGGGCCGTACCGGCGAAGGCTCTGCCGTGCACTGCGCTCACGGCGTCGGCCTCGGCGGCCGAGGTGAGGAACATGCGGGTGCGGACCACGTCCGCCAAGGCGGCGCCCACCTCGTTGAGGGCAGCCTCGATGATCTCCAAGCAGCGCTGCGCTTGGACGCCGGCATCAGGATCGCAGTGGCCGTCGGGCCACACCGGAGCGGTGCCCGACACCAGGACCCGGTCGCCGACGCGCACAGCCCGGCTGAAGCCGATCGTTGCCTCGAACGGCGAACCGGAGGACACACGCTGGCGATGGGCTGCCACCGGGCAAGTATGCCTGGTGGCTGTCAAGCCGGGCCGGGCTGCTATCCGCCTGGAGGAGGCGCGGACCATCCACCCGGTCCGTCCGGCACGACGTGCCGGATCCGGCGTGCCCGGGGCCGCCGCCGCTGCGGGCTGTCTTCGGATCGGCATTGGTCTGGCCGGGGAGGCTGCGATGATCGCAGGGTGGGAATCGACCGCAGCTTGCTGTTCCGCTTGGCTACCAGCGTCCGCTTCGAACGCGGCGTCAAGGCTCTGCCGGGAGCAGAGAGCGTGGCGTGGCAGGCCGCATCCTGCTACGTCGCCGGCCGGTCGCTCTCCGACGCCATCGCCGCCGCAAGAACCCTCGTCGGGCAGGGCCACGGGGTGAGCGTCGACCTCTTCGGGGAACGCGTCAGCGACCCGCAAGTCGCCGACGAGGTCTGCGAGGCCTACCTCGGCCTCGTCGCCGCTCTGCCCCCGCCGCCAGCCGACGTATGGGTGTCGGTGGACTTGTCGCACCTGGCGGTCGCCGCCGACCCTGCCGGCGCGGCCGGCCGGCTCGGCGCCACCGTGCAAGCCAACCTCTTGCGCTCAGCCGCTGACGCGACGGCGTTCGCCGACGCCGGCGTGGTGGTCCGGCTGGTCAAAGGCGCCTACCTGGAGCCTGCCGGGGCTTACCCCTACGGGGAGGCCACCGACATTGCCTTCTTGCGCCTCGGGTTCCGCCTCGCCGAGCGCGGCGCCGAGTACTCAATCGCCACCCACGACGGCCTTCTACGAGAAGCGTTGCTGCTCGCAGGCGGGCACCGTCCCGTCGGGCAGCTGCTCGGCGTCCGACCCGACGCTCTCGTCGGCCTGCGCCAAAGAGGTGTCCCCACCCGCGTTACGTCCCCTACGGGACGTTCTGGTTCCGCTACTGGCTGCGACGACTTGCCGAATCCCGAGGCGCCTGACCCGAGCCGGCACCGCCACCGGATGCGCCGATCCTCGGAACGCATCCACTCTCGCCGCCCGAACGAAGTGCGACGCCCGCTCAGAACGACACGCCAGAACGACAGCCACAGCACGCCCGATCGGAGCGCAGAGCGGCACCTCTGGAGCGCGTGGGCGTGACGTCGCCGAAGGGCGGGTTGGGCAGGGCAGCGAGAACCGTCTGGGCGGTCCGGGTGGATGACGCCGCTGCGATCGGAGCGGTCCGTGTCCGTTCCTGGCAAGCTGCCTACGCCGGTCAGTTCCCCCGAGCGTTCCTAATGGGCTGGATCCCGACGAGCACGCCGCCGGCTGGCGGCGTCACCTCGAGCGGGAAACCCGCGAGCGTGAGGCGCTGCTGGTTGTCGAGGCCGGGGGCGGGGTGGCCGGCTTCGGCAGTGCTGGGCCGTGCCGGGACGCCGACGGCGCCGGGGTAGGCGAGGTGTACGCCATCTACCTGCTGGCGGAGTGGTGGGGGCGCGGCGCCGGCCGGAACCTGGTGGCCGCAGCGCCTGACGCGCTCGGCGGGTGCGGTTTCGACAAGGCGAGCTTGTGGATCCTCGACGCCAACGTGGGGGCCCGGCGGTTCTACGAGGCACACGGATGGGCTATCGATGGTGCGGCCCGGGTGGAGGACGGCTTCTGGTTCCCAATCGCCGAGGTCCACTACCGCCGGTGCCTGCCCTGAGCCCCACCCGCTGGTCGCCGGCCCGAGCCGAGGTCGAGCCGGCAGAGCACCCCGACGCCGCCGTCAAAGCTCACGCCGGGGATCGAGACGTCCCGGGTGACCTCCTCGAAGCCGAGTTGGGCGTGCAGGGCGAGCGACACGGCGTTCGCCGCATTCGCGTAGTACCACACCTCGCCCGCCCGTTGGGCCACCCAATCGACCCGGGCCCGGGTGACCTCGCCTCCTGCGCCGCAGCCCCGCCATGGGGGGGCGACCACCAGCCCGGCCAGATACCAGCCGGGCGGCGCACCCCCCGAAGCTGACCGCTGCGGCGGGCAGAGGTAGGCGACCCGCCCGTAGCCAGCGGGCGTCCCGTCCACCCGGGCGACGAACAGCGCCCGCCGGCTTTCGGACAGGTCGGCCGCGAACCGCCCGGTCCACCCGGCGGCCAGACCGGTGTGCTCCTCCGCCAGTGCCACCAGCGCCGCCACGTCGTGGCCGCCTGCGGGGCCGGCGACCACCTCGGCGGGACGTCGGCGGTGGGTCGGGTCCCAGGCAACAAACCGATCCGACATGACCGGCGACGCTACGCCCGATGGACAAACGAGCTCACGGCCCGCGGACAGCGCCCTTGCTGCCCTCCATCCCGGTCTGTCAGCCGGCGCGAAAGATGGCGTAGCCGACCGCGTCATGGGCGCCGTCAGGGCCGGTCCACACCTGGCGGTATCGGGCCTCTTTCGCGCAGCCGCAGCGGGCAAGCACGGCACGCATCCCCCAGTTGTCGGCACGGGTCGTCGTCTCGAGGCGAGCCGGGTCGGTCGGCCAGATCGGAGGCCACCAGCCCGACACGCCGGCGCACCTCGTCCGCGTCGAGACGGGGCTCGGGACGAAAGGGCCAGTCACTGGCGGTGAGGTTCGGCGGCGAGGCCGCCACCGTCGAGCAGCTCGAGCAGTGCCGTCAGGGGCTCCGCGTCCTCCGCATCGCCGTTCGGCTCAGCCGATCGGGTGCGAGACCGCCACCAGCGTCAGGAAGCGGGCGCGGCGAGAAGGGTGGGATTCGCTGCCGGGCGGCTCGAGCACGTCGATCACCGGGAACCGATCTCCGTCCGCCTCGACGAGAACCCGCCGGAGACCCCGCTTGCCAGCGACGAGGTCGAGGAAGCAGGTCGCGTCGGCAGGGGGGGCGCGCACCGGGGACGCCGCCACCACGAGGTCGCTCTTGCCCGAGGGCTGCACGCTGGCCGGCGCATCGATCCGGCTGGCTTGGCCGTCACCCCATCGCAGGTTGACCGTCACATCATCCCATCCGCCTCTCTCGGGATCTGCCGCCAAGGAACGCAACTTCTCGACCGCCACCCGGGCTTGGTCCTTGACCCACCACGCAACGAGGTCCTCGACGCCACCGAACGTCATGGCCTCGGTGACCTTCCTGACACCGAGGCCGGCAAGTCGCGACGCGACATCGGTGGCACAGGGGTCGGCAATGACGACCTCCACGCCCCGGCCGGCGAGGGTCTCCGCCAGCAGCCCGGCGGCCACGTGGTCCTCGAGGGGGGCCGAGTAGCCGGCGAGGACCACGCGGTCGGCGGCGGCGAGAGCCATCCGGGCGCGGGTCCACAGCTCCCGGATGACCGGGTTGGTGAGATAGGCGGACTTGGTAGCGGTCGGTGGCACGACGAAGGGTTCCCGCCCGGGCAGGGCCCGGCTGCGTTCCCCGTCGTCCTCCTCGACGCCGGGTCCGGGGACCCGCCAGCGCGCGACGGTCACCCCGGTGAGGTCCTCAGGGTTCCAGTACCACGACAGGGAGCCGTGCAGCTTCAGCAGCCGGAACGTGTCAGCTACCTGCTGCCCGGTCCAAGCAGGCCGATAACGTGGAGCACCGAGCTGCTGGCTGGCGACCAACTCTTGGATTTCCAGGCGGGTGGGTGGCGGCGTCGGAGGGAGCTGATCGAGGATGTCGTCGCTGGTCACCTCCCGCCGCATGGTCGTCGGCGCACGGTCCGTCAGGTGGCTGCGGTCGACGGCGCACTCGAGCACGTGGTCGTAGTTGAAGCTGACCACGGTCGCTTGCCGGGCGTGCAGGACGGCGACCAGGTCGTCCAACCAGGCTGGAGCGGACCCGGCAAGGGCGTGGGCCTCCCGTTCGCGGAGCACCCCGGTCAGCGCCCTGCTCATCTCCACCAGCCGGGCTCGGGCCCGCAGGTTGTCCTCGACGCTGCGGTAGGGCTGGTCCTCGGCCAGGCGCGACAGCCACGCCTCGAAGCGGGTCGCCTTGGGGGGACGCTCGGATGCCGGGATGCCGGCTCGCTCCAGAGCGAGTGCTCCGAGCTCGTCGGTGAGCGGGTAGCACTCGGAGACGGCCTGGGAGAAGCCAGCGCCGAGGATGACGACGTCGTTCATGTCGGCTCTTGGTGGCGGGGACCGTCACCGGGCGGCGGGTCGAGGGTCGCGACGAAGGGCTCACTGGTGGCGACGGCGGCGGCGATGCGGTCGTAGGCGTCGAGGACGAGGCGGCGGGTGCGCTCCTCGCCGTGGACCTTGAGGTCGTTGCGGTTGCCGATGGGGAAGGTGCCGAGGATGTAGTCGACGTCGTCGCGGTCGATGCCGTAGGGGTGGAGTATGGCGGCGTCCAGCTCCGCCCGGGGGACGGCTCGCCGGTTGGGGTTCCACACGAACGGTGGGCTGTCGTCGCCGAGGACGAGGGCGGCCGGTGCCATGTCCCAGGCTGTGAAGACCAGCTTGTCGACGCGGTCCTCTATCCAATCCTGCAGGCTCTGCGCCGGCGTCCAGGGGCAGCGTTCGGCGAATGTCCCGGGTCGTGGAACCGGGAGCTGCTCCACATAGAAGAAGTTGAGGTTGGTGCCGCCGAGCTTCTGCCGGACAACGAAGTCGGCGGCAATGGACGTGAGGGCTGCGGCGAGGAGCTGGGCGGGACTGGAGCAGACGACGAGAGGCATGCTGTTGCCGACGCCGGACAGGGGAAACGTCGAGCAGATCACGGTCCGCTCGTCAGTGGCACGGCAGACGTTGCGGAAACCGAGGAGCCAGTCGTGGCGCCAGCGGCCGGCTACCTCGGCTTCGGGGACCCAGTAGCGGGGGAGTACGGTGACGTCGGGGTCGGCGTGCTCGGCTTCGGTCACGTCCCTGACGTCGTCGCCGTCGTAGGTGGCCCAGCGGTGGTCGAAGTGGTGGACCATCTTGGCCCCGCAGAGCGGGAGTATGGTCTCGTCGCCGCGGTGGAAGGCGTTGCCGTCGAGGGTCCAGCCGCCGGCCTCGAGCCGCACCCTGGTGCGGAAGAGGTCGGAGTCGTTGGACATGTCGATCATCCGCATGAAGGACACGCCCCACGGGGTGCCGTCGGGGTGGTCCTTGCGGACGAGGACGGGGTGGCGTCGGTAGGACGCCGAGGGTGATCTCGGCGTCGCGGCGGGTGCGGAAGACGGGGCAGGTGCCGGTGTTGGGGGGTTGAGGAGGGTGATCTCCTCGGGGTGAGGGTGAAGGTGAAGCCGGGGCGGCGCGGATCGCCGGGGCGGCGGGCGCAGAAGGCGAAGGTGGCGGCATCGGCCGGTGAGTCGCGGCCGGTGAGGGTGAGCAGGCAGAACTTGACCCGGCTGTCAACGGCTTCCAAGATGCGATCCCGGTTCTCGAAGTCGTACAGGGACACCAGCGACCGGCTGGTCACGAGGTCCCTAAAGTAGTGCTGGGTGGTGGCGTCGGTGGCGACGCCGGTGGGGAGGCTGACGCCGAGGCGACCGCCGCAGGCGAGGAGGTCCCGGTCGTGCTCGGCGAAGGCGGGGTAGGTGTTGATCCGTCCCCGTCCGGTAAGTGGGTAGCGGCCGCTGTGGGCGAGGGACGCTCGCTCGCCGTCGGCCCGGCGGAGGGCGGAGCGGTAGGCGGTGTGCAGCTCGGGGTGGTCGTCGGCGAGAGCGACGATGAGCTTCCTGCGGGGGTTGCCGGATGTCTCGGCTATCTTGGGAAGGCGGGCGGCGAACCACTCCTGCTCCTTGAGCTCGACGTGCTCCCACCGGAGGGTTGCCGATGACGCAGTCGAATCCGCCGCGTCCAGTGAAGACGGTGGGGAGCCCGAGGGGCCAGTGGAAGAAGCGGTACCGGGCGGCAACGTCCTCGACGGCGTCGAGATCGGCCAGGCGGCGGGCGGCGACGTGGACGCCGGCGAGGGAGCGTGCGGGGAGGGCGTCGATGGCGGCTGCCCGGCTGGCGAGGGTGGTGGTGTCGAGGGTGACGCCGCCGGCGGTGAACAGGTCGCCGTAGCCCGCCCGCTCCAGGCCGTTGCGGGCCGCGATGCGGCGGGCGGCGGCGAGGAAGTGCCCGGAGCCGCAGGCGGGGTCGCGGACGGTCAGGTCGAGCAGGGCGGCGGCCGGGTCGGGCTTGGCGGCGGCGTCGATGAGTGGGTCGAGGGCACTGTCGAGGAGGCATTTGGTGAGCGAGGTGGGTGTGTAGTACGCGCCGGAGTGCTTGCGGTCGTTGCCGGCGACGCTGAGCTTGCGGAGCGCGGCGAGCAGGTCCCGGTTGTGGATGGCGAGACCGGCGAGCAGGTCGGCGGGGCTCGGCTCGAAGATGCCTCCGAGACCGGGAAGAGCCAGGGCAGCGCAACCGTCCTCTTTCCCCAGAGCCTCCAGGACCAGCGAAAGTCCGGCCCAGCGGTCGTCGTGGTGGTCGCCGGCGAGGCGCAGGGCGTGGCGGCGCAGGCGCGCCGTCGAGTACCAGTCCCGGTAGCAGGCGGCGGCGGTCGGGTCCGCACACAGAGATCGACGGCAGCGAAAGCGGTGATCGGCCCATACCGTCGAGTGAGCCCTACGACCTCCAGGGCGGTCACCGCTCCCGGCCGAGGGCGGCGGCGTTCATTCACGCGCCCTGGATGGCAGCCGCGACCGCATCGGGGTCGGCACAGCCGACGATCCACTCGTCGAACTCGCCGGAGGAGAAGCTGATGCGCACTCCCCTCGGGGTGTCGTGGTGGACGGCCACGAACCGCTTGGCGCTCGCTCCGTACACCCGGCCGACCTCGACCACCCCCGACAGCCGGGTGCCGACCTTGATCCCGGCGCGGATACCGGCCGCCTTGTGCGCGTTGGCGAGGACCTCGACGCCCCGCACGCACGCCAGCGGGGCAGACAAGCTCCCGTGCACGCCCTCGAGCTTTTCCGCTGCGCTTAGCACCAGCCGTAGATCGTCGCCTTCGACTCGTAGTTCAGCCATAGGACACCTCCACCATTCATGTTATTGCGAACGGTATCAGGTTCAAGAACGGTGTCAAGTAGTGTGAGGGCCGTGGCGACCGCCGAGCTGCTCCTGCACCCCGTCCGGTTGCGGATCGTGCGCGCCCTCCTCGGCGACCGGGCGCTCACCACCAGCCAGCTCGCCGCTGAGCTCGCCGACGTGCCCACCGGCAGCCTCTACCGCCACGTCGGGCTGCTCGCCAAAGAAGGCGTCCTACAGGTCGTCGCCGAACAACGAGTCCGTGGCGCGGTCGAGCGCACCTATGTCCTGCGAGCCGCCGCCGCCCAGATACAACCCGACGAGATCTCAGCCATGAGCCTCGAGGATCACGCCCAGGCCTTCCTGGCCTTTACCGCCGGCCTCTTGGCCGACTTCGACCGCTACATCGCCAGTGCACCGGTAGATCCCGGCGCTGATGGGGCCGGCTACCGGATGGCCGCCCTGTGGCTCACCGACGGCGAGTACGCGGAATTGGCACGCGATCTCGTCCGGGTCGTCCAGCCCCGAGCCGCGCTCGCACCCACCAAAGGCCGACGCCGACGCCTCCTCTACGGCGTCGCCCTCCCCGACATCGACGCCGAACGGCCATCGGCCCCGGCGCGGAACTCCCGAAGTGCCGCAAGTCCCGGACGGCGCGCTCGTCCTCGCCCGTCAACAAGCTGACCGAGCAACCAAGCCCCTACTCCACCCATCTGCAGCGCGTGCCAGAACGACATTCGTTCACGAACAAGCGCCCTAGCGAGGTGCGGACCGGCCGACACGATATTGGCGGTCAGCGACCTGGAGAGGGCCCATCTGCCGTTCTCCCACACCTGAACCTGGAACGGCAGCCACCCCTGCACCCGCACGTGGCAGAACCCGAGCTCGGAGTCGACGAAGTACCAGTAGTAGTGCAGACACTCGACGCCGGCGAACGCCAGCGGGCCGCCCAGCCGGTAGGCCAGGATCCCCAGCCGATCAGAGCGAGGCGGCGGCTACTGCAGGCCTGTGAGCAGGGAGAATGTGGAGGGAGCCGTCACTCCAGGGGAACTGCACCTCTTTCCTGTCTTCATTCGGGAGAATCTGGCATCCGATGGAGGGCAGACAGGAGGTGTAGGGCCAATGGCACATGCCAGCTCCCAGAAAAGGTCGGGCGCCCAAGGTGGTGCGAGGGACGGTGCTGGTGCACCGCCGGCGCTGCGGGAAGGCGACCAGCCCGCCGGCGACTGCGCCGGCGCCGTAGCAGGCCAGGATGGCCCCCCAGGGACCGGCGCCGCCGAGGTACGCCCTGGCCAGCACGGGGTCGAGAACGAGGAACGGTCCCCAGGCCATGAGGTTGAAGAAGGCGAACTGGACGGTGGTGACCCACAGCCAGGTCCGGGAGGTGGACTCGCCCAGCCTTCGGCCAGGTCGTGCAGGATCGAGTGGCGCTCGGCGGGAGGCAACGGGGGCAGCTCGAGCAGGGCGAGCGCCACGGCGCTCATGGCGTAGGAGGCGGCATCGATGGCCAGCACGCTCGCCGGGTCGGCCAGCGCGACGAGCACCCCGGCGAGGGCGGGGCCGGCGACGGTCGTGGCCGAGCGGGCCATGCCGAAAAGCGCGTTGGCGTCGCCTCGCTCGTCGGCGGGGGCGATGTCGACGATGAGGCCGTTGAACGCGGGGTGAAGAAGGCGTCGCCGACGCCGACGGCCCCGGCCAGCACGGCGAAGACCCAGATGGGGGGATGCCCGGCGAAGAGCAGGGCAGCGAGGAGCGCTTCGCTGGCGGTGCGCAGCAGGTCAGCGCCAAGCATGACCTGGCGGCGGCCGATCCGGTCGGGGACCACCCCGCCGCCGATCATGAGCGCCACTTGCGGGACGATGCCGGCGGCGAGGACGTAGCCCAGGTCGGCGGCGCTGCCGCCGCTGTCAAGCACTGCGAAGACCAGCGCCAAGGAGGCCATGGCCGTGCCGAGATTCGATGGCAAGTAGCCGGAGAAGCAGAGCCGGACGTTGCGATGGCGCAGCACGCGGAAAGGGCCCCGTGCCAACCACGCCCGCCCAGGCTTCGACGGCTCGGTCATGATCTCACCGCCCTGATCGACCCACCAGTGTGGTTCTCGCCGCTCGACGCTTCCCGAGCGGCCGACTCGGAGGTGTTCGGTGCCCGCCGGGCTCGTCTGCAAGGATTGAGGCCGGTGGTCGGTCAGACGCTCGATGTAGACCGAAAGCTGTCTCGTCGAGCAAGTGCCGCCTTGCCGATGCCAGCACCGTGGGCTCTCGGACATGCCTCCCGCCCCGAGCTATGACCGGGCTAGACTTAGTCATGTGAACCTGGTGAACATGCACGAAGCCAAGACCCACCTGTCGAGGCTGGTGGAACGGGCCGAAGCTGGTGAGGAGGTCGTCATCGGCCGTGCCGGCCGGCCGGTGGCGCGCCTGGTCCCGTACGTAGCTCGCTCGGAGCCCCGGCGACCAGGACTGCTGGCCGGGCACATCACCGTGGCCGACGACTTCGACGACACCCCCCAGTGGTTGGTGGATGCCTTCGAGCGGGGTGAGGCTCGCCCCGGGACCGGGTGAACCTCCTCCTCGACACGCAGGTCCTGCTGTGGTGGTTGGCGGCCGATCCGCTGTCGGGCGAGGCGAGTGCCCGCATCGCCGATCCCTCGGCCAGGGTCGTGGTGTCCGTGGCCTCGATCTGGGAGGCATCCATCAAGCGGTCGCTCGGCAAGCTTCGGGTCGAGGGGTCGCTGGCCCACCATGCCACCGACGCCGGCTTCGAACTGCTCCCCGTGCTTGCCGGCCATGCCGAGGCGGCCGGCGACCTCCCGCACCACCACCGCGACCCCTTCGACCGCATGCTCGTGGCGCAGGCAGTGACGGAGCGGCTGACCGTCGTCACCCGGGATCCGACCTTCGGCGCCTACGAGGTACCCGTCCTGCCCGCCTGAAACTCCTCGCTCCACGAACTGCGTCGCGCGCTTGAGCGACTTTGGTAGGGAACCCTCAGCTGGCACGGCTCGTCGGTTTGTCAGTTCGCGTCTCTTGCTCGACGAGGCGGCCCGCTCACCTGTTTTCGGCGGGCTCCACAGGTGCGGTGGGCCGTTCCTCCTCGAAGGCCGACAAGGTCGCGTGCACGCGCGGCGATCACCGACGGCGGACCACCGCTCCTGGCCGTTGTTAGCGGCCCGTACATCGGCGAGGGGTTCGACTGCCTCGCGTGGGGCACCGTCTTCCTCGTCTTCCCGACCAAGTTCCAGGGAAGGGTCCTCAGTACGTTGGGTCGGGTGCTCCGTCCCTATCCCGGCTGGGTGTCCTTGCCATCCCGTAAGGCGGGCCTTGCCTCCGGGCGAGGCCCGCGAAATGTCCACCACCACCACGTGCGAAGACCAGGCTGTGACGCCAGCAAAGGCCAGCCCAGGCCGCAGCACCCGGCAGAGGTGACGCGTCGGCGTCGCGGATGTTCTGGGTCGTGGACAACGGCAGCTCCCATCGGGGTCAAGCGTCGATCCGCGGCGTCGAGGGCTAGCGGCCCACGCTGCGGCTGATCCACCTGCCGATCCACGCCTCCTGGCTGGACCAAGATCCACTTCTCGATCGTGCAACGCGAAGTCGTGCACCCAAACGACCTCTTCGGGAACGCCAACTCGGTCCTTGCCACGAAGGAGGGGGCCGCCAGCGGACTCCGCCCGGTGGTAGGACTCTTAGGAACCTATCTATCGGATAGTGTGTCCCCCGTGGCGAAGGTGAAGATCTCGGCGACGGTCGATCCCGCCCAGCTCGAGCGGGCCAAGGAGCTGACTGGCCTTTCGAGTGTGTCGCAGCTGGTTGATCGCGGGCTTGCGGCACTCATCAAGGACAACTTGGAGCGTGCCCACGCCGAGGGGTACGTGCGAAGGCCACAGGGCGCTGAGACGGTGACGACCGTCGACGGCATCGTGTGGACCGAGATGGCGTGGGACGACGAGTGAGCGCAACGGCTCTCCTGCCCGAACGAGGTGATGTCTGGTTTGCCGATGTTCCCGGAGACAAGCGCCGACCGGTGGTCGTGCTCACGAGGACCTCGGTGCTCCCACGGCTCACGACGATCTTGGTTGCACCGGTGACCACTCGCGTGAGACAGATCCCGACAGAGGTCCCGCTCGGTCCTGCTCAGGGGCTGGCCCGGGACTGCGTCGCAAACCTCGACAACATTCTTCCCGTGCCGAAGCAGACGCTGGTACAACGAGTTGGGCGACTCGGTGCCGACGATCTGCGCCTCCTCTGCGCTGCGGCACGCTTTGCGATCCAGTGCTGAGTGCGCTCGGCGGATTCGCTGCATGCCGCAGCGCTCGAAGGAGCTGATGACCTCGGGCCCTGCGGCGCCCCGCTGCGTTCGCTGAGCCTCAAGTGACCCCCCTCCGGTGTCGACTACCGGAAGGGGGTCACTTGCTCTTACGGGGCGAGGGCGTCGACTTCGGCGATGCGGGCTTGGTATCACTCCGCTTCCGGCGCCAGGTGCCGTCCTTGTTGCGCGAGCGGGGCTCGGTGCCTCCGCCCGGGCTCGGCACGTACGGCCCTTGATGGGGCCCAGCACGTCTATCGGCCATCGGGTTACCTCCTTCCTCCTGCTCTGACGGGGCGCCTCTTTGAGAGCCCAGGGGGCGGGTCGAGTCCCATCGCGTGGTGTACGAGCTATCGGGTTTCCGACGGTTCTCGCATCAACCTGAGTTGATCGGTGCCGATCAACTCGCGGTCAGCAGCATATCAAGTTGCGAGGAAGTTGTAAAGGGCGTTGTCGGGGAATA
>DAHVMA010000022.1:0-30144 GCA_027320105.1 Acidimicrobiaceae bacterium | reverse complement strand
CCGCCGGCCCGTCGCCGCCTGGCGAGGACCCCCGTTCCACGTACTGGCGGGGCAGGACGCCGTCGCCGATGTCGGGCCGCGGCCATCCGGAATGTGACGTCGTATTGCTCGGCACGTCCCGATCTTCACAGGCGCAGGGCTCTCGTGTTGGCAGGGGAAGGTGAAGGCACGGTACGAAAGCCAGGGCAGGGGTGGGCGTCTGGCTCCCGCGGTCGGTACGGTACGGATGTGACCCGGGCGCTGGCTCCCCGAGCGTTGCCCGCCGGGGGCAGCCGAGCCCCGGGGGCCGGGACGCGCCTGCACGGCCTGGTGGTCACCGCCCGCCCCCGTCATTGGGTGAAGAACGTGCTCCTCTTCGCCGCTCCCGGCGCGGCCGGCGTGCTCGGCCAGGCCGGGCCGCTGGCGCGTGCCGCTCTGGCGTTCGTGGCGTTCTGCGCCGTGTCGAGCGGGACGTACTTCGCCAACGACGCCCTCGACGCCGAGGCCGACCGGGCCCACCCCGTGAAGCGGGACCGCCCGGTGGCGGCCGGTCTCATCAGTCCTGCCGCCGCCCTGGCCGTCGCCGCGGCCCTGGTGGCGGCGGGCACGGCGCTGGCGGCGGCGGTGTCGTGGCGGCTCGCCGTCGTCGTCGGCGTGTACATCGTGGTGCAGGCCGCCTACAACATCAAGCTGAAGCACCTCGCCGTGTGGGACCTGTCCTGCGTAGCCTCCGGGTTCGTCATCCGGGCGGTCGCTGGTGGGGTGGCTGCCGCTGTGCCGGTCTCGCAGTGGTTCCTCATCGTCGCCACCTTCGGCAGCCTGCTCATGGTCACCGGCAAGCGACTGGCCGAGCAGCTCGAGCTCGGAGACGACGGCGCCACCCACCGCCGGACCCTCCAGCAGTACAGCGCCGGGTTCCTCAGGACGGTGCTCGCCATCTCCTGCGGCGGGATGATGCTCGGTTACGGCCTGTGGGCCTTCGACCTGCAGACCGCCCACCGCCATCATGCCGACCCGCTGTGGTTCGAGCTGTCGATCGTTCCCATGCTGATCGCCGTGCTGCGCTACACCTTCCTCGTCGAGCAGGGCCACGGGGCGCGGCCGGAGCGGCTGGCGTTCTCGGACCGCTCCCTGCAGGTGCTCGGCGTCGTCTGGCTCGCCTTGTTCACCACCGGCGTGTATGCCCACTGAGCTCTCGCCGCCCCCCGAGCTGCTGTCGGGGTGGGGCCGCACCGCCCCTTCCGCCGCCGCCGTCGTCCGCCCCCGCTGCCGGGAGGAGGCGGCCGCGGCCGTGGCGTCCGCCGGCGGGCGGGGGCTCGTGGCCCGCGGCCTCGGCCGCAGCTACGGCGACGCCGCCCAGTGCGCCGGGGGCGTCGTGCTCGACCTGACCGCCCTGGACCGGATCCTCGAGGTCGACGTCGAAGGGGCCGTGGCGCGCGTCGAGGCGGGCATCAGCCTGGACCAGCTCATGCGCAGCCTGGTCCCGCTCGGCCTGTGGCCGGTCGTGACGCCCGGCACCCGCCAGGTGACCGTCGGTGGTGCCATCGCCTCCGACATCCACGGCAAGAACCACCACCGGGACGGTACCTTCGCTGCCCACGTACGCTCCATGGTTCTAGCCACCCCCGCCGCCGGCGTCGTGACCGTCGGCCCGGACGACGACGGGGAGCTGTTCTGGGCGACGGCGGGCGGGATGGGCCTCACCGGCGCCGTGCTGGAGGCGACCATCGGCCTGCTCCCGGTAGAGACGGCATACGTCAAGGTCGACACCGAGAGGCTGGCCGACCTCGACGCCCTCCTCGCCCGCATGGTCGAGGCAGACGCCACCCACCGCTACTCCGTGGCGTGGGTGGACTGCCTGGCGCGCGGCGCCGAGCTCGGCCGCTCCGTGCTCGACGTCGGCGACCACGCCGGCGCAGATGACCTCCCAGCCGGGTGGCGTGCCCGCCCCGAGGCCCGGCGGTTCTCTCCCCGCTCCCGCTTTTCCGCCCCGCCGGCGGTGCCCGGCAGGCTGCTCAACCGCTGGAGCGTCGCCGCCTTCAACGAGCTGTGGTATCGCAAGGCCCCTCGCCGGGCGGAGGGCCACCTCGTGCCGCTGGCCGCCTACTTCCACCCCCTCGACGCGGTCCGGGACTGGAACCGGCTGTACGGGCCGCCCGGCTTCGTGCAGTACCAGCTCGTCGTGCCAGACGGGGCCGAGGCGACGGTGAGGGCGGCGCTGGAGGCGTTCTCCGCTGCCCGGGCCGCTTCCTTCCTGGCGGTGCTGAAGCGCTTCGGCCCGGCCAACCCCGGTCCCCTGTCGTTCCCCCGTGCCGGCTGGACGCTCGCCCTCGACCTGCCGGCGACGGCGCCGGGACTGGCGGCGCTGCTCGACGGCCTCGACGAACAGGTCGTCGCCGCCGGCGGGCGCGTCTACCTCAGCAAGGACGCCCGGCTGCGCCCCGACCTCCTCGCGCAGATGTACCCGCGGCTGCCAGCGTGGCGGCGGGTCCGCGACCGCGTCGACCCGCATCGGCGGCTGCGCTCCGACCTCGACCGTCGCCTCGGCCTTTCTGCCCCGCCGCTGGGGGCGGCGGCATGAGGGACGCTCTCGGCGCAGTGCAGACCGTCCTCGTCCTCGGCGGTGCCTCCGAGATCGGCGTGGCGGTGGCAGCGACACTGGCCCGCCCGCGGGGCGCGTCGGTCGTGCTCGCCGGGCGCCACCCCGCTGCGCTCGCCGACGCCGCCCGCAGCGTCGCTGGGGCCGGGGCGGCGAGGGTCGAGACCATCCCGTTCGACGCCCTCGACACCGACGCCCACGACTCCGTCGTGGAGCGGGCCGCCGCCCTCGTCGGCGATCTCGACGTGGTGGTCCTCGCGTTCGGCGTGCTCGGTGACCAGGCCGCCGATGAGGCCGGCGGCGCCGGGGCGGTCCTCGTGGCGCGCACCAACTACGTAGGCGGGATGTCGGCCGGGCTGGCCGCCGCCCGCCGCCTCCGGGCACAGGGCCACGGGACGCTCGTCGTGCTCTCCTCCGTCGCCGGCGAGCGGGTCAGGCGTGCCAACTTCGTGTACGGCTCGTCCAAGGCCGGCCTCGACGGCTTCGCCCTCGGTCTCGGCGACGCCCTGGTCGGCTCCGGCGCGCGGGTGCTCGTCGTCCGTCCCGGGTTCGTCCGGGGCCGGATGGCCGCCGGCAGGAAGCCGGCGCCGCTGGCGACGACCCCGCAGGCCGTCGCCGCCGCCACCGCCGCCGCCCTCGCCTCCGGGCGGGAGGTCATCTGGGTCCCGGGCGGGCTGAGGTGGTTGTTCGCCGCCCTGCGCCACCTGCCGCGGCCGCTGTGGCGACGGCTGCCCATGGGCGGCTGAGGGCCGGGCCCGCTGCCACCACAGCCGGCCGCCACCCCGGCCCGTCGGGGGCGCCAGCGCCTTCTGTGAGTGAAAACGTCACACCCTGTGCACTTTTCACTCACACTTCCACCCGCCAGCGCGCCGCCGCCCGCATCCGGGCGGGGTCGCGGACGTCCGCTGCGATCACCAGGCGGCGGCCGCGAGGGCCTCGACGCGGGCCTGGAGCTCGTCGAGCCAGTCCTCGTGCTGGGGTTTCATGAGCACGCTGCGGAGGATCGTGACCTCGGCGGGCGCCGGCCCGAGGTCGGGGTGGCGTGCAGCGAACGACGGGCCGTCGATGCGGAGCGTGCTCAGCCACACCGGGTCGGGTCCGACCATCCCGTCGGCGAGGATGCGCTGCGCAGCGGCCGTGACCCGTCGAGGATCGGCGGCTTTCCCCACTGGCAGGTAGGTGACGATGTCCAGCTCCGGAGGAGCGTGCAGCCGCAGCCGCCTGCTGCCCTCCAGCCGCGCCGCCCACCCCTCGGCAGCGCGCCGGCTGGCCGCCAGGATCGGCCCGATGCCCCGGTCGGCCTGCAGCGGCAGCACCCGCAGGGTCAGCCACAGCGCC
The DNA here is from genome assembly GCA_027320105.1 of Acidimicrobiaceae bacterium. Lineage (GTDB taxonomy): Bacteria > Actinomycetota > Acidimicrobiia > Acidimicrobiales > Palsa-688 > JAKAQB01. Next base: position 26,228 of record DAHVMA010000022.1, on the reverse strand, counting down.
GCCGCCGCCGCCCCCGCCCGTGAGCACTCCAAGCTGATCTCCCCCAGGTGAAGCTCCTCGGAGGTGAAGTAGGTGTACGGCGAGTCGTGGTGGTACAAGGCGCCCACCCCCGGGTCAGCGAACAGCACGGCGCCGCACCCGTAGGGCTGCAGCCCGTGCTTGTGCGGGTCGACGACCACCGAGTCGGCCCCGGCGACGGCCCGCAGCGAAGCGGCCGTTGACCGCGCCAGCAGGTCGTCCCACGCCAGCAGCGCGAAGAAACCGCCGTAGGCCGCGTCCACGTGGACCCTCACCCCGTAGCGCTCCCGCAGGTCGAGGGCGCCGGCGACGTCGTCTACGGCTCCGAGCCCCGTCGTCCCAGCCGTGACCACCAGGGTGCCGACGTCACCCTGCCGGCACGCCTCTTCGGCGGCGCCCATGTCGATGCGGCCGTCGGCGTCCACCGCGACCACCGTCGCCGGCACACCGAGCACCTGGCACATCCGGCCGTGGGTGTAGTGGGCGTTGGCCCCGTACGCCACGCGCAGGCCCGGGCGCAGCTCCCGGCCCACCCACAGCGCCTCCAGGTTGGCGATGGTGCCGCTCGAGGTGAGGTGCCCGAGGCAGGGCCGGGGGAGGTGCAGCATGGCCGCCAGCTCGGCCACCACCTCCTTCTCCATGGCCGAGGTGACCGGGCCCCCGTCGAGGGCGTGGTTGTTGGGGTTCACGAGCAGCGCCGCCACGTAGCCGGCGACCGCCACCGGGTGGGGCGGCTCGAGCATCTGACCGGCGAAGCGCGGATGGAAGAAGGGGAAGTTGCCGTCCATCCGCTGCCCGAACTCGGCCCACGCCTCCGCAAACGCTCCAGCGTCCACCTCAAGGGCGGGGTGGGTCGGGTTGCCGCCCCACCGCCCCTGCCAGGCCGCGATCAGCTCGTGCGCCTGGGCGAGGAGCCGGTCAACCGGCGGCGTCATCGTCTCCCGATCCGGTGACGGACCCCCCGGCGGTGCACGGCCCGCAGGTCCCGACGATCTCCACGGTGTGGCGGATCTCGCCGAAGCCGTGGCCGGCGGCGACGCGCTCGGCCCACCGCTCCACCTCCGGCCCCTCGATCTCGACCGTCCGCCCGCACTCCCGGCACACCAGGTGGTGGTGGTGGCCGCCCGTCTGGCAGCGCCGGTAGAGGGTCTCGCCGTCATCGGCGCGCACGGCGTCGACCTGCCCGGCGTCCGCCAACGCCCGCAACTGGGTGTAGACGGTCGTGAGGCCAACGTTCTGGCCCCGGTCCCGCAACTCGCCGTACAGATCCTGGGCGGAGTGGAAGCCGTCGACCGACTCGAGCAGGGCCGCGAGGGCTCGCTTCTGGCGGGTCGAGCGCTCCTGGGGCGAGCGGCGGGAGCTCATCGCACCAGCATCCGGCACGGCGTCACAGCCGGTCAAGACAATCCGCATCCGCATCCGTAACCATTTCTGGTAGCTTACCGGTAATGGGTTCCGACAAGATCGCCGCCGGGAGGAGCGAGGTGGGCCGGCAGGTCGCGCTGATGGTCAAAGGTCGCAGGAGGGGAGGCGCCCGCCGCCTCCTCGCGGCACTCGCTGCTTCGGGCGTCCTTGCCGGCACCCTGGCCGGCTGCGGCGGCGCCCCCTCGGCAGCGCCCGGCCCGGCGAAGCGGATCCTCGTCGTGGCCGGCGAGAACCAGTACGGCAACGTGGCAGCGCAGGTCGGTGGGCGCTGGGTGAAGGTCGACTCGGTCGAGTCGAACCCGTCCGTCGATCCACACACCTACGAGCCCAGCCCCGCCGTCGCGTCCGAGGTGGCCGCCGCCCGGTTGGTGATCCAGAACGGGGTCGGATACGACCCGTTCCTCAACCGCCTGGAGTCGGCCAGCTCGGGGGCGCACCGCCGGGTGATCGATGTCCAGGAGCTCCTCGGGCTGTCGGCGAGCACGCCTAACCCCCACCTCTGGTACGACCCCCGCACCATGCCGGCCGTGGCCGACGCGATCGCCACCGACCTCGGGCGGATCTCACCGGCGCACGCCGCCCAGTTCACTGCCGCCGCCGCCCGCTTCGTCGCCGCTCTCGCTCCGTGGAACCGGGCCATCACCGCCTTCCGCCACGGCCACCCCGCTGCGACGGCGGTGAGCACCGAACCCGTGGCCGACTACCTGCTGTCGGCCATGGGGATAGCCAACCTCGCCCCGTTCCGGTTCCAGGCGGACGTGATGAACGGCGTCGACCCGACGCCACAGGACATCGGCCTCATGAGGCGGCTGCTCGCCCAGCACCGGGTGGACTTCCTGGCCTACAACGAGCAGGTCGTCGACCCGCTCACCGCCTCCCTGCGCTCCGCCGCCGTGCACGCCGGCGTCCCCGTCGTCGCTGTGTACGAGACCATGCCCGTTCCCGGCTACGACTACCAGACCTGGATGCTCGCCGAGACCCACGCCATCGCCCGGGCGGTCACGCAGCGGGCCTCCACCACCCACCTGTGAACCCTGACGTGAGCGTGCTTCCCGCCGGCGCCGTCGGATCCCCGTCCCCTCCTGGGGACGGGGATCCCGTCCTCGCCGTGGAGGGGGTCAGCGTCTCTTTGGGCGGCCGCGCCATCCTCGACCACGTCGGCTTCACGGTCGCCGCCGGCACGTTCACGGGACTGATCGGTCCCAACGGCGCAGGCAAGACCACGCTGCTGCGGGTCGTGCTCGGCCTGCTGCGCCCGGCGACGGGGCGGGTGCTGCTCGCCGGACAGACGCCCGGCGGCCGGGGATCCTCGGTCGGCTACGTGCCCCAGAAGGTGTCGCTCGACCCGGACCTGCCGTTGCGCGCCCGCGACCTCGTCGCCCTCGGCCTGGACGGCAACCGCTTCGGGCTCAGGCGACGGTCGGCCGACCAACGCGCGCTGGTCGACGATGCGCTGGCTGCGGTCGGCGCCGACCGCTTCGCCGGCGCCCGCGTCGGGCGGCTGTCGGGGGGCGAGCAGCAGCGCGTCCTCATCGCCCACGCCCTCGTCGCCCGCCCCCGGCTGCTGCTCCTCGACGAGCCGCTCGCCAACCTGGACCTCCGCAGCGCCCAGGACGTGGTCGCCCTGCTCCGCTCCGTCACAACCGACGACGGTGTCGCCGTGCTGCTCTCCGCCCACGAGATGAACGCCCTGCTGCCCGTCACCGACCGCGTCGTGTACCTGGCCGCTGGCCGGGCGGTGAGCGGCACCGTCGATGAGGTCATCCGCAGCGACGTGCTCTCCGCCCTCTACGGCCAGCCGATCGACGTGCTGCGCTTCGCCGGCCGGGTGCTCGTCGTCGCTGGCGAGCCGGCCGGGCGCTGAGCCGTGCACACCCTGTTCGCCCCGGGGCTATTCGCCAGCGCGCAGGTCCGCACGGCCCTGGCGGTCGGCGGGGTCGTGGCCGTGGTGTCGGCCGTGGTCGGCGTGCTCACCGTCGTGCGCGGGCAGAGCTTCGCCGGCCACGCCCTCACCGAGTCGGCGGCGACCGGCGGGGCCGGCATGTACCTCGCCGGTGTCAACCCGCTGGTCGGCTTCGTCGCCGGGGCGGTCGCCGGCGCCGCCTCCATGCAGGCGGTCGGGGTGCGCAACCTCCGCGGCCGGGACCTGGCGACCGGGATCGTGCTCGGCGCGTCGATCGGGCTGGCGGCGCTGTTCCTGTACCTGGACACGACGGTGGTGGCGGCGACGGGAGCGACGCAGCAGATCCTTTTCGGGTCGATCTTCGCCACCGCTCCCGGCACGGTGGTGCTCGTGGCCGGTTTTGGCGCCGGGGCGGTCCTGATCGTCGCGGTCGTGGCCCGGCCGCTGCTGCTCAGCTCCCTCGACCCCGACATCGCCGCCGCCCGGGGGGTCCCGGTGCGGCTCGTGGCCGCCGCCCACATGCTCGCCCTGGCCCTTGCCGTCGGGCTCTCGTCCGTGGCGGTCGGCGCCATCTTGTCCACCGCCCTGCTGGTCGGGCCGGCAGCGGCGGCGCTGCGCATCACCGCCCGGCTCGGCCGGGCCGTGGCCATCGCCTCCGCCGTGGGAGTGGGCTCCACCTGGGCCGGCGTGGTGCTCTCCTACGACAGCGCCACCTGGTTTGCCGGCGGCAACGGCATCCCGGTGAGCTCACTCATCGTGGGCGTCGTCATCGTTGCCTACCTCGCCACCGGCACGGCCGTCCGCCTCGTTCCACGGCGGTAGGGCTGCCGCCGTGTTCTCCCCGTTCATGACCAACGCTTGGGTCGCCGGCACGCTCGTCGCCGTCGTCGCCGGGGTCGTCGGCTTCTTCGTCGTGCTGCGCTCGTCGGCCTTCGCAGCCCACGCCATACCCAACGGTGCCTTTGCCGGGGCGGCCGGCGCGGCGCTGGCCGGCGTGGACACCCTCGTCGGTCTCGGCGTGTTCGCCGCCCTGGCCGCGCTCACCATCGCCGCCCTCGGCCACCGCGCCCGCCGAGACGTCGCCACCGCACTGACCCTCGTGCTCCTGCTGGCGCTCGGGGACGCCTTCTTGGCCCAGACGAGCGCGTACGCGAACGCTGTGTTCGCGCTGCTGTTCGGCCAGATCCTCGGTGTGGGCAGCGGGGACCTGCCGGTGGTGGCCGGGCTGGCCGGCGCCAGCGTCGTCGCCGCCGCGGTGCTGGCCCGGCCGCTGCTGCTCGCCTCCGCCGTCCCCGACATCGCCGAGGCCCGGGGCGTTCGCCTGGCGGCAATGGACCTCGCCTTCCTGCTGCTGCTGGCGCTGGCCACCGCTGTGGCCGTTCCGGTGGTCGGAGTCCTGCTGATCTTCAGCCTACTGATCGGACCGCCGGCGGCGGCCCGGGCCGTCGTGCGCAGCCCGCTGCCCGCTGTGCTCCTCTCCGTGGCGCTGGCGGCCGTCACCGTGTGGGCCTCGATCGCCGCCTCCTACCTGACCAACTGGCCCGTCGGGTTCTTCGTCGGGGCGCTGAGCGCGGGTGTGTACGGGGCTGCCCGGCTGGCGGCGTGGGCGGCGGGGCGGGCGGGCCGGGCGGGCCGGGGGCGTGCTGCCGCCCGGGCCTGCCGGTAGAGTCCGCCTGGCCGGGCGCGTGCTGCCGCCCGGGCCTGCCGGTAGAGTCCGCCTGGCCGGGGGCGCACGGTCCCCGCATGGGGAGGTGCCCGTCATGGACGTGGAGACCATCGACCAGAGTTACGCGGAGTTGGAGCAGGAGAGCCAGCAAACGGTCCAGGCGATCAGCACCCTCGCCCAGAAGCTGCAGGTCGCCGGCGACGCCGGCGACGGCAACGCCCGCGGTTGGCTGCTCGACCTCCGCGAGATCGCGGTCAGCCTCCGCGACGAGCAGACCAAGGTCGCCGGCCTGCTGCAGTCGCTCCACGACTTCACCGTCAACCACCTTGGCGGGCAGGACCCGGCCTCGGCTCCTCCTTACCAGGCGCCGGCGCCCCAGCCGTCGTACCCGGCGCCCCAGCCGTCGTACCCGGCGCCCCAGCCGTCGTACCCGGCGCCCGGCGGCTATGGCCAGGGCGGCTTCGGGCAGGGCGGCTTCGCCCCGGGCGGCTTCGCCCCGGGCGGGGGCATGCTCCAGCGGTTCCTCGGCGGCGGCTTCGGCCGGGCCATCGCCATGGGCGCCGGCTTCGGCATCGGCGACGACATCATCAAGTCGATCTTCTGAGACCGAGCTCGCCCCCTCCGGGCGCCCTCACGGATTCCCCACCTACCGGCACAGCGCCGTCACCTACGGCTTCCAAGGGTGACGGCGAGTGCGAAAGGGAACCAACCGCCCCTGGCCCGCCGAGCAGGGTTTGGGCACGGCCCGGCGACTTACCGCAACGGTGGTGGGAGGTGCCGGAGCAGGCGCGGTGCCACCGGCCGGCGTCGTGGGCACCGAGCCCGGCCTGTCCACGGCACCGCAGCCGCCTGTGAGCATCGTGCCCATGTAGACGACCGCGTTCGCGCTCGAGAGATCTCGCGGCCTGTGGTGATCCGGAAGGACCGGCAGGGTCGGCAATGGGGCCATCGCCATCGCGATGTTTGGGCAGTTGACCGCGATAATCGCGGTCAACTGCCCAAACAACGTGACGGAGCCCGCCTTCGGTTCCGCTCGGGCACTCCGCTGCCCGCTGCCCGCTGCCCGCTGGCCGGGCGGCACCGGCTTGGCCGCACTCCTGGCGGCGAAGGACCGGCCCACGACTGGGCGGGGACAGGTGGGAGGGGCTACAGCTCGCTGGCGGCGACCAGGCCCTCGAGGACGGCCTCCTCCACCGAACGCGGGGAGAGGCAGTCGCCGATGCCGACCGCCGGCGCCCCAGCGGCGCGCAGTTCGTCGAGCAGGGCATCCTCCGCGCTGTGGCCGCAGGCGACGACCGCTCCGGCGATGCCCTCCACCAGCACCGGGTCACCGGTGAGGACGTGCTGGAGGTAGACGGTGTCGTCGTCGATGCCGTAGGGGCGCACGAGCGGCACCACCTCGATGCCGGCCCGGTGCAGGGCGGCGAGCTGGGCGTCGCGGACGTACTGCTGGAGGCGGTCGGCGGCGTGGTAGCCGCGCGCCGCTAGGGTGACGCTGCGCCCGGCGGCGGCGAGCAGGCGGGCCACGCCCACCCCCACCCAGTCGCCGCGCCAGTCGACGACCACGATCCGCCCCCTGGGCGCCGCCTCCGGGGAGCGGATGACCTCCCACGCGTCGGCTACCCACGGCTCGCCCATCACCTCGAGCGCCGGCCGGTAGGGCTGCGCCCCGGTGGCGACGACCACCACGTCGGGCGACTCGCCGGCCACGAAGGCGGCGTCGGCGCGGCAATGGAAGCTGACCTTCACCTCGGAGCGGACCACCTCCCGGTAGAGGTTGTCGGCCGCCCCGCCGAACTCGTCGCGCCCGGGAAGGCGCTGCGCCAGCAGCACCTGGCCGCCCGGGCGGCCCGAGGCCTCCACGAGATGGACTTGGTGACCGCGCTCGGCGGCGACCGACGCCGCCTTCATGCCCGCCGGCCCGGCGCCGACGACGAGCACCGAGCGGGGCTTCGCCGCCGGCGCCCGGCGGCCGTAGCGGCGTTCCCGGCCTGTCTCGGGCCGCTGTATGCAGGAGATCGGGTAGCCGGCGTGGAAGTGGCCGATGCAGGCCTGGTTGCAGGCGATGCAGGCCCGGATGTCTTCCAGGCGGCCCTCCGCCGCCCGCCTGGGCATCTCCGGGTCGGCGATCAGGGCGCGGGTCATCGCGCAGGCGTCGGCTTGGCCGCCGGCGAGGATGCGTTCTGCGTCCTGCGGCTGGTTGATCCGCCCGGCGACGATCACCGGGACTCCGACGGCTGCCTTGAGCCCGGCCGCCGCGGGCGCCACGTAGCCGTTGGCCATGCCCATCTCCGGGACGATGTGGTCGGAGCCCCCGAGGGTGGCAGACGTGCCCGTCGTCACGTTGAGGTAGTCGACGAGGCCCTCCTCAGCGAGGGCCACGGCGGCGGCGAAGGCGGCCTCTGCCGGCAGGCCCGACGGCTCGCGCTCGTCGAGGGAGATGCGCATGCCTACGACGGCGCCGGGACCGGCGGCGGCACGGCAGGCGGCCAGCACCTCGCGCACGAAGCGCAGGCGCCCCTCGTCGTCGCCGCCGTAGGCGTCGTCGCGGCGGTTGGTGCCGGGGTTGAGGAACTGGGCCGGTAGGTACCCGTGGCTCGCCACCACCTCGACGCCGTCGAGGCCGGCACGCACCAGCCGGCCGGCCGCTGTCCCGTAGCTGTCCACCAGCTCCTCCACCTCCGCCGGCCGCAGCGGGCGGGGCATCACCCGGAAGCGCTCGTTGGGGACGGCGGAGGGGGCGAGGGCGACCGGCATGGTGCCGTCGTCGGACTCCATGATCTCCCGTCCGGGATGGAACAGCTGGCCTACCAGGACGGTGCCGTGCGGCTTGATGGCTTCGGCGAGCGCCCGGTAGCCGGGCAGGCACGTGTCGTCGTGGGCCATCAGGTTGTGGGCGGTGTAGTGCGCCGTCGGGTGCACGCCGGCGACCTGGACGATGATCAGCCCGGCGCCGCCGGCGGCCCTGGCCTCCTGGTAGGCGACAAGCTGGTCGGTGACCCTCCCGTCGTGCACCATCACGGTGTCGTGGCCGGAGGACACGATCCGGTTGGCCAGGGTCGCCGTGCGGATCGTGAGTGGGGAGAAGAGGTGCGGGAACCAGGTTGTGCCCTCGGCGACCATGGCCGGACGCTACTCCCTGCGGCGCCGCCGGCCGGTTCCTCCGGCGCCGCCGGCCGGGCCCTCGAGCGCTACCCGCGCTCCAGCCGCCAGCGCAGTGTCGGTCCCCGGAAGCCCTGCACGGCCGTCACCGGCACGGTCACGGTGCCCGTCGGCATGACCACCGAGACCGACGCGACCTGCTGGCCGGCCTGCAGGCTGCGCAGCGGGGCGGATGCCGACCCGTCGAGGTGGACCGTGGCGGCGAGGTGGTCGCCGGGCCGGACCCATGCCTGAACGGCGCGAGTGGTGACGGCCGTTGCCGACGCCCCCCACGCCGTGCGGAAGCGCAGCACGGGCTGTCCGGCGGGGAGCACCGTAACCTTCTCGAGGCCGGTGGGCGCGGCGACGGCGAGGCCCTTGGCGACGGCGAGGACGTGGGGCAGCGGCTGGCGTCCCTGCTGTCCGAGAATGGCGCCGATGACGAGCACGCGCCGGCCGTGCACGCTGCGGTGCGCCGCGAAGAGGAAGTCGCCGCCGGCGGCGATGGTCGAGCCGGTCTTGATGCCGACGATGCCGTCGTGGCCGAGGTCGTAGTCGTAGTTGTAGACGGTGCCTGCCAGGGGCAGGGTGACCTGGGGCATGGCGACGATGGCCCGCAGCAGCGGCTGGGCCATCACCACCCTCGCCAGGCGGATCAGGTCAGCCGCCGAGCCGACGCTGCCGGCGGAGAGGCCCGAGGCGTCGGCGAGGTGGGTGTGGTGCAGGCCGAGGCGGGCGGCCTCGGCGTTCATGGCGGCCACGAAGGCTGGCATGGTGCCGCTCGTCCACGTGGCGAGCAGCTGTGCGACGTTGTCGGCGGAGGGGATGAGCAGTGCCTCGAGGGCCTGCAGCTCGCTCAGCTGCTCGCCGGCGTGCAGCGGGATGAGGGAGTCGTGGGCGGCGAGCTGGCTCGGGTAGGCGGCTGCCAGGCTGGCGGGCACGCTCATCGCCGGGCCGGACTGGCCGAGGGAGAGCGGGTGGTGGCGCAGCACTACCAGGGCCGTCACGAGCTTGGTGATGCTCGCCAGCGGGAGGGGCAGGTCGGGCCGAACGCTCGCCACTGTTCCGACCCCTTGCACCGTGACGACCGTCGCCCCGCTGGCGGGCACCGGCAGGCGCGGGGGTACCCCGGGGATGCTGAGGTTGCGGTCGAGCACGACGGTGACGGTCGCTGCAGGCGTGGCCCGGTTGAGCTGCACCCCGGCGAAGGCGCCGGCGGCAGCGACGAGCACCACCACGACCACGAGCGCCACGAGCAGGATCCGGCGACCGAGGCTCCGGCGCTCGTAGGGGGACGGGATGTGCTTCCGGTGGGTGCCGTGGGATCTCCTCATGCAGCGGACATCCTTGGTGATGGCGATGCCGGGGTGGTGGCAGGGCGAAGTTGACTCCCGTAGCGTCTGGGGTCGCACCGAGGGGAAGGGCGCTGCCGGGCTCATCTTCTACCGGGCCCGGCCACCATCGCCTACACCGACATCGACCAGCCTTGACGACCGGTCCCTCTTCATAGAGAGCCCAAGGGGGATGTGGGCGACGCTCCAGGCGCTTCGGACGGTGATGTGAGGTGACGGCCCAGGGCTCACCGGCCTGACAGTGACTGCATCGGCGGTATCGAGCAGGGGGTGGTCAGGCGAGGCGATCGGGCCGGAGTTGCGTCCCGGCTGGCCATTGGGCGACCAGCGAGTAGCGGTCGCCCCGGATCAGGCTGTTGCGCCATTCGATGGGCGTGTCTCCGACGAGGGCCAGCCGTTCGATCGAGAAGGCTGCCGTCCTGGGTGGCAGCCGCAGCAGCCTCCGTTCGGTCGGGTCGGGTATGACCGGCCTGATGCGCTCCCAGCCACCGGTGATGCGCAGCGAACAGTGGCTGGCGAGGAGCTCGTAGAGCCCCCCAGAGGTGAGGTCGGCTTCGAGCAGCCCACCGGCCTGGCTTGCCGGCAGCCACGACCGGTCCCGGGCGAAGGGCTCGGCGCCCGCAAAGCGGAGCCGCTCGATGAGCACGACCTCGGCAGTGGTGTCGACGCCGAGCTGCGCAGCGACTTCGGCTGTGACGGGACGACGCTCGGCCGCGAGCACCTCGCTTCGTTCCTCGATCCCCCTGGCTCGCACCGTCGAGGCCAGGCTGTAGAGGGAGTGGAGGGGCTGTTCGAGGATCGTCGGAGGGGTGAGCGATGATCCGCGGCCTCTCTGGCGGACGACCAGCCCCTCGGCGGCGAGGTGGCGAACAGCTTCTCGCACGGTCTGGCGGCTGACCTCGTAGTACCCGGTCAGCTCCTCGTCGGTCGGGAAGTGCTGCTCGAACTCCCCGCCGAGCAGGCGGCGGCGAAGGTCATCGACGATCTGCGCCCAAAGGGGAAGCGGGTTGGACCGGTCAACCGTGGCCGGCACCGCTCACACTCCGGCGAGGAAGAACGAGCCGACGAGGACGGCGAGGACGTAGAGGGTGACGAGGGCCATGGGGGGGTCCTTTTCGTAGAGGAAGGACAGTACGCCGACCGCCACCCGTAGCACGGGGGTGAGGATCAAGACCAGGACGCCGAGCACGACGATCCCCCGTCCGTCCCCTTGGGCGATCGAGTGCCCGAGCGAGGCGAACGAGTGCGGGAACGGCGTCGACTTCGACGTGAGCTCTCTGTAGGAGAAGTGTCCACGGATCGGCAGGTAGGCGCCGTGGTGGGCGAACATCAGCCCGAGCCCGGCAGCTGTGACGAGCACGCTCACGACGACGCCGATCCGCAGCACCAGGCTGATCGCCAGCTCGACCTTGCGCACCTTCTCCGCCATGAGCGCCGCCTCTGCGGGGCTGAGGTGGCGGTGACGGCCCGAACCGCCAAGACCCTCCAGAGCTGGATCCGGCGCCTCGGAGACGGGTGGCTGGGGAGTGCCGGTGGGTCCGCTCATTTCAGTCACGGGAAGATCCCCTTCTGGAGCATCTCGAGGGAGATGACGACGAGAACGACGACGAAGACCAGCCGGACCGTCTTGCTCGTGACCCGACCCAGGATCCGGGCGCCGAAGGTCGCCCCGAGGAGCACGCCGGCGACCACCGGGGCAGCGATGATGGGGTCGATCTGGCCCCGGATGAAGTAGACGCCGGCGCTCGCGGCGGCGGTCACCCCGATCATGAAGTTGCTGGTGGCCGAGGACACCTTCATCGGCAGGTGCATGGCGCTGTCCATGGCCGGCACCTTCAGCGCACCCGAGCCGATCCCGAGCAGCGCGCTCACCAGTCCGGCGACGTACATGAGGCCGAGGCCGGGCTTGGTGCCGACGACCTTGTAGGGGATCTCCCGCTTCTCGGCCTGGTCGTAGTAGGAGCCGTGGAGGTTGAAGTAGTTGGCGATCCGATCGTTCGACACGGTGAGCGGGGCGTCGGCGTGCCGGCGCCGGAAGGTGGCGAACGACGAGTAGCCGAGGACGAGCCCGAAGAAGACGAACAAGAACCGGGTCGGCAAGAGGGTTGTGAGGTACGCCCCGCTCACCGCCCCCGTCGTCGTGGCGATCTCGAGGAACATCCCGGCCCGCAGGTTGGTCATCCGTTCCCGCACGTAGGCGGCCGCCGCCCCGCTCGAGGTGGCGATCACCGAGACGATGCTCGCCCCGATGGCCAGGCGGATGTCCACGTGGTACAGCAGCGTGAGGACGGGAACGATCACGACACCCCCGCCCAAGCCGATGAGCGACCCGAGGACGCCAGCTACGACCGAGATCAGCGCCAGGGAGACCACGAAGTCGAGCGGTGTCATGGTCCTATTGTACGCACACCATTGCATTCGTTCAACTCGGCCGCCAGGGTCGAGGAGGCCACGGGTGGAGCGAGGACCCGGCCGGCGGTCGAGGCGGAGCTGCGCCACGGCGCCTCGGTATGCTTCGGCTCCTCCCGAGGGAGGAGACCCGCATGTACGACGCAGTGCTGGCCGAGTCGGTCAACCTGGTGGGCCACGGCGGCGACGTCATCGAGGCCTACACGGCCCGGCCGATGGCGCCCGGCCCCTACGGCGGGGTGGTCGTCATCCACCACATGCCCGGCTACGACTGGGCCACCAAGGAGATCGTCCGGCGGTTCGCCGTCAACGGCTACAACGCCGTGTGCCCGAACCTCCACTTCCGGGAGGCGCCGGGCGCCAGCCCCGACGACGCCGCCGCTGCCAGCCGGGCGGCCGGCGGCGTGCCCGACGACCGGCTGGTGGGCGACGTGGGCGGGGCCATGCACTGGCTGAGGCGCCTTCCGAGCGCCAACGGCAAGGTCGGCACCATCGGCTACTGCTCTGGCGGACGCCAGAGCTTCCTGGCGGCGTGCCGACTGCCGCTCGACGCCGCCGTGGTGTGCTACGGCGCCTTCATCGTGGGGGCGCCGCCCGAAGGGCTCGGCCTCAGGGTCGGCCCCGTCATCGACCTGGCGGGAGGGATCGGCTGCCCGCTGCTCGGGCTGTTCGGCGCCGACGACCAGCACCCCTCCCCCGAGCAGGTGGCGGCCATCGACGAGAGGCTCACCGAGCTCGGCAAGGAGCACGAGCTCCACGTCTTCGAGGGCGCCGGCCACTCGTTCTTCTCCGTCGACCGCCCTGCCTACCGGCCCGATGCGGCCGCCAAGGGGTGGGACCTGATCTGGCAGTTCTTGGGCCGGGCACTCGGAGCTTGAGGTGTGCACCTACATGACCGAGCAGTTCGCTGTGAGCGGCAGCGGCAAGAACGCCGGGGGCGCCTGGTTTGGCGTGAGCGATGCCATGGTCTACTTCGACCACCCGGTGCACGCCCCGGTGGAGCACTCGCTCAACATCGACTTCCTCAACCCGTCGATGGGTCCCGGCGCGAGGGTTGCCCTCGAGCTCGACGCTCGCTCCGCCCGGGCGCTGGCGGAGGCCATCCTGACGATGCTCCGGGAGGCGCCACAGGCGGCGCCGTAGGCTCCGGCGGTGAGCAGCGCAGCGTCGTTCCCACGCCAGCACGCGCGCACGCGACGGTTCCGGTTGGGGGCGCCGAGAACCTTCCGCGTGAGCGCTGGAGGAGAGCGGGTGGTCTTTCTGCGCTCCGCCGCCGGCGACGATCCCCGCCACTGCCTCTGGGTGCTCGACGTCGAGGAGGGCCGGGAGCGCATCGTCGTCGACGCCGCCGCCCTCGACCTCGACGCCGGCCCGGTGCCGGAGGCGGAGCTCGCCCGCCGGGAGCGGGTGCGGGAGGCGGCGTCGGGGGTCGTGGACTACGCCGTCGACAGGGACGCCCGCACGGCGTTCTTCGCCTACGCCGGCGACGTGTGGATCGCCCCCCTCGACCCTGGCGCTGGCGCCCCCCGGCGCCTCGACGTGCGACCCGGGCCGGTGTTCGACCCGCGCCCCGACCCGTCCGGGCGGTGGGTGGCGTGGTGCAGCGCAGGCGCGCTCTGGGCGGCCGAGGTGGCCACCGGCGGCGCTGCATGCCTCGCCGAGGGCGGGGACAGGCTGTGGGGGGTCGCCGAGCACGTGGCTGCCGAGGAGATGGACCGGGCCAACGGCTACTGGTGGGCGCCCGACGGCTCCGGCGTGCTGGCCGCCGCCGTCGACGAGTCGGCCGTGCGCACCGTCTGGATCGCCGACCCGTCTCGCCCCGAGCGCCCGCCGCTGCGCCGGCGCTACCCCCTGGCCGGCACCGAAGACGCCGACGTGTCGCTCTGGTACTGCGCCACCGGCGGGACCCGTCGCGAGATCCCATGGGACCGCGGCACCTTCCCGTACCTGGTCTCTGTCACCTGGCCCGCCGCCGGCGGCCCGTTGCTGCTCGTGGAGCGGCGCGACCACCGGGCGGCCGCCGTGCTCTCCGCCGACGTCGCCGCCGGCTCGACCGTCGTGGTGGAGGACCGCCACGACGACGCGTGGGTCGCGTGGCCGCGCGGGACGCCCGACCGCCTCGCCGACGGCAGGCTGCTGTGGTCCTCCGACGCCGGCGGCACGCGGCGGCTCACCGCCGGCGGTGAGCCGGTCACCCCCGGGGGCCTGCAGGTCCGGGCGGTGCACGCCGTCGGCGACGGTGGCGTGCTGTTCAGCGCGTCGAGCGAGCCGACGTCGATCGGGGCGTGGCGGTGGGCGCCAGACGGCAGCATCGATCGGCTCACAGACGGCGGGGTCGTCGTGGCGGCGGCCGCCGCCGGCGGCACCACCGTCCTCGCCGAGCGCCGCCTCGAGCGCCCCGACCAGCGCACCGTCGTGCTGGCCGGGGATCGCACGCTGGCGCTCGCCAGCCGGGCGGAGACGCCGTCGGTGCGCCCGCAGGTGCGGATGGCGGCGGTCGGCGCCCGGGAGCTGCGATCCGGGCTGCTGCTGCCGTCGGGGCACCGGCGCGGCGACAGGCTCCCGGTGCTGCTGCGCCCCTACGGGGGGCCGGGGGCGCAGCAGGTCCTGGCCAGCGACGCCATCTGGCTGGAGGACCAGTGGTGGGCCGACCAGGGCTTCGCTGTCGTGGTCATCGACGGGCGGGGCACGCCGGGTCGCGGGCCCCAATGGGAGCGGGCCGTGCACCGGGACCTCGCCGGCCCGGCGCTCGACGACCAGGTCGACGGCCTGCACGCCATCGCCGCCGCCGAGGCGGACCTGGACCTCGGGCGGGTGGGGATCATGGGCTGGTCGTTCGGCGGGTACCTCGCTGCGCTCGCCGTCCTGCGGCGGCCGGACGTCTTCCATGCCGCCGTCGCCGGCGCCCCGGTGACCGACTGGCGCCTGTACGACACCTACTACACCGAGCGCCACCTCGGGCACCCGGGCGAGGACCCCGGCCCCTACGACCGCTGCTGCCTGCTCCCCGACGCCCCGGCACTGGCCCGGCCGCTGCTGCTCGTGCACGGCCTGGCCGACGACAACGTGCTCGTCGCCCACACCGTCCGGCTGTCGCAGGCGCTGGTGGGAGCGGGCCGCCCCCACGGGGTGCTGCCGCTGTCGGGGATCACCCACATGGCGTCGGAGGAGGACGTCGCCGAAAGCCTCCTGCTCATCCAGCTCGACTTCCTCCGGGGGGCGCTGGCGGCGTGAGCGGCGCCCCGGCCGCCACCCGGCTCACGTCGTCAACGCTTGTCGAGCTGACCGGCGGCGACGCGCGAGGCCGTCGCCGCCCCGCCGAGCAGCCGCTGCACCCGCCCGGCGGGACCGGGGACCAGGGTGGCGACGTAGGCGCCGGCGGTGACCGGGAGGGGGGCGACCGCCACCTCGGGGGTGTCGCGCTCGATGGCGCGCACGCCCGCCCCGGCGACCTGCGCCGGCGTGCGCGTGCCGACGCCGGGCGGCAGCTTCGCTCCGGAGTCGGCGAACATGCCCGCCTCGGAGATGAACCCGGGTAGCAGCACGCTCACGCCGACACCGGTCCCGGCCAGGTCCTGGCGGAGGGCGAGCCCGAAGCCCCGCAGCCCGAACTTCGTCGCAGCGTACAGCGACGACTCCGGCGAAGCGGCCAGCCCCGACAGGGAGGAGACGAGGAGGATGTGGCCCCGCCGCCGGGCCACCATGGCCGGCACGGCGGCGCGCGACAGCTGGATCGGTGCCCGCAGGTTGACGTCGAGCGCCCGGTCGATGCCGGCGGCGTCGTAGGTTTCGATGCGCCCGCTCGCCGGGAGGGCGGCGTTGGCCACGAGGACGTCGCACGATCCTGCCTCGGTGGCGAGGCGCCCGACGTCGGCGGGATCGGAGAGGTCGGCGACGACGACCCTGGCGGCGGTGCGGGCGGCCAGCTCCTCCAGGGCCGCTTGCCGCCTGCCGGTGAGGACCAGGTCGGCGCCGGCGGCTCGCAGCGCCACGGCCAGCGCCCGGCCGAGGCCGCCGCTCGCCCCGGTGAGGAGCACCTTGGCGCCGGGAAGCTTCACGCCTCGAGGCTACCGGGTGCCGCCCCCACCGCTTCCACCACCGAGCGGATGTAGGCGAGGGCGTGGCGGCGCCGCTCGTAGGGGCCCCAGTACATGGACACGCGGATCCCGCGCCGGTAGCCGGCGGCGTCCTTCAGCACGCGCTGCTGGTTGGGCGGGCCGCTCTCCTCTGCGGCTTCGCCGGCTTCGAGCTTGGAGACGATGCGGCCGCTGCTCACCACCTGCGCCAGGCGGGCCACCTCGAGGACCGCTTCGGCGATGTTGCGCCGGAGGATGAGCGGCCCGAGGGGGACGTGTTGGAGCCACCGGCCCCACCAGCCGGCGAGGTGGGCCGCCGCCCAACCGCGCACGTCGCCGAGGCCCAGCTCCGGGTACTCGGCACCGCGCACGCACACGCCGGCGGTCCGCAGCACCGCCCATGTCAGGGGGTTGACGAGGTCGCCACCCGGCACGGCGGCCCGGCCGACGAACCCGGGCGCCTCCACCTCGCAGGGCTCGCTGCGGAGATCGGCCCAGGTCACGCAGGCGACGCGCGGTCGCTGGCCGGCGCAGCGGAGGCCGTGCGCCGCCCGGCGGACCGCCCGGAGCCCGGAGGCGTCCCACGGCTCGCCGGCGACGGCGACGGCGTCGATGTTGCTGAGCGGGGGGCGGAAGTCCCCGAGGGCCACCGATCCCACGGCGTACAGGCCGGCCAGCACCCCCGGAGCGGCCCGGTCGACCCGCCGGGCGAACTCCTGGAGCTGGGCCAGCGCCTGTGACGGGACGACCACCCGTCCAGTCTGGCGGGCCGCCGCTCAGGGGAGGTGGCTGATCGCCCAGGAGAGCATCTGCACGTACAGCTGCAGGATGCTGAGCGCGTAGAAGGGGTCGGTTGCCCACACGCCGGTGAGCGACGGCCACGTCGAGCAGCAGCCCTCCCGGGACTGCTTGGCCGGGTCGAGTGAGGGCAGGGCCGGCGGGTTGGCGAGCTGGGCGGCCGTGAGGCCCGGCGTGGCGAAGGCGCGCAGCAGCTGGATCTGGCCCCGCACGCCGAGGCGGTCCGAGGGGAACGTCCAGCCGGCGGCGCACGTGTCGCAGTGGCCGATGCCGGCGAAGTTGTGGCGCAGCATGGCGTCGGGCGAGGCGAACCCGCCGGTCTCGAGGACGGCCTGGGCAAATGCAAGGTCGCTTCGCACGCCCTCGGCCCGGCCCTCTTCGATGTACCAGGTGGCCAGCTGCCCGATCGTGGCCTGCGTCTGGGCCACGTACCCGCTGGCCTGGAACCAGCCGGCGAGCTGCTGGGCGTTGAGAGCGCTCTCGCCGAGGATCGTCGGCGCTGGGTCGGGCGAGCTGCCCTCCGGCCCGTTGAAGATGGCGGCGGCCGCATCCCTGGCCCGCTGTGCCGCTGTCAGGCGGTCGAGGGAGGCGGTGAGCATGTCGCGGCTGCGGGTCACGGCCAGGGCGGCGGTCGCCAGGGAGGCGGAGGCCAGCAACGCCCCTCTCGTGGCGTCGCTGGCGGCGGCGCGGTCGATCGAGAGCGTGCGGCCGGCGCTCGCCACGCCGGCGACGGCGGAGCGCCAGGCGGCGGCCGCCTGCCGGCGGGCGACCTCGACGGCGACGGCCACCGTCTCGAGCTCGTCCTGCTGCTCCACACCGAGCTGGGCGTCGCGGAAGCTGACCGGGTTGGGCGAACCCGTCCCCAGGTAGAGGGTGACGGCCAGAGCGGAGAGCCGGCGGTTGGCGAGGACCGCCTCGGCGCCGCACCGCCGCCGGCGGGTGAGCGCTCGCCGGTAGGCGCCGGCCGCCAGAGCGGCGGCGACCCGGTCGTGGGACAGGAGGGTGGCGGCGCCGGCAGCGGCCGACTCGTCGTGGTTGAGGGCGCCGACCTGCTCGTCGAGGATGATCCTGTCGGCGGCGGCGGCCGCGGCCGCAGCCGCCACCGCCTGCTGGGCCTGGCGTACGACCAGGTCCAGCTGCAGTGTGTGGACGAGGTGGTAGAGAGCGGGGTCGGGCTGGGCTCCCGGGTCGACGGCGGCGACGGTGCTGACGGCCGGCAGCGCGCCCGGCACGGCGGTCGCTGCCGGGGTCGCTGCCGGGGTCGCTGCCGGGGAAGCGAGCAGCGCCGCCAGCGTGACGAGGGACCAGCCCCTTCCTGATCGCACCCCAACAGGTTGGCCGACCGGGCGCCTCGGCTGGGGACACGTCCCGCTGCATTGGTAACGTCGCCGTCCGGCCCGCCGCCGGAGCGCCGGGCCGGTGACAGCGGGAGGTTGGGGACGTGTCGATGTTCGAGCTCGACGGGCGCATGGCCGACCTGGTGATCGCGTACTGCCGGGAGCGTCTCTCCCTCGACCCCGTCCCCCTCGACTACCCCGGCGTGAAGGCGGAGCTCGATGCCGCCTTGGAGGGGTTGCTCGCCCCCGGCGGCCAGGACGAGGAGCGGGTCCTCTCGGTGTTCGCCGAGAAGCTGGCGCCGGCGGTGATCTCCTGCGACAGCCCCCGCTTCCTGTCGTTCATCCCTGCGGCGCCGACCAAGGCCGCGCTGCTCTTCGACATGGTCGTGTCCTGCTCGTCGCTGCAGGGCACGTCCTGGCTGGAGGCGGCCGGGGCGGTGTCGGCCGAGAACCAGGTGATCCGCCTCATCGCGGACCTCGCCGGTCTGCCCGCCGGCGCCGGCGGGGTGTTCGTCTCGGGAGGGTCGGCGGCCAACCTCTCGGCGCTGGTCGTCGCCCGGGACATGAGCCGCCGGCGCGGCGTGGGCGCCGCCCGCCCCAAGGTGGCCGTGAGCGACCAGGCGCACGCGTCGGTCTCCAAGGCGCTGCACGTCGCCGGCATGGACGCCCTCGTCGTCCCCACCGGTGGGCACCGCTTGACCGGCGAGGCCCTCCGCCGGGCCGTCGCAGGCCAGGAGGACCAACTGGCGGCCGTCGTCGCCACGGCCGGCACGACCAACGCAGGCATCGTGGACGACCTCGAGGCCGTAGGCAGCTACGCCCGGGAGCTCGGCGCGTGGTTCCATGTCGACGGCGCCTACGGAGGGGCGGCCGTGTTCTCCGACCGGGTCCGGCCCCGATACCGGGGGCTCCGCCACGCCGACTCGTTCGCGGTCGACCCCCACAAGTGGCTGTTCGCCCCCTTCGACTGCGCCGCCCTGATCTACCGGGACCCCGGCAAGGCCAAGGCGGTGCACACCCAGGACGCCGGCTACCTCGACGTGTTGCACACCGACGCGCCGGAGGAGTGGAACCCGAGCGACTACGCCTACCACCTGACCCGGCGGGCTCGAGGACTGCCGCTGTGGTTCTCCCTGGCCGTCCACGGCACCGACGCCTACCGCGACGCCATCGACGCCGCCCTCGACCTGGCCACCACGGCGACCGAGCTCATCGGCCGGCGCTCCTACCTGGAGCTGCTGCGGGAGCCGGAGCTGTCGGTGGTGCTGTTCCGACGCACCGGCTGGTCGGCGGACGACTACCACGAGTGGAGCATGCAGCTACTCGCCGACCAGGTCGGGTTCGTCACGCCGACCGTGTGGCTCGGCGAGACCGTCGCCCGGTTCTGCTTCCTGCACCCCAACACCACGCAGGAGATGGTCGGCGGCATCCTCGACTCGATGGGACCGTAGGGCGTCGCCGGTGAGGGCCCTCGTGCAGCGGGTCACCTCTGCTGAGGTGACCGCCGGAGCCGAGCTGGTCGGGCGGATCGGCCCCGGGCTGTGCGCCTTCGTCGGCGTCACCCACGCCGACACGGTCACGACCGCTGTGCGCCTGGCGGAGCGGGTGTGGGGCCTGCGGGTGTTCGAGGACGCCGCCGGCCTCACCAACCTGGCGGCGGCCGACGTCGGGGGCCAGGTGCTCGTCGTGAGCCAGTTCACCCTCTACGCCGACACCAGCCGGGGCCGCCGCCCGTCGTTCGTGGGCGCCGCCCGCCCCGAGCAGGCCGAGCCGCTCGTCGACGCCGTCGTCGACCACCTCCGCTCGCTCGGCGCGGCGGTGTCGACCGGGCGTTTCCGGGAGGAGATGCGGGTGGCGCTCGTCAACGACGGGCCGTTCACCGTCCTGGTCGAGGTGATCACGTGAGCGAGTGGCTACCGTGCCGGGCATGGAACCGACCAGTGCGGGCAGGGACATCCTCGTCACGACGATGAACGACGTGCCGGGCTACCGCGTGACCAGGGTCTTCGGGGAGGTGATGGGGCTCACGGTGCGGAGCCGCAACATCGGCTCCCAGTTTGGCGCCGGCTTGAAGGCGCTCGCCGGCGGCGAGCTCAAGGGCATGACGAAGAACCTGTACGTGAGCCGCCGGGAGGTCATCGACCGGATGCTCGGCGAGGCCCGCCTGCTGGGCGCCAACGCCGTGATAGCCATGCGGTTCGACACCTCCGAGCTGGGCCAGACCTGGACCGAGATCTGCGCCTACGGGACCGCCGCCTCGATCGAGCCGGCCTGACGCCGGCAACCCCGCCGCTGGTCCTGCCCCGTCGCTGGTGCTGCCCCGTCGCTGGTCCTGCCCCGTAGCTGTCCCTGTTGCGCCTGGGGTCCGTTCCGCGCCGTAGCCGCCCCGTTCCGCGCCGTAGCCGCCCCGTTCCGCACGCAGCCGCACGAACCGCGCGCAGCCGCACGAACCGCGCGCTCTGACGACGCTATGCCGTCGTGCGTGCGCGCGGTTCGCTTCGCGGCGCGCGGTTTACCCGCCGGAAGGGTGCCCGCCGCCACGGGGAGAGGCGGCGCCAGCACGCAGAGCGAGCCTGTCGTTGGCCGAGCGAGCCCAGCGCGGCGCCGGCGGCGCGGGCCACGGTCCTACGGCGACCACAGCTCCGTCACCCGGTGGCCGAGCTCGGCGAGGAGGCTGCGCAGCAACGGCAGGGACAGACCCATGACCGTGCCGGGGTCGCCGTCGATGCCGGCGACGAACGGCGCCCCCCGGCCCTCCAGGGTGAACCCGCCGGCCACGGCGAGAGGCTCCCCGGTGGCGACGTACGCGGCGATCTCGCCGTCGTCGGGCTTGCCGAACCGCACGGCTGTCGACCCGACTGCCGACGCCGCCGAGCCGGTGGCGGTGTCGATCAGGTGGTGCCCGGTGCGTAAGACGGCGCTGCGGCCGCGCAGCGCCCGCCACCGGGCGGCGGCCCCCTCCGGGCTCGCCGGCTTCCCCACTGCCACCCCGTCGACGTCGAGCAGCGAATCGCAACCGAGGACGAGCCTCCCCGCGGCCCGCCCACCGGCGGCGACGGCTTCGGCCTTGCGGCGGGCGAGCGTCGCCACGAGCGACGCCACGTCGGGCGCGTCGACGAGCTCCTCGTCCACGCCGCTCGCGATCACCTCGGGGTCGATACCTGCCGAGCGCAGCAGGCGGAGCCGGGCGGGGGACGCCGAGGCCAGGACCAGGCGCTTCACTCCTTGGTGGCGACGGCGTTGGGCGTGACGTGCGAGCGCGGCTCGAAGCGGCCCCCCTCGATCGGACGCTGCTCGCCGCCGAGGGTGGCCCGCAGCTCCTGGCGGCAAGCTGTGCACGGCCCGTAGAACCGCTCGTCGGCCTCCAGACCGCAGCGCGGGCAGGTCACAGGCCCAGCTCGGCCGAGCACGCCGGCCACGCTCCCCAGCCGCTCTCGGCCTGCAACTTCTTGGCGGCGGCGTCCTGCATGGCGGGCGGCTCCAGGTCGGGGCGGCCAGGAAAGCCGAGGCCCTGCCACGTCTGCTCGCTGAACTGGTAGGCGCCGTAGTAGCCGTTGCCGGTGTTCTCCCGGTAGTTGTTCCCCGACTCACACTCCCGCAGCTGCAGCCACACCCCGCCGGCGTTGCCGCCGGCGGCCGGCGCCGGCGGGGACGCCGGAGCAGCGCTGGTCGGTGGCGTCGACGGGGGTGGTGTCGAGGGTGGCGTCGACGCCGCAGCGGCGGGCGGGATCGTCGGTGGAGCAGCGCTCGCCGGCGGTGGGGAGGTCTGGGACCTCACCACGGCCACCAGCCCTCCGCCGACGGGTTCGCCCTGGGTGGCGGGGACTTTCGGCATGGCCGCCATGCGCGCCTCCAACACGACCAGCTGGCGCTGCTCCGCCATGGCGTCGGCCAGTGCCACGCTCCGGTCGGCGGCCGCCTGGGAGGCGTCGACCCGGGCGGTGGACTCCTCACGGCGGATCAGGGCGAAGGCGGCCCAGACCCGCCGCTCGCTCAGGTGGTAGGCGTCGAGGTGGTCAGCCACGTCACCCGACGCGATGGCTAGGTACTCGCTGCTCACGAGCGGGGCGAGCGCGACGGACTGCGTCGGGGTGACCACACCGGCACCGGTGTAGCTGCGGAGGGCGGCTGCCGTCAGCGTCGACCGGCTGGTGGCGACCGCCGTCCGCAGCCGGCGCAGGGCCACCAGCTGGATCTGGAGCTGCTGGCTGAGGGCGGTGGCCTCTGTGGCGGCGGCGTCGAACTGCGCCGTGAGGTCGTGGATGCGCGTCGAGTCGGCCACGATGCGTGCCTGCAGGGCCGCCACCTCGGAGTTGCTGGGCGCGGCGTTGCCCGGCGCCGCCGGGACGACGAGCAGGAGCACGGTGAGGAGGATCCCGATCACCGACTGCGTCGTCCGGCGGCCGATCCCAAGGCGGCGCGCTGGCGCACTGCTGCAGGCCAAGACGGCCGGTGACGCTACCCGAGTGGTGGCGGTGCGCTCAAGGGGAGCTCACTTGCCACCGGGGCCGGTCGCGGCCCAAGCTGGACCGATGAGCTGGGACGCCAAGGTCGCCGCCACGCCGGCACCGCCGGCGTGAGCGCCGCCCGCCGGACTCCGCACCTCGCCTCACGCCTGCAGGGGCTCGGCACGACCGTCTTCGCCGAGATGTCGGCACTCGCCGAGGCCACCGGGTCGGTCAACCTCGGCCAGGGCTTCCCGGACACCGACGGACCCGTCGAGGTGGCCGAGGCGGCGATGGCGGCCATCCGCGACGGCTGCAACCAGTACCCGCCGGGCCCGGGCATCGCAGCGCTCCGGGAGGCGATAGCCGTCCACCGGCAGCGCTTCTACGGCCAGCGCCTCGACCCAGACACCGACGTGCTCGTCACCGCCGGGGCGACCGAGGCGATCACCGCAGCGGTGCTGGCGCTGTGCGAGACCGGCGACGAGGTGATCCTGATCGAGCCGTACTACGACTCGTACCCCGCCGCCGTCGCCCTGGCGGGGGCGCGTCCCCGCCTGGTTCCGCTCCTCCCCCCTTCGTGGGAGCTGGACGTCGACGCCCTGGGCGCGGCGGTGACTGCCCGCACCCGCCTGGTGATCGTCAACTCGCCGCACAACCCCACCGGCCGTGTCCTCACGGACGAGGAGCTCGCTGCCGTAGCCACTGTCTGCGTGGAGCGCGACCTGCTTGCCGTCACCGACGAGGTCTACGAGCACCTGGTCTACGACGGCCGCCGCCACCGCCCGCTCGCCGGCTACCCGGGGATGGCGGAGCGGACCGTGACGGTCTCGAGCGCCGGCAAGACGTTCGCGTTCACGGGCTGGAAGGTGGGGTGGGCATGCGGGCCGGCCCCCCTCGTGGCGGCGGTGCGGACCGTGAAGCAGTTCCTGACCTACGTCAACGGGGCGCCCTTCCAGCCGGCGGTGGCGATGGGGCTCGGGTTGGCGGACAGCGTGTTCGGCGACGCCGCCGGCGCGCTCGCCGCCCGTCGCGATCTGCTCTGCGACGGGCTCGTCTCGGTGGGCTTCGGGGTGGCGGCCCGTCCGCAGGCCGGGTACTTCGCCGTGGCGGACGCAGCGCCGCTCGGCGGCACCGACGCCGCCGCCTTCTGCCGGGAGCTGCCGCACCGAGCCGGCGTTGTGGCCATCCCCGTGTCGGCGTTCTGCGAGCGCCGCGACGACGTCGCCTCGCTGGTGCGCTTCGCCTTCTGCAAGCGACCAGAGGTCTTGGAGGAGGCGGTGCGCCGCCTGGGCCGTCTCTGAGCCCGGACCGGGACCTGCGCCGGCGGTGAAGGGGGCCGGCGAGGCGGTCGCCAGCGATCCGTGACCGGCCGTGCCGACGTCGCCGCCGGCGCCGGCTCAAAGGTGGTGGATGGCGTTGGTGCCGTACAGCGCCAGGACCACTGCTGCGACCACGAGCAGCACCATGAGGATGCTGAAGACCAGGTCGGCCTTGCGCGTCACCAGGCCGTAGACCCCGACGATCTGAGCGAGGAGGAGCGCGCCGGCGGCGGCGTAGAGCTCGGTCACACTCACGCGGTGGCACCTTTGGCAGACATCGGCGTCACGCTAGGCGAGTTCGGTTCAAAGAGTGGTGTTCCCCTGCCTGGAGAGGGACGCGGCAGGTGGGTGTTCTCGGGGGTCCCGAGATGGGAACTATCGTCACGTCAGGTGACGCGGGGGAAAGGTGTCGAGATGGGCACACGGCGGGTCGAGGAGGCGGCACCGGCGAAGTTGGGCTGCTCGCATGCGGGCGCCGCACGCGCCAAGCCGGCACTGGCCTCGGCGGAACGTCCACTGCTCGGTCCCCAGCGAAGCGTCGGCAACCGTGCCGTGAGCTGTTCGGACCCGGTCGAATTCCGGTCACGGGGAGCCGGTCACGGGGAGCAGTGGGAGACGGGGAGCAGTGGGAGACGGGAAATTCAGCACTGTTCGCGACCACGATCCCGGGCGCGCATGGCTGCGTAGGTCGACCGGTCCCCTCCGGCGGCACGGACCCAGTGCACCCCAGTGGTCGGGTCAAGTTTGGGGCCCTTCTCCCAGTGATCTTCGGGTCTCTTCGCGAAGATCGAAAGACACCAGCCACCTAGGCGACCCGGGCGAAGCCGCGTCCTGCTGGACCGTTTCCCCGCCGGGGGGCGAACGTCCCGACTTCGACGGCAAACGGCCCCTTCCGGCCCCGGTCCCTTGTGCGCCGCCCTCGCCGACCCTAGGGTTTGGGATATAGGCAGCCGGACCAGGAGGAAGATGAGATGTCCCGCAGCGTTGTCGTCGCCGTGGACGGCTCCCCGCAAACCGACCGAGTGCTCGACGCCGCCGTCGCTTACGCCAAGCGAGCCGACCTGCCGCTGACGGTGGTGCACGTGCGAGAGCTGGAAGTCGTGGGCAAGGCCGGCGCCGTGTGGAGTGAGGAGCACAGCGAGACAGCGGCTATCGCCGCCAGAGCCGTCGAGCACTGCAAGGCGCAGGGCGTGGTCGCCGACCCGGTGACCGCCTCCGCTCGCCTCGGACATGTCGCCCGGGCCATCGCCGACATCGCCCACGACCGCGACGCCGAGGTGATCGTTGTCGGTACCCGGGGCCACAGCCAGATCACTAGGTTGCTGGTCGGCAGCACCGCCACCAAGCTGCTGCACATCACGGACCGGCCGATGCTCGTAATCCCCTGAGGCTGGTCTGCCGCCTGGGCCGACGGGCCTTGGTGGCGCCGGCGGGGCGAGTCGCGATGAGGGCCATCCTCGACGATGGTTCCGTGGCCACCCAAACTTTGACGTCGGTCAGCAGCGAGCGCGCGAGTTGTCGAAGTGGGGAGCCCTTTGGCGGGGGACGCTGGCTACCAGTGCGTGGCTTCGGAGCTTGACGATGAGCTGGGAGGTGCGGGCGCAGCGGCGCTTGGTCTCGGCGCCGTCGCGTGGCGGGCCCGTGTAGAGGCGGGCTTGCAGGTCCCCGCCCGCTGGCCCTGGGCCGAACAGTTCACCACCATGTCACCTAGTAGCCATCCAACCTGGGGATTCCTGGTTGACCTGCACGTCGACAACATGTCAAAGTACTTTCGACTGTGGCGGTTCCAATTCCACGAGTCGTGTTACCCCACAAGCAGGGGGTCGGTCGTTGCGCCAGGTTGTCAGCTCATCACAGGCGTCCCCTCGCTGGCGCCGAGGCGTCAGCGCGTTCGGCGCCTTGGTGATCGTGTCAGTGATCGCCGCCGGTTGCGCGAACAGTCCGAGCCCGTCCGGCGTGAGCAACAAGGTCATCCCCGGAGGGGTGGCCGTCTACTCGCACAAGCCCGGCGACGACTTCAACTGGATCCTTCCGATCATGACCGGAACCGCATACGAGCTCTACAACCAGAACACCGAGCTCGACATGTGGCGTCCGCTCTACTCCTATGGGACTGGCAGCCAACCCACTTTGAACGAAGCCCTGAGCATCGCCTATCCGCCCGTCTGGTCTAACAACGACACGACCGTGACGATCAAGCTGAAGCGGTTCTTGTGGTCCGATGGAAAGCCGGTGACCACCAGGGACGTCGAGCTCTGGTGGGATCTGTACCGGGCGGACAAGTCCAGCATCGGCACGTATGTATCGGGCGACATCCCCGACAACGTTGCGAGCAT
>DAHVMA010000067.1:0-2836 GCA_027320105.1 Acidimicrobiaceae bacterium | reverse complement strand
GGCCGGGGCCGGGGCCGGGGTTCTGGCCGGGGCCGGGGGGCGGGGTTGGGGCTGGAGGGGCCCGACGGCGCCCGATGCAGCGACCCTGAGACCCATGGGTCTGCCGATTCGAGGTGTTTAGCCCACTTTCGAAACCGGTCGACCGGTCTCCAGGAGGGCATCCGCGCGCATGGCGCCGTAGCGCGCGCATGGAGGACGATATCCGGCCCTCTGTGCGCGCGGTTGCCCTGGACGCGCGCGCTTCGAGGTTGGGTGCTCGAGAAGTGTGGGTGGAAAGGCTTGACAAGATAGGAAACCCGCTGAAATGCTTAGCACCATGCACCCGAAGCTGTGGCAGGAGGTTCAGTTCCGTTCCAAACAGCAGCACGGCATGGTTTCGCGCGCCCAGCTGGTGGCCCTCGGCGTCGGCGAGGCCGACGTGCGGGTACGAATCGCCAGGGGGGAGTGGGAGTCCGTCGGGCGCCGCGTCGTGCGCGCCGGTGGCGCGCCCGGCACGCCCATCCAAGCGATATGGGCCGCCTACCTGGCAGCGGGACCGGAAGCGGTCGTGTCCCACGGCTCCGCCGCCTGGATGTGGAGGCTCGTCCCGTCGCCGGGGATGCCGGCGGTCACCGTGCCTGTCGGGGCGAGCACGCGCCTGCCAGGCGTCGCCGTCCACCGTTCTCGTTGCATGTGCGACCACCCCGTCCTGCGCGCCGGCTTGCCGTGCACCGATCCCATGAGGACGCTCGAGGATCTCGCCCTGGTCGTCGCACCCTCCGAGCTGGACGAGGCAATCGACCGGGGGCTGTCCAGCGCGCTGGTCAGCGTAGGGGCGCTGGAAGCCCACATCGACGCGACTGGGGGGCGGGGCCGTTCCGGCGCAGCGAGGCTCCTGGCTGCGCTACGGCGGCGTGGGTTCGTCTCCGCTCCGCCGGCGAGCGTCCTCGAAGGCAGGTTCCTCCGCCTCCTCGCGTCGGCGCGCCTGCGTCCAGTGAGCGTCGAGGTCGAGGCCGGCCCCGACGGGTGCTACCGCATCGACTTCCAGCTGAGCCCGATCCTGTTCGTCGAGGTGGACGGCTACGCCTACCACCATTCGCCAGAACAGAAGGCGGGGGACGAACGTCGGCGTAACCGCCTCCGCCTCGAGGGCAAGATCCTTCTCGTCTACAGCTGGCGGGACGTGGTCGGTGACGGCGCGCGGGTGGTCAACGAGATCCGCCAGGCGCTCGCCGCCGAACGGGCAGCCGGCTGACCCGGGCGACGGCGACGCCGTGATCGGCGTTCGGTGCGGGCTCTAGGCTCGCCGGGATGAGCGATCTCGGCGACCCCCACGGCGAGTGGTTCTACTGCTTCAAGCACGGCAGGGTCGAGAAGCGGACGGAGTGCCGGCGTCAGGACCGGATGGGGCCGTACCCGACGCGAGAAGCGGCCGAGCATTGGCGGGAGCGCGTCGAGGAACGCAACACGGCGTGGGACGCCCAAGACGACGACGAAGACGACGCATAGCTCAAGAGAAAGGCCTCCCGCTCTTCTCCCCCCGCCCGACTACGGCTTCACCGGCGCCGCAACCCGGCCCGGGCGATGACCGGAGCCAGATATCCAGCATCGTCACGCGAGAAGTTGCTTCCTGGAGGGACGATCTACGAACCCCTTGTGCCAACGATAGCCTTGGTCGCTCCAGCCCCCGCCGGCACGCCCCCGTCGCTTAAGGGATAGAGCAGCTCTCTCCTAAAGAGCAGATGCAGGTTCGAGTCCTGCCGGGGGCGCCGACCCTGACGGTGGTCGAACCTTTCCGTTGGTGGAGGGGTTCGACGCCGTCGGGTGTGTGTCGTCGAGCGGCATCCGGAAGTAGGGGCGTACCGCGGATCGGCTCTCGACCTCGATGCGGGCGACGAGGGCTTGGAGGAGGCCCTCTTGGGCTTCGGGCTCGCCGTGCTCGATGGTTTCGGTCACGTGTCGGCGGAGCTGGTGGAGGTGCTCTTCGCTGATGTGGGGCTCTTGTTCTTCTTCGAGCAGGGTGGCCAGTTGGGTGCGGCGGGCTTGGAGGGTGGCGATCTTTGCTGCGAGGGTCTCGACGCGCTTGTGCGCAGGTGGTCTCGGTGAGGGTGCCGGCTTCGAAGGCGAGGAAGTGCCGTTCGATGGCTTCTTCTGCCTTGGTCAGCTCGGCGTCGACGACGCCGAGATCGTCTTGGTGCTGGCGGCGTTTGGCCCCGGAGCGGCGAGGCTGGCTGAGAGCGCGGGCCAACAGACCACGACCGCCCGCCCGCTGTTCCAGGGGCCCGGTCGGGCGTCGGGCGGTTCGCCGTCGCTGCGGCGGTGGCTATGGGATCACGAGCACGGGGATGCGGCCCCGGGCGAGCAGCTGGCGCGGACGCCGCCGAGGTGCAGGTGGGGATGGGTGGAGCGGCCGACGATGAGGAGGTCGGCACCACAGGCTTCCGCCATACACTCGAGCTCGGCGGCCACCTCGCCGCTGCGGCGAGTGAAGTCGCCGGCCACCCTGGCCCGGGCGAGCTCGGCGGTGACCAAGCCGGCCAGCTCGCATCATTCGGCGAGGCGAAGAGCCCCATGGCGATGCCCGAGACGAACATCACGGCGGCGAAGGGCCAGTAGGCGAAGTTGGGGGGGAAGGCCATCATCGCTGCGTACATCGCGGCGGAGAGCAGCATGCCGGCGGTGGCGAAGGGCCGGGCGCCGTAGCGGTCCGACAGCTTGCCGGAGATCGGCCCGGCGACGCCGAAGCCGAGCATCCAGGGGATCATGTAGATCCCCGCCCACAGGGGGGTGTCGACGAAGCTGTAGCCGTGCTGGGGCAGCCAGATGCCCTGGAACCAGATCATGAGCATGAACTGCA
>DAHVMA010000006.1:0-20574 GCA_027320105.1 Acidimicrobiaceae bacterium | reverse complement strand
CGGTCGCAACCTGAAGAAGGTGGTCCTCGAGCTCGGCGGCTCGGACCCGCTCATCCTTCTCAGCACCCACGACCTCGACAGGACCGTGCAGGACGCGGTCGCCGCCCGCCTCGACAACACGGGCCAGAGCTGCAACGCCGCCAAGCGCTTCATCGTCGCGGACGAGCTCTACGACGCCTTCCTCGCGAAGTTCACCGCCGCCATCGCTGCGGTGCGTCCCGGAGATCCCCGCTCGCCCGACACCACGATCGGCCCCTTGTCGTCGAAGGTCGCTGCCGACCGGCTCGAGGACCAGGTCGCGCGAGCGGTCGCACAGGGGGGGCGGATCGTCACGGGCGGTGCGCGCACCGGCAACTTCTTCGAGCCCACGGTGCTCGTCGACATCGGACCCGACAACGAGGCCTACCGCGAGGAGTTCTTCGGCCCGGTAGCGCAGGTCTACCGGGTCGGCTCCGAGGACGAGGCAGTCGAGCTCGCCAATGCAACGCCCTTCGGGCTCGGCTCCTACCTGGTGACGACCGACCCCGAGCAGGCAAAGCGGGTCGCGGACCGGATCGAAGCAGGCATGGTCTACGTGAACATCGTCGGCGCCGACGGGGCTGAGCTGCCGTTCGGTGGTGTCAAGCGGTCCGGGTTCGGCCGGGAGCTCGGGCGGTACGGGATGGACGAGTTCGTCAACAAGAAGCTCATCCGCGTCGGGCGCTGAGCACGACAGGTCGGGGGTCGGGCGCCGGGTCGTAGACTCGGCGGGCGTGACCGCCCACGAGCTCCACCCACGGGTAGCGGCCGTCGCCGAAGTGCTCGCCGTCGCCGCCCCGGGCGCGCAGGTGCGCCAGCTGGAGGCATCCACCCGCACCGCCGCCGAGGCCGCCGCCGCCGTCGGCTGCGAGGTGGGTGCCATCGCCAGCAGCCTGGTGTTCGCAGCCGACGACGGCCCGGTGCTCGTGCTCACGAGCGGTTCCCACCGGGTGGACCTGGCGTTGGTGGGGCGGCTGACGGGCATCAGCGGCATGCGCCGGGCGACCCCCGACGAGGTCCGGGCCGCGACCGGCCAGGCAATCGGCGGCGTCGCTCCCGTCGGCCACCCAGCGCCGCTGCGGACGATCGTGGACGAGGACCTCGCCCGCTACCCCACTGTCTGGGCGGCGGCTGGTACCCCTCACTCCGTGTTCGCCACCACCTTCGAGCAGCTCGTGGAGATCACCGCAGGCACCCCCCTCCGCGTGTCGGGCAGCTCCGGCAACAGCGGGTAGCCTTCGGGTAACACCGGCACCGCAGCCGGCGGCGGAGGAGCACCGGGCCGGTGCCGGCACAGCCGTGTGGTGGGTGAGCCGGGCGCGTGGCATCCGCACCCCGAGGGCGCGAGGCTGCGCTCCGGTGAGCCAGCAGCAATCGAGGGGTTCTCACGTGCCCGGGGACGCGATGGGCCGGCCTCCGGACGCTGACCGCCGCGCCTCACGCGGGGACCGCCGGGGTGGCGGAGCAACCCCGGCTGACCATCCCGGACCGGACCGGCTGTCGCGCGCCGGCCGCCACTCCTCGGGCGGCGACAGCCTCACCCTCCGCATCGCCCGGATGGTGTCGGGGTGGCCGGGTGCGGTGGTCCTGCTGGTAGGCGTAGCTGTGGTCGGGAGCCTGGCCCTGGCCGGGATCCTCGATCCGGTGGTCGTCGACCGCGGACCCGCCCTGTGGGTGGTGGTGGCCGTGGCCGGCGTGGGCGTCGCGGTCAGCCTCGCTACCCGGCCGGCTCGATGGTGGTGTTCGACGGCGCCGGTGCTGGCGGTTGTGGTGGCGGTGGTGGTGACGGCCTTGTGGGCGTGGGTCCGGGCGTCCGGGCTGACGGGTGGCGCGCCGTACCCGGCGAGCTTCCTGGTGCTCAGCGCCCTGGCCCTCTTCGCCCTCGGAGCAGCGGTCACCGGCCTGCGGCATGGCGGCTTCGCGCTGCGCACCACGCGGGTCCTCGCCGGCCCCGCCGCCGTGCTGGCGGTGTTCCTGGTCATCGACTCCTTCTACGGGTACTGGCCGAGCGTAGGGGCACTCCTCGGGCACCCACTGCCCGGGCAGGTGTCCGAGCGGAAGCTCGCCGCCGACATCAGCGGCCGGCGGGGCCTGCCACCGAGCGGGGAGTTCGGTCCGGTCCTGATCCCCGGCCGGAGCGTGGGGTTCCGGCCGTCGGATTCCTACGTGTGGCTGCCCCCGGACTTCAACCGGGTGGATCATGCCAACCTGCCGGTGATCGTCACCTTGACGGGCACCCCCGGCCGGGCCGTCGACTGGGCGCGCGCCGGCGGGGCGGTCGGCGCCTCGGCGGCCTGGGCCCGCCGCCATGGCGGCGAGGCGCCCGTCGTCGTGATGGTGGACGAGAACGGCCTGCCCAATCACGACACCGAGTGCCTCGACAGCCGTGAGGGCCCGGCCTTCCGGTACCTCACCGAGGCGGTGCCCGCTTGGATCGTACGGGTCCTCGGGATCCACGAGGAGCCGCAACGCTGGGGATTGGCAGGGTTCTCCGAGGGAGGGACCTGCGCGCTCGTGCTCGCGTTGAAGGACCACGGCCTCTTCGGCCGGTTCATCGACATCGCCGGCGACGCCGCTCCCGACTTCGGGACCAATGGCCGCCTCACCCTGCCGGTCCTCTTCGACGGCAGCGTGGCCCGCGAGGGAGCCTGGAACCCGAGGCTGCTCATGGCCAGGCACCGCTATCCCCATCTGGAAGGGTGGTTCGCCGCCGGTCTGCAGGACAAGGGCCATCACCTCATCGAGCCCATCCTGGCGCGGGATGCGGCGCGCGCCGGCATCGACGTCCACACCTGGTGGGCGCCCGGCCACCACACCTGGACCTTCGCCCGCCAGGCGTTCAAGCACCTCTACCCCGCCTTCGCCGAGTCCCTCGAGGCGGGAAGCCGCTCGACCCGTCGCTACGGACCCATCCAGGGCCGCACCGTGGCTCAGACGTCGGGCGACGTCCCGACACCGGCCCCGAGATCCCGGATGTGCACCCGGAGCGAGTGGCAGGCGAACCACCGGCCCTGCCAGCTCGTATGAGGGACGGCGGGGCCCGGGTAGCCTCCGTGGGATGGCGCCCGCTGACGCCCCTACGCTGCGGATCGCCGGGGCGACCGTGGAGGTGCGCTCCTCGCTGCTCATGGGGGTGGTCAACGCCAGCCTCGACTCCTTCTCCGACGGCGGCCGGTACCGGACCGTCGAGGATCGCGTGGCCCTGGCCGGTCGGCTCGTCGCCCAGGGTGCGGCGATCGTCGACGTCGGCGGCCAGTCCCTCATACGGGGGGAGCCCGAGCTCGCGCCCGAGGCCGAGATCGGCCTCGTCGTGCCGGTGATCGAGGGGGTGGTGAGGCGCTGGCCGGAGGTTTGGATCAGTGTCGACACCTACAAGCCGCCGGTCGCCGAGGCGGCCCTCGCCGCCGGCGCCCACCTCGTAAACGACGTCAGCGGGCTGCTGCACCCCGAGATGGCGTCGGTGTGCGCGCGGGCCGGTGCCTCCCTCGTGATCGCCCACATGGACGGCCGGCCCAAGGAGCTGCTGGCCGCCCCGGTCCGCTACGACGACATCGTCGAGTCCGTGCACCGGGCGTTACGGGCGAAGCTCGACCAAGCCGTCGCGATGGGGGTCGACCCGGAGGCGATCGTCCTCGACCCCGGCCCCGACCTGGCGAAGACGCCGGCCCAGACCGTGGCGTTGCTACGGCGGGTCGACGAGCTGCGCGATCTCGGCCGCCCGCTGCTGCTGCCCCTCTCGCGCAAGGACTTCCTCGGGGCCATCCTCCAGCGCCGCCCCCTCGGGCGTGACGCCGGTACGCTCGCCGCCGTCGCGCTGGCGGCGGTGGTTCCCGGTAACATCTTCCGGGTCCACGATGTCGGCGCCGCCGCCGATGTCCTCGCCGTCGTAGACGCCCTGACCGGGCGGGTGGAGCTGCCCCCCGACTACTGGCTGCCCCCGGAGCTGCGCCGGGAGCCCCGTTGAGGTCACGATGATGCTGCCTGTGCCGGACGCCAGCTGGACCGCCGTCGACGAGCACCTCGAGGCCGTCCTGCTGCCAGCGGACCCGGAGCTCGACGCCGCCCTCGCCGATGCCCGGGCGGCGGGCCTGCCGCCCATCGACGTGTCTCCCGCCCAGGGGGCCCTCCTCCAGGTCCTGGCTCTCGCCGTGGGCGCCCGCCGGGCCCTCGAGGTCGGGACGCTCGGCGGCTACAGCACGATGTGGCTGGCCCGTGCCCTCCCGGCCAGCGGCCGCCTGGTCAGCCTGGAGATCGAGCCGCGCCACGCCGATGTGGCCGGCGCCAACCTCCGCCGCGCCGGGCTGGCCGGGCTCGTGGAGATCCGCGTCGGTCCGGCGGCGACCAGCCTGGAGGCGATGGTGGCGGCGGGGGAGGAGCCGTTCGACCTCGTGTTCATCGACGCCGACAAGCCGTCCAACGCCTTGTACTACGCCCGGGCCCGGCAGCTGACCCGCCCGGGAAGCGTGATCGTCGTCGACAATGTCGTGCGCGGCGGGGCGATCGCCGACGGCAACTCGACCGACCCGGCGGTCATCGGCTCTCGGGCCGTCTTGGAGGCGATGGGATCGGACGCCGGCGTGCGGGCCAGCGCCGTGCAGACCGTCGGGCGAAAGGGCTACGACGGCCTCGCCGTCGCCGTCGTGACCGCATAGCGGATGGCGTTGCGGACCGCGTGCTCGATGCGTCCATCCATGGGTGAAGGCTGCGGCACACAACGTTCGGACAGTCTCACCGGTGGAAGGATTCCAGCATGGCCGGTGGCTACGTGAGTGGCGCGCGGATCAGGACCGTTCCTACGGCCCGGTGTCCGGGGACATGATGCAGGAGGTGCGCCAGTGGCCAGGCGCCACAGCGCCGCCAGCTGAGGCCCCGGGGAGTCCCGGATGCGGTGGCCCTGGATCCAGGCGCGCTGAGCTCGGCGGCGATGGGCGATCCACGTACACGGGCCGAGCTCATCCTGGCCGAACAGCGTCGAGGTCCACGTCAGCACCTGGGCGCAGGGCGCTGTGGGCGGCCTGGCGGACGACAGTCCATTCGTCCATTCCTGCACGGTGAGATGAGGGCCAGTCCGGCTCGATCACGTGAAGATGATCTGGCCACCACCAGCCTTCTCATAGAACTCACCCACTGTGATGATATCCTCGACCTGCTCGATGAAGTCATCCTGCTTCATACCGAAGAGGTCGACGGACGCCTTGCAGGCGTACAGTGGCGTCCCGCTGTCTGCGATCATCTCGATGAACTCGGGCAGCGCGGGAATGTCCAGCTCCTCCATGTGGCGCTCCATGTAGTGTGTCATCAAGCTCGAGACGCCGGGGAATCCCCCGAGCCAGCTGGCGAGGTGAAGACCAGGGTTTCCGACCGATGCCAGCTTGATATTCTCATGCCGCTTCTTGTGGATCGCATCCAGCCCGAAGAAGGTGAAGAAGAGGTTCGCCTCGATCCCCTCTGCCCTTGCTCCGTTCGCCATTATCAGTCCCGGATAGATCCCATCCAGCGATCCCTTGGAGATAATGATAGAAACCTTCTCGATTTGCTCACTCATATCTGTCTCCTCATTATCTGCGTCCTCATGAACGAATGTGCTGGCAAGAGCCCTGTCCACAGGTCCATCCAGAAGAGCGGCAGCGTGCGCCCATCAGTGTGCCCATCAGCGTGACCGGACCTCAGATGCACCCACGAGGTTTGGGAATACCGGCCAGCTTGGCGGCAGTCTTCGCCGGTCCCTTCGGGAACAGCTGGTACAGCTCCTTTATGGGCACACCCGAGGTCTTCCCGAGGACGCGGACCGACGGGCCCTCGCCCTTGTCCAGGTACTGCTTGCGCATGAAGCGGATGACCTGCCAGTGCCGGTCGGTCAGCGGGTCGATCCCCTGCTCTGTTGCGAGCTCGGGCACCATCTCCTCCTTCCACTGCTCAGGATGGAGGAAGAACCCGTCCTCACCTACCTCTACCGTCGTCCCTGTGATGTTTCTCTCCGGCATCACCTCTCCCTTCACCCGCGGTCCACGGTCGCGACGCCTTGCTTCGTTGCTCCCTGCACCGCCGGCGGGGGCAGGTCCTTCTTGCCCGCCCGCGGCATGGCTGAGCTCACGCCGGGGACCTGCCGCCCCGGCAGCAGGATGTGCCAGTAGAACCATTGGAACATCAGCTTGCCCAAATGGTTCAGGTGAGATTCCTTGAGCAAAGGCAGCCCGAGGCTCGATGGGTAGTGACCTTGGAGTGGCTCGACGTCGTAGCTGAAGTCGATCAGGAGGGCATTGGAGAACCCTGTCTCGATGAAACAGTTGGCGTGACCGTCGTAAGAGGCATCTAGAGGCATGCCCTCGAGGAAGCGCCGGACGTTCTCGACCAGCGCCTCGCCCTCGAAGTGGGTGACGGAGCCCGCCTTGGAGATGGGCACGCCAGCGGCATCCCCGATCGCGAACACGTTGGGTCTGGCCTCGGATTGCAGCGTATGCTCGTCGGTCAGCACGAAGCCGAGCTCGTCCACCAGGCCGGCCGCGCTGGTGAGATAGGAAGCCCCCCCATGCAGTGGCACGATGACCGCGAGGTCGAAGGGAACCTCGCGGTCGTCGTAGGAGATGAGCTTGCCATTAGCACCGTCGACTTTGCCCGTATTGAACTCGGTCACGAGGTCGATGTCCTTCTCCGCCAGCATTGTCGCGAGCGCTTTCGAGGCGACGGGCTTGGTGAACGCCCCATCGAGGGGGGTGACGAAGCTGATTTGCACCTGGTCTCGTATCCCGCGCTCGTGGAAGTACCAGTCAGCGAGGAAGCAGAACTCGAGGGGCGCGACCGGGCACTTGATCGGCAGGTCGACGATGTTCACGACCAGCCTTCCCCGATCGAAGCGAGCGAGGGCCGCTCCGAGAGCGGCAGCCCCCTCTGGTGAGTAGAAGGTGAAGACGCGTTCCATCCATCCCGCCCCGGTGAGGCCGTCGGTTTCCTCGGGCTGAAGCCGCGAGCCGGTCGCTATGACCAGGACGTCGTAGCCGAGCGAGGTCCCGTCGCCCAGATGAACGATGCTTGCGTCCAAGTCGAGACTCTCGATCGGGACCTGGCGGAAGTCGATGCCGCCACCCAGCTGGCGATGCCGCGGCCGGACGATGTCCTCTGGATGCGTGAGGCCGAACGGGACGAAGAGCAGGCCTGGTTGGTAGACGTGGCGATCGTCTTGGTCGACGACGGTGATCAACGCCTCGTCTCGCTGGTACAGGCGCCGCAGGCGGTTTGCGACCAGCGTTCCTCCTGTTCCAGCGCCAAGTATGACGATCCGGTGTGGCACGGGGTCGTGTGGCACGGGGTCGTTTGGCACGGGGTGGTGTGGCACGTCGAATACCTTGCTTCGCATCATGTCCTTCTTTTCGTCTCCGCTTCCAACAGTCTTTGCTTCCACGAGTCTTTGCTTCCAAGAGTCGTTCCCACCATACGTACCAGCTTCGGCGGGCGGTAGGGGCATTAGGCCCAATGCCAGAGGGCTCCCCTCCTACCAGCAGGCAAAGAGTCGGGGGCGCCTACGCAGCGGTCGGGAAGTTGGGCGCTTCGGCCCTGCGGTGACCAGCTCGGAGCCGGGAGGCTCGCTTGCGGTAGTCGTCCGGTTTGGACACCGCCGCCCCCCATCGGGGCGGTCAGCCCTGCAGTGGGGGTGAGGAGACGTCGTCTTCAGATCAGAGGAGCTGGCAGACCCGGCGCAGGACCTGCTCGTCGTCGGCCAGGGCGAGCTGGTCGCTCGCCCACCCCCCGGCCAGCTCGCCCAGGATGCGCCGCGGCGAGCCGTCGGCCTGGAGCAGGAAGCTCTCGAGGAGCCCGGCGCGGGACAGGACGACGAAGGGCTCGGGGTCCCAGCCCCCGCAGGAGACGACCAGGCGGATCTCCTCTACGGACAGCGGCGAATCGGCCCACGGCTGGAGCCAGGTGAGCACTTCTCCGGGCCGCCGGCCGCCGGCCAGGTACCCCATGGTCTCGGGGTTCTCGGTGATCACCTCGAGCACGTCGATGAGGCGGCCGCCCCAGCCGTTGTCGGACCTGAGGTGGCCCGCCACGCCAGCAGGGACCGCGCCCTGGGCGTCCACCGAGCAGCGGAGCGCCTCGGCCAGCTCGGCCAGGCGCGGCTCCACCACCCCGGGACGAACACCGTGGTAGACGAACGCTTTCATTGCCGGGATCCCTCCTTCTCCTTCAGGATTGACTTGTCAAGGCTATCTGGGCTCTTGTCGAGGCCATCTGGGCTTCAGCCTGCATCCGTGCTCCCGAGGCGGCTAGGGCCGAAGGTCCCTCCGGACCTGACGGTGGCGCACATCGGCGTGGGAGCCGTTTTCGTGCACGACACGGCCGGCGGCAGCTGCCGCCGGCCGTGGGAGGAACATGGGGGATCAAGCGGCGCTGACGGTCGTGATGGCCTCCGCCTTGGGCGAAGCGCTCACCTCGATCCGGCGGGGCTTGGCCTCCTCGGCGACCGGTACCCGCAGGCGCAGGACCCCGTTCTCGTAAGACGCCTGAACGTTGGCGGTGTCGAGGCCGTCGCCCAGGAACAGCTGACGGGTGAAGGTCCCCTGTGGCCGCTCGCACACGACGGTCTCGGTGCCCTCGTCGCTCCAGTGCCGCTCGGCTTTCACGGTGAGCACATTCTTCTCCACCGTCACCTCGATCGAGTCAGGCCTCACGCCCGGCAGGTCAACCTCGACGTGGAATGTCTCACCCTTGCGGTAAGCGTCAAGCGGCATCGTCCTGCTCCCCCTCGCGTCGCGCGCCTGCTCGAAGAGCCGGTCGAACTCGTGAAAGGGATCGAATCGCATCAACATGGCTACCTCCTTGATCGTTGGATTTCTCCCTCTGTTCAAGACCAACAGCGCCAGCTGCTCGATCGGTGGGGCCAAAAGTCACAACCTGACAGGCAGGGGAGGTTCGGAGACGAAGCCGGCCGGCGAAGCAGCCAGTCGGGACGCTGGCGCGGGCCCGTCGAGCGTCCGGAGGGCCGCCAGCGCGCCGTACAGGGCACGCAGAGCCGCGTCGAGTTGGACCCACGAGGAGCCGTCGGCGAGCTCGGGCAGGCCCGTCGTCAGTTCGCTGGCGACCGCCTTGAGCCGGGAGACCAGGTTCGCCAGTCCCTCACCACGCCCGACAGCCGCTCCCGTCGACCAGCCGTGACCCTCCTCGGCATCAGTAACGACCGCAGCGGCGACGAGGGTCACGACGCCAGCTCCAAGGACATCCGAGCGGCGGCCCTCGGGTGCGCCGGGTGGCGCGTCCAGCTCCCGACGAACGCCCGAGCCGCTTCGCAGGCTTCGTTCACAGACCTGCCACTCCGGTAGCAGTCGACGACGATCGCCACGGCGTGCCCCGCGGCACCCGGGTCGCAAGGCGCCTCGCCTCGGGCCCACTCAGCCACCACCGTCACCAGTGCCTCCTCTGCGGTCATCTCTCCGCACCTCCTCCGAGCCATCCTGGGAGGATCCACCCGGGGCCCGGCAGGGCCGAAGGTCCCTATCCAACACGCAGTAGGTAGTTGTTCGTCGGCCTCACCAGCTGGGCGATAGGGACCTTGGTCACTCTCGAGCGGCCCTCTTGGACTCAGGTGTCGGCGCTGCGCCAGCCCCGCCGGAAGGGAAGGCGCCACTCCCGGGGGGCGATGAGCTCGTCGACGGTCGCCGGTCCCCAGCTGCCCGACCAGTACGGCAGCACCTGCGGGGGGTGCTCGAGGAGGGGTTGGGAGATCTCCCATAGGCGCTCGATGCCCTCCGCCGTGTTGAACAAGGTGTGGTCGCCGACCATCGCGTCGTGGCTGAGCCGCTCCTAGGTCTCGAGCACGACAGCCTCCCGGCCCGTCTCGTGGAGGGCGAACTGCAGGCTCAGCTTGTCGAGCTTCATGCCGGGGCCGGGGCGCTTGCCGTAGAACGACAGCGAAAGCTTGGACGAGTCGGCGAGGTCGAATGTCAGGTGGTCGGGGCCCTGGGTGCCGACGCCGGAGTTGACCGGGAACATGCTCTTGGGCGGCTCGCGGAAGGCGATCGAGATGATCCGGGCGCCCTCCGCCAGCTGCTTGCCGGTGCGCAGGAAGAACGGGACGCCCGCCCACCGCCAGTTGTCGATGTCGACGCGCAGGGCGACGAACGTCTCGGTCTGCGAGCGCGCGTCGACGCCGGGGGTGTGCCGGTAGCCCTCGTACTGCCCGCGGACGACGTGGCCCGGGTCGAGCGGTCGCATCGACCGGAAGACCTTGTTCTTCTCCTCACTGATGGCCCGGGGCTCGAGGGCGGTGGGCGGCTCCATCGCCATGAAGGCGAGGATCTGGAACAGGTGGGTGACGACCATGTCCCGGAACGCCCCGGTCTCCTCGTAGAAGACGGCGCGGTCGGCCACCGACAGGGTCTCGGGGACGTCGATCTGGACGTGGTCGATGTGGTCCCGGTTCCAGATGGGCTCGAAGAGGCCGTTGGCGAATCGGAAGGCGAGGATGTTCTGCGCCGCCTCCTTGCCGAGGAAGTGGTCTATCCGAAAGACCTGGTCCTCGCGGAAGATCCCGTGGACGGTGGCGTTCAAGGTCCGCGCGCTGGCGAGGTCCGTGCCGAAGGGCTTCTCCATGATGATCCGGGATCGTTGGACGAGGTCGGCGGCGGCGATCATCCGGGTGACGGACCCGGCCGCGTTGGGGGGGATCGACAGGTAGTGCAGGCGCCGGGGCTGGCCGCCGAGCTCCTCCTCGAGGGCGGTGACGGCGTCGTGGAGGGTGCCGGCGCCGGCGGGGACGGGCACGTACGACAGGTGCTTGCCGAAGTCGCTGCATGTCGAGTCGGGCACATCCGTGCGGGCGAACTCCTCGCAGGCGTGGCGCACCAGGTCCCTGAAGGCTTCGTCGTCGAGGTCGTCGGTCGCTACGCCCACCAGCCGGTACTCGGGCAGGAGCCCCGCCTCGGCGAGGTGCAGGACGCCGGGGAGGAGCTTGCGGCGGGCGAGGTCGCCGGTCGCCCCGAACAGCACGATCACGTGAGGTTCGAGTGGCGCCACCACCTCCGCCGGCGCGTCAGCGAGGCTGGGCGCGGAGAGATCAACCATGGCTCCATTCTTTCCCATCGAAGGGCCGGTGATGGGCACGGCCGCACCCGCTTCAGCCCCGGGTGACCGCCCCGATGACCGCCAAGGCGCCGAGAGCGCTGAGCACGACCGCCGTGACCGTCCGTAGCGTGCGGACCGACAGGCGGCTGAGCAGTCGGGAGCCGCTGACCACGGCGAGGGCGGCGACGAGCCAGAGGGCGGCGACGGCACCGACGGCGACGGAGAAAGGGCGGTGGGACCGGGCGGCGAGGTCGGCGGTCAACAGCTGGGTGAGGTCACCCCACTCGGCGACGAAGATCACGCCGGCGGCGCGCAGGGCGACGTGGTGCCCGGGGCGGGCGGTGAGCTCCTCGTCGTCGTCCGGCGCGGCTCGACGGGCGAGCCATGCCCAGGCCCCGAAGCCGAGCAGGACGGCGCCGGCCGCGATGTCCAGCACCCGGCGGGGGACGAGGGCGACGGCAGCGGCGCCGACGGCGACGGCGATGGCGACGTGCACGACGAAGGCGGCGGCGGCGCCGCACCAGACGGCCAGCGGGCGCCCCCGGGTGGCCATGAGGAGAGAGGCGAACATCGTCTTGTCCGGGAGCTCCCCGAGAGCGGCCAGCCCGAAGGCGGCGGCGGCGACGGCGGGATCCATGGCGTCCCGGCAGGGTACCGGGGTGGCGGCTACCGTGCCGGGGGTGACCGAAGCTGCATCCGCGAGCATCGACCTGACCGGGCGGGTCGCCCTGGTGACCGGCGCGTCCCGGGGCATCGGCCGGGCGATCGCCGCCACCCTTGCCGGCGCCGGGGCGGCGGTGATGCTGTCCGCCCGCAAGCCGGTTCCCCTCGACGAGGCGGCCGCCGCCATCGGCGGAGAGGTGGCGACGTTCCCGGCGAACGCCGGCGACCCCGACGCCGCCGGGGCGTGCGTGTCCGCCACGGTCGAGCGCTTCGGCAGGCTGGACATCCTCGTCAACAACGCGGGCACCAACCCGTACTTCGGTCCGCTGGTGGAGATCGACCTACCGAGGCTGGACAAGGTGTGGCAGGTCAACGTCCGTGGCCCGCTTGTCTGGACCCAGGCGGCGTGGCGGGCGTGGATGGGTTCCAACGGCGGCGCCGTCGTCAACGTCTCTTCGATTGGCGGCCTGCGGGCCGAGGGCGGCATCGGCGCCTACGACGTGTCGAAAGCCGCCCTGATCCACCAGACCCACGTCCTCGCCGCCGAGCTCGGCCCCGGTGTGCGGGTCAACGCCTTGGCGCCCGGCCTGGTCCGCACCGACTTCGCCCGGGTGCTGGTCGACAGCCACGGTGACGCCGTCGCCCAGGCGCTACCCCTTCGCCGGCTCGGGATGCCCCTGGACATCGCCGGCGCTGCCCTCTGGCTGGTGTCCGACCAGGCGGCGTGGGTGACGGGCCACACGCTCGTGGTCGACGGCGGGGCGGTGCTGCGGTGATCCTCGGCCTCCCCGGGGCCTGAGAGCGACCCTCACCCCGGCGCCGGGCAGCGGGGACGCCGCAGGCGACACCGGGCGAGAGGGCGCAGCCGGCACGGGTCAGCTGAGGACGCGCCGGCGGAAGTTCCGGAGTCCGACCGCGAGGAGGAGCGCTGCGAAGCCGGCCAGGACCGGGTAGATCACGTAGAGGTGCATGTGCGGGAACGAGGTGAACGCGGCGCGCATGCCCTCGTTCACGTAGATCAGGGGATTGAGCAGCACCAGCGTCTGGAGCCAGTGGAAGCCGCCGATCTTGACCGGCGCCAGCGTCGTCCAGGAGTAGTAGGTGCCGCCGAGGAACGTGATCGGCAGGATGATGAACCCGAACATGAGACCGATGTTGCGTGGCTGGAAGCTGGTCCCGAGGACGAGGCCCAGGCTCGCCATCGCGATGCAGGCCAGCGGCACGAGCGTGAGCACGATCCACCAGTGCAGGTCGAGATGGGCGTGGACCCCGGCGGCGTGAACGACGTCTGCGATGGGCAGCACGATGGC
The DNA here is from genome assembly GCA_027320105.1 of Acidimicrobiaceae bacterium. GTDB lineage: Bacteria > Actinomycetota > Acidimicrobiia > Acidimicrobiales > Palsa-688 > JAKAQB01. The sequence continues at coordinate 7,528 of DAHVMA010000006.1, read as the reverse complement.
GGCGGAAAGGACGCCCTGCGCTGCGCCGGAGAGCACCTTCGCGATCGCGACGAGCCAGATCGGGCAGGGCGCCTGCACCCTGTCCTCGATCTCTCGCGTGAAACCGAACTCCTGGGCCATGTTGAGGGCGATCGACTGGACCCCCTGGAACATGATCGAGATGCCTGCGACGCCCGGGACGAGGATCGTGGCGAAGGCCGACTCGGCTGCGGCGCCCCTTCCCCCGATGCCCTGACCGATCTTCGGGAAGACGTAGAGGAAGACGAAGCACAAGAGGAACGGCTGGACGATCGTGCGGAGCACGAAGATCCACTTGTCCCTCCAGAGCACGAGGAGGTCGCGGAGCAGCAGTGCACCGAGGGCGGTGTAGCTGGCGGCGACGACCGGCCGGAGGTGGACGGAGATGGCCCCGTCGGCACCCAGCGCAGCGGCTGGTGTAGGCGAGGCGGCCGGCGTCTTGACTGCCATCAGTCGCGTAGCTCCCTTCCGGTGAGCGAGATGAACACGGTCTCGAGGCTGGGCTCCGCGACCGACAGGTCCAGGAGGTCGAAGCCGTGCCGATCGGCTGCGAGGACGATCTCGGGGATCAGCCGGTGCTCGCCGCGCACGTGCAGCTGGAGCATCCCGTCGGAGATGCGCGTTCGGGTGACCCCCGCGACGTCCCGGGTGAGCAGGTCCCCGAGCACGGCGAGGTCGCCGGCCGAGCGCACCGTGACGACGGTGTCCGCGCCGATCCCGCGCTTCAAGGCGGCCGGCGTGTCGAGAGCGAGGATCCGTCCGTGGTCCATGATGGCGACGCGGTCGCAGAGGCTGTCAGCCTCCTCCATGTAGTGGGTGGTGAGGAGGATGGTCTGGCCCTGCTCGTTCAGCCTCTCGAGGATCTCCCAGAGCGCGAGGCGGCTCTGAGGGTCGAGCCCGGCCGTCGGTTCGTCGAGGAACAGCACCGCGGGCCGGTGGAAGATCGCCCGCGCCACCATCAACCTCTGCGCCATCCCTCCGGAGAGCGCGAAGACCGAGGCTTTGGCCCACTTCTCGAGCTGGAATTGCTCGAGGAGGTCGGTGGCGATGCGCCGGGAGGGCGCGGCGCCCACGCCGAACAGCCGGCCGTGGAAGTAGAGGTTCTCCCATACGGTGAGCTGGCGGTCCAGCGTGTTCTGCTGCGAGACGATCCCGCTCAGCTGCTTCGCGAGCGCTGGGTGCGCAGCCACGTCTACCCCCCCGACGGTCGCCCGACCCGAGGTCGGCACGACCCTCGTCGTGAGGATGCCGGCCGTGGTGGTCTTCCCGGCGCCGTTCGGTCCGAGGAGGCCGAAGATCTCACCAGCTCTCACGTCGAGGTCCAGGTGGTCGACCGCGGCAAAATCGGCCTGCGGGTAGATCTTCGTGAGCTCCTCGGTGTGGATGATCCCCACCGCGGCCTGCGTCGCCATCCGGGCGATGCTAACCACTCGCTTTACCGGCAACCGATGCAGGGCGTGTGCCGCCCTGGGCGCCGCCGGGCACCCGGCGACGGCCGAACCGTAGGATCGCGTTCGTGAAGGTGACCGCCGCCAGGGAGGTCTGCGACTACGTGGCGGCGCGTGGCGGAACCTTGTGGGTGCGATCAACACGACGACAGTGCTGCCACGGCGCGCTGACGCTGCTCAGCGCGTCCACCACGCAGCCCGGAGATGCCGAGCGCTATGCGCCCGTCGACGCCGACCTCCCGATCACCGTGCTGTTCAAGGCTGAGCACGGGAGCCCAGACGAGCTCGTGCTCGAGCTCCGAGGGCTCGCCCGCAAGCGCCCGGCAGCGTTCTGGGACGGCTGCACGTGCAAGATGTGACCCGCCTCCAGCCGGCGTCGAGACGGTTCGACGCGCCTGACTGACCGCACACCGCCAGGTCCTCCAGGTCCGCCAGGGTTCAGAAGCTGAGCACGGTGTAGCCCTCGGGCGTACGCCTCGATGCCACTGGCTGCCAGCTTCACCGCCGGTCTGAAGAACAGCACGCGCACGTCGGCGCCCCGGTTGACCCTCATGGGCGACGAACCCTGCCACCAAGAGGCGGCCCGCGGTACAAGACAGGGACCGAGGCTACCCGTCCGCCTTGCGCCCTGGAGCCGCCGCACGGCGATCGGTCACGGGCGGGCATCCACGACCTCGCGCCGGCGTTCGGATCCCGCCTCGAGGTACGTCGTGCGAGCAGGGCCCATCAAGAGACGCTGGTGGACCCAGTCGTCGACTGGCTGACCGACCCCGAGGCGCAAGCTCTCTTCGTGCGCGGCGATCCCGACCGAGGAGAACCCACCGGCGCGCAGGACGGCGTCTCCAACGAGAAGATCCGGGCGGCACCGCGGTTCACGGCGGCCATCCACGGGTTGTCCGAGGGCGCCTGCCAGCAGACGAACACCATCCGCCCGCCGGGACGCAGCGCCCGGCGGAAGTTGGCGAACGCCTCGACCGGGTCGGCGAAGAACATCACCCCGTAGCGACTGAACACGAGATCGAAGAATCCGGCCCCGAGATCGGCGACCTGGGCGTCGGCGCGGCGGAACCGGACCTGCGACGCCTCGCACGCCGACCGCGAGTGCCGCCTCGCCGAAACGACCAGCGTGGAGCTCGGTCTCCTCCTCGGCCGCCACCCAGAGCGGCCCAGCGACGTCGTTCCAGAACCGCTCTTGCTCCTGGTTGGCTGAGGCGCCTGCCGAAACGTTCGTGCCGTCATCGTCGCTCTTCGTCGCACGCTGGTCGGTTGGAGACGCGGGCTCCGGCCGGCCCGGCAGATCGCATCGGCGACAGACGAACGAGGCGATCTCCCGGACCGTCGTTCCCGTCGGGCCGGCCGGCAGGCGCCTCGCGGCTATGCTTTGCTCTGGCTCGTGACCGAGAAGGACTGAACGAGGAGGTGATCCAGGTGCAATCCGAACCTCCCAGTACCTGGCGCTCTCCTTGCCCCGTGCGGGCCTGACGAACCTGGCGCCTCCGGCTTCCTCCGGGTGACCGAAGGCGGAGGCTGAGCTCGTTCCGCCAGAGGGCCGACCTGCCCGGCGTGACGAGAGCGGATCCTGCTCGGCTCGGTGGGCGCCGTCGCGCCTGCCCGCAGACGTCCGTCGACGTCGCTTTCGATCCTTTCGATCGCCTCTGGCGCGCTGCTGCGCGCCTTCGAGAAGGAGCCTTTCCATGCCTTTCAAGCTGCTCGCACCACCCGGCGCCGCGCGCCGCCCTGCCGCGGCCGGCGACGGGACCCTCGGTCGGGACCAGACCGAACCCGCCGTCGCGTCTCGCCAGGACGGCACCCTCGACTTCGCGCCCGCCGTCCTCGACGACGCGCACATCGGCGACATCGAGGGATCCCTGGGGACCATCTCGATGCACGACCACGCGCCACGCCGCACCTGGCGGAAGCGCCTGCTCACGCTCGCCGCTGTCATGGGACCGGGCCTCATCGTCATGACCGGCGACAACGACGCCGGCGGCGTCCAGACCTACACCCAGGCCGGCCAGCACTACGGCACCTCGCTGCTCTGGGTGCTCGTCGGGCTCTTCGTCGTGCTCTACGTGGCCCAGGAGATGGTGACCCGCCTCGGAGCCGTCACCGGGGTCGGCCACGCCAGGCTGATCAAGGAGCGCTTCGGACGCTTCTGGAACCTGTTCTCGGTGGGCGACTTGTTCCTCTTGAACTTCTTGACGCTGCTCACCGAGTTCATCGGGGTCCGCTTCGCGCTCGCCTACTTCGGCATCTCGCCGTACTACAGCGTCCCAGTAGCCGCGGTGTTGCTGTTCGCGTTCGCAGCGACCGGCAAGTTCCGCCGTTGGGAGCGCTTCATGCTCCTCACCGTGGTGGCCAGCCTCGTCGTCGTCCCGTGCTTCTTCCTCGCCCACCCCACGGCGGGCCCCATCCTCCAGGGACTGGTCCCAGGGGTCCAGGGCGGGGTGAACGGCCCGGCGATCCTGCTCATCGTCGCCGTGGTGGGCACGACCGTCGCGCCCTGGCAGCTCTTCTTCCAGCAGTCCAACATCTTGGACAAGCGGATCACCCCGCGCTGGCTCAACTACGAGCGCACCGAGACCTTCCTGGGCGCCGTCCTCACGACGCTCGCAGCGGGCGCGATGATCGCCTTCGCTGCGTTCGCCTTGAACCACACCAGGGCCTTCGGGCCCTCGGCCACCTACGTCGACTCGGGCTGGTTCAACGACGCCATCCGTGCCACCCTCGGCCCGTTCGCAGGCGCGCTCTCAGCCATCCTGCTGCTCGTGGCTGCGATCCTGGGTGCCGGGGCGGTGTCGCTCTCCACCTCCTACGCCTTCGGGGACACCTTCAACCAGCGTCATTCGCTGCACCGCTCCATACGCTCTGCCCCCCTCTTCTACGGCGCCTACGCCGGTCAGATCCTCCTCGCCGCCGCCGTCGTGCTGGTGGGCAGCTCGCACCTGCTCGGCACGCTCACCCAGTACGTCCAGGTGCTGGCGGGGATCCTGCTCCCCTCAGCCATCGTGTTCCTGGTGCTGCTCTGCAACGACACCGAGGTCCTCGGGCCCTGGGTGAACACTGCCTGGCAGAACGTCATCGACTACACGATCATCGCTGTGCTCGTGGTGCTGTCGTTGATCCTAGTCGTCTCGACACTGTTCACCTCGGTGAACGCAGTGGTGCTGACTGAGGTGCTCTTCGCTGCTGCTGGCGGTGTCGGCGCGGTCGTCGTACCGCTGGCCCTGCGGGCGCGACGCCGCACGGCCAGTGGGGGAGCCGACCGCCTCGCCGAGATGCGACAGCTGGACAGGACCACCTGGCGGATGCCCCCGCTGCACCTGCTCGCCCGGCCATCGATGTCCACCAGTCGCCGGGCGGGCCTGCTCGTGCTCCGCGTGTACCTCGTCGCTTCGGCGCTCCTGGTGGCGGTCAAGGTGTTCGGCGTGTTCGTGCACTGAGCTTCCCGGGGCTCTTCGAGATGAGGCATCGAGCGCGCAACCAGGCGGCGGCAGGTGCCCCCCACGCGCACCTGCACCGGGAGGCGAACCCCCGCCTGACGTCCGCCCGCGCTCCTCGCCGTCCCCACGTTCACGGCGCTGGCAGCACGCGAAGCGGAACCTGTGTGGAGCATCCACGATGGCCGCTGACGTCACTGAGGGTCTCTCCGTCGAAGAGCGCGCCGCGATGAAGGAACGCCTTCGAGAGCAGAAGGCTGCCGCTCACCGCACCAAGGCCCAGAGCGCGGAGGAAGGCGAGAGGGAGGTGCGCGCGAGCTGACCGTCGCCGACGAGGCGAGGATAGCCGCACTTGTCGCACAGGCCGTAAGCTGAGGAGCGGGGCGGAGAGGGACGTCTGGAGCGGTGCGACCGGTGGGAGCCACGGCCGGGCCCGCCACGCGCCGTGAGCGAAGTCGGTCGTCCTCTCGCGCGACGGCGATCGAGATATCCTCCACCTCGGACTTCTGCAGGCCTCGCGATACCCCAGGCGGATCTGTCGGGTCGCCGGGGGGACTCTCACCCCCCGGCCCACGGATCCCGGCGTGACAGTCTCCCGTCACCGGGCTCTTGTCACCTTGATCACCAGGCAGTGACCGTCCACGCCCAGACTCCACTTCCACGGATCGCCCACCCTGCTCCTCGACGGTCTCGACCCCTTCGCCGACGTCGAAGGCCCACCAGCCTTCGCCTGCCGGACCTACTGCACCGGGGCTGGGACCGAAGTCGCCCCGTCGGTCGACCAGATCATTGCGGCGCTCTCCGCGGCGTAGCCGCTCGGGTTGGAGGTGACGCCGCTCGTCCAATGCATCGAACCGCGATCCAGAGGTCGCGCGTGGTGCTGTAAATGGCACCCCCCAGGGAGCGGGCAGGCTCGCTGGCAGCAGTGCCCCACGCCAGCTGATAACTTGACGAGTTGATGCCTTCCTCAGGATTGGGCACGATTGCTCGGCGGACCGCCTCGCGGACTTTGCCGCCCGACATCGACGGTCGCTGCCGATGACGCGACCGATCTACCAGGTGAAGGCGGACTTCTTCAAGACCCTGGCGCACCCGGCGCGTATCCGGGTGCTGGAGTTGCTGCGCGACGGGGAGCGCTCGGTGGGAAAGCTGATCCCCGAGGTAGGCCTGGAGGCGTCGCACCTGTCCCAGCAGCTCGGGATCTTGCGGCGTGCGAACCTGCTGCAGAGCCGCAAGGAGGGGTCGACGGTCCGCTACTCGGTGACCGATCCCCGGATCTTCGACCTGCTGGAGGTGGCGAAGGCGATCCTCACGAGCACGCTGGCGGAGTCCCGCCAGCTCCTGGCCGAGCTCGAAGGCCTGGAGCTCGTGGAGCGTCCGGAGCCGCCTCGGCGACGGGCGGCACGCTGAAGGGGCTGGCCGGCGTCTGCGGTCTGCGTGGAGGGCGGTGCCCGCTGCGTCAGCTGGCGGGGAGGAGGCGCAGCAGCTCGAGGGCGACGAGGGCGTTGGCGCGCGGGTCTTTGGCGCAGGCACCGGGGCCGAGCACGTGCTCGAGGACCCGGTCGAGGGTGAGCGTGGAAGCCAGGTCGACCGTCTCGGCGAACCGAGCGCGGTCGTGCTCGCCCAGCCGGTGCCCGGAGACGCCGGTCGCTGTCGAGGGCGGCGAGGATCTCGGGACCGACCGTTGTCGCCAGCGCGTCGCTGCAGACGCCCACGCTTGTCCGCCTACTCCCCCAGAAAGTCGCCGACCAACCGGGCGAAGCGGGCGGTGTGCTCGATCTGGGTCCAGTGTCCGCAACGGCCGAAGACGTGCAGCTGGGAGTTGGGCAGCAGCTGGCCAAGGCGCATCGAGCTGGCCACCGGGATGACCCGGTCTTCTCGCCCGTGTATGACCAGGGCCTCGTTGGCGAGCGAGGCGAGGCGCGACTCGGGCAGGGCGAGGGCGTCCACCCACCGCTGGCGGGGAGGGGGGAACATCGCGGCGTAGGACTCTTGGACCCCCGGTCTGGTCGAGGCCTCGTAGCGCAGGCGAGCCAGGTCGTCGGTGGCGAGCGACGGGTCGAAGGCGAAGATGTCGAGTAGGGAGCGCATGTTCTCGTACGACGGCTGGTAGCCCCACACCGCATCGAGGCCGGCGGTGATCTCGAAGTAGAGCCCGACGCTGCCCATCAGCACGAGGCGGTCGACGTAGGAGGTCTCCACGGCCAGCCACAGGGCAAGGGCACCGCCGAAGCTGTTGCCCACCAGGTGGGCCCGCTCTATGCCGAGGGCGTCCAGGAACGCCCGGAGGTGGGCGATCCAGGACGGGAGCCGGTACTCGAAGCCGTTGGGGCGCTCGGTGTGGCCGAAGCCAACGATGTCGGGTGCCAGCACCCGGAAGCGGCTGGACAGCAGCGGCATTACCGGACGCCAGTTGGCCCAAGCCGAGACACCTGGCCCAGAGCCGTGGATGAGGACGACGACCGGTCCCGTGCCAGCGTCGTGATAGTTGGTGGCGATGCCGCCGGCGTCAACGGTGCGGCCCACCTCCGGGCTGCCAGCGTGGCCGTAGGGCTCCCCGCCCGGCGCGCCGGGCGGGGAGCCGGCGTCCCCGCTCACGGTGCGGCCCCCACGACGTCCCGA
>DAHVMA010000092.1:0-15084 GCA_027320105.1 Acidimicrobiaceae bacterium | reverse complement strand
ACGACCAGACAGTCCCGCCGACACCCCACGGGAGATCTCCTCCCGATCCGCCAAGCTCAACGGTCCACACACCAACCCAGCCACCTCCATGAAGTCGACGGACTCTACCGAGGTGACGCTCCCACCCATTTACGCCGCCCTTGTTGTGGGCGCGGGAGGAATCTGTGCGGCAGGCCTCCTAACCGTCATCCTTAGCCGTCGCCGACGCAGGTCGCGAAGGGGGTCGGTTGCCTAGTGACGCGGTGGGAGGTCGGCTCTGCCCGAGGCTGAGTAGCCCTGGGTTTGACGGAGCATGACAGCGCCCCGGCGTCCGAGCAGACGGCGGTGGCGCAGGGGTTGCAGCAGATGCAGGGCTCGGGCGCCTGGCCGGCAAGCAGCGCCGCCTGCGGCGTATGGCACCAAACGCTCGCCCGGCGTTCACCCGGGAGCGGCCACGGGCACATAGCGTTGCACCGTGCCCGCCCCCTGGCCCGTCATCGTCCCCGGCCCGCCCGACGAGCGCGGGTGGCGCTCGCTGCGACGAGCCGAGGGCGAGGAGCACCGGGTGCGCACCGATCTCGGCGGCACCCCGCCGTCGGGGACGCTGCGGCCACTGCTGGCGTTGGTGCAGGTCTCGGACCTGCACGTGACAGACGCCCAGTCCCCCGCACGGGCGGAGTTCCTCGACCGGCTCGGCGACGACGACTCGCCGGTGCGGGCCGTGCTCGGCCCGATCGGGACCTACCGCACCCAGGAGTCCCTCACCGCCCAGGTCGTCGAGGCCATGGCCCGCTCCCTCGGCCGCATCGACGCCGGCCCGGTCACCGGCGAGCCGATCACCTTCACCATCTCCACCGGCGACGCCGCAGACAACGCCCAGCACAACGAGGTGGAGGCGTCCATCACGCTGCTCACCGGTGGCGGCAAGGTCGTGCCCGACTCGGGCGACCCAGCCCGCTGGGAGGGCGTCGGTGCCGCCGAGTGCTACGACCAGCGGTACTGGCACCCCGACGGCACCCCACCGGGCGAAGTGATTGACCGGCCCCGGCAGCGGTACGGCTTCCCGCTCGTGCCCGGGCTGCTCGACGCCGCCCGTGCAACGTTCGCCGCCAGCGGCGTCGCCTTTCCCTGGTACCCCGTCCACGGCAACCACGACCGGCTGCTGTGCGGGACGGTCGCCGCCAACCGCTTCTACGCCCGCCTGGCGCGCGGCGGTCGCAAGCCGGTCGCCTGGCCCTCCCGGCTCTCCGTCGATGATCTCGTCGACCTGCTGGAGGCGAGCAGCGAGCGGGACCTGACGCTGTGGCCCGGGCTCGCCGGCGCCCCGACGCGTGCGGTCGCCGCCGACCCGCAGCGGCGCCTCCTCGGGGGGGAGGAGTGGGTGGCGGCGCACGCCGGCCGTTCGGCGATGCCGGCGACGGCGACCCCGTGGTACGCCTTCGACGCCGGCCCGGTGCGCGCCCTCGTCCTCGACACCGTCGACCACGAGGGCGGCTGGCAGGGCTCGCTCGGCGTCGACCAACGGGCGTGGCTGGAAGCCGAGCTCGAAGCCGCCAGCGACCGCTTCGTCGACGCCGGTGGCCGGGTCCGCACCAGCGGCGGTCCGCACCGGCCGGTGGTGCTGTTCAGCCACCACCCCCTGCGCTGCCTGATCAACGAGTGGTCGCCGAGCGGCGCGGAGCGGGTGCTCGCCCCCGAGCTCGCCGGCGTCCTCGCCCGCTACCCGGCGCTCGTCGCCTGGGTCAACGGCCACACCCACGCCCACAGCATCGTCGCCCACCGCCGCCACCCCTCCCTGGGCGGTGGGTGGTGGGAGGTCACCACCGCCTCCCACGTCGACTGGCCGCAGCAGGCACGGATCATCGAGCTGGCCGAGGACGCCGCCGGCCAGCTCGTGCTAGCCGCCACCGTCGTCGACCACGCCGGCTCCCTGCACCCCGACGCCGGCGACCTCGGGGAGATCGAGACGCTCGCCGGGTGGTCCCGGTTGCTCTCCGCCAACGACTGGCAACGCCTCAACGAGGCCGGCGCCGTCGCCGGCGGCGGCCGCCCGGAGGACCGCAACGTGGTGCTGGTCTGCCCAGCGCCGGCGCCGGGGCGCTGAGACCGGGGGCCGCCGGCCACGGCGGCCGCTTCGAAGCCCGCCGCCGGAGGCCCGCCGGCCACAGCGGCGGCCGCCGGAGGCCCGCCGGCTACAAGCCCCCCCCGAAGGCGGCTGCGGCGACCCCCTCCTGACGCTCGGTGCACAGAGGGGCCGAAACGGGCCCCAATCCCCCGAGGTGTTCTCAATGCACCGAGGTAACACGGTTCAGTGACCCTGTCGGAGCGGGGTCAGCGGGCAGCTGTGCAAAGATTGTGGCCGCCATGACGCCAACTCCGGCAAGCGACGTCAAGGCCGGCGGCGCGACCGTGCGCCCCGCCGCCGGCGACCTCGAGCTCGTGGACGCCTTCATAGCGGCCAGCCGTGCGCTGGTCGCCGTCGCCGCCCGGAGCCTTGCCGGCCTGAGCGAGGAAATCACCCTCCCGCAGTACCGGGCGCTGATCGTGCTGGCCTCACGCGGCCCTCAACGCGCCGCCGACCTGGCCACCAGCCTCGACGTGACCCCTTCGACCGCCAGCCGCATGATCGAGCGGCTGGTCCGCAAGCGCCTGGTCGGGCGGACGAGAACCAAGGAGGACCGCCGCACCCTCCGCGTGTACCTGACCCGGGCCGGCCGGGACGCCGTCGGCGCGGTCACCGACCGTCGCCGAGCGGAGGTGGCGCGGATCCTCGCCGCCATGCCGACGGACAACCGGGCGGCGTTCACCTCCGCTCTGCGTGCCTTCGCCGGCGCCGCCGGCGAGGTGCCCGAGCAGGACTGGGCGCTCGGCTGGGACGAGGCGGATCGCTCCGGCCTGCAACAGGGCGACGTCGAGGAGGGCACCGTCGAGGGGGTCGAGCCAGCCCCTCAGGCCTAGCTCTGCCTAGCTCTGGCCTGGCTCTGGCCTGCTCATGGCGCGCCCTCGAACATCGACTCCAGCGCGTCGTCCTCGCCTGCCCCCGCCAGGACGGTAACGTCGTCAGCGGCCTCGAGCCGGGTGGAGCCCCGCACGGGGACGGGCTCGCCGCCCCGCACGAGCAGCGTGATCCAGGCACCCTCCGGCAAGTCCTGCAGCTCGGCGACCCGCCGGCCTGCCGCCGGCGAGCTGGCGGCGGGCCAACGTACAGCCGGTAGACCCCGTCAGGGCGGTCACGGAGGCGCACGCCAAGGGCCCTGGCTCCGGTGGCACCAGCTCCACCGCCAGGCGCACCAGCCGGGCCACCGTGGTGACGAAGCCCCCCTGGACCACGACCGAGAACGCCACGACGATCACCACGATCCCGTAGAGCCGCCCCGCCCCCGGCAGGTGGGTGGCCAACAGGTATCCGGCAAGCAGGATCGGCACCGCTCCTTGGAGCCCGGCGAGGAGCACGAAGATCCGTTCCCCGCGGCGCCGCCTGGCCGGGGTGAGGCACAGGTCGACCAGCACCGGGCGGGTGACGGCCAGGAGGGCGGCGCCGATGGCCACGCCCGGCACCCACACGTCGGGCCGGGTGACGACCCCCAGGTCGACGGTGACCCCGAGGGCTATGAAGGCCACGATCTCGCCGAGGCTGCCGAGAGCCCCGTGGAACCGCTCGATCTCCTGCTTGAACGGGGCCTCGGGGTGAGCTGTTGGCGGCGCCCCCGGCTGAACGACGCCGGCTGGAGCCACCAGCGCCGGCGCCATAGCCGCACCAGCACCGAGACGCCTTCCCGAGCATCCCGAGCATCCCGAGCATCCCGAGGCATCCCGAGGCATCCCGAGTGAAGATCGTCAACTGTGAGTGAAAAGTACACAGTCTGTGTACTTTTCACTCACAGTTCGGTCTGCCGACCGTGACGGGACCGCTCCCCGCCGGCCGCCAGCCGGCCGCCAGCCCGCCAGCCGTCCCCACTCGCCCACCGCCAGCCCACAACCCGCCCCCCCACCACCGCCGGCCCAGCCGGTCTGCCCCACCGGGAGGGGTGGGCGCCTGCTACTCAGCCCTTGTACGCCGGCAGGTACCAGTTCGGCGCCGCCTTTACGACGCAGTCGGCCCCGGTCGCGGACGGCCCCCGAGCCGGGAAGGCGGCCGCCAATGCGTCGGCGAAAGCCGCCGCCCTCTTCGCCGAACCGGCGGAGGTGTAGTGGACCCCGTCGGAGATGAACCACGACGGCTGAGCGAGAGAGGCCCAATCGAAGACGGCGAGGTTGGGGTACGCCCGGCATGCCTGGACAAGAGCCCGGTTCCAGCGCTTCATGTTGGCTTCGGCGTAGGGACCGCTGCTGAGCAGTGACACGGCGTCGACCCAGAGGACCGGCTGGTTCCCGATCACCGACATCATCCGCTGGATCCGCTGGGCGTCCCCCACGTTGGAGCCGACGTAGACGTCGGCGGCGTCGTTGGTGCCGAGGGCGACGACCCAGCAGCCGTGATAGCCGCTTCGGACCAGGCCCTGCGCCACCGTCTGACCGTTCGGCTGACCATCGAGCGTCTCGACGATGGACCGCCCGCCGGAGATCTCCATGGTCGAGTGGATGGCGCCGACCCGGGCATACTGGGCGCCGAGGCGCTGTGCCGGGTCGGGGAGGTACGCCGGCGAGACCAGGCTCTCCGAGGTCGAGTCTCCGATGTGGACCACCTGGGTGCACCGGGTCCGCGACGGCGCCGGCGACACCGCGCCCGCCGGCGTCCCGACAGGAGCGCCGGCGGACCCGCCCCGCCCAGCCACGCCCCTACCAGCCACGCCCCTACCAGCCACGCCACCACCCACCAGGCCGACCCCGCGGCCCGCCGGCAGCCGGCCGGCCCCGCCACCGGGCGGCGTGGAGGGCGGGGCGGTCACAGCGGTCGTGACCGGGGAGGAGATGGGCAACGTCGCCGAGCTCGACACGGCCGCCGGCGTAGGAAGGTGTGGGATGGCAACGACGGCGGCCGCGATCACGGCGCTCACCGACACGGCGACCAGCACCATGCCTGGCCGCGGACGGGCGAACGGCTTGGGCCGGCGCCACTGGATCCCCGGGACGCGGCCAGAGCGGGCGGGTGTCTCCACGAGGCGCCAGGACAGCTCCGCCAGCGCCAGCGTGACGGCGACCTGAGCCAGGTCCCGGATGACGCCGGGCGGGGCGCTGCCCTTCGGATCGGTCAGGATGATGACCGGGTAGTGCCACAGGTAGATGGCGTAGGAACGCGAGCCGACCCAGCGTAGGGGCGCCCACCCGAGCGCGCGCCCGACCCGGGTGGCGGGGTGGGCGACGGCGGCGACCACCATGACGGTGGCGAGCGACAGCAGCACCATGCCGTACGGGTACAGGAACGGCGAGTACTGATCGGTCTGCCACATGAGGACGCCGATGCCTGCCAGCCCGGCGACGCCCAGCGCCTCGAGCGCCAGCCGTGCTCCCCCGCCGATGCGCTCCGACAGCTCACGGCTGGGCCACAGCATCGCCAAGGCGGCGCCGAGCAGCAGGCCGAAGGCGCGTGTGTCCGTCCCGTCGTACAGCCTCGACGGGTTGAAGCCGGGATGGTAGAGGAGGGCCATCTCGACGGCCGAGGCGGCTGCCAGCACCACGGTGGCGACAGCGAGAGCGGCGAGAGAGCCGCTGCCGACGACGCCAGGAGCGGTCACCCGGGCGGCAGGCTCCCCCGCGCCGGCGTGCAGCGTGCGGCCGCTGAGAAGGTTGCCGAGGGCATGCAAGTCGGCTCCGCGCCGGGCCGGCGCCACGACCCTCGATGCCGCCACACCACCCGCCACCGCCACACGCGCCACCGCCACACCACCCGCCGGCCAGGAACCCGCCCCCACCGCCACACCACCCGCCGGCGCCACCGCCCGACCCGCCCCGCTACCCGCGACGGCCGCCCCGCTACCCGCCACTGCCGAGCGGCTGCCCGCCACTGCCGAGCGGCTACCCGCCACCGCCGAGCGCCGCCACCGGGTCACCGCCGCCAGCCCCAACGCCAGCAGCCACGGCCACACCAGGTAGAACTGCTCCTCGACCGACAGCGACCACAGGTGCCCGAGCGGCGACGGCGGCCCGAACCTGGCGAAGTACGACACGTGCTGCGCTATCAGCCACCAGTTGGCCACGTAGAAGACCGAGGCGATCGCCTGGCCCTGCAGCGCCCCCAACTCGTGTGGGTCGGCGAGCGCGACCCACACGATCACGACCGGCAGCATCACGAACAGGGCAGGCAGCAGGCGCCGGGCGCGGTGCACCCAGAAGGTGCGCAGTTGCAGGGTGCCGGTGGAGCGCCAGGAGGTGAGCAGGAGGTCGGTGATCAGATAGCCGCTCAGGGTGAAGAACACGCCGACACCGAGCAGCCCTCCCGGCAGCCATGACACGCCAAGGTGGTAGGCGATGACGGCCAGGACCGCGATGGCGCGCAGCCCGTCCAACCCCGGCATGTAGCGCTGCGATTTCGTCAGCGGACGCGGCATGAGCCGTTCCCCTCACCCTCACTCCGACCTACTACCGCTCCTGAGACGCCCGCGGAACCAGCGAGGTTCCCTCCCCGCCTCCAACCACAGACTAGAGGTCCGGCGGGACGCCCGGTTCCGGCGTGAGGACCTCCGCACCGCCGTCGGTGACGAGCACCGTGTGCTCGTACTGCGCCGAACGCCGCCCGTCCGCCGTCACCGCCGTCCACCCGTTGTCCCACATCTTCTCCCGCCAGGTCCCCAGTGTGATCATGGGTTCGACGGTGAAGATCATGCCCGGTTGCATCACGGTGCGGGCATCGGGCGTGAAGTAGTGGGGGATGCTCGGCGCCGTGTGGAAGGCCTCCCCTATGCCGTGCCCGACGAAGGTCCGCACCACCCCCATCCCGTTGGCGTGGGCGTGCTCCTCTATTGCCCGGCCGATGTCGGAGACGGGCCGCCCCGGGTGCACCGCGGCGATGCCGAGATCGCGGCAGCGGCGGGTGACCTGCACGAGGCGGCGGCTTTCGGCATCGACGTCGCCTGCGAGGAACATGGCGCTGCAGTCCCCGTGGACGCCGTCGAGGAAGGCCGTCACGTCCACGTTGACGATGTCGCCGTCCGCCAGCGGCTGGTCGTCGGGGATGCCGTGGCAGATGACCTCGTTGACCGAGGTGCAGATCGACTTGGGGTATCCGTGGTAGTTGAGGGTGCTCGGGTAGGCGCCCCGCTCCAGGTAAGCCTCGTGGGCAACCCGGTCGAGCTCGTCGGTCGTGACGCCGGGGGCGACGGCGGCGCCGGTCACGGCCAGGACCTCGGCGGCGACCTGGCCGGCCCGCCGCACGCGGGCGATGACGTCCGCCGACTTCACCATCGCCTCGTCCCGCCGGCGGGGCTGGCCGCTGTCGGCGTATTCGGGGCGGCCGATGGCGGCGGGCACGGCGAGCATGGGCGTGACCCGACCGGGCCGCACCCTGCCCTCGGTGCCCTTGTGGCAGCGCTTGTACTTGCGGCCGCTGCCGCACCAGCACGGTTCGTTAGACTTGACGGTGACGTCGGTGCCCCTCATTCCTGCACCAGCTCGATCAGTGTGCCGAAGCTCGACTTCGGATGGAGAAAGGCCACGCTGGTCCCACGGGACCCAGGCCGGGGGTGCTCGTCTATTGGCGTGGCGCCCGCTGCCACTGCGGCTGCCAGCGCCTCCATGCAGTCGTCGACGCGGTATCCGACGTGGTGGAGGCCCTCCCCCCGGCGCTCGAGGAAGCGGGCCACGGGCGAGTCGGGGCGGCTCGGGGTGAGCAGCTGGACGTACGAGTCGGCCACGGCGAGGAGGGCCTCCTCGACGCCGTCGTGCTCCACGACCTCCCGGTGGGAGACCGTCGCCCCCAACGCCTCCCGGTACCACCCCACAGCGGCATCGAGGTCCCGCACGGCGATGGCGACGTGGTCCAACTCGGTCAACACCCCCGCGATCGTAGACTTCCCCCCGATCCGATTGCCCCTCGAGGAGGATGCCCTCATGCCTGGTTCGGTTGTCGTCGCCGGAGCCCGCACACCGATCGGCAAGCTCTCGGGGGCGCTCTCCCCGTTCCCGGCGGCGCAGCTCGGGGGGGTGGCCATCCGGGCAGCCCTCGAGCGGGCGGGAGTCGCCCCGGAGGCCGTCGACTACGTGATCATGGGTCAGGTGCTGCTCGCCGGCGCAGGGCAGGTGCCCGCCCGCCAGGCCGCCATCGCCGCCGGCATCCCGATGACGGTCCCGGCGACGGTCGTCGACAAGGTATGCCTCTCCGGCCTCAACGCCTTGTACCAGGCGGACCTGATGATCGCCGCCGGCGATGCCGAGGTCGTCGTCGCCGGCGGGATGGAGTCGATGACCAACGCCCCCCACCTGCTGCCTGGGGCGCGAGCCGGCTACCGCCTCGGGCAGGCGACGGTGGTCGACTCGATGCTCTACGACGGGCTGGAGGACGCCCGCAGCCACGAGGCCATGGGCCTCGACACCGAGCACTACCTGCCCCGGTTCCCGGCCATCTCCCGGGAACGCCAGGACGCCTTCGCCGCCCTCTCCCACGAGCGCGCCGCACGGGCGACCAAGGAAGGCCTGCTGGCGGAGGAGATCGTCCCTGTCCCGGTGCCCCAGCGGCGCGGCGACCCGGTCGTCGTAGAGACCGACGAAGGGATCCGCCCGGGGGCGACCGCCGAGTCGCTTGCGGGGCTGCGCCCCGCCTTCACCGCCGGCGGCTCGGTGACCGCCGGCAACGCCAGCCAGATCTCCGACGGCGCTTCCGCCCTGGTGGTGATGTCGCGTGCCGCCGCCGCCCGTTGGGGTGTCTCGCCCCTCGGCGAGGTCCTCGGTTACGGGATGGTCGCCGGGCCGGACACCAACCTGCTCACCCAGCCTTCGAGGGCGACCGCCAGGGCCTTGGAGCGGGCGGGGATAACGCTCGGCGCCGTCGACCTGTTCGAGTTCAACGAGGCGTTCGCGGCCGTCGCCCTCGGCGCCATCGACGACCTCGGCCTGCCCGAGGACGTGGTCAACGTCAACGGCGGAGCCGTGGCGCTCGGGCACCCCATCGGGGCGTCCGGCAACCGCCTGGCGCTGACCCTGCTGCACGAGCTGCGCCGGCGGGGCGGCGGGACCGGCGTCGCCGCCCTCTGCGGCGGCGGCGGCCAGGGCGACGCCGCCGTACTGCGTTCCCTGTCTTAGCGCTTCCCGCCGGGGCGCTGGCTGCTGCTCCACGGCGCCCCGGCCCACGCTCGCCCCCTCCCCCGCCGGCCCATGCCCCCCCGCCTCCCCCGCCGGCCCATGCCCCCCAGCCTCTCCCGCCGGCCCATGCTCGCCACCCTCAGCCCTGACGGCGCCACTCTCAGCCCTGACGGCGCCACCCTCAGCCCTGAGCGGACGCCCCGCTGTCCTGTTCCGCGCGCACGAGAGACGACCGCGCGCACCGGCAGCGCTATTTCGCGGTGGATGCGCGCGGTTCGCCTAGCTGCGCGCGGTTCCGTCGGTGTCCTGGCCGGATCGGCTCCTGATCAGGGGCGCAACAGGACTTATCCGCAGGACAAGCGGGACGATGGGGCGATCGTGGCCTCCGGAGCCGGATGCTGTGTCGCGTGAGCTGCTCGCAGATGCCCCGGCTCCGGGAGGCGCTGAGGCGCCGCCTCGCGCGTCGCCACCTGGCACCCGGCCGGGGTTTCAAGGCCGGCACCGAGGACCTGCCCGTCGCGGCCATCGGCCGGCTCCGCCCCTACTGACGCGAGGAGCCGTCAGGCGCCTACCTCGCGCCGGCCTTCCAAGGCCCGACCGAGAGTGAGCTCGTCGGTGTACTCGAGGTCCCCGCCGACCGGGAGTCCGCTGGCGATCTTCGTCACCCGTACGGGCAGGTCGTGGAGGAGCTTGGAGAGGTAGAGGGCGGTCGCATCGCCCTCGATGTTCTGGCTGAAGCAGAGGATCACCTCGGTGATCCTCTCCTCAGCGAGGCGGGTGAGGAGCTCGCGGATGCGGAGCTGTTCGGGTCCGATGCCATCGATCGGGCTAATCGCACCCTGCAGGACGTGGTACCTGCCCCGGAAGTCGCGGGTCTTCTCGACGGCGACCACGTTCTTGGGGTCCTCGACCACGCACAGCACGCTGGTGTCACGGCGATCGTCGCGGCAGATGTCGCACTCGGTGCTCGGGGCAGCCTCGGCGCCCGGCCGGTCGCTCTCGGCGATGTTGAAGCAGCGCCGGCACCACGACACCCGCGACTTGACCACGTTGATCGCCGAGGCCAACCGCAGCGCGTCCTGCTCCGGCAGCTTGAGTAGATGGAAAGCAATGCGCTGCGCCGACTTCGGCCCGATGCCGGGAAGGCGTCCGAGCTCGTCGATCAGGTCCTGGACGGCCGAGGAGTACATCCCCCCTAGCCGCCGAGCAGACCCTCGAGGCCGCCGCCGAGGTCGACACCGCCGATCGCCTGGGCCTGCAACTGCTTGGCAGCCTCGACGAACCCCCGGAAGGCGGCGAGCACCAGGTCCTGCAGGGTGTCCACGTCTTCGGGGTCCACCGCCGAGGGGTCGATGGTCACCGCCCGGACCTGGAGGTCGCCGGTGCCGACGACACGCACCAGGCCGCCCCCGGCGACACCCTCGAGGACCTGGATGGTGGCCGCCTCCTGGGCGGCGCGGAGGCTGTCCTGAACCTGCCCGAGCTGCGAGAGCAGTGCGCTCAGGTCCGGCATCTCGCCGCTACCGCTCACGGGGTGACCTCCTCCGCGCCCGGGAACGCATCGAGCAGGCGCTGGTGGGGCGACACTACCGCCGGCCCGGCGTCCTCCAGGGACTCCAGGTCGTAGAGCGCGGCGTCGTCCTCGTCCGGCCCATCGGGGAGCGGCACCGAGGACTGCGGCGCAGCGGGAAGCGCCTGATCCTCCGTGATCAGCTCGAGGCCGACCGGGGCCCCGGTAGCAGAGACCAGGGCCGCCTCCACCTCGCCCCGCATCTCCTCCGCCCGGGTCAGCAGGCCGCGATCGGGCAGGGCGAAGGTGGCACGGCCGGCGCCGGCGGCGACGAACCTCCCCGCCGACCAGTACGCCTTGATGCGGCCCGGCAGCTGGGGCAACACCCGGTCCGCCCAGAGCTTGGTGAGCTCGTCACGGGAGGGGCCGGCGGCCGGTGCCGGCGAAGGTGGCGCGGCGGCCGGTGCCTCGGGGGGCGCCGGCTCGGCTGGCGGTGGAGCCTGGGGCGCCGGCTCGGCGTGGCGACGGAGGCCACCGAGGGCAGGCTTGGCACCGGGCGGTGGCCCCGAACGGCGGGGCGGCGGGGGTGGTGGCTCCCGCAAGGAGGCCCGGGGGGGCGGGACCGCCGGCCGAGGACCGGGTGGTGGCTGGGTCGGTGGTGGCTGGGTCGGCGGGGCCGAGACCGGCGGCGCGGTCGGCAGCAACGTCGGTGCGTCGCCTCGGCCGGCCGGCCGCTCCTCCAGACGCTCGATTCGACGGAGCAGGCCCTGCAGAGACGTATCCGCCTCCGGCGAGGCCAGCTGCACCAGGGCGGCTTCCAGTGTGACCCGAGGGTCGACGGCATCGCGGAGGTCGACGGCGGTCCGGCCGAGCACCTCGAGGGCACGCACGACACCTGCCCGCCCGAGCTGGCGCGCCTGGCGCTCCGCCTCGGTGGCTGCATCGTCGGCCAGCATCACCAGGCTCGGTGCCTGCTGGGCCAGGAAGCCGTTGCGCAGGTGCTCGATCAGGTCCGTCGCCAGCCGGCGGGGGTCACGGCCGGCGTGGACCGCCTCGGCGACGGCGACGAGCACCCGGCCGGGGTCGTGCTCGGCGAGGGCGTCCACGAGATCGGTCACCGCGTCCGTCTCGTCGTCGACCTCGCCAAGAGCCGCCACCTGATCGAGCACCGACAACGCGTCCCTGGCCGACCCGTGGCCCCGGCGGACCACGAGGTCGATGGCTTCGGGAGCCACCCCGAGGGAGGCGGCGTCGTTGACGTCGCGGAGCAGACCGGCGAGGACGTCGGTGCCGAGGAGGTGGAACTCGTAGTGCTGGGTCCGGCTCCGGATCGTCTGCAGCACCTTCTGGGGATCGGTTGTCGCCAGCACGAACACGACGTGCGACGGAGGCTCCTCCAGCGTCTTCAGGAGTGCGCTGGCGGCCACGGGCGTCAGCTGGTGGACCTCGTCGACGATGTACACCTTCCAGCGGCCCGGGATGCCGAGGGCCACCCTCGACAGCAGGTCGCGCATCTCGTCGATCCCACGGTTGGAGGCGGCATCGAGCTCCTGGACGTCGAGGGACGATCCCTGCCGGATGGCGAGGCAGGAGCTGCACGTGCCATCCGGCTCGCCATCGACCGCGTCCTCGCAGTTGAGCGCCATGGCGAGGATACGGGCGGTCGAGGTCTTGCCCGTGCCCCGAGGTCCGCTGAAGAGGTAGGCGTGGGCGACCCGGCCCTCGCGCACGGCATTGCGCAGCGCCCTCGTGACGTGCCCCTGACCGCGCACGTCGGCGAAGCGCTGCGGGCGGAAGCGGCGGTACAGCGACTGGTACGGCTGCTCGGTGCCCTCGGGTTCGGTCACCCCCCCAACCCTAGGGCTCGGGTGCGACCGCACGTGCCACCTCGCGCGCTGGAGCCCGGCGCGACGGTCAGGCGATCTGCGGCACACGAAGCGATCCGCTGAGGGCTGCTGCCGTCAGGCCCTGACCCGGTTCACGGTGCGACGTTGCGCAGGACCCGACCGCCGCGCCGGGCTCCAGGTCGCTCCGACAGGATACTCTGATCAGCCGCAACCCGGAGGGGTGCGAGAGCGGCCGAATCGGCACGATTGGAAATCGTGTGTCCTTCACGGGACCGTGGGTTCAAATCCCACCCTCTCCGCCGCAAACCCGCCTGCCGGCGCAGTGCCGAGGAGGCCCCAACCTCCCGGCGCTGGGCGGGCTCGCCGTCACCCGAGCGGGACCGCCTGACGGCGGGTTCCGGCGGCGCGCCGGCGGGCGGCCGCCTCCCTGCTACGGTCCCCGCGCGACGGTCGGCGGGTGGCGGGTGACCGGCAACGAGGAAGGGGGCCGACGGATGGGCTCAGACAGGCGGCACACGATGCCCAGACGCGCCCGTTGGGTGGCCCTCCTCGCCGCCGTCATGTCCTGCATGACGCCGAGCGGCGTGGCGGCAGCCCGGCCTGTCGCCGGCAGGGGCGCCACGGCGTGGCAGGCCATCGCCCCGGCGCCGGCGCTGCCATTCGGCACCCGGCAGGTCGGTCAGGCGCGAGGCCAGGTATCGGGCGTCGTCGGCCTCCGTCCGAGGGACCCCGCCCTGCTCGCCCGGTTCGCAACGGCCGTGTCGACCCCCGGCAGCCCCGACTACCGCCGGTACCTGGCGCGAGGGGGCCTGCGGGCCGCATGGGGACCGACGCCGGGCGCCGTGCACGCCGTCGAGCACTACCTGACCAGCCGCGGCATCACCGTGCGGGCCGTCACCCGGGACGGCCTGCTCGTCGACTTCCGGGGGCCGGTGGCCGCCGTCGCCTCGGCGTTCCGCACGAGGCTTGCGACGTTCGCCGTGTCGGGCGGGCGGGAAGCGATCGCGAACATCTCGCCGGTCGCGCTCCCGGCAGCCGTCGCCGCCGACGTGGCGGGCGTGGTGGGCCTGGACGGCGTCGTCACGCCCGTGCCGGCGCTCATCCACGCCGGGACATCGGTCCGCCCCATGCGAGCCGCGTCCGCAGGCACCGCCGCCAGCGTGCCGGCGGCGTGCCCGGCTGCGGGCGCCGTCGCCCGCCAGCAGACCGGCTGGACCGACGCCCAACTGGCCGGCGCCTACGGCGTCGACCCGCTGCTGCGCTCGGGCGCCAACGGGGCCGGGCAGACCGTCGCCCTCTTCGAGCTGGAGCCGTACCTGCCTGCCGACATCCGGGCGTTCGACGCCTGCTACTTCGGGGCCGCCGCGGCCGCCTCCATGGCCTCCGCCGTCCACACCGTGCCCGTCGACGGCGGCAGCCCCGCAGGCCCCGGGGTCGGAGAAGCCGAGCTCGACATCGAGAACATCTCCGCCTTCGCCCCCGGCGCCGCCATCGACGTGTACGAGGCGCCGATGACCGCCGGCGGCTACCTCGACGAGTGGAACACGATCATCCAGAACGACACCGCCGCCACCATCAGCACCTCCTGGTCGATGGGGGCTTGCGAATCGCAGGTCGCCACCGCTGATCCCGGGCTGCAGCAGATCGAGAACACCCTCTTCGAGGAGGCGGCAGCGCAGGGCCAGACCATCCTCGCCGCCGCCGGGGACAGCGGCAGCGACTCCTGCGCCGCCGGGTCCAACGCACCCGTCGCCCCCTACCTGTCGGTCAGCGACCCGGCGTCGCAGCCCTACGTGACCGGTGTTGGAGGCACGTCGGTCACCAACGCGACCAATCCCCCCGCCGAACAGGCCTGGAATGACGGAGCAGGGGCCGGGGCCGGAGGGGGAGGGTTTTCGGCGATGTGGCCTGCTCCCGCATGGCAGCTGGACCGGGGCGTGCCCGGCGCCCTGCCGTCGCCCGGCGGCCGCCGGGAGGTGCCCGACGTCAGCGCCTCGGCCGACGAGTACCGGGGCATCACCATCTACCACGCCGGCGGGTGGACCACCGCCGGCGGGACGTCATCGGCCGCCCCGCTGTGGGCCGCCATGCTCGCCGACGCCGACTCCACGCCCGCCTGCCGCCTCGCCGGCAGCGTTGGCTTCGCCAACCCCGTCCTCTACTCGATCGCCTCCGTGCCGGCCGAGTACGCCGCCTCGTTCAACGACGTGACCGTCGGGAACAACGACGAGTACGGGGCCAACCACGGCCAGTTCGCCGCCGGGCGCGGCTACGACATGGCGACCGGCCTCGGGAGCCCCAGGCTCACCGGTCCCGGCGGTGGCCGCGGCCTCGCCTACTACCTCTGCCAGCCCCCCTCGACGGCCCGTCCGACGGTCAGCTCGATCACCCCGCAGGTGATCCCCGCCGCCGGCGGCGGACCCGTCACGCTCACCGTCACCGGGAGCCACTTCGAGGCCGCCGGCGCCCCTGACGTCGCCGGCGTGACCGTCGGGACCGGCCCGCCCACCCCCTCCACCTTCGTCAACGACTCGACCCTGACCGTCGCCGCCCCCGCCCTCACCCCCGGCGACT
>DAHVMA010000087.1:0-70776 GCA_027320105.1 Acidimicrobiaceae bacterium | reverse complement strand
GACGCGCCCACGGGCGGGGCCGACCGGTCGAGACGGCCCTGCGGCGGGCCCCGACGCCACGTCAAGGTGGTGTCACAGCCCCCTGGCACCATGACGAGAGGTTGAAATGTGAAGAGGCCCCACGTGAAACGTGAAGACCTCCTGGTGGCGGGGGCAGGATTTGAACCTGCGACCTTCGGGTTATGAGCCCGACGAGCTACCAGACTGCTCCACCCCGCGGTGGTTTCACCACTCTATCAGGCCGTCCGGCTCGGGCGACGGGCGGCAGAGGAAGGCGGTCACACCCTCGCATGTAGCGTCGGGGCATGCGAAGGGTGGTACCGGTTCTCCCTCCTTCTGTGCGGGTCGGGCCTTCTGTGCAGGCCGGGCCCCTCGGGCAGGGCGCCGTAAGCGACTCGGCCATGGCTGCTGCCGCCAGGGCAGCGACCACGAGGGTGGTGCGGGCAACCACCGCGGTACGCCGGCAGCTCCAGCCCGGCACCGGCAGATCGCCAGCCCGACGCTGGGCTCGGGCACCGCCGTCAAACTGCGATCGGCTGGCGCTGACGTGCGACACGCCACACCCGACGACATGGGAGGAGCCGAGTCGTTCCTCGACCGACTGCGGGCGCTGCCCGGGGTGCGGGAGTCGCGTCCGGGCGCTTTCGCGGGCGCTGCTGCACCGCCACGCCAACCCGTCGGGCTTGTGCGCGGACGTACGCCTCAGTGGCGGTTCGAGCGCCACAGGGTGGAGACCGGGGAGGAGCAGGCAGCCGTCCTCGCCGCGATCGTTTCCGACGTCATCGCGCCACCGTCGGCTGACTCACCATGGGCGCCGATCCAGCGCCCGCCACCCGCCTCAGACTCAATCCCGGCCGGTCAGGCGCTGAGCCGCCTGGGCAGAGCGGTCCCGACGCTGCACGAGGGCCAGCCGACGCCCGGAAACCAGGAGCTCCGGGGTGCCAAGCAGCAGGTCGGTGTGCAGCTCCGCACTCAACTCGAGCGTGATGCCGGCGGCCTCCATCATCACGTAGCCGCGGGACGACAGGGCTGACGACGTGGGCAGGCCAAACGCGGCCGCGAGATCCTTCACCTGCCACCCCCGGCCGGCAGCGAAGGCGTCGTTGGCCTTGCCGATCACCCACACGATGCCGGCGGCGGTGACCCCGAGCCGGAACGACCGCCGGAACACTGCCGGATCGCCAGCGGCAGCGCGTGCGAGCAGTCGCCGGCAGGCGGTGCGGTACTCCACATCGAGCTCGGCATCGCAGTAGCCGTCGAGGAGCGCGAGCAGGCCGGAGACCGTGTCCTTCGTGTCATCGGGGATGCCGGTCCAGTCGAAGGGCTCGTCGGGCAGCGGAGACGCGCTCAGGCCCGCAAGCACCTCCGCGCCTCCCACCGCCGCCTCCAGCCGGTCCTGCTCGGACACGGCGCCAAGTGGCATGTCCCAGACCTCGTCGGCATCCATGGCACCCATAGCGGCCAGCAGCGCGAGGGGCCCCTGTGGCCGGGGCGTGCGGATGAGCCGTTGGTACTCCGGCTCCCATTCGTCGACGGCGGCCAGCGCCTCCCTCGTCCAGCGCCCCGGGATGCCCCGCTGCTCGTGCGCCCACAGGATGACCGCCCGGAGCACGCCGGGCGCCTGCCGGAGCGAGTCGACGGGCGCCACGATCTTGCGGGGGATCCAGTCGGTGAGCAGGATCCCCACCGACGCGGGGCTCCAGTGGTAAGGGTCCCTGGGGCCGTAGTCGCAGCCGAACCACAGGATCGACTCGAACAACCCCCGACCGTCGTCATCGTCGAGCGCCCGGCCGTGGACGGAAGCGAAGAAGGCCTCGGTCACGGCTGCCTGCGCCTCGTCGTCCCACCCGGTCGTCTCGTAGCCCCGGCCGCCGGCCGGCAGGAGGCGGGCCACCCATTCGACGAGCGGGCGAGCCTGCGGCCAGGTGTCGCTCTCCAGCGGCGGGAACATGATGCCTCCCAGCTCGACGGCCTCCTCGATGCGGGCCGGGCATCGGCGGGGTCGATGCCCTCGATCGTCATGCCGTCGGAGTCCTCGCCGGAGCGCTCCATGATGGCGAGGACCTCCTCGACGGTGCCCGTCACGGCGAAGCCGTCCTTGGCGGCATGGCCGAGGTTGTGGTCGACGTAGAGCATGGCGGAGAGCTCGTGGCCGCCGGCGAGATGGACGCCGACGACGAGGTTCTCCCCGTCACCGAGGATGTGCCGCACCGCCACCGCCCGCCCGGCCTTGGCCTCCCCCAGCCGGGTGAGCCACTCGGGCAGGTGATGGTGACGCCCGGCCAGGGCGCGGGCCGCCCGGCGGCGGCCGACCTCGTCGGGTGCGAGCACGGAGAAGGCGGCGAGCAACGCCGTCGTCTCCGGGAGGTCCACGTCCGCGAACGTCCCGATCAGCATCTCGGAGGAGAGGCCCGGAGCGCCGGGCCGCCTCCGGCGGTGGTCGACCACGGCGGCGAGGCCTGACGCCTCGGCAAGGAGCTCCATGGGGTCGCCGCTGGCGAGGCGGGAACGGACCTCGGTGATGAGCTCCTACTCGGCGTCCTGTCCGTCTGGCTCGGCACGCCTCCCCGGCCGGGTCCCCTTCGGTGTGGTGCGACCCCCCCGCCGATGACGTCCACTCCGTGCCACGGCCAGCGACCCTACCCGGCCGGCGCAAGGGGGCTCAGGCTCTCCGCGACCTCCTTGGCCCGCTCGGCGAGACCGGCGTTGGAGGCGAGCACCCCCGGGACGGGTACAGGTTGTCCTCCAGCCCCACCCGGACGTCTCCGCCGAGCAGCATTGCCTGCGCGACCATCGGCATCCCCATCCGACCCGGGGGGTAACCCGCTCCACAGATGGACTGGAAGAAGGCAGGGGCATCGATGACCCCCTCGGCGATCAACCGCCCAGCCAGCTCGATGTGCCCGAAGTCGGACACCTCCAGCTCCGGCCTGTCACCCAGCTCCCTCATGCACGGAGGCGGCGATCTGCCCGGGGTGACCGGCAGACCGGGGTGCCTGCCGGGGGTTCAACGTCCCTTCCAGGCCGGCTCCCGCTTCTCGGCGAAGGCGCGGGTGCCCTCGACCATGTCCTCGCTGCCGTAGAGGGCCGCCACCGCTGGCAGGTGCCTGTGGTTCAGCACGTCAAAGGCCTCCTGCACCTCGAGAGCCTCCGTCTCCCGCATGGCCTCCTTGATCGCCGGGTACAACAAGGGGGGACCGGCGGCTAGGAGGTCGGCGAGCTGCCGGGCCGCCGGCACGAGCTCGTCGAGGCGGACCACGTCGCGCAGGAGCCCCCACCGCCTTGCCTCCTCGGCGTCCATCCAACGCCCGGTCATGAGCAGGTCGACGGCGACGTGGTAGGGAATCCGCCGGCGCAGCTTGATGGTGGCGGCGTCGGCGAGGATGCTGGCGCGGCATTCGGGGAGGCAGAAGCGGGCGTGGTCGGCAGCGAGGATCAGGTCGGCCGCCAGAGCGAGCTCGAAACCGCCGCCGAGGGCCATGCCGTTGACGGCGGCGATCACCGGCTTGTCGAGACCTGGCAGCTCTTGCAGACCTCCGAAGCCGCCGACCCCAAAATCCCAATCGAATGCGTCTCCCGCGGCCGCTTCCTTCAGGTCCCAGCCAGCGCAGAAGTACCGGTCGCCGGCGCCGGTGAGGATGGCCACCCGATAGGCCGGGTCGTCCCGGAACTCGCTGAACACCTCCCCCATCTCCCTGCTCGTCGCCGTATTGATGGCGTTCGCCTTCGGGCGGTCGAGGATCACCTCGAGGACGTGACCCCGGCGCTCGACGCGGATCCCGCTCACGGCTTCCCTTTCGGCATGGACAGCGCACAGCATGTCATGGTGGAGATGCCCGAGGACGCCGAGTCGCAGGGCCGTCACCGCCGGCCGTCGCACGCCGGCGCGAGAATCCCACCGATGAGCGCATTCAAAGCCGATCTGCACCGGTACCTCCAAGCAGGGCGCGACGCCGTGCTGGCCAAGATGGACGGCCTGTCCGACTACGACACCAGGCGTCCCCTCGTTCCCACCGGCACCAACCTGCTCGGGCTGGTCAAGCACCTCGCCAGCGTGGAGCTGGGATATTTCGGGGGGGTGTTCGGCCGGCCGTCGAGCATCGCTCTCCCCTGGTTCGAGGAGGGGGCCGAGCCCAACGCCGACATGTGGGCCACGCCCGATGAGTCGCGCGCCCAGATCGTCGAGCTGTACCACCAGGCTTGGGAGCGTGCCGACGCGACCATCGACGCCCTCGCCCTCGACGCCACCGGCATGGTGCCCTGGTGGAACACCGACCGCCCCGTCACCCTGCACCACATCCTCATCCACGTGACGGCCGAGACGCACCGCCACGCCGGCCACGCCGACCTCGTGCGCGAGCTCGTCGACGGCCAGGCCGGCTACGACAGCCCCGGCGACAACCTGCCGCCGTGGGACGCGGCGGGGTGGGCGGCCTACCGCCGGCGACTGCAGGAGGCCGCCGAGATGATGTCCTGACGGCGCCACAGTTCGTCAAAGAGACGCCACAACTCTCTTGACAAGACGTCTTAGTGACATCATAGTGACGTCATGGACCTGGGACGGATCGCTGAGGGCATCACAGCTGACCTCCGCCGGGCCGGCGCCATCGGCGGAGAAGAGACCGGCCGGGTGGCGGAGTTGCTCGTCGCCGGCGTGGAGCCGACGGTGCGCCTCCACCTCATCGAGGCGCTGCACGAGCTGGCCGGCGAGTTGGAAGCGGCCGCCCCGGGCGTCGCCGCCGCCGTGCGGCTCGACGGCGGCCGGGTGCTCATCGGCCTCACCCTGCCGGCAGTGGAGCCTGCGCCGGCGGAGGGCGTCGGCTCGGCCGGCGAGTGGGGTGACGACGAGCTCCTGCGGTTGACCGTGCGGCTGCCCGAGAGCCTGAAGGCCCGTGTCGAGCAGGCCGCCGCCCTCGCCGGCGCCTCCATCAACTCCTGGATCGTCTCCGCCCTGGCCCGCGCCCTCGAAGCGCCGGCCGGGACGGGTCCGCACCCCGGCAGGCGGATGCCCCGCCGGATCACCGGCTTCGTTCAGGGCTGAGCCCGAAGGAGGAGACAGCAATGGAGTGGTACTTCGACGCTTCGGGACCCATCGACGCCGAGCTGTCGGTGCCCGCCGGCCTCATCGAGGTCGACGCCGGGACCGGCGGCCAGGTGCACGTTGTGCTCGAGGCCATGGGCGGCGGGGCCTCGCGGATGCTCGACATCGGCGAGCACGGTGTGCGCATCCACCTCGGGGGCGGCAGCGGGCGGGGCCGGGGCGACGAGGTCGTCACCGCCACCGACGTCCACTTCGCCGACGACCACCTCCGCGTCCGCGCTCCAGAACGCCCCTGGCGCAACGCCGAGCTCCACCTCCGGGTGACGCTGCCGTCCGGCTCCGGTCTCACCACCCGCACGGCGTCGGCCGAGGTCGCATGCAGCGGCCGGCTCACCAGCTTCGACGGCACGACCGCCAGCGGCGAGATCACCCTCGGCGACATCGAGAGGGACGTAACGGTGAAGACGGCCAGCGGTGACCTCGCCGCCGGGATGATCGGCGGAGCGGTGCGAGTCGCCGGCGCCAGCGGCGATGTCGCCGTCGAACGCGCCGGTGGTGACGTCGATCTCAACCTCGCCAGCGGGGACGTTCACGTCGGCGAGGCCGGCGGCTCCGTGCGGGTGCACACCAAGTCGGGTGACGTGCGCATCGGCCGGGCCAGCGCTGGTCGGGTAACGCTCGACAGCGCATCGGGCGACCTGTGCATCGGCGTCGCCGCCGGCGTGGGTGCCCGCCTCGACGTCACCAGCGTGTCGGGCGACCTCTCCTGTGACCTGCCCTTCGAGGAGACCTCCCGGCCCGACGCCCCGCTCGAGATCGTCTGCCGCACCGCCAGCGGCGATGTGCACATCGAGGCGGCGGCAACGTGACCCCCCCACCCACCCACTCCCCACCCGGTGCCCACCCGGTCCCAACCCGGTGAAAGGGCAGCTCACCCAGCCACCGACATCCAACGGCCCTCGGGTAAGGGTAGCTCGGTGCATTCGCAACAGCTCGGGGGATTCGAGGCGGGTTCCTCGCCCGCTGTGCACCGAGCTTCCCCGCAGGTCCCGTCACCAGCCGATGCCGGCGCTGCCGGGTGAGGCACAACTCATGGGCGTGACGGCGGCGCCGGCCAACCAGTCACGCCAGACGGGGCAGTGATCCCCGTCGAAGTCGCCTACCCCTCCCGGGACTCGGCGACCATCGCCAGCGCGCCGAGGAAGGCATTGGCCCAGTGGTGCACGTCGAACTCCGCCACCCGCCGGCGGAGGCCCCGCATACGGCGAGCCGCCTCCTGCGGCGTGATGGCGACCGCCCGGCGGATCGCGTCCTTGGTGCCGTCGATGTCCCACGGGTTGATCAGTAGCGCCTGGCGCAGCTCGTCGGCGGCACCGGCGAACTCGGAGAGCACGAGGGCACCGTGCTCGTCGTGGCGGCAGGCCACGTACTCCTTTGCGACGAGGTTCATCCCGTCGCGCAACGGGGTGACGAGGAGCACGTCGGCCGCGAGGTACAGGGCCGCCATCTCCTCTTTCGGGAAGGTCTGGTGCAGGTAGTGGACAGCCGGATGCCCCAGGTCGCTGTAGTCACCGTTGATGCGCCCGACGATGACTTCCACCTCGTTGCGGAGCCGCTGGTACTCCTCGACGCGCTCCCGGCTGGGGCTGGCCACCTGCACCAGCACGGTCTCGGGCGGGCGCAGGTCGCCGTCGTCGAGTAGCTCCCCGTAGGCCCGCAGGCGGTGCAGGATGCCCTTGGTGTAATCCAGGCGGTCGACACCGAGGATGAGCGTCTCGGGGTCGCCGAACTCGTGGCGCAAGGCGCGCGCCCGTTGGATCGTCTCGGGCCGCCGGGCGAGCTCGTCGAGGGCGGCGGCGTCGACCGAGATGGGGAAGGCGGCGGCGCGCAGCTGGCGCCCGCCGCGCTCGATCACCGAGCCCCGCGTCGCTACGCCGCAGGTGCCGCGCGCCGCCCGCAGGAAGTTGGCGGCGTCACCGCCGCGCTGGAAGCCGACCAGGTCGGCACCGAGGAGCCCTTCGACGACCTGGCGCCGCCACGGCAGCCGAGCGTAGATCTCGTAGCCGGGGAAGGGGATGTGGTCGAAAAAGCCGATGCGCAGGTCGGGGCGCCGCTCCCGCAACAGGGCAGGGACGAGCTGCAGTTGGTAGTCCTGCACCCACACGATGGCGCCTTCGTCGGCCTCGAGGTCCACGGCGTGGGCGAAGCGGGCGTTGACGTCACAGTAGGACTCCCACCACCGGCGCTCGAACACCGGCTCCCCGGTGACGTCGTGGTACAGCGGCCACAGCGTCCCGTTGGAGAAGCCCTCGTAGTAGTCGGTGACGTCCTCGTCACTGAGGCCGAGCGGCACGATGCGCATCCCTTCGAAGTCGAAGGGGTCGAGGGCGGTGTCCGGCACACCCGGCCAGCCGACCCAGGTTCCCTTGGTGGCCTGGACGACCGGCTCCAGGGCGGCGACGAGGCCGCCGGGGGAGGCACGCCACTGGGCGGTGCCGTCGGATTGGCTGACCTGGTCGACGGGCAACCGGTTGGCGACGACCACGACGGGGGTGTCGGACGTCACGGGGGCGTTCGCCATGCGCTCCCCACCCTACGAGGCACGCCGGTGGGCCCGGCTACTTCGCGCCGCGCTAGCTCATCAGGCCCTGGATCCGGTGGGGGCTCGGCCTCACGTCGGGCGGCTGGTTCCACCCCGCCTCACGGATCGCCCGGCGGGCCTCCTTGCGGGCCTCCGGGTCGAGGTGGTCGATGAACAGCACCCCGTCGAGATGGTCGGTCTCGTGCTGGAGCACCCGGGCGGTGCGCCCCGTGCCGACCACCTGCAGCGGCCGGCCGTGCATGTCATAGCCCTTCGCCACCGTGTTGAGCCGGCGCTTGGTGTCGAAGTACAGGCCCGGGATGGAAAGGCACCCCTCCGGGCCGTCCTGGATCTCCTCGTCGGGGAGCTCGAGGACGGGGTTGACGAGGTGGCCCTCCTCACCGGCGCCGGTGTGCCAGACGAACACCCGCTTCAAGACACCGACCTGGGTGGCGGCCAGGCCGGCGCCGTCTTGGTCGTAGAGGGTGTCGTGGAGGTCGGCGACCAGTTGGCGGAGTTGCTTGTCGAAGTCGGTGACCTCCGACGCGTGCTGCCGGAGCACCGGATCGCCGAAGAGCCTGACCGCGCGCGTTGCCATGCCTCCAGGGTAGGCAGCGGGCGCCGTCAGCCGGCCGAGCCCGCCGCCGACGTGGTGCCCGACGACGCGGTACCCGGCGTCGTGGTCGTGGTCGTGGACCGCCGGTGCGGCGTCGTCACCGGCGGGGACGAGCCCATCTGTGCCCGCGCCCTGGCCACGTCGGCCTGGGCCTGACGTATGTCGGTCTGGTACCGCCCGAGGTTCCCCGCAGCCAGCGCGGCGTCGGCGGCGTTGAAGGCCCGCTGGGCGTCGGCAAGGAGGACGGCGACGCTCTGGCCTGCGGGCGCGGTGACGCCCGGCGTCGCCGGGAGGCTGGTCGCAGTGGATGGGGTCGTGGTGGTCGGCGTCGACGGACCGGTCGGGCTGCCATTGAGGGCCCCGCTCGGCAGGGCACTCTGGCGCTGCGCCGCAGCGGTTGAGCAGTACTGCGAGAACGGCTGGGTGCCGTCCGGGTTCACGATCTGGCAGAGGGCGTTGTCGAGGGAGGCGTTGAAGGAGTGGTAGGCGGTGTTGTCGTACACGACGATTACATCCTTCAACTGCGGCACCTGGTTGTTGGACGACTGCACGTAGACGGGCTGCACGTACAGCAGCGTGTTGTCGATGGGCACGAGCACCACGTGGCCGAGGATCACCTCCGAACCCTGCTGGTTGAGCAGCGTCAGCTCCTGGGAGATGGACAGGTTGTTGTTGATCTCCGTGTTGACCAGCTTCGGTCCGTTGATCTGCTGGTTGGGTGGCGTCTCGTACACCAGGAGCTGGCCGTAGTTGCTCTGGTCCGAGGAGGCGAACATGACGCCGGTCAGGTTCTGGCGGCTTGACGTGGGGGAGAACGGGACGAATGGCTGCACCATCACGAAGTGCTGCGTGTGATGGCCGGGCAGGGCGGCCACCTCGTATTGGGGGCTGAGCTGCTTCACCTGGTAGGTGATCTTCCCTGTCGCCGATTGGAGCGTCTGCTGGGTGGGCGTGCCCGGACGGCCGCTGCCGGGGTCCTGACTGATGTTCCAGGCGTTGGCCTGGGTGTAGAAGGCGCTCGGGGACGTCAGGTGGTACCGGCCGTACATGTTGGTCTGGATCTTGAACAGGTCCTCCGGGTACCGGAACTGGGCGGTGATCCCCGGGATCAACGTATCGGCCTCGTACCCCGGCTTGAACAGGCCCGGGAACGCCCGCTCGTAGGCACGGATGATCGGATCGCTCGGGTCGACCACGAAGAAGTACATGCGGCCGGTGTAGGCGTTGACAACGACCTTGACCGAGTTGCGCACGTAGTTGAACGATCCGGCCAGTCCCGACGACGCTGCCACCCGAGCCGTGTCCGCCTGCTGCGAGTAGGGGTAGTTGTTCGTCGTGGTGTAGGCGTCGACGATCCAGTAGATTTGCCCGTTCACCACCGTCGCGTACGGGTTGGAGCCGTACTGGAGGAACGGCGCCGCCTTCTCCACCCGGGCCAGCAGGTTGCGGTTGTACATGATCCGCGAGTGATCCGTGACCTGCCCGGACAGCAGTATGTCGAGGCTGTTGAACGACAGCGTGAAGGCCAACCTCCGGAAGAAGCCACCGACGGGCACCCCTCCGGTGCCTGTGTAGTGGTTGGTGGTCTCGTTGCCGGCGGCGTTCTCGTAGTCGATCTCCTGCTGCTTGGTGTCGGCGATCACGTAGCCGTTCGCCTGGCTTCCCTGACCGAAGTACACCTGTGCCCCGGTCTCGCTGAGGATCGGTTGGCAGCACGGCGGCACGTTTTGCAGCGTGAAGTTGGGGTAGCCGTCGGCCAACACGCCTTGCTGGGTCGCGGGTGCCACCACCGCCCCATACCCGTGGGTGTACTGGAGGCGGCTCGTCGTGAAGCCACTGGGTACCTGGGAGTTGAGCTCGCGCACGCCGAGCAGGGTCTCGGTCAGCGTCCTCTTCCCGTTGAGGTCGAGGACGTAGCGGTCGACGCTCAGGCTGTTGATGGAGTAAAAGGCGCGCAGGGACTGCAGGTTGTCGTAGGTCGGCAGGAGGTAGCTGGGGTCCTGCAGCTGCACGTTCGCAAGCGTCTGCCGGTCGGCGCGCGCGAGCGCACTGTCACCCTGGATGGCCGACACCGGCACCGCCTGCGACGACGTGGCGTCGAAGTTGTTGGTCACCACCCGGACGTTGTTGAGGCCGTACGCCGCCCGGGTGAAGGCGATGTTGCGGCTGATGTACTTGCTCTCCTGCGTCAGCTCAGACGGGTTGACCCGCACCGCCTGGTAGACCGCCGGGTAGATGTTGCCGACGACTATCCACACCACCGCCCACACCCCGACGGCGACGATCGGCAGGATCCAGCCCCGCACCCGGATGTTGTAGAGGAACAGCAGGGCGGCGACCACGGCGATGGCGATCAAGAGGTCGTCGGCGGGAAGGTTGGCGTGGACGCTGGTCGCCGTGGCGCCGTCGATGAAGTGCACCCGCGACAGCACCAGCTGCAGGCGTGCGAAGTAGTACGAGATCGCCTGGATCACCGCCAGCATCCCGAGCAGGACGGACAGGTGCGCCTTCACCGCCGGCGTCACCCTCGGACCGGGGCCCTGGAAGCGGATGCCGCCGTTGAGGTACTGCGCCACCGCCGTCACGAGGAGCAGCACGACGACGGCCCCGAACGACCACCCGAGGAGGAACTCGATGAACGGCAGCTTGAAGACGTAGAACCCGATGTCGCGGTGGAACTGCGGATCCTTGATGCCGAAGCTTCCCCCGTTGTTGAACAGCACCCAGTTGTTCCACTGGGAGTTGACCCCGATCCCGCCGAAGAGGGCGAAGACCAGCGCGGTCACGACCCTGACGATCCGGCCACGGGGGCTGATGACGGAGCGGTAGCGATCGACCAGCTCGTCGTGCTGCTGAGCGGGGAGGGCGCGGGGTGCCCAGCGGTCGGCGATCGTGAGGCTGCCGAGCAGCAGGGCGAAGAAGAAGGCGGTGAACACCACCCCAAGGATGATCCTCGTGACCAGCACACCCCAGAACACCGAGGTGAAGTGCACCTCCTGGAACCAGAGGTAGGTCGTGTAGAAGCGGGCTATCCCCCGAGCCGAGCTGAGGACGACGATGACGGCGACGATGGCCACGAGCACGCCGATGCGGAACCGTCGGGATGTGCGAGGAGCGCGGCGAGGGACTTCGGCGGGGCGGCGCATGTGGGCGGGAGCCTACCGGCGGGTGGTGGGGGCAATGGTGGCGAGCCCCGCGAACCGGGTGACGGGGGCAATGGTGGCAAGCCCCGTGAACCGGGTGGCGGCCGCCCTGGCAACCGGGGTCAGGCCGCCGCCGTCGCCTCCCGGTCAACAGTGAGCATGCAGCGGCAACCCTCGTGCGCCGGCGGGAACAGCTCCCCGGTCGGGAACGCCGTGCCTCGGGGCACGCTGCCGGCGAGGGTGTTATCGAAGCAGTCGGCACATGCTCCGTCGGCGTCGGACGCGACCCAGCGCAACGGGGTGCCCTCCGGCACCGCTTCCCACCACCCCCGGACGAAGGCGCCGCACACACCGTCGATGGCTACGCCGTCGATGCGGTGCATCTTGACGTCGCGGTAGGCGGCACTGATCGCCTCGGTGAGGGCCTCCCGGTCGTCCTCCTCCCCGAAGTCGTGCACGAGTCCCCCGACCCGCCGGCGCAAGGGCTCGACGAGGGCCGCCGCCAAGCGCTCCCCCACCGCGGTCACGTCGATGGTCGCCGGTCGGGGATCCTCGACCTCCTCGGCAGCGAGCCGGACTCCGAGTTGGGCCGCCGACTGCAGGTGGCTCGTGCTGGCGCCGGCGTACCGGCCCATCTGGTGGTCCCCCGCCGGCAGGAGCCCGTCGGGGGTGAGTGACGGTCCGATGCCACGCAGGCGGTCGAGCAACTCGCTCTGCTCGTCCTGGAGCTCCCGCTTCAGCCGCCGGACGAGCTCGCTACTCACCTCCTGGAGGGACTCGTCCCGGCGCTGCAGGCGCTGGAGGTCGGAGTCGTCGGGTGCCCCGTCGACGTCGACCACGGCATCGCCGGCCGTGGCGGCCGCCGGTTCGCTGCCGGTCTCGGCCGCGGCATCGCCGGCCGTGGCGGGATCCGGCCGCTCCAACGTCCGGCGGGCATCGGCGACTGCCCGGGCCCGGCTCTCCCGGATGCGAGCAAAGAGACCGGCCACGCGGTCGGACCGGTCCTGCGCTGTGTCCCTGCCGCCGGCATCGCCGGCAGGAGACGCTCCGGGGGCAGGGCATTCCTCGATCACCTCCACCCCTGCCGAGGTGGGCGCCGCATCCTCGGTCCCCGGACACGGCTCCTCGGCGGTCAGCACCGCCACCGCACCACCCTGCCCGGCCACTTGGGCCGACCGCTGCGCCGACATCTGCCCGG
Organism: Acidimicrobiaceae bacterium; assembly: GCA_027320105.1. GTDB lineage: Bacteria > Actinomycetota > Acidimicrobiia > Acidimicrobiales > Palsa-688 > JAKAQB01. Next base: position 58,197 of record DAHVMA010000087.1, on the reverse strand, counting down.
CCACCTGAGCCGACCGCTGGGGCGCCTCCCGCATCACCGGCTGTGCCCGCATCGTCGGGCCTTCCCCAGGCCGGCCTTCGGGGGAACCCGGATCGTCGGGCCGGATGATCCGCACCGCCGAACGAGGCTGCACCCGCTCCCCCGCCGCCCGCCATCCGCCCGGCGAGGTCCCGGGGCCGGGTGCCGGCGGGGGCCGGTGCGGGCTCGGCCCGGGACCTGACAGACCGGCGCCGCCCGCCGGGCCACCTGGTACGTCGCCGCCATCGGGATCGACGGGCACCACAGTCACGGACTCGTCTATGCCGGCGGCCCCGCCTGCGGCGACGATGCCGGCGGCCCCGCCTGCGGCGACGACGCCGGGGCTGGGCGGTGACCCGGACCCCGCACCGGCCGCCTCCCCGCTGCCCTCCCCCTCCGCCTCGCCGGCACTCTCCTCGCCGGCGCCCGCACCCTCGCCGGCGCCCGCACCCTCGCCGGCGCCCGCACCCTCGCCGGCGCCTGCCTCGGAGCCCGCGGCCGAGACCGTCCCACCCTCGCCGGCGGCGTCGTCCCCACCGGCTGCGCCGGAGTGGGCGGCGGTGGCGTCAGGGTCGATCTCGATCTCCGCCGCCAACCGGCGGCCCACCTCCTCGGCCGCGGCGCGGGCCTCGGCGTCGGCCTTCTGGAACTCCTCCGAAACCTCCTCCAAGGTGCGCCGCACGATCGCATAGGAGACGAGAAGCCGCTCCCGGCCAGCACGTAGCTGCTCGATCTGCACGGTGGCGACCCGGCGGCGGCGTGCCAGGTCGGCCAGGATCCTCTCCCGGGCCTGCTGGGCGCCCTCGACGGCGAGCCTCCGCTCCCGGTCGGCCTCAGCCCGCGCGGCGGTCGCGTCGGCGGCCGCCCGGGCCAGGAGCTGCTCGGCCTCGGCCGCGTACCGGTCCCGCAGCTCGGCACCGTGGCGCTCCGCCTCCGCTATCGCCTCCGCCAGCTTGCGGTCAGCCTCGTCGAGGCGGCTCCGGTGCAGCAGGCTGGCCTCCTCCTCGGTGCGCTCCGCCTCCGCCTTCGCCGCCTGAACCAGGCGGTCCGCCTCGGCCCGCGCCTCCTCCAGCCGCCGGTCGGCCTCCTCGCGGGAGCTCGCGAGGCGCTGGCGCGCCTCTTCCCGGGCACCGGTCAGGGTCTGGTCAGCTTCGCTGCGCGCCTGCTCCAGGGTCGTCTCCGCTTCGGCCTGCGCCGCCGACCGGGCCGCGTCGGCGTCGGCCTGCGCCCGGGAGCGCAGATCCTCGGCGACAGCCCTGGTGGTGCGGATCACGTTGGCCATCTCCTCACCCACCGCAGCCGCGACGGCCGCCTCGTCGAGGGGGATGTCACCGGGCGCGGCCGGCGTCTCCCGGTGGCCCGGATCGGCCACCGACGCCTCGAGCTCGGCCTCGCGGGCACGCGCTGCCTCGAGCTCCGACTGCAACCCCCGGAGCTCCGCTTCGATCGAGCGGAGGTACGACACCACCTCCCGTTGGTCGAAGCCCTTGCGGGCGAGGGCGAAGTTCGTGCGAAGGCTCGCCTGACGAGCCGGAGAAGGCTGTGTCCCACCCGGAGTTGCCATGGGACGAGAGCGTAGGCTGCGGGCCCGCCGGCCGAGATGCATCACACGACCGGAATGCATCACCGGGGACAGCAGCGGCGTGGCCTATCCCGCCGCCGGGCCGACCCGGGACAGGAGCTCGCTCTTCATCTGCTCGATCTTCTGCTCCGGCCTGAGGTCGCGCAGCAGCACGACGGTCCCGCCGGGCTCGCCCAGCGGGACCCGGAGGGGGCCGACGGTGGAGGCGACCGGGATGGCGTCGCCGGCGACGAGGGCGTCGCTCATGCCGGCTACGACCGCTTCGAGGCGGCTGCGGAGCCGGACCTCGTCGTCTGCGGCGTCCCGCAGAGCGACGGTCTTCTCCTCGACCGCGGCGACCATCGCGTCGAAAGCCGCAGCAAGTGTGCCGACCTCGCCCGCTGCCAACGCACCGACCCGTGCGCTGAAATCGCCGGCCTGGATCCGCTCGGCCGCCCTCGTCAACCGGCGCATGCCGGCGGTGATGCGGTCCCCCGTCAGCCACCAGGGCCAGAGCGAGGACGGCGCCGCCGAGCGAGACCGACAAGAGCGTCTCCTCCAGCGACCTCCGTGTCCGGACCCCAGGAGCTCGGCGGCGAACTGGACCTAGGCGGGCGCCGGCACCACGGCCCGGCTCAGCCCCCTGCCGGCGCCGGCACCGTCCCGCCGATGGCTTGCAGGTCATGCACCGCCTGGCGGAGCGTGGTGACCCCCTCGACCCGCATGCCGGGCCGCGCCTCACGACGGGCGGTGGGCACCTCGGAGACGGGCACCAGGAACAGTGTGGCCCCCGCCCGCTGCACGGCGACGGCCTTCTGCGCCACCCCGCCCACGGGGCCGACGTTGCCGTTAGGGCCGATGGTGCCTGTTACCGCCACGACGTGGCCGCCGGTCAGGTGACCCCCGCTGACCGCGTCGAGGATGCCGAGCGTCAGGGCCAGGCCGGCCGACGGCCCGCCGATGTTGCCCACCTTGATGCCGACCGGGAAGGGCAGGCGGTACGAGGGCACGTCGGTCGTGCCGATCCCGAGGAAGCCCTCTCCCGGTTGGGCGGGCTGGCCGCCGATCGCCGGCCGGCTGCCGAGCTTCACGCGGTACGTGTGCTCCGCCGCGCCCCGCCTCACCGTGATCGTGACCACGGTGCCCGGCCGGTGGCCCTCCACGGCGTTGATCAGGTCGGAGGCGGAGGGCGTCGGGGTCCCGGCCAGGGCGACGACCGTGTCGCCGCAGCGGACGCCAGCCCTGGCCGCGGGCGAGCCCGGCTCGACGAGCGTGACCAGGCTGCCGTGGTAGTGGAACGGGATCTTGTAGCCGAGGCTTCGCAGCGCCGCCACGGGGGCGTAGGTCTGGGCGGTCGCCATCTCCTCGTTGTCCTGGCAGGTGAACTGCGAGGCGGGGGCGCCGCCGAGGACCGACGACGCCGGCACCAGCGTGGAGGCAGGCGACACCGTGTCGAGCAGGCCGACCTGGGCGAGGAGGAACTCCCACGGTGTGGTGGGACCCACCAGCACGTCCACCATCAGCAGCCGGCCGTGGATGGCGTGGCTGCGCGCAGCCGGCACGACGATGCGGGCGCAGGGGCGCCCATCGGGCAGTTGCAGCCCCCCGCCCGACGTCAGCTTGCACTGGCCCGACGGTGTGATCTGGGGCGCAGCGCCGGGCTGGAAGGTCCACCACCCGCCGGCGGCGCTGTCAGCCCAGGCGAACACGCCGATCGCGGCGAGCACCACGAGGCCGAGCGCCAGCACCCACGGGCGGGTCCACCAGTGCCGGGTGCTCCTCGTCACCGGGTCAGCCGACACCGGCGGGGCATCTGTTCTGTAGGCTCGTCGGCGTCGTGGGCACAGACTGCCATGACCCACGCGGACAGCGGGAGCACGTGCCATGAGCGACAGGCTGTGAGCGACGGGCTGTGAGCGATATGGACACCGCAGGGATCGGGCCCGTCTGGGGTGAGCCCGTGGGCGCCGAGCCCCTGCCCCTCCTGGACGAGCGTCCCCTCCCGGTCGGGCGGCCGTCGCGCCGGCGGACCCGCCGCATCAGGCACCGCCTCGGGTTCGCCCGCCGCACGGCCTCGCTGGCCGAGCTGGTCATCCTCTGGGCGATCCTCGCCGCCATCGTCTCGGGTGTGTTCGCCGGCATAGTTGCGGGGATCTCGCTTGTGCTGCACCACCTCGGGGGCTGAGGAGCCGGCCGCCGAGCGGCGGCGGCGCGTAGCCCTCGCCGGCCACGCCGCCGATGCCGGTGCCGCCCGGGCAGGCCTCAGCGACCCGGCGCCCGCCGTGCGGGCGACCGCCCTCGGCGCCCTGCAGCGCCTCGGCATCCTCGACGACGCGGCCCTCGCGGCCGCCTCGGCCGACCCCGCCGCCGAGGTCCGGCGCCGGGCGGCGGAGCTGCGTGCCGGGCGGGGCGCCACCGGCGTGACCGCTCTCGAGGGGGCCCTCCGCGACGGGGACCCATCCGTGGTGGAGGCGGCGTGCTTCGCCCTCGGCGAGCTCGGCGCCGGCGGCGCCGGAGCGGTGACCGGCCTGGCGTCGGTGGCCGGGTCGCACCCCGACCCGCTCTGCCGGGAGGCGGCCGTCGCCGCCCTCGGCTCCATCGGCGACCCGGCCGGGCTGCCGGCCGTCCTGGCCGCCACCGCCGACAAGCCGGCCGTGCGCCGGCGGGCCGTGCTGGCCCTCGCCCCCTTCGAAGGCCCCGACGTGGAGGCGGCGCTCCGCCGTGCCCTCGAAGACCGCGACTGGCAGGTGCGCCAGGCCGCCGAGGACCTGCTGGCTACATGAACAGGTCCTTGACGGCGTCGAACTCCTCGAGACACTTGCCGGCGCCGAGGACCACGCACTCGAGCGGGGCGTCAACGAGGTGGACCGGCAGGGCGGTCTCCTCGGCGAGCCGCCGGTCGAGGCCGCGCAGCAGGCCGCCGCCGCCGACCAGGTGGACGCCCTGGGAGATCAGGTCCTGGGCGAGCTCCGGCGGGGCGGCCCCGAGGCACTTGACCACGGAGTCGACGATGGCGCCCACCTGCTCCTCGATCGCCTCCCGCACCTCCTCGGGGGCGAGGATCACCGTCTTGGGCAGGCCGCTCATCAGGTCCCGGCCGCGCACCTCCGCCTTGATCTCCTCGTCCAAGGGCCAGGCGCTGCCAATGGCCACCTTGATCTCCTCGGCCGTCCGCTCGCCGATGGCGATGCCGTACTCCCGCCGCACGTAGGTCTGGATGGACGCGTCGATGTCGAACGAGCCGACGCGGATCGCCTCCAGGGCCACGATCCCGCCGAGGGAGATGACGGCCGTCTCCGAGGTGCCGCCACCCACGTCGACGACCATGTTGCCGAGCGGCTCGTTGATGGGAAGGCCGGCGCCGATGGCAGCCGCCATCGGCTGGTCGATCAGGTAGGCGCCGTTTGCCCCGGCGCCGCGGGCCGCCTCCTCCACCGCCCGGCGCTCCACCTCGGTGATGGCCGACGGCACGCAGATCAGCACCCGGGGCCGGTTGAACCGGGACACGCCGGCTCGCTCGAGGAGCAGCCGGATCATGCGCTGCGTGATGTCGAAGTCGGTGATGGCACCCTTGCGCAGCGGGCGGACGGCGACGATGTAGCCGGGGGTCCGGCCGATCATCTGCCACGCGTCCCGGCCCATGGCCAGGACGTCCTGGGTCCGGGAGTTGAGGGCGATGACGGTCGGCTCGTTGAGGACGATCCCCCGCCCCCGCGAGTAGACGAGCGTGTTGGCGGTGCCGAGGTCGATGGCGAGGTCCCTAGCCAGCGTCAGCCTCGCTTTCGTGCCGGCGGGTGACGACCGTGGAGGTCACCACCCGGTGGGCTGCACCCGGCGCTGCCGACGGCGACACCGAATGCGCCAGCGACATCGGCCCCACCACCTCGACGGGTGCCCGCCGCCTGCGCTTCTTGGTGGGGGCGCCGGGGGACAGGGCCCGCAGGCCCCGGTTGAACGATTCCACGTTGGCCTCGAGGGACTTGGGCCGCCTGTGGCGGAGGGCGATCAGCGCCACGAGGACCACGGCGACGGCGACAGCGCCGGCGAGGTAGTACAAGGGCCCGAGCTGGACCGGCAGGGTTGCGGTCATGCCCGCACCTCACGCACATCCTCTGCCGCGGTGCCCCAGTCCGAGCCCCCATCCCACCGCTCCTTCTTCCAGATCGGCACCGACGCCTTCAGGGTGTCGATGCACCAGCGCGCCGCCTCGAACGCCTCGGCGCGATGCGGGGTGGACACGGCGACGACGACCGCGGGCTCGCCGACGGCCAGCTCACCTACCCGGTGCAGGCACGCCACGCGCCCGACTGGCCAGCGCCGGCGCGCCTCGGCGACCAGATCGAGGAGGCGGGCCCGCACCTGCTCGGCGTAGGCCTCGTACTCGAGGCCGGTCACACCGTCACGCCCCTCGGCGTGGTCGCGCACCCGGCCGGTGAAGACGACGACCGCCCCGCAGTCCGACCGGGCGACCCATTGGGACGCGGCCTCGACCGGGAGGGGCTCGCCGCTGAGGTCCAGCCAGTCCTCAGAATCGACGGGAGCAGACAGCACGGGTCAATCGTAACCACCGGGGCGATGACCGACGGCCAGGTATCGCCGGTAACCTCCCCAAGCGTGGAAGCGGAGGACAACCGCGATGACGAGGGGCCTCTCTTCGCCTGGTTGCCACCCGATGACCGGCTGTGGCGGCACCCCTCCGAAGTCGGGGCCGGTGCCCCCCGCCGCGTGCCCGGCATCCGTAGCGGCGTGACCAGCCGGAACTGGGCGGTCGCGTTCGCCGCCGCCCTGCTCGGGGCACTGCTGGCGTCGGGCGTCGGCATGGCAACCGGGCTGTTCCTCCGCCACACCGTGATCGAGACCGTGCCGACCCCGTCGCCCAACTCGCTCAACGTCACCGAGTCGACGTCGTTCACCACAGCGAACTGGCAGCCGATAGCAAACGACCTGGCCCCCTCGCTCGCCGCCATCACCGCCGGCGGCAACGTCGCCTCAGCGGTGGTGTTCACAGCGGCGGGCGGTTGGTCGTACCTCATCACCGCCGCCGACGCCGTCACGGGGACCGGCCGCATCGTCGCCATCTTCGGCGACGGCACGCGGGAGCCGGCCTACCTGGTCGGCTCGGACTGGGTGACCGGGATCGCCGTGCTCCGCGTGGCCGGCACCCGCCCCCTCCCGGTGTTCGGGTCCGCCTCCGACCTGCAGGTCGCCGACAACGTGCTCGTAGCCGGCGCCGCCGGCGCAGGCGCCTCCGCCGTCGACGCCCCGGGCACGATGAGCAGCGTCGACACCGTGCTCAACACCGCCGCCGGCTACACCCTCCACAGCGTGATGGCGGTGAGCGACGCGACCGTGCCCGCCAGCGCGAACGGCGGCGCACTGGTCAACTCCGCCGGCACCGTCGTAGGCATCAACACCGATCTCACGTCGGTGGACCCGTCCATGCAAGGCATGGCCTTCGCCATCCCCATCGACACGGCGGAGCAGGTCGCCAACTACCTGCTGGAGGGGCAACCGCCGGCTCATCCCTGGATCGGGATCGAGGGCGCCACCGACCTCTCGACGGCGAGCGCCAGCCAGTTCGGCGTCCCCGGCGGGGCGGTGGTCGTCACCGTCGCCCCCCGCAGCCCGGCGTCGCGCGCCGGGGTGGAGCCCGGCGACATCGTGACCGCCTTCGCCGGCCAGCCGGTGGCATCCTCCGGGCGGCTGGTGTCGCTCCTCGCCGGCTGCCGGCCCGGTCAACGGCGGACGATCAGCTACCTCGACGCCGGCCACCTCCACCGGGCGTCGCTCGTCGTCGGCACCCTGCCCGGCGGCTAGCTTTAGGTCTAGCGGCTCGACGCCGGCGGCCGGCGGTGGCGCAGCACCGCCAGGCCGGCGCCGGTCACAGCGAGCACGCCGAGGCTGGCCGTGGTAACCGCCCCGATCAGCGTGTACCGCTGCCGGCGCAGCGGGGGCAGGTCGTCCCAGTGCGGGCGCACGTCGGTCGCCACGTACGCCTCCTCGCTCGAGTAGAGCGGCACCCAACCGGAGCCCCGCAGGTGGTCCCCGGCCACGACCCACGGGTGGATCGCGTACGGCCTGGCCTCGTGCGGGACGCCCACCCCACCGAGCTTCCAGCCGAGGTCCCAGATGGTGCCGGCGAGGCGTTCGGGGACGGAGACGCGGGCGACGCCACCGGCGAGGGCCCGGGCGGTGTCCTCCGCGATGCCCGCGTCCGGGGCGACGTTGTAGACGCCGCGCAGGCGCGACGACCAGGCGAGCACGACGGCGGCAGCGAGGTCGTCGACGTGGAGGTACTGGACCCGCCGGCTGGCCCCAGCGTCGCCGGGGCGCGGGCCGCCCGTGCCACCCAGTGCCCGGTGGAGCGGGCGATGTGGTGTCCCGAGCGTGACGGCCGGACGGAGGATCGCGACGGCCACATCCGGCTGCGATTCGGTGAGCTCCGCCAGCAGCCGCTCGGCGTCGGCTTTCTCCACAGCGAACGAGAAGTCAGGGTTCGGGCGCAGAGCCGCCCCCTCGGAGAGGGGCACCGGGTTGTCCGCCCACGCCCCGTACACCGTCGCGCTCGACAGGTGCACGAGCGACGCCGGTGGTGCAGCGGCCGCCGCCGCCAGCAGCCGGCGCATCGAGCGATGGTTGGCGGCCGCCGTCGCCCGGACCTCGGCCGGGGCGGCACGCCGGCCCTCGGGGGTCCGCCACGCCAGGTGGATGATCCCGTCGGCGCCGGCTACGAGGGAGGCCAGCTCCCCGCCAGGATCGTCGCGCTCGGCGGCCGGCGCCCCGGCGGTGGCAGCCAGGTCGAGCACGTGGTAGGCGACGCCGGCGGGCAGGGCCGGCGCGGTGACGACGTCAATGCCGACGACGCGCTCGACGTCGGGGCGCGCCAGGAGGAGGCGGGCGACCCTCTTTCCGAGCGAGCCCGCCACCCCGGTGACGACGACGGTGCGCACCGCTCTACGATGCCCCAATGAGGAGGCGCCCGGCCACTGGGGTTCGCTCGTGAGCAGCTGGGGGCCGTTCGGCTCCGGGGGACCGTTCGAGGACATCATGCGCAACCTGGCCCGGCTGTTCACGAGCAGCGGCCCGGTCAACTGGGACGTGGCGCGCCAGTTCTCCCTGTGGGCAGCTACGGGCGGCCAGCCCGAACCCAACGTCGACCCCGTCGCCCGGGTCCGCATGGAGGAGCTGGTGCGCGTCGCCGAGCTTCACGTGCAGCAGTCGGGCGGGTTCGACCTGCCGGGTGGTCTGCTTACGGTGCGTTCGGCGACTCCCAGTGAGTGGGCGCAACGGACCCTGGAGGCGTGGCGGCCGCTGCTCGAACGCCTCGCCAAGGCGGCGACCGAGGCGCTGGGCACCGAGGAGCGGGGCGCCGGGGGTCCGGGTGGCGCTCCCGGCCGGGCGGACCCCTTCGGCTTCGGCTCCTGGCCGGGTGGCGCCGGGGGCCCGGGCAGCGCTCCCGGCCCGGCGGACCCCTTCGGCTTCGGCTCCGAGCCCCCGGCCGGGCACGCCGGCGGGTGGCTGCCCGGATTGCCCGGCGGCGGGGATGCCATGGCCTCCCTCTTCGGGAACCTGCCGCAGGTCCTCGGCCCCTTCGTCTTCGGCATGCAGGCCGGGTCGATGGTCGGCGAGCTGGCCCGCCGCGCGATGGGCCAGTACGACCTGCCCATGCCCCGCGGATCGTCGAGCGAGCTGCTCATCGTGCCGGCGACGATCGACGCCTTCGCGTCCGACTGGAGCCTCCCCCCCGACGACGTCCGGCTGTGGGTCTGCCTGCGCGAGGTCGCCAACCAGACAGTCCTCGGCCGCGCCCACGTGTGGAACCGGCTCGACCAGCTCATCGGCGCATACGTGGACGCGTTCCAGCCTGACACGGACTTCCTCGAGCAGCGCCTCGCCGGCATCGACCCCACGGACTTCGCGTCGCTGCAGCAGGTGCTCGGCGACCCGGCGTCGCTGCTGTCCGAGATGCAGAACGACACCCAACGGCGGCTCCAGGTGCCGCTCCGCTCGCTGCTGTCGGTCGTGACCGGCTGGGTCGACCATGTGATGGACAAGGCCGGCCGGCCCCTCATCGACTCCTACGATCCCCTGACCGAAGCCCTCCGGCGCCGGCGGCTGGAGGACCACAGCGGAGCCCGGGCACTCGGGAAGCTCTTCGGCGTGGAGCTCGACGCCGGCAGCTACGAACGGGGGCAGCGGTTCGTGGCCGGCGTGATCGAGCGGGCCGGGGAGGCAGCGCTCGAGAGGCTGTGGCGTTCGGCGGTGGAGCTGCCCACGCCGGCGGAGGTCGACGCGCCCGGTCTTTGGCTAGCCCGCATCGAACTGGATCTGCCGGGGGGTAGGGGATAACCCCGGGTCGGTCGCACACTGAGGCCCAACCGCGCGCAGGGCCGGGTTCTGCGCGCACAGGCGACGCCATATCGTCCTGGATGCGCGCGGTTCTAAGGCGTGCGCGCGGTTCGACCGGTTCGGCCCGACCGCCATCCCGCCATCCTACCATAAGCCCGTCATGAGGGGATGCCACTGCTTTGTCGTATCCCCGGACCTGGCGACTTCCCCGGACCCTGGCGCCATAGAGCGAACTGTGAGTGAAAAGGTCACACCCTGTGCACTTTCCACTCACAGTTCCAGTTCTGGCCCGGTCCCGTCGGCGGCCAGCGCGCCGAACGCCCAGGGGCCGGCGGCGGCGACCTCTCACGCCGGCCTGTCAACGGCCCGTCGACCACCACGATCCGATGTCCGAGGAGCCGCGCGCCGGCGGCGCGGGGCCACTGTCGTGGAACACATGGCACCCGATGAACCTACGGCACAAGTGATCGAAGCCAGCGGTCCGCCTCGTGGAGCCAAACGCGCCAGGGGCTCAACCCGGGGGTAGGTCGAGCCGATCATGGGCACATGGAACCGCTGCCTGAGGGGTCCGAAGACGGTCTGTCCGCCCTCCCGTTCGACCACGCATCCCTGGAGGCGTCGCTGGCCGAAGCGCTCGCCGCCGTCGAGACCTCGGGGTCTGGTGCGACGGTGGTGGACGACGAGCAGCCAGGAGGCGATGCCGATGAGCCGGACGACTTCGACATGGAGTCGGCCCTGGCGGCCTTCGAGACCCAACCCCGAGTGCAAGCGGCGGTCGCCGCCCCGCCGGAGGTGACGGACGACGGCGAGGTAGACGACGACCTCGGGGAGCGGGGCTGGGGCCGTCCGACGTCCAAGCGCCCCTCCCGCCCTCTCAACTTTGCCGGACAGGGGGAGGTGCGGTTGCCTCTCAACCCGTTCGGCGCCGCCGCGGCGAAGGCGCACGCTGCTCAGAGCGCTGCCAGCCCGGCGGGCGCACCGGCCGGCACCCCCGCCGGCCCCGACCCCTCGGCCGCCAACCCAGCGCCGATCACGCCTCGTGGTCCCAACCTCGCGTCGCTGTCGCCGGAGACAGCCGCGTTGCTCGGGGCCGTCCCGGGAAGGGATGCCGGCGCGCCAGCACGCAACGGCTCCCCGCGACCCGAAGGCGAGGACTCGACCTCCCGAACCAGGTCAGCCGACGCCCAACCCCTCCGAGAGGGTGGTACCACCCGGCCTGATCCCTTCGCCGCCCGGGCCGTTCATCCGACCACGGCATCCACGCCGGCAACGCCGCCCGCTCCGGCAACACCGCAGGCTCAGAGCGCAGCCGCCGCCCCGCCGGCCGGCGTCGTCGCCGGCTCTGCACCCTCGCCGAGCGGCGCTGGCGCCTCGGGTGACGCGACGGGTGACGTGGCGGTGCCGGCGAGCAACGGCGAGGCGCAGGAAGTGCGTCGGAGTGCTGCGGTGGTGAGGACACCCTCCTCCATGGAGGAGCTCGCCCGCCTTCTTCCACCGATACCGTCGAGAGCGCCGGCGACAGGGGCTGAAGGCGTGCCCACCGCCGGCGACACGACCACCGGCGACACGACCGCCGGCGACACGACTGCCGGCGACACTACTGCTGGCGACACGGACGCGGCGGCGGCGCCAGCGATGAACGGCTCCGCTCCAGCAGCACCGTCGCCGGCCCACATCAGCCCCTGGCGGCCCGAGGTGGACGACATCCTTCCCATCCGTCGCCGCTCCTCGGGAGGGCTTGCGCTCGCACGCCGGCGGTCACCGTCGCGGGCGGCCCTGGCAGCTCCGTGGAACGGCGTGCAGTCCGGAGCCGTTCCCGGCGGTGGCGGGGTCGCAGCGACTGCGGCGGCGCCCGGTCCCGCGGCGGCGCCCGGTCCCGCGGCGGCGCCCAGCAGCCCCAAGGCCCCGAAAGCCCTCCAGCCGCGGAAGGCTCAGGCGAGCGGGAACAAGAGTGTCCTCAACCGGCCGATCGGTGAGCTGTTCGGTCGCCGGAAGGGCTGAAGGACCGAAGGGCTCCGCGCCGCCTGAGCCACCTACACCCGCGTCCCCTCGAACTTGTAGCCGAGTCCCCGGATGGTCGTGATCCGGCTGGGCCGCGATGGATCCTCCTCGATCTTCGCCCGGAGCCGCTTGATGTGGACATCGAGGGTCTTGGTGTCACCCACGTAGTGGGGCCCCCACACCCGGTCGATCAGCGTCTCACGGGTGAGGACCCGGCCGGCGTTGCCCATGAGCAGCTCGAGCAACTCGAACTCCTTCAGGGGGAGCACGACCTGGCGGCCGCCGAGGAAGACCTCGTGGCGTTGGGGGTCGAGCCGGAGGTCCCCGACCTCCAGGGCGTCGGGGTACGCCGGCGCCTCGCCCGCCGGGGGGCTGCGGCGCAGCACGGCGCGCATCCGGGCGACGAGCTCGCGGAGGCGGTACGGCTTGGTGACGTAGTCGTCGGCGCCAACCTCGAGCCCGACCACGGTGTCGATCTCGCTGCTCTTCGCCGTGACCATGACGATCGGCACCCGGCTGCGGGTACGCAGCTCGCGGCAGACGTCGATGCCCGACAGCCGGGGCAGCCACACGTCGAGCAGGACGATGTCCGGGCGCACCTGGTCGAAGATGTCGAGCGCCTCGACGCCGTCGGTGGCGACCCTGACCAGGAACCCCTCGCGCTTGAGGCCGACGACGAGCGCCTCGACGAAGGACTCCTCGTCCTCGACGACGAGCACGGTCAGGGGGTCAGCCACCGGCGGTGACACCCCGGAGGGGCGCCGGTTGCGCCGGCAGGAGCAGCGTGAACGTCGACCCCTCCCCCTCCTCGGATTCCACCTGCACGTCGCCCCCGTGGTTGGCCGCGACGTGACGGACGATCGATAGCCCGAGGCCGGTGCCACCCGTGAGGCGGCTGCGTGCCCGGTCGACCCGGTAGAAGCGTTCGAAGATGCGCTCGCGGTCGCGTCGCGGGATGCCGATGCCCTTGTCGATGACGTCGATCCGTACGGCCTCCGCGCCGGCGCCGACCCGGACCAGCACCGGCGAGCCGGGCTCGGAGTACTTGACGGCGTTGTCGACGAGGTTGGTGATGGCGGAGAGGAGATCCCTGCGGTCGCCGGTGATCGTCAGGTGCGGGGGGACGGCCTCGACGTGCAGCACGATGTCCCGGGCGCGGGCGGCCGGTCGGATCGGCTCGACGGCGTCGCCCACCAAGCGGCCGACGGCCACGGGCTCGAACCTCGGTCGCTCGTTGGCTTCGATGCGGGAGAGGTCGAGGAGGTCGTCGATGATGCGGCCGAGCCGCTCGGCTTCGGCGGCGACGCGCACGGACAGGCGCGCCACGACCTCGGGGTCATCCTCCCCGTCGAGGGTCTCGGCGAGCAGCGACAGGGCTCCGACTGGGGTCTTGAGCTCGTGACTCACGTTGGCCACGAAATCTCTCCGGACGGCATCCAGGCGGCGGCGCTCGGAGATGTCCTCGATGACGGCGACGGCACCGAGCGGCCGGTCGAGGGAGGAGATCGGGAAGGCGCGGATCATGAGGTTGCGGCGGACGGGGGAGAACAGCTCGAGGGAGTGCTCGGCAGACTCGCCCCGCCTGGCCGTCTCGAGCAGGTCGGCGACCGCGCGCTCGGCGAGCACATCCCCGAGGCGAGCGCCGGAGCCGCTGGCGGCCAGGTTGCGGTACACCTCGTCGCCGTGCTCGTCGCAGACCACGACACCGGAGACGAGCACGTTGAGCGCCGCCGAGAGTCGGCTGCCGAGCTCCTCGGAGCGCTGGGCCCGCTCGGCGAGGTCGGTGGCGGCGGCCTCGATGTCGGCGAGCAGCTCGTCAGCGCCTGCTTCGGGGGCGTCGGCCGAGCCCGTGGCGACCGAGGCCTGATCGGCCACGCGCTGCAGCGCCAGCTCGAGCCGCCGCAGGTCGCTCAGCCGCATCAGCCGTCGTTCCTGGCTACGGAGATGGCGGGCCTTGCGGCGGTGAGGCGTGCGGTCATGCGGGGGCGCTCCTGCGGGTGCCGGACGAGCGGGCGTGCCACCAGCCACGGTAAGGGCCGATGGTGACGGGCCGGCCCCGCCCTCGTGAACACGGGGTGAACACGCCCTGAACTCTACGAGTCGCCAGTTGGCTCGGACTCCGCCGAAAGTCCCCGCCCCCACCGCCGCTCGCCCCTCCACGGGTCAGCGCCGGCCGCTCGTACCGCCGTTGCGCTGGGACAACCAGATTGTCAATCGGGGACCACGAGGATGAGCGGCAGAGCCGGCACCGCCGTGGTCGTTCAGCTCCTCGGAGCGAGGTAGCAGGCCCGGTGGAAGCGGCCGTTGCTCGCCTCGAGCACCCACGCCGACCCCTTGGCCTGCCGGGGCCGGTTTCCGAGGTCGAGGTGATCCTCGTCGGCCAGGGTGACGAGGACGTCGGGTATCACGTCGCCGTGGGTGCAGAGGGCCACCTTCTCGTCGGCGAGGGCACGCACCAAGGCGATGGCGGCGGCGGCGTTCCCCTCCGACAGCTCCTCGAGCACCTCGACCGGGAGGCTCAGGCGATCGGCGAGCGGGGCAACCGTCGCGGTGCAGCGCAGGTACGGGCTGGAGAGGACCCGCTGCGGTGCGTACGGCTCGAGCATCGCTGCCAGGTCCTTCGCCTGCTTGGCGCCCCGCGGGGAGAGCGGCCGGAGCCGGTCGTCACCGTCCCAGTCCTTCCGGGAGCCGGCGTGCGCGTGGCGGACGAGGAGCAGGGGCACGCCGACCAGTCTGCCAAAACCACGCCGGTGCCGGCTCGGCCGTGGTCCTGGCCTCTACCCTGGAGCCGATGGTCAAACCGGCCGCCCCCGAGGCGGCGCCCCCCGCCCTGACGCTCCGTCCGGCGCGGGCGCGGGCGCGGGCACGAGCCCCACTCGGCCCGGTTCGCCGGGTGGTCCGGGAGGTGGGGCTGGGGCTCGTCACCCTCGGGCTGGTGACGTTCCTCTTCGTCGCCTACCAGTTGTGGGGCACCGGGTTCACCGAACGCCACGACCAGATCGTTCTGCAGCGGCAGTTCCAGTCCCTGGGCCACGCCGCCTCCGCGCCGCGGCCGGTGGCGGCATCGGCGGCTCGGGCCACGCCCACCACCACCGCCAACCCCGCCGCCGGCGGTGAGCTGTCGCCGTCGACACCCATCGGCACGGCGATCGACCATCTCGTCATCCCGGCCATCTCGGTGAACAAGTACGTCGTGCAGGGCACGGCGGAGAACGACCTCATGCAAGGTCCCGGCCACTACCTGGGCACCCCGATGCCCGGTGAGCGGGGCAACGCAGGCATTGCCGGGCACCGCACGACCTACGGGGCGCCGTTCTTCCAGCTCGGGCACCTCCGCAAGGGCGACTGGATCTACCTCACCGACACCGCCAACCACACCTTCGACTACCGGGTGGTGGGCCACGAGGTCGTCCCGCCGTCGGACGTGTCGGTGCTCGACCCCACCCGTTGGGCCCAGCTGACGCTGACGACGTGCAACCCTCCGTACTCGGCGACGAGCCGCCTGGTGGTCATCGCCCGCCTCGTCGGGCGGCCGGCGGCCACGCCCCCGGCACCGGCGCCCGCCACTCCGGCGGCGGTAGCCGCGCCGGGCTCACGTGATGTCGTTCCGCTGCCGGCCGCCCTGCCGACCAGCCTCGGCACGGGGAACGCGAACGCGTGGGGACCCGCCGTCGGCTTCGGCGCGCTGGCCGCCGCGCTGTGGGTCCTAACCCGCGTCGCCATCGCCCGCCGGCGCGGGTGGCGCAAGGCACCGGTGCTGGTCGCCGGACTGGTGGTGTGCGCCGCTCCGCTGTGGTTCTGCTTCCAGAACGTCGTGCGGTTGCTGCCGCCGTCGGTCTGAGCGGCCGCCGTCAACCCGCCTCCGCCGCAACGGCGGCGGGGAGGGCATCGAGCACTTCGACGTCGCGCTCGTAGCTGAGCAGGGAGCGGGCCCGGTCCAACGGCACCCACCGGGCCTCGTCCACCTCGTTGGCGCCCGCCGGCGAGCCGGCGCCGGCGGTCATGGCCCAGTACCGGACGCGCTTGGTCCGCCCGCTGCGGTCGATGTAGGTGGTCGCCACCAACTCCGGCCCGAGACGCCCGACGACGCCGGTCTCCTCCTGGACCTCCCGGACGGCGGCGTCCTCGTCGGACTCGCCCGGCTCGAGCTTGCCCTTCGGGAGGCTCCAGTCGTCGTAGCGGGGCCTGTGCACGACCACGACCTCCAGCCTCCCGGAGGGCGCCCGGCGCCACAGCACCCCGCCGGCGGCGCGCACGAGGGGTTCGGCCGGCCCGCACAGCGGGCCGGGATCAACGGCGGCGGGCGGGTCGCTCACGACGCCCGGGCCGCCTCGCTCTCCCGCCGCATCCGGTCGCGGTGGCGGGTCGCGCCCTGGAGCCATTCGTGGGCGGAGATGCCGACCACCGTCGGCACCTTGTCCCACGTCCCGTCGCCCCGCAACTGCCAGGCGAGGCGATCGTCGGCCAGCTCCACCTCGAGGATCTCCCGCAGCCGAGCATGCAGGGCGGTGGGCACCGGGACGACGGCCTCCACCCGGCGGTCGAGGTTGCGCTCCATCATGTCCGCCGAGCCGATGTAGTACTCGCCGCTGGACGGGACCGAAGCCGGGAGCGGCACGAGGCCGTCGAGGGGCGGCTCCGGGGCGGGCTCCTCGCCGCCGGCGCCCGCCCCGAAGTAGTAGATCCGGGAGTGCTCGAGCCACCGGCCCACCAGGGCACGCACGCGGATGTTGTCCGACAACCCGGCGACGCCGGGGCGCAGGCAGCAGATGGCCCGGGTGACCAGATCGATGCGCACCCCGGCGGCCGAGGCGGCGTAGAGGGCGTCGATGACGCGCTGGTCGACGAGGTTGTTGAGCTTCCAGACGATGCGGCCCCGCTCCCCGTAGCCGGCCTCCCTCTCGATCAGCTCGAGCACCCGGCTGCGCAGGCCGGTCGGCGCGACCAGCAGCTTGCGGTAGGAGACCTGGCGGCTGTAGCCCGTCAGGTAGTTGAACAAGTCGGTCAGGTCGGCACCGAGCTCCGGGGCGCAGGTGAGGATGCCCAGGTCCTCGTACAGCCGGGCGGTGGCCGGGTTGTAGTTGCCCGTCCCGATGTGGCAGTAGCGGCGGATGCCGTCGACGTCCTGGCGGACGACGAGGGCCGTCTTGGAGTGCGTCTTCAGCCCGACGAGGCCGTACACGACGTGGACGCCGGCGCGCTCGAGGGCCCGGGCCCAGCCGATGTTGGCGGCCTCGTCGCCGCGGGCCTTCAGCTCGACGAGCGCAGCGACCTGCTTGCCACGCTCGGCGGCGCGGATCAGGGCCTGGACGATGGGGCTGTCCCCCGAGGTGCGGTACAGCGTCTGCTTTATGGCCAGCACCCCGGGGTCCTCGGCGGCCTGGGTGACGAACGCCTCGATCGACATGGCGAAGCTCTCGTACGGGTGGTGCACGAGCACGTCACCGGCGCGGATGGCGGCGAAGACGTCACCGGGCCCGTCGCCGTGGCCCGCCAGCGCCGGCGGGACGCCGGCCACGTAGGGCTCGTCCTTCAGATCCGGGCGGTCGGCGACGTACACCGACCACAACCGGCCGAGGTCCAGGGGACCCTGGAGGTCGTAGACGTCCTCGGGGGCGAGGTCGAGCTCCCTCGCCAGCAGGGTCCGGACCTCCTCGGTGATGCGCTGGTCGACCTCCAAGCGGACTGCCCGGCCGAATCGCCGGCGGCGCAGCTCCATCTCCACGGCGTAGAGGAGGTCGTCGGCCTCGTCCTCCTCGAGGGTCAGGTCGGCGTTGCGTGTGACCCGGAAGGGGTGATGGCTCTCGATCTCCATGCCCGGGAACAGCACGGCGAGGTGGGCAGCGATCACCTGCTCCAGGGGGACGAAGCGGTGCCCGTCGGGAAGGGCGAGGAAGCCCGGCAGCAGCGGCGGCACCTTGAGGCGGGCGAAGCGGCGGTCGTCGGTCACCGGGTCGCGGACGATGACGGCGAGGTTGAGGGACAGGTTGGAGATGTAGGGGAAGGGATGTCCCGGGTCGACGGCGAGGGGCGTGAGGACCGGGAAGATCCGCTCGTCGAACACCTCCCGCAGCTGCCGGCGGTCGTCGTCGCTCAGCTCGTCCCACCCGCAGAGCCGGACCCCCCGCGCCGCGAGCTCGGGTAGCAACTCCTCGAACAGAACGTTGCGACGCCAGTCCAACAGGCTGTCCATCTCCCGGCGGATCGCCTTCAGCTGGTCGCTGACCGACAGGCCGTCGGGCGCCGTCGTCGCCACCCCGGCCGCCTGCTGGTCCTTCAGGCCGGCGACGCGGACCTCGAAGAGCTCGTCGGTGTTGGAGCAGAAGATGGCCAGGAACTTCAGGCGCTCGAGCAGCGGCAGCTCCGGGTTGGCAGCCAGCGCCAGCACCCGGCGGTTCCAGTCGATGGTGGACAGCTCGCGGTTGATGTAGCGGTGCTCTCCGTCCCCTGCCCCCTCGATGCTCTCCGGGGGGACGTCGACGCCGATGCCCAGGCGGGCAGCCGACGCGTCGCTCACCCTGTCAAGGCTGTCGCTCACCCCGTCAAGGCTACCGACTGCGCCCGGCCGCTCCCACGGGGAAGAGCCTGCCGCCCGCCTAGTTCCCGCCGCTGTCGTCGTCGGGCAGGCCGAGATCCCACTCGAGCAGGAGGTTCTCCCGCTCGGCGTCACGCGCCACGCGCTCACGGTTGCGCCGGAACTGCGGGTCGTGGGGCGGGAGCAGCAGCAGGCGGGCCATGGCCCGCTGGCGGAACTCCTCGATCAGCGCCCGGTCACCGAAGTCCGAGTCGACCCGCCAGTGGGGGGCGACGGGCCCGAGGTAGACGATGAGCACATGCCCCCGCGGCGGTGCGGTCTCTTCGGTTTGCTGCTGCGACATGGCCGGCCAGCCTAGGTCCGGGCGGAGGCAGGGCGGAGCCGGTTGGCAGCGCTGATGACCGCCTGCAGCCCGGCGTCGAGGGTGCTCGAGTCGATCCCGACGCCCCATGTGCTCCGCCCGTCGGGGCCGAGGACCTCGACGTAGGCGACCGCCGACGCCTCGGTCCCCTCCGTGAGGGCGTGCTGGTGGTAATCCCTGACCGCCAGCTGGACGTCGAGCTCGGAGCGGAGGCCGTCGACCAAGGCGGCGACGGGGCCGTTGCCCACACCGACGAGCGTGCGGTGGCGACCGTCGACGAGCACCTGGGCGACGACCCGGGTGGTGTGCTCGCCGCCGGAGCTGACCTCCGACGACAGCAACCGGATGGCGGCGTCGTCGGGGAGGTAGGTCCGCTCGAACACCTCCCACAGTTCCCCCGGCTTGATCTCCGTGCCCGACGCCTCGGTGACGGCCTGCACCTCCCTGGAGAACTCGATCTGCAGCCGGCGGGGCAGGTCGAGGCCGTGCTCGGCGTCCATCACGTAGGCGACGCCACCCTTTCCGGACTGGCTGTTCACCCGGATGATCGCCTCGTAGGTGCGCCCGACGTGCTTGGGGTCGATGGGCAGGTACGGCACCTCCCAGGTCTCGTAGTCGGGGGCGAGAGCCGCCATGCCCTTCTTGATGGCGTCCTGGTGCGAACCCGAGAAGGCGGTGTAGACGAGGTCCCCGGCGTAGGGGTGCCGGGGATGCACAGGCAGGCGGTTGCAGTGCTCCGCCACGTGCTTCAAGGCGTCGATGTCCGAGACGTCCAGCCCCGGGTCGACACCCTGGGAGAACAGGTTGAGCGCCAGGGTGACGACGTCGACGTTGCCGGTGCGCTCCCCGTTGCCGAACAGGGTGCCCTCGACCCGGTCGGCCCCACCGAGCTGGGCAAGCTCGGCGGCGGCCACGGCCGTGCCTCGGTCGTTGTGGGGGTGCAACGACAGCACGATCGACTCACGGTCGCGGATGGTCCGGCCAAACCACTCGATGACATCGGCGTACACCTGCGGCCCGTACATCTCGACGGTGTTGGGCAGGTTGATGATGATGGGCCGCTCCGGGGTGGGCTCCATGACGTCCATGACCGCCTCGCAGACCTCGACGGCGTACTCGGGTTCGGTACCCGTGAAGCTCTCCGGTGAGTACTCGTAGCGCAGGTCCGTCCCGGTGAGCGTGTCGGCCATCTTGCGGATCATCCGGGCTGCCGAGGTGGCGATGTCCGTGATCCCCCCCTCGTCGAGGCCGAACACGACGCGCCGCTGCAACGTCGAGGTCGAGTTATAGAAGTGCACGATGGCGTGGGCGGCGCCCTGGATCGCATCGAAGGTGCGGTCGATCAGCTCCGGGCGGCACTGCACGAGGACCTGGATGGCGACGTCGTCGGGGATCCGGTCCTCCTCGATGATCTGGCGGATGAAATCGAAGTCCGGTTGGGAGGCGGCGGGGAACCCCACCTCGATCTCCTTGAACCCCATGCCGACGAGCGTCTCGAAGAACTTCAGCTTGCGGGCCGGGTCCATCGGGTCGATGAGCGCCTGGTTGCCGTCACGCAGGTCCACGCTGCACCACCGGGGCGCGGCGGTGAGCCCCCGGTCGGGCCAGGTGCGATCGGCGAGGACGAGCGGGCGGTAGGGCCGGTAGCGCTGGTAGGGCATGTCGCAAGGAGTGGGGTAGGCGTAGGTCGCCATGGGTACCTCCGGGCATGGAAAGAAAAAACCTCCTGGCCCGGAGGCGCAGGAGGCTCGGCGAGCACCGGGTGGTGCCCGCCTAGGTGAGGAGGAGGAAGAACTGATCGCTGGTCACGGCAGGACCATCGTAGCCGAAACCCTGGTGGGCGGACGCCGGTGTCCGGTATGGTGTCGGCGGGTCCAGGGGCGGAGGACCGGAGGCGCGTCGCTCACCCCCGGGGCGGTGCGCTGCCCCAAACCTGAGTGTTTGCTCAATCTTGCGGTCAGGGGGAACCCATCAGCCGATCTTCGAGTCAGACTGGTGGACAATGGGAGGTTCTGTGGAGACAGCGTGGATGGCCGAGGGCAAGTGCAGGGAGCTGCCGCCTGAGACTTTCTTCCCGAGTGACGGGGTGGGCGTGGAGTTGGCCCGGCGTGTCTGTGCGGACTGCCCGGTCAAGCGCGAGTGCCTCGAGTATGCGCTCGTCAACCGCATCGAGCACGGCGTGTGGGGCGGTGCCTCCGAGCGCGAGCGGCGGCGCATCGCCCGGCGGCGGCGTGGCTCGGTGACGTTCAGCGCCGACTGAGACTCTGGCCGACAGAGACTCAGTTCGCCGAGGGGTCGTCCCTGCCGGCCAGGCGTTGGTCGATGAGGGCGTCGAGGTCGGCCTTGCTCAACGTGACAGTGTCGGGTTTGGGCACCGGTGCCGGCGGGGTGATCATCTGCGGGGCCGGCGGCGCGGCGGGGGCCTTTTCCGCGCCGTCCTCCTCCACCTGCTGGCCCTTCTTGAACTCCTTGCCGGCCGCGCCGACGTTGCGCGCGATCTTCGGGAGCTGGCTGCCCCCGAAGATCACGATCAACGCGATCACCACCACGATGATCCCGTCGGAGCCGAAGAGATTTGCGACGAGCATGCTTCGAACGTTACTCCCCGGCCACCGCGACTGGTAGGGCGGGCCGCCCGGGGCCGGCTACGGTACGGGGCGCCGTGCTCGAGTGCGTGATCAACGTCAGCGAGGGCCGCGACCTGGCCTTCCTCGCGGAGCTGCGCACCGCCGCAGGACCGCTCGCCCTCGACCTGCACGCCGATGCGGACCACCACCGGGCGGTGTTCACCCTCGCCGGCGAGGGGCCCGAGGTGGAGGCGGCCGCCCGCCGGCTGGCCTCCTCGGCGATCGCCCACCTCGATCTCAGCTCCCACAGCGGCGCCCATCCCCGGCGCGGCATCGTCGACGTGGTCCCGTTCGTCCATGTCGAGCGCGCCCCCGGCGGCCTGCTCGCCGACGCCCCGATCGATGCGGCGGTGCAGGCGCGGGACCGTTTCGCCCGCTGGGCGGCCGGCGCGCTGGCCCTCCCCTGCTTCCTGTACGGGCCGGGGCAGCCGACCCTGCCGGAGCTACGCCGTGACGCCTGGGTGCGGCGCTCCCCGGACACGGGCCCCGGCGCTCCCCACCCCACCGCCGGCGCGTGCTGCGTCGGTGCCCGCCCCGTGCTCGTCGCCTACAACCTGTGGCTCGCCGACGCCGACCTCGGTGCGGCCCGGGAGGTGGCGGCGGCGATCCGCGCCCCCGGCCTGCGCACCCTGGGCCTGCGCGTCGGTGAGCGGGTCCAGGTGTCGTGCAACCTCATCGACCCGTGGAGGATCGGTCCCGCCGACGCCTTCGATGCCGTCGCCAGTCGGGTCGCCGTGGCGGGGGCGGAGCTGGTCGGCCTCCTGCCCCGCGCCGTGCTGGAGGCCGTGGCACCGTCACGCTGGGACACCCTCGGGATAGGAGCGGGCAAGACGATCGAGGCCCGCCTGGAAGCGGCGGGCCTCGACGGGGGAAGTTCGCATGCGCCGGTGGAGGGCTAGGAAGCGGCCCCACCGAGCGTCGGGACCCCGGACGCTCGTTCGAGGACACGACGCCGGCGGATCCGGCGGCGCTCCCGCTCCGAGAGCCCACCCCAGATCCCGAACTTCTCGCTGTGCGTGATGGCGTACTCCAGGCACTCCTCGCGTGCGACGCAGCCCCGGCAGACCTCCTTCGCCTCCCGCGTCGAGGCCCCCCGCTCGGGGAAGAAGAGGTCGGGGTCCACCCCCATGCAGTTGGCCCTCCGCTGCCAGCTGCGGTCCTCTCCTCCGGCCACGACGAGAGCCGTCAGGCTCAGGATGTCGGTCATCGGCTGCTCCTCCCAGGACGATCGCACCGATGTAACTACAGTGCTGTGATTCTGATCCTCGGAGGGCGGTAGCGCAAGGGCCCATTCAGGGCGACGGCTCAGGCGCTGCGCCGGCGCTGCGCCCGCTTCTGGTCGAGGAAGTCCACGAGCACGTAGTCCCCGAGGGTGTCGGGCGTGGCGAAGAACACCCGTCCCCGGTTGATCTCCGAGAGGCGCTCGACGAAGCGCCGGAGATCCGGTGTGGCGTCGAGGACGAACGTGTTGATCGTGATGTGCTCCCGCGTCGCCCGCATCACCTCGGCGACGGTCTGGTCGATCGTCTCCCGCACCGGCGGGTAGTTGAAGAAGACTTCCCCCGACGCAAGCAGGTGCGCGGTCGGCTCGCCGTCGGTGATCATGACCACCTGCTTGGTGCCCCGCTGGCGCGCCAAGAGCTGGCGGGCGAGCAGCAGGGCGTGGTGCATGTTGGTGCCGTAGCTGTAGTCCCACGACACCTCGAGCAGCTGCGACGCCGAGAGCTCCTGCGCCCGCTCGCCGAAGCCCACGAGCCCCAGGTAGTCCGTCGGGTACTGGCTGGTGATCAAGGCGTGCATGGCCATGGCCACCTTCTTGGCGGCGAGGAAGTTGCCGCGGAACTCCATGGACAGCGACAGGTCGAGCGCCAGCACCGTCGAGGTGCGGGTGAGCGTCTCGGTCCGCTCCACCTCGAAGTCGTCGGGTGACAGGCGGACGGGCGTGCCGGCGCCGGCCCGGCCGAGGGCGTTGCGGACGGTGCGCTCGATCGACAGGTTGAACGGGTCGCCCCACTCGTAGGCCTTGGTCTCGTAGGTGCGCTCGTGGCCGGTGCCGACGGCGTCGGCGCCGTGGCGTCCCATCCGGTCCTTGACGAGCCGGGAGAACAGGTCGGCGAGAGCGTTGCGACCGATGGCCCCGAGCCCCCGCGGGGTCAGCTCCAAGCGGCCCTCCCTGTGCTCCACCAGCCCGGCGTCCCGCAGCTGGCGGGCGACGCGCGCCAGCTGCTCGAGCGAGCGGGCGCTGTCGGCGCCGAGCAGCTCGGCCGCCCGCTCGGTGTCGATCTCGGCGAGGGCGGCGGCGTTGTTGGCGCCGGCCATCAGCTGCTCGAGGCGGTCGAGGTCGCCGAGGCGGTTCATGACCGACGCCGCCTGCCCGAGCGCCAGGGGGTCACCGTCGCCCTGGAACGGCCGGGCCCGGTCCCATCCCATCTGGGGGAAGGCACCCCGCAGGTTGGCGCCGAGGCGGTCCATCTGCCAGCGGAGGTCCATGTCCTCCAGCAGGGCGTCGGAGAGCGCCTGCAGCTCGCCACGCTGCTCGGGCGTCATCGACGCGAGCAGCTGGCTCATGGCCGCCATCTGGCGGGCCAGGCTCTCGAGCAGCTCGTCGAGGCTCGACGGGTTGTCGGGGAACATGTCCCCGTAGCGCTCCATGAGCTCCTCGAACATGCGGTCGGTGTCCCGGCCGGCCTCCCGGGCCTCGAGCATGCGGTTCAGGTCGTTCATCATGTCCTTCGTACGCTGCAGCGCCTCGGGGGACACGTCCGACATGGCGTCGCGCATGCGGTCGAAGTAGCTCGACAGCAGCTCCGAGCGCAGCTCCTCGACCAGTTGCTCGAACCGCCGCCCCGCCTCCGGGTTGGCCCAGTCGTAGGACTGCAGCTCGCGCAGGCGGCCGGCGAGGTCCTGGGGCAGGAGCTCGAGTTGGAGGCTGCGCTCGACGTCGCGCTGCTCGTCGAGCGACGCCCGCTCGGCGTCGATGATCTCCTCCAGGCGCCGGGCGATCTGCTCGTGCGGGCCGCTCACGTCGTGTCCGTCCAGCAGCTGCTGGCGCCGCTGGCGGAGCTGCTCGAGCAGCTCGCGCAGGCCGGCGACATGGCGGCCGTTGCGATCCCGGAAGCCCCGCTGCGCCAGGCGCTGCAACGCCTGGTTGAGGTCACCGTGGTAGAGCACCTCGTCGGTCAGGTCACGGAACGCGTCATCCGCTCCGTACTCCAGGCCGACCTGGGTGCCGTCCCAGCGGGAGTAGGTGGACCGGCGCACGAGCCCAAGCTAAACGACCGTCGGCATCACATCAGCCCACCCGACGCTCCGCCGGGGGTGACGCGATGGGGGCGGCGGTTTTCGGCGTGTCAGCGCGCTCGGTACGCGAGACCCGCACCCGACGGCTCCTTGTTGAGGCGCTTGGAGAGGTGCAGGCCCTCCAGCACGAACTCGACCGCTGCCGCCAGCGCCGCCGGCGACTCGCTGCCCGCCAGGCGCACCGCCGCCGAACGCAGCGCCGGCACCTGGCCGAGCACCTCCAGGAGCTCGGCGGAGGCCATGTCGTCGCCGGCACGGGCGACCACCCCCTCGTCGAAGGCGCCCACGACGTCGCGCACGGTGTCCATCGGGACCCGGGCCCGGAAGACGGTGAGCACCGCCTGTGACAGCATGCGCCCGACCAGCACCCCGTCCCGGCCCTCGTCGAGGGACTCGATCTCGATCTTGCCTGCGGTGGACGCCGCCAGGTTCTCCAGGTCGCTGACGCGGGGCACGGCCTCGGGCTCCCCCAGCCGCAACGCCCGGCGGGCCGCCCCGGCGGCGAGCGTCTCGAAGTTGGCGACGCTCAGGCGGACCGAGACGCCCGAGCGCTGGTTGACCTGGCTCGACTGGCGGGCGAGGTGCGACAGCGTCGCGATCACCTCGGCCATGTACTCGGGGACATCGACGCGCACCCCGATGCCACGCAGCGGCGTCGCCTCCTGGTGGACGACGGCGATCTCCGTCTCGACGTCGAGGGGGTAGTGGGTCCGGATCTGGGCGCCGAAGCGGTCCTTCAGCGGGGTGATGATCCGGCCCCGGTTGGTGTAGTCCTCCGGGTTGGCTGAGGCGACGAGCATGACGTCGAGGGGCAGGCGGATCTTGTAGCCCCGGACCTGGACGTCGCGCTCCTCGAGCACGTTGAGGAGGCCTACCTGGATGCGTTCAGCGAGGTCGGGGAGCTCGTTGATGGCGAAGATCCCCCGGTTGGTGCGAGGCACCAAGCCGTAGTGCAGCGTCAGCTCGTCCGACAGGTACCGACCCTCGGCGACCTTGATCGGGTCCACCTCCCCGATGAGGTCCGCGATCGAGGTGTCCGGGGTGGCGAGCTTCTCCCCGAACCTGCCCTCCCTGTGCACCCACTCGACCGGGGTGTCCTCGCCCTTGTCGGCCACCAGGTCCCGCGCGTAGCGGGACACCGGGTGGTAGGGGTCGTCGAGGATCTCCGAGCCGGCCACGACCGGCAGCCACTCGTCGAGGAGGCCCGTCAGCGAGCGGATCATGCGGGTCTTCGCCTGGCCCCGCTCGCCGAGGAAGATGATGTCGTGGCCGGCGAGGAGGGCGTTCTCGACCTGCGGCAGCACCGTGTGCTCGTAACCGAGCACCCCCTCGACGAGCGGCTGGCCGGCCGCTATCCGGCGGGCGGCGTTGCACCGCACCTCCTCCTTCACCGGGACCGACTCCCACCCGGAACCGCGGAGCTGTCCGAGGGTCGCTGGACGCGAGGGCATCGCTCCCGACGCTACCCCCGCCCCGGAAGCAACAATTAGTCGAAAAGGACGACACAGGAGCTGGCGGAGCAGGAGGGTACCGGCATGCTGGTGAATGTTCAGGCGGAGGGAGGCGGAGGGAGGCGGAGGGTAGGACCGTACCGGCTGACGCGAGGTGACGATGGACCCGGTGGCGCTTCCCAGCACCCGGGCTGGCGTGCGGCCCGCTGGTGTGCAGCCGGATCCGGCGGAAGCTGCGTTCTCGGCATCTGCCTATAGCCAAACCGCGCGCAGACAGGCGAACCGCGCGCAGCGAGGACGGTATGTGGGGCCCTGTGCGCGCGGATCGCCGTCTGGCGCGCGGAATAGCTGTCGGAGGGACCTCCGGAGGCGTGCCACGCCTCGAATGCCCACTTGACGCAGCTCCACCCCCACACGACGTGGCCAGCTGCGGGCCCGGCCCCGACCTGGGGCGCCAGCTCGACCGCGGTCTTCTCACCAGCGCCCTGCGGTCCGGGCGGATCGGCCTGCGCCCCGACCGGCGGGCGGGTGGGACCAACCGGCAATCCGGCCGGCAGCGCAGATAGCGTGCAAGATGACATGGACCTCGGTGGCACGTGGCTCGCCGCAGAAGCTGACGAGGAGATACGCCGGCGCCTCCCGGACCCAGAGCTGGACGACGCTGGCTGGGAGCCGGTCCCGGTCCCGGGTCAGTGGCGCCTCCTGCCGGCATTCGCCGGCAGTGACGGGCCCGTCGCCTACCGCAGGCAGTTCGAGCACGCCGGCGATGCCGGTGCCGGCCGGCGGACCTGGCTGGTCTTCGACGGGATCTTCTACCAGGCCGACGTCTGGCTCGACGGCTCCTACATCGGCGACACCGAGGGCTACTTCGCGCCTCACGCGTTCGAGGTCACCACCCAGGTGGAGCAGCGCCGTGACCACGTCCTGGCCATCGAAGTCGCATGCGCTCCGCAACGCGACGTCCGTCGCAAGCGAAACCTCACCGGGATCTTCCAGCACTGGGACACGATGGAGCGGGACTGGAACCCCGGCGGCATCTGGGCACCCGTGCGGCTGGAGGGGACCGGACCGGTCCGCATCCACCGGCTGCGTGTGGCGTGCCGCGAGGCAACACCCGAGCGGGCCAGCCTCGACCTCGACGCCCTCCTCGACACACGCGACGAACGCACCGTCACCATCCGCACGAAGCTGTCGCTGCACGGGACGACCGTCGCCGAGGCCAGCCGCCACGACCACCTCGCTGCCGGGGACAACCGGGTTCGCTGGCGAGTGACGGTGGAACGGCCGGCTCTGTGGTGGCCCCGCGCCCTCGGTGACCCGCTGCTCCACCACCTGGAGGTGGTTGTCGAGGCCGACGGCGAGGAGAGCGATCGGCGGAACGTGGCAACCGGCCTTCGGCAGGTCCGGATGGACGCTTTCGTCACGACGATCAATGGCGAGCGGCTCTTCCTCAAGGGTGCCAACATCGGCCCGACAGACCGGGCGCTGTCCACTGTGAACCGTGACCATGTGGCGCGGGACCTAGAGCACGCCGCCGCTGCCGGACTCGACCTGCTGCGTGTGCATGCCCACGTCGGGCACCCGCACCTCTACGACCTGGCCGACGCCGCTGGCATGCTCCTGTGGCAGGACCTCCCGCTGCAGTGGGGATACGGAAACGTACGCCGCCAGGCGTTGCGCCAAGCCGGGGAGGCGGTCGACCTCCTCGGCCACCACCCGTCGATCGCCCTGTGGTGCGCCCACAACGAGCCCCTCGCCCTCGACCTCCCGCCGGGGGGGCGTACCCCCCGCAAGGAGTTGGCCCGCTTCGTCGCCGGCCAGCTGCTCCCGACCTGGAACAAGACCTTCCTCGACCCGTCGATCCGCCGCACGCTCGAGCGGGCCGACGCGTCGCGCCCCGCCCTGTCGCACAGTGGCGTCCTTCCCCACCCGGCGTGGGGCACGGACACGCACGTGTACTTCGGCTGGTACCACGGCGAGCTGCGCCAGCTCCCCATGCTCGTGGCGCGCTGGCCGGCGGTGGGTCGCTTCGTGAGCGAGTTCGGGGCGCAGGCAGTGCCGGCGACCGCCGGCTTCGTCGAACCGGACCGCTGGCCGGAGCTGGACTGGGACCGGCTCGCGACCGATCACGGCCTGCAGAAGCACATCTTCGACGCGCGGGTCCCGCCGGCGGAGTACACCACCTTCGACGAGTGGCGTACCGCGACGCAGCGCTACCAGGCCGACGTCGTGCGGTTCCACGTCGAGACGCTGCGCCGTCTCAAGTACCGGCCGGCCGGTGGCTTCGCCGTGTTCCTGCTACGCGACGCCCAGCCCGCGGTGAGCTGGGCGCTCCTCGACCACAAGGGGGTTCCCAAGGAGGCGTGGCGGGCGCTGTCGGCAGCGTGCGCTCCGGTGATCGTCGTCGCCGACTGGCCAGCGGAGCAGTACCGACCGGGCCAGCACCTCGAGCTGGGCGTCCACGTCGTGTCGGACCGCCGGCAGGAGCTGCGGGGAGCAGTCGTCGACGCGAGCGTGCGTTGGGCAGGCGGAGGCCGGCAGCGCTGGCGGTTCGGCGGCGACGTCCCCGCCGATGCCTGCGTCGCCGTCGGCACCCTCGCATGGGACGTGCCCACCGACGCCCTTCCGGGGCGCCTCACCATCGACCTCACCCTGAGCCACCCCGACGCCGGTGCCCAAGCCACCTATGTGAGCCGCGTGGCAGCAGCCTCTCCCAGGCAAGGAAGGCGGGGGCTGCAAGCCTCCCTGGACCGTGATGGCCCGCGGCTACAGCGCCTGGTCCATCGCCTGGTCGGCTGAAAGACCCGCCACCCGCCAACCCGCCACGATCCCTCCGTGGACGCGGCTAGCGCTGGGCACTCGGATGTGTGGGCTGGTAGAACTGGCATGGTGCAGTACCTGTCCATGGAGTGGTTGGCCCGGCTCCCCCGAGCTGAGGTCATCGAGCCACCCGGTGACGAGACAGGCGCTGCACCGACCCTCCGCCATGTGGTCCTCGACCCTCCCGGTGGAGGGGAAGCCAGCTACGACGTCCGTGTCACGCCAGAGGGTCCGGTGCTGACCCAGAGCAGCGGGCGTCGAGCAGACATCACCTTCACCAGCGACTACCGCACGGCGGCGGCGATCGCGTCCGGGACCCTCTCGACCCAGGCAGCGCTTGCCGCCGGCAGGCTCGAGGTGCGCGGGGACGTAGGGGCCTTGGGCCGGATCGCGTCGAACATCGGCGGCCGTGAGGCCCTCCCATCCTCCTTGCGGGACGAGACCGAGTTCGTCCCGTGAGCGGTGCCGTCGGTGGACGGGGCCGGCCGGCGAGCGGCGATCGCCAGCCAGGAACCCCGGCCGCCGGCCACCCGGGCGGCAATCACCACGCCCCCCTGGCCCACGGCGCCGGGAGGCAGTGGTGAGGGAGCCCCGCTGGCCCGGGTGGTACCGCGACTCCGACGACCCGACCTTGCTTCGGCACTGGAACGGCCGGCATTGGGACGGGCGGCGCCGACACCTGCCGTCGTGGTCGATCGCCACCGCTGAGTTGCGCGTCCTCGACCCAGCTGCCCCAGTCCTCGGCGCCCAACCCGACGGCCCGGCGAACCCGGCCGCCATCCCCGCCGCCGCCTCCCCCACCGGTCACAAGGCCCACCCCCGCCGGCTGCCCGTGCCGCCCGCCGGCCCCCGCGGCGGTCCGCTCGGAGCAGCGGACCTGCTCCCGCAGCGAGCGGCGCCCGCGACTACCCGCCATCGGGCGCTGCCACCCCGTCGAGCCGTCGCCGGCGCCCTCGTGCTCGCCCTGCTCCTCGTGACGATCTCGAGTGCCCTGTCGGGCGCCGGTCGGCGCCGCTCCTCCGCGCCGCTCGGTGCGAGCTCGACGTTTGCCCATGCGGCGAACGCCGACTGCGCCGCGGTCATGGGAGCGGTGCGTCCAGCCACCGTGACGACCGCTCCGTACAAGACGGTGGGTGCAGCGACAGCGGAGCTGGACCGGCTGGCGGCGACCATCTCAGCGCTCGGGAGGTCCGAGGGGATCGGGGGCGGGGTCCCCAGCTGGATGGCCGACTGGCGGGCGTGGGCGGCTGCACGCATGGCAGAGGCGCGCTCGGCGATCGGTCCGGCGGCGGAGAAACCCCCGTCAGCGGCGTCCGCCGCGCTGGACGCCAAACGGGCCGACGAGTACGCCAGCGCCCACGGGCTCTCGGACTGCATCCTCGCAGCGCAGGATGTGCCAGCGATCGTCCCGGTACCCTGACAGCGGCGACCGCCAACACGCGCCCCCGGTGGGGCGCTGCGCCTTCGACGTGGAGCGCGGAGTGTGGCGTGTGGCGTCGGGGTCCTCAGCCGACGAGCCCGAGCTCGGTCACGGCGTCGCGTTCGTCGGCCAGCTCGGCAGCGGAGGCGTCGATGCGCCCCCGGCTGAGCTCGTCGATGTCGAGACCGGCAACGATCGTGTACTGCCCACCCTCGCACCTGACGGGGAAGGAGGAGATGAGCCCCTCGGGCACGCCGTAGGAACCATCCGAGACAACGGCCATCGACACCCATCCCCGATCGCCGGTGCCGAGGATCCAGTCGCGCACGTGGTCCAGCGCGGCGTTGGCGGCCGAGGCGGCACTCGATGCGCCGCGGGCCTCGATGATGGCCGCACCGCGCTTTTGGACTGTCGGGATGAAGTCCTCCTCCACCCACGCCCGGTCGCCGATCACCTCCATAGCTGGCCGGCCCCCGACCTTGGCGTGGAAGAGATCCGGGTACTGGGTCGAGGAGTGGTTGCCCCAGATGGTGACGTCGGTGACCGCAGTGACCGGGACGGACACCTTGGCGGCAACCTGCGCCTTGGCCCGGTTCTGGTCGAGGCGCGTCATGGAGGTGAAGCACTCGGCGGGGAGGTTCGGGGCGTTCCGCTGCGCGATGAGGGCGTTGGTGTTGGCGGGGTTGCCCACCACCAGCACCTTGATCCCTGTGGCGGCGTTGTCCGACAGGGCCTTGCCCTGGACGGTGAAGATGGCGCCGTTGGCCTCGAGGAGGTCCTTGCGCTCCATGCCCTTGGAACGGGGGCGGGCGCCGACGAGCAGGGCGATGTCGGCGTCGCCGAACGCCACGTTGGCGTCGTCGCTGGTCGTGATCCCCTCGAGGAGGGGGAAGGCGCAGTCCTCCAGCTCCATGACCACCCCGCGGAGGGCGTCGAGCGCCGGCGTGATCTCGAGCAGCTGGAGGATGACGGGCTGGTGCGGGCCGAGCAGCTCACCGCTGGCGATCCGGAACAGCAAGCTGTAGCCGATCTGACCGGCGGCTCCGGTGACAGCAACGCGGACGGGTGACGCGGGCATGCAGGCATCCTCCTGGGCGACTCGGACCGCGTTGCAACCTACGCCGCTCGCCGGTCGACCGGCCAACCGCTACGGCGACAGCTGAGACAGCTACGGCCGGGGCGGCAGCTCGGGGGCGGCGCGCGACGGCCGGTCATCGCGCCGGGGTGGCCGGGCAGGCGGCCGCTCCTCCAGCGCAGCGAGGGCCAGGTCCACCGCAATCTCGATCTGCGGGTCACGCCCGGCAGCCCAGTCCTGCGGGGCGATCTGGACCTCCACGTCGGGCGACACACCGTGGTTCTCGACCTCCCAGCCCTCGTCCACGAACCAGAACGAGTAGCTCGGCTGGGTCACCACCGTCCCGTCGGCCAGGCCGTAGCGCATGTCGATGCCGATGACGCCGCCCCACGTGCGCGTGCCGACGAGGGGGCCGAGCCCACGGTGGCGGAAGCCCTCCGACACGATGTCGCCGTCGGAGCCGGCGTACTGGTTGCACAGCCCCACGAGCGGCCCCCGAGGAGCGTCCGTCGGGTAGCTCTCGGCCTCGAAACCGCGGGGGTTGGACCAGGCCGACACCGCCCCCGAAAGCCGCTCGAGAACCAGCTGGGAGGTGTGCCCGCCGCGGTTGTAGCGGAAGTCGGCGACGAGACCGTCAAAGCTCGTCTCGACGAGCAGGTCCCGGTTCAGCTCCGCCCATCCTTCCGACATCATGTCGGGCACGTGCACGTACCCGAGGCGGCCATCGCTGCGCTCCCGCACGGCTGCCCGCCGACCGGCGACCCACGCGTGGTACCGCAGCGGGCGCTCGTCCTCGAGGGGCACCACAGCGACCGTCCGCCGCTCGCCGCCGTCCCGGCGGACACCGAGCTCTACGACCCGCCCGGCCGCCCCCACGAGCAGGGGCCCGGGTCCCGTGAGGGGGTCGACGGGGCGGCCGTCGACGGTGTCGATCACGTCCCCGACCCCCACCCCCGCAGCCTGCAGCGGGCTGCGGGCCAACGGCACGGACGGCTCGGTAGCCGGAACGGACGCCACACGCCACCCGTCCGGACCGGGCTCGATGTCGGCACCGAGGTGGCCGACGCGCTGGTTCGCCGGAGGCCGTTGCGGACCTGACCATACGTAGGCGTGAG
Source organism: Acidimicrobiaceae bacterium (assembly GCA_027320105.1). GTDB lineage: Bacteria > Actinomycetota > Acidimicrobiia > Acidimicrobiales > Palsa-688 > JAKAQB01. The sequence continues at coordinate 25,564 of DAHVMA010000087.1, read as the reverse complement.
AGGTGCCGGTCTCGCCGAACAGCTCCCACAGGAGGTCGTGCAACTCGTCCCGGCTGGAGATCCGATCGGCGAGGGGCCGGTAGCGGGCCACGACGGCGTCCCAGTCGACGCCGGCCATGTCCTCGACCCAGTACCGCTCCTTCATGAGGCGGGCCGACTCCTCGTACATCTGCGGCCACTCCTCCGCCGGGTCGACGGTCAGGAGGATCCGCTGCAGGTCGACATCGAAGGCGTCGTCGCCGTCCGGGGTGGCCGGGCGGTCGGCCGGGACGAGGCGGAGCCCGCCATCCTTGCTGACCACGAGGGCGGCCCCTCCGGCGGTCACCTCGACACCGTCGACGCCGTCCACCAGCGTCACGACCTTGCCGGTGACCAGATCGAGGTGCTCGAGCTTGGCCTTGGCCGGTTGGGCGTCAGGGTCGGCGCGGCCCACACCGAGGTTGCCCTCCGGGGGCAGGGACCGCCAGACCAGCCCGCCGGCGGTGGCCCTCAGGTCGGTCAGGCGGCCGGCAGCGACGGGGAGGTCCACGACCCGATCGGCCAGACCCTCGAGCTCGATCACGACAGCGACCGGCCCGCCGGCACCCGCCGCACCGCCAGCGCCCGCACCCGCCGCACCTCCCGCACCCGCACCCGCCGCACCGCCAGCGCCCGCACCGCCAGCGCCGGCACCCGCCGCACCGCCACCGCCCGCCGCACCGCCACCGCCCACCAGCGCCGCCGGCAGGTCCCGCCCGCCGGGCGCCGGCGACAACGGCCCGGGCGTGGCCGGCGACAGCCGCAGGAGGTACGGCCGGGTGGCCGCCGGGAAGGCGAGATCGAAGCGGACCTCGTCGTAGACAGGATCGAACGTCCGCCGGGACAGGAAGGCGAGGTACTTGCCATCGGGCGTGAACACCGGCTCCCGGTCGTGGAAGCGCAGCGACGTGACGTCGTGCACGGCGCCGCTTGCCACGGCGGCCAACTTCAGCTGGCGAGGGCCGGCGTCCTCCGACCCGGGCCCGGCGGCCGACCACACGAGCCACTGCGAGTCGGGGGAGAACCGCAGGCCGGTCGCCATGTCGTAGCGCGATCTGTCGAGCTGTCTCACATCTCCCGACTCGACATGGGTCAGCCGAACGGTCCCGTCCGAGGCGGCGGTCGCGACCCATTCCCCATCTGGGGAGGCCGCCAGCCCTGCGACCAGGCCGAGGGTGCCCCCGGCGAGGCGCCGGCCCTCGCCCCCGGCGGCGGGCGCCACCTCGAGGGCGTCGGCGCCGCCGGCGTCGGTGACCCACACGAGGCGATCGTCGCCGAGCGGGGTGGCCAGGCGGGCCCGCACCCGGCCGCCGGGGGCCGCCACCCGCGCCGGGCCACCGCGGTGGGTGAGCCACACGGCGGCGCCCCGAACGGTGAGGGCGCTGGCCTTGCCCGAGCGGTCGGGCGCCACGCGGGTGACGGCACCGGCCACCTCGAGGGTGTAGGGGGCGCGCCCGCGACGGGCCGAGCCGAGCCGCACGTCGAGGCGGCGGGGCGTCGAGTCCGCCGCCAGGCCGTCCAGCAGCCACAGGTCGCCGGCGGCGGTGTACACGACCCGCTCGCCGTCGCTGTCGGCGTCCCGGGCGTAGCAGTCGCCGTGGTCCGTGTGCCGGCGCAGGTCGCTGCCGTCGGGCGCGAAGGAGTACACGTTGGCCCAGCCCTCGTGGTCGGAGAGCGCCACCACCCGGTCGCCGACCCATGCCGGATCCTCCAGCTGGCCGTCGAGCTGCGTGGCGAAGCGCTCGAAGCGGCCGGAGGCGTCCCTGTCGATCCAGATCTTGCCCGCCGTCCCACCCCGGTACCGCTTCCAGCCCGAGGCTCCTGTGGGATGGCGGTCGACGCCGAGCAGCACGCCACCGCCCCGGCCGAACGCCACGGCGGACACCGGCCCGTAGGGCAACCTCTGGGCGGCGCCGCCGTCGAGGGGCACGGCCCACGCCCACGTGGACGAGGCGTACGGCTGGCCGGCGGCGGAGGTGGCCACGACCCGGCCGTCGGGGTGCCAGCCGACGACGTGGGTCATCGGGTCCCCCCAGTAGGTGAGCCTCCGGGCCTGGCCGCCGTCGACCGCGGCGACCCAGGCCTCGGGCACCCCGGCGGCCGACGACGTCCACGCCAGCCACCTCCCGTCGGGGGAGAAGCGGGGGTGGCGTACCATCGCCCGCTCGGAGCCCAGCCGCCACACCTCGCCGCGCTCCGCCGACCCGACCCAGATGTCGTCGTCGGTGACGAACGCGAGCTGGTCGCCGCGGACTGCCGGGTAGCGGATGTAAGGGGCGTCGCTCATGACGGCACGGTAGGCGACGGCCCAGGGCCGCCCCAACCGGCCGGCGGGGCGGGGGCGGGAGCGGGCGGGTGCGGGGGCGGGGAGGCGGAAGGCGGGGGCCGGCCTACAGCCGGTCGACGATGGCGCTGGCGAGCTCTGAGGTCCTCACCTCGGTGGCCCCTTCCATCTGGCGGGCGAAGTCGTAGGTCACGACCTTGTCGGCGATGGTCGCCTCGAGGGCGCGCACGATGTCGTCGGCGGCCTGCTGCCACCCGAGGTGCTCGAACATGAGCACCCCCGACAGCAGCAGCGAACCGGGGTTCACCTTGTCCTGCCCCGCGTACTTGGGCGCCGTGCCGTGGGTGGCCTCGAAGATCCCGTGGCCGCTCACGTAGTTGATGTTGGCTCCCGGTGCGATGCCGATGCCGCCGACCTGGGCGGCGAGGGCGTCGGAGAGGTAGTCGCCGTTCAGGTTGGTCGTGGCGATGACGTCGAACTCGCCCGGCCGCGTGAGCACCTGCTGCAATGTGATGTCGGCGATGTTGTCCTTCACGAGCAGCTTGTCGCCGGGCCGGCCGCCGCAGTCGTCCCACCCGACGGCGACGTCGCCAAACTCCTCCCGCACCAGGTCGTACCCCCACTGCCGGAAGGCGCCCTCGGTGAACTTCTGGATGTTGCCCTTGTGCACCATGGTGACGGACTTGCGGCCGCGGTCGAGGGCGTAGCGGATGGCAGCCCGGATGAGCCGCTTGGAGCCGGTCGCCGAGATGGGCTTGACCCCCACCCCCGAGTCCGGCCGGATGTCCCAACCGAGCTCTTCGTGGAGGACCTCGATCAGCCGCTTCGCCTCAGGGGTGCCCTCCTGCACCTCGAGGCCGGCGTAGATGTCCTCCGTGTTCTCCCGGAAGATGACCATGTCGACGAGGTCGGGGCGCTTGACCGGCGACGGCACCCCCTGGAACCAGCGCACCGGGCGCAGGCACACGTACAGGTCGAGAACCTGTCGGAGGGCCACGTTGAGGGAGCGGAACCCGCCGCCGACGGGTGTGGTCAGCGGGCCCTTGATCCCGATGAGGTGCTCCCGGAACACCTCGACGGTCTCCTCGGGCAGCCAGTTGCCCGTTTCGTTGTAGGCCTTCTCGCCCGCCAGCACCTCCTTCCACTCGATGTGCTGCCCGTACCTGGCGGCCGCGGCGTCGAGCACGCGCTTGGCGGCGGGCCAGATGTCGACCCCGGTGCCGTCCCCCTCGATGAACGGGATGATCGGATCGTCGGGGACGGAGAGGACCCCGCTTGGGGACATCGTGATCTTGGCGGCCATGCACCAAGCCTACCGAGGGTTCCCGGGCCGAAGATCCAGGCGACGACTCCGCCGAAAAGCCTCGATGGTCCCCTGCACAGGCCGGCTTACGGGGCGGGCCCGGCGGGGAGCCCGACACCCCGCTCGGTGGGGCAGGTCGTCAACCCGGCTGCCCCCCGTCGGCGGCTCTCAGCGGTGAGCGGCCAGGCTCTCCCAGATCTCGCGGGTGGCGCTGGAGCGGTTGAGGGTGATGAAGTGCAACCCGGGCGCGCCGGCGTCGAGCAGCGCCTGGCACAGCTCCGCTGCGAGACCCAAGCCGACGGAGCGCACGTCGCGCGCCGACCGCAGCCGCTCCTCGACATCCGCCGGCACGACCGCTCCGAGCTCGCGCTGGCGCTCGATCGACGACAGCGCGGTGATCGGCATGATGCCCGGCAGCACCGGCTTGTCCACGCCGCGGGCAGCGAGCTCGTCGATCAGGCCCAGGTACTCCTCCATGGAGAACACCGACTGGGTGACGGCGAAGTCGGCAAGGCGGAGCTTGGCGGCCAGGTGATCCCGGTCGAGCTCCCGGGACGGGGAGCGGGGGTGCACCGACGGGTGGGCGGCCACGCCGATCGAGAAGCCGCCCACGGCCCGGGCGAGCTCGACCAGCTCGACGGCGTGGCGCAGCTCACCGGCGGGGCCGTCCCCGCCGAGGGCCATGAGGTTGTCGACCCCGGCCTTGCGCAGCTGCACGAGGATGTCCGCCAGCTCCAGGCGGCTGTGGCCGGCGCAGGTCAGGTGCGCCATCGGGTTGAGCGTCGTCGTCTTCAGCATGCCGACCACCAGGTCGTGGGTCGGCTCGCGCGACGCCGGCCCACCCCTGTAGGTCACGGACACGAACGACGGTTGCAGCGGCTGCAGGTCGATGAGCGCCGCCGCCAGGTGGCGGCGGCCCTCCTCGGTCTTGGGCGGGAAGAACTCGAAGCTGTAGGTGCGGCCGTGGGCCAGCAGCGAGGTGATGCTCGTCACAGACGTCTCCTGACGGTGCAGGGGGGCGCCGACGACGTCTGTCGTACTCGAACCCTCGCAGGGAGGCGCCCGTCGTCGCGAGAGGTTACCAGCCTCTCGACGCGCCTCAGTGCTGGAACTGGCGCTCCCCGGTGAAGACCATGGCGATGCCGTGCTCGTCGGCTGCCGCGATCACCTCGTGGTCGCGCACCGACCCGCCCGGCTGCACGACGGCCGCCACGCCGGCGCCGGCCACCGTGTCGAGGCCGTCCCGGAAGGGGAAGAAGGCGTCGCTCGCGGCGGCGCCGCCTGCGGCACGCCCGGCGGCACGCGCCACGGCGAGCTCGGCGGCCGTCACCCGGTTCTGCTGCCCGCCCCCGATTCCGAGGGCGGCGCCGGAGCGGGCGAGGACGACGGCATTGGACTTGACCGCAGCGCAGACCCGCCAGGCCAGTTCGAGGTCCTGCCACTGCTCCTCGGTCGGCCGGGATTCGGTGACGACCCGCCAAGCGGTGCGGCCGGCGGCGAAGGTGTACGGCTCCTGGACCAGCCAGCCCCCAGCCAGCTGCCGTAGGTGAAGAGGGTCGGGGCTGGGCGGCGGGGCCGAGAGGACGCGCATGTTCTTGCGGGCGGCTGCGATGCGCCCGAGCGCCTCCGGCTCGTAGGACGGCGCGATCAGGACGTCGGCCTTGGGGTTGGCGACCAGCTCCTCGGCCACCGCCTCTGTCACCGGAGCGCTGAGCGCAACGATCCCGCCGAAGGCCGACACCGGGTCGGCGGCGAAGGCCGCCTCGTAGGCGGCGAGCACGTCACCGGCGACGGCGGCGCCACACGGGTTGGCGTGCTTCACCACGACGGCCGCCACCCCACCGAGCTCACCGAGGTGGTGGGCGAGGCGCCAGGCGGCATCGGCGTCGTAGAGGTTCAGGTAGGACAGCTCCACGCCGCCGTGCTGTTGGATGTGGTCGAGCCAGGTGTCCCGGCCGAGCTCCCGGTACCTGGCCCCAGCCTGGTGAGGGTTCTCCCCGTACCGCAGCACCTGGGCGAGCTGCAATGTGAGGTCGATCCTCGGCGGCAGCGTGGATTTCGGCATGTCCTCCGAGAACCAGGCGGCGATGGCGGCGTCGTAGGCGGCGGTGTGGGCGAAGGCGGCCGCGGCCAGGCGGCGGCGCAGTCCGGGGGTGAGCCCGCCGGACGCCACCTCGGCGAGCACCTCGGGGTAGCCGGCCGGGTCGACGACGACGCCGACGTGGGCGTGGTTCTTGGCCGCGGCCCGCAGCATCGCCGGGCCGCCCACGTCGATGAGCTCGATGGAAGGCTCCGACCCGAAGGGATAGAGGTTGCAGACCACGAGGCCGATCGGATCGATGCCGGCGGCGGCCAGATCGGCCACGTGGTGGGGGTTGTCGAGGTCGGCGAGGATGCCGCCGTGGATCGCCGGGTGCAGCGTCTTGACCCGCCCGCCGAGCATCTCGGGAGCACCCGTGACCGATTCGACGCTGCGGTGCGCGACGCCGGCTGCCGCCAGTGCAGCCGCCGTGCCGCCGCTGGCCACGAGCTCGTGGCCGAGATCGGCGAGCTGGCCGGCTAGCTCCACCAGACCGGTCTTGTCGTGAACGGAGAGCAGCACCCTCACGAGAACTGGCCCTCCAGGAAGCGGCGGATGGTGTCGGGGTAGAGGGCCCGCTCGACGGACTTGATGCGTTCGTGCAACGCCGCCTCGTCGTCGGCCGGGAAGATCTCCACCGGGCGCTGAGCCAGGATGCGCCCCTCGTCGACCGCCTCCGTGGCGAGGTGGACGGTGCAGCCCGTGACGGTCACCCCTGCAGCGAGAGCGTCGCTGACCGCGTGCCACCCGCGAAAGGCAGGCAGCAGCGCCGGGTGGGTGTTGAGCACCCGCTGGGGGAAGGCGGCGAACAAGCCCGGAGCCAGGATCGTGCCGAACCCGGCCATGGCGACCGTCGTGACCTCGTAGCGCCTGAGGACGCTCACGACCTCGCTGGTGTGAGCGGCGCGGTCGAAGCTCGGGCCGTAGTCGTGACGCCCGACGAGCTCCGCGGGAACGCCGGCGTCAGCGGCCCGCTTCCATGCGCCGCAGGGCCGGTCGACAACCACCACCGCCACGGGCAGGCCGGCGGCGACGATCGCTTCGAGGATGGTGCCGGTCCCAGAAGCGAGGACGCCCAGAGCGTGGAGTTCACCACGCGTCGTGGACAGCGGGGTGCGGGCGGGCACGCATCGACCCTACCGGAGACGCGGCGGGGCATTCGTTTGGTCGCCATGACGGGACGCGCCCCCGATTTTCGTCGGCCGCGCCGATGCCGCGACCCCCGCGACGGACGAGGGTGCGAGCACCGATAGACCACTTCTCCGAGGCGCTTCACGAACCTGAGGCGTCGGAGGGGCACGTGAAGGAGGAACAGGTGCAACCAACCAGCAGCCGATGGCGAGGGGGGGCCCGGGCGTTCTTCGGGTCAGCCCTCGTGCTCGGCATGATGTCCACTGCGGTCGTGGCCGGCGGCACGGCGCAAGCCGCTCCGGTCCAACCGCACATCGTGCTCTGCCGGGCCGCCTCGAGCCCAGGCGTCTACACCTACAAGGTCAACGGAGTCACGCGCCGCTCTGCCAACGCGTGCTTCGTCGTGCCGGGACGTCTCGGGATCAACAGGGTCGTCGAGATGGTGGCCCCCAGGACCTTCCCGGAGCTGGCGTCGATCAACGTGGCGCCGGCGGGCGTCCACTCAAGGAACTGGATCCACATCCGGCAGGCCACCTTCTACCTCGGCCACCAATGGGCGCGGGTGCTGTTCAACAACATCGCCCCCAAGACCTCGCCCGGCGGGTCGTCGGGCAACAGCGGAACCGGGGGCAGCAGCGGCACCGGCGGCACCGGCTCGGGCAGCGGGTCCGGCTCCGGCACCGGCAGCGGGTCCGGCTCGGGCAGCGGCAGCGGGTCCGGCTCGGGTAGCGGGTCCGGCTCGGGTAGCGGGTCCGGCTCGGGTAGCGGGTCCGGGGCAGGGAGCGGCAGCGGGACCAATCCCGACCCGGGCCCTGGCACGCTCGAGATCTGCAAGTGGGCCGCCGGCTACAACGACCCATGGGCAGGACCGCAGACGTCAGCCGATCCGACCGGCGGCAACTTCGTCACAGGGACGTTCACCTTCACCATCACGCCGGCCAGTGGCTCGGCGACGACGGTGACCGTCAACGCCAACTCCTGCTCCGAGGGCATGAGCGAGCCGGCCGGCACCTACACGGTTGCCGAGACGGTCAACCCGCCGTACTACGTGTCGGACATCCTCACCGACCCGTCTAGCGCGCAGACCGCCAGCTCGCTGTCGGCCGGCACGGCCACGGTCACGGTGGCGACGGGCGACTCGACGACCGTCAACTTCACCAACAGCACCCAGACCAACATCGTGAAGGCATGCAAGTTCCTCTTCAGCAACGTCGGCAGCCTGGCCGGTTCGACGTTCACGTTCGACGCCTCCTACACCTGGACCGGGCCAAACGGCGGCTCGGCGTTCACCGGCTCGAGCTCGGTGCAGGTGGTGGCGGTAGCGAACCCGGGGGGCGCGTGCGAGCCGTTCCTGTACTACTTCCCGGTCGGCGCAACGGTCACTGTGACCGAGGCGGGGTTCCCCGACACCGCCATCGTCGCCACGCAGGTGGTGCCGGCCAGCAACGACGCCGGCAGCTCGACAGGCACGGCCGTGCTCACCGTGCCGCCTGCGGCGAGCGGAGTGGTCGAGGCGCAGTTCACCAACGATCCCCTCGGCGTGATCGAGGTCTGCAAGGACGCCGCTGACGCGTCGACGGCCACCCAGACCTTCAGCTTCACGATCGCGGACGGCTCGGGCCCCATGCCCTTCGCCACATCGGTGTCGGTCCCGGCCGGTCAGTGCTCGCTTCCCATCACCGTGCCGGCCGGTACCGCCACGGTCACCGAGGCAAGCACCCCCAACTTCCACATCGTGAGCGTGTCCACGGTCAGCGCCACCGATCCCACTGGGGCCCGCCTGCTCTCGGGCCCCACGGCCAACCCGGCCACGGTGACGGTGCCCTACGGCAACGCCTCCAACGCCACGGAAGTGACCTTCACCGACGCCGTGAACTACGTCCAGTTCAAGGTGTGCAAGCAGGAGCCGTCGCCAGACGCCAACCTCGCCGGCGCCACCTTCAACTTCTCGGACAGCTACACCTCCAGCGTGAACGGCACCGTCGGCAAGGATGGCGGGCCGTTCAGCCTGACGATCGGGGCTCCGACTGCGAGCAACCCGACCGGTGAGGTCTGCACCGGCCTGAGCGACCCCATCCCGATCGTTGACCCGTCGGGTAACCCGTACCCGGTCACGGTCACCGAGGACACCACCACCATCCCCGGCGTCGAGTCCACGGTCACGGTCGAGGGGGGCACGATCACGAGCCAGACCGAACCCAGCCCGGTCGTCGTCTCGAACCCGCACGGAAGCAAGAACACCGTCACCTTCGACCCCGGACCCGGGATCAACATCGTGACGTTCACCAACGGCCGGACCCCTCCGCCGTCGGGCACGGTCTCCGGGTAGCAACCGGCTCGACCTGAGGGCAAGGAGAGAGGGGAAGGCATCCGCCTTCCCCTCTCTTCGCGTGGGGCTGAGCACTGACAGTGAAAGAGGAGGTTCGGATGGAGCCGGCTCTTCATTGGCCCTTCACAACTGCCTCGTGCCGTGCGATACTTTGTATCGACCCGAGACCGAGGAAACGGGTTTCCAATCGAATCGAATCAGAATCGCCGTCAGCGTAAGGGGCTAACGGATGGCGAGCATCGCGGTAGACGGAAGATGTGCTAGGTGCATGACCGGCTGGCTGGAGTTGTTCTCGCCCGTGCTGCTGGAGCGGGGCCTCGAGGGGCTGGCCGAGGTGCTCCACCGTGTCACCGGCCGGCCTGTCACCATCGAGGCGACCGGCGACGGCATCCTGGCGACGGCGGGGTACCAGGACGACCTGGCGCAACCCGGAGCCGAGCTCCCGCTGACGCTCTTCGACCCGGGACCCGAGCTGGGACCCTCCCTCACCGACATGGCGGAAGCCGCCGCCCTGCCAGCGGCCCGGCGCGGAGACTGGTGGATAGCCCCGATCGTCATGGACGGTGCCGCCGTCGCCACGGTCAACCTGTGCGATCCCGGCGCGACGTGCTCGCCCGCCGACCTCGTCAGCCTGGAGCAGGCCGCGTCCACGGCCGCATTGCAGCTGCTGCTCGACCGGCTCCGCACCGAACGCGAGATCCAGGTGTGGGGCGACTTCGCCACCGAGTTGCTCGAGGATCCGACCGCCGAGCGGGTCCGCCGGCACGCCCGGCGCTTTGGGTTCGATCTGGACGAACCCTACCGGGCGGTGGTCGTCGAACCTGCGGGCCGGCCTCCCTTCCGCTTCGCCGGCCGCTGCCAGACGATCATCTCCGGGCTTGTCTCGCGGCCGTTCCTCTCCACCGAGCGCGGCAGCCGGCTCGTGCTTGCCATCGGCGACGAGCTCCCGTGGCAGCGACTGGCGGAGCGCCTCGCCGAGAACTTGGGTACCCCCCTCCGCGTGGGAGTCGGGGGCAGGGAGCCGCTGTGCAACCTCCGGCGCTCGGTCTGCGATGCCGACGCCGCCCTTCGGATGCGATCGACCGCAGGGGAGCCGACCGTTGCGATCTTCGACGACCTGGGCATCTGGCGGATCCTGGCCCGGACACCCGACGTCGATCTCGACGAGTTCGTCAACCGTTGGCTGGGCCCGCTGATCCGCTACGACAGCACCCGCCACGCCGAGCTCGTGAAGTCGCTGACCACCTACTTCGCCGCCAACGGCGACTTGGATGCCGCCGCAGCCCGGCTCTTCGTTCATCGCAACACGCTCAAGTACCGGCTCTCCCGCATCACGGCAATCGGCGGCGTCAACCTGAATGACGCCCCCCAACGGCTGCATTTGGAGCTCGCATGCGAGGCCTGGGCGGTGCGCCAAGCGACGGCCCTCGATCCGAGCGCATAAGGACTTGCACTTCTCAGGACGCGATTCAGGGTCATATTCGGAAGCGGGGTGATTGCACCGGCTGGGTGATTGCACCGGCTGGGTGATTTCACCGGCGGGGTCGGGGGCCGGCGGGAGCGCCTACGGGAAACGCCGGCTGCGGGAGGCGCCGGCTGCGGGAGGCGCCGGCTGCCGGCACCGTCCGGTCCTCCGGCTCTCGCCGCCTGGCCCGCTCGGAGAGAACCGGCCCCGGCCATCTCGCCGCTGGTTGCCGCCGCCGGACGCCGCCTCCGGACGCCCCCGCCGCGCGTGACCAACGCCGCCCGCGATACTGGCGGATGTGGATCCCCGGCCTCTCGCCCTCGTCACCGGAGTCTCCCGCGGTCCGGGCATCGCCGCCGCCGTTGCTCGCCGCCTCGCCGGGGACGGCTGGGATCTCGCGCTGACGGGCTGGCGGCCCTACGACGCCGGCATGCGGTGGGGCCGCCACGATGACGAGTTGGACGACCTGCTGCTGAGCCTGGCAAGGACCGGCATGGAGGTGGAGTACTTCGACGCCGATCTGGCCGACCCAGAGGCGCCGGCGGCCGTGTACGACAGCACTCAGGCTGCGTTTGGCCGGCCACCGCTGGCGCTTGCCGTCGTCCACACCCATGACACCGGCGGTGGGTTGCTCGACATGACGGTGGCTGATTTCGACCATCATCTCGCCGTCAATGCCCGGGCGACGCTACTCCTCGCCGCCGAGCATGCCCGACGGTTCGACGGCACGCTGGGACGGGGGCGGATCGTGACCTTCGTGAGCGGCCTGCCCCTCAAAGGCTCGGTCGCGTATGCGGCTAGCAAGGGGGCGATCCACTGGATGACCGTCTCCATCGCCGCCGAGCTCGCTTCCCGGGGCATAACAGTCAACGCCATCAACCCCGGCCCGACCGACACTGGATGGATGTCGTCCTCCCTGCGCGAGCACATTCGCTCCGAGAGCCCCCTCAGGCGTCCCGGCCGTCCGGAGGACGCCGCCGAGCTCGTCGCCTGGCTCTTGTCGGACGCCGGCGGCTGGATCACCGGCCAGGTGATCACCTCCGACGGAGGCTGGTCGGCCCTCACCTGACGCCCCTCGACACCTGGCGGCGCCATCCCACCCCAATCCGCGCGCCGTCGAACGAACCGCGCGCACAGGGACCGACATCTCGTCGTGCATGCGCGCAGTTCGTCCTGCTGCGCGCGGTTGACCCAGGCAGCCCCCAGGGAAATCGTGAATCGCTGGCGGTACTTGCAGGGCTATCGCCGACGACGCCGTGTTTCCGCAGGTGAGAGAGGTTGTGACGATGTCCCTCGACGGGTTCGTCGCTCACGAGGACCACAGCATCGGCCACCTCTTCGACTGGTACGAGAGCGGTGACGTGGCGATGTCCTGGCCGGGTACGGGCATGGCCTCTCACGTCGAGCATACCGTACGTGGCCGCTGGCACCGTCGAAGATCGCCGGCGCGCTGATGCTCGTGCGACATGCCACCCAGCAAGGGTTCAGCGTGATCGCCGGCGGCTCGCCGGGCTTCCCGCGCCCGACGCTGACCAGACGCCCGACGACGTCGGCCCACCGCTCGCCCGCCTGCTCAAGACCCTCGAGCCGGCACCGGCCTGCCTGCTCGACCTGCACTTCGACTTCGCGGCCTGGAACCAGCCCTTCGACCGGTTCTGGCACCCAGGCGCCCGCCCCGCCCGACGCTGCAACCTCATGTGGCTCCACTTCGCCGAGGGCACCGCCACCGCCGACGTCATCGGCCGGCAAGGACGCGGCCGCCACCTCCTCGGCCAGTTCCACGAGGTCGCAGCAGAACACCCCGGCGGAGGGCGCCGATCGCCTGGTTCTGCGACGCTCCGCAGCCAGCGGGCAGGCACCGGGCAGCTGGCTGTCGCTGGCGGGAGCAAGCACCGTCGGCTGCCCGCACACGGATCGGCTAGCAGTTGCCGGAACGGACCCGCCATTCGCCCGAGCCACCGACGAGTCGGGTCGCGGCTGGTGGCCGAGGCTTGCCAGCGAGCAGCTCGATGGCGGCTTGGATGTGGGATATCGACGAGGGGCTCGGTGTGGTGCAGGATCGTGAGGCTGTCGAGCGGTGCGCCCAGGCAGAGCACTTGGCCGCCTGCGCCGACCAGCCGGACGAGCGACGATCCCGGTCCGGCGGCGAAGTCCCACGGCACGTCAACGGTGATCTCCTCGACCCGCGCGCCGAGGGCCACGAAACGGAGCACGTGCGCATCGCCGCAACGCGCCCCCGGCCAGGTCCGTAACCGCTCGGGGATACGCCCGAAGGCGGGGGCGGCGACGCTGGGCTCGGGGTCGAAAGCCGGCGACCCCCGGCGGTAGGCGTCTTGGCGCCCGGGCAGCCACTCGCCCAGGTGGTACGGGTCGTCCCCACCCGGTGTGCACTCCGGCGTGGGCCAAGAGCGTCTGGGGAACGGACCTCATTGGCCGGCAATAGCGGCCAAGACGTCCAGCCGGGCTGCCCTGCGAGCCGGCCAGGCGGCCGCGCCGAGGCCGAGGAGCGCGGATAGGACGAGGAAGGCGACCAGGCTGGTGGCGGGGATGGCGATCTCGCTGAGCTCGAGCGACGAGGCGAGCGCCGCCCCGAGGCCGGTCCCGATCACCAGGCCGATGATGGCGCCGAAGATCGAGATGACGATCGACTCCGAGCGGATCATGGTCCGGACCTGGCGCCGCTTCATGTCGACGGCGCGCAGCAGGCCGATCTCTCGGGTGCGTTCGAACACCGAGAGCATGAGGGCGTTGACGATCCCGATGACCGCTATGAGCACGGCCAAGGCGAGCAGGACGTAGACGAGCCCGAGGAGCTGGTTGATGCTGGACAGCTCCGAGCTCTCGAACTGGGCGCGGGCCTGGACTTGGACGGTCGGAGAGGACGCCAGCTCACGGCGGACGGCCTGCTGGATCCGCTCGGTCGCGGAACCCCCGCCGGTTTTGAGGAGCACGGCGCTCGGTAGCGGGTTGCGGTAGTGGGAGAGGTAGAACGTCTCGCCCACGAGGTAGCTCCCGACGAGGGCGTTGGACTGGTAGATCCCGCCGATGCGCATGGTGGAGGCTCCGGTGAGGGCGAAGCGCACCGGGACTCGGCTCCCGACATGCAGGTGGTCGGAGCTGGCCGTCGAAGAGTCAATGAGCAGCTCCCCGTTAGCCAGGTCGCTCACGCTGCCCGAGGTGAGGTGTAGGGCGACGGTCTGGGCGAGGCCGTCGACCGGGACGGCTTTCAGCGTCGCGACCGATCCGCGGACCTCGAACTGGCCGCCGTAGACGGTGAGGGACGAGGTCACGCCGGGCACTCGGGCGACGGCGCTCGCGAGGGTCGGGCTGAACGACCCGGAGCCGTTGGACTTCCCGGTGACGAGCAGGTCGGCGTTGATGGCGCCGTCGACGCTGGCCGTGGCCGAGCGGGAGACCGATGCGCCGAAGGTGGCCATCGCCCCGACCACCGCCAAGCCGACCATGAGGGCAGCGGCGGTCTGGGACGTCCGGCGCGGGCTACGCATGGCGTTCGCCCGGCCGAGGCGCCCCGGTGGCCCCGACAGGCGTGCCAGTGGGCGGCCGAGGACCGAGGCAACTGGGCGGGCCAGGGCGGGGGCGAGCATGACCGTCCCCCCGAAGATGAAGAGCGCGCCAATCCCGACGACGGGGACGACCGGCACCGACAGGCCGATCTCCAAGAGGAGCGCACCGAAGGCGAAGACGCCGCCACCCCTGGCCAATCGTGCCCGGGTCGGCAGCTCGGCCGTGCCCGTGTCGCCGGTGATGGCCGTTACCGGCGCGATGCCCACGGCACGCCGGGCGGGACCGATGGCCGAGACGACCGTCACCCCGACCCCGACCAAGAGCCCGACGAGCAGCGTGCGGGGTTCGAAGACGAGTGGTCCCGAGGGAAGCGTGACGCCGAACCCGCGCAACAAAGCCTCCAAGGCGCCGGCGGCGAGGACCCCGAGACCGACGCCGGTGAGGGAAGAGACGAGCCCGACGAGCCCCGCCTCCGCCAACACCGAGCGGAGCACTTGGCGCCGGCTGGCGCCGACGACGCGCAAGAGGGCGAGCTCTCGGGTGCGTTGCCCGACGGTGATGGAGAAGGTGTTGTAGATGGTGAACGCTCCGACGACGAGCGCGATGAGGGCAAAGACCTCGAGGGCCGTCGAGAGGAACGAGAGCGACTGGTTTATCGATGCCGTCTCCTCGTTGGCGACGGTCTGGCCGGTGACGACCTGGACTCCCTTGGGCAGGACGCGGGCGATACCCTGCTGGACGGCAGCCTTGTTCGCCCCTGGCGTGGTGACGATGTTGATGGTGTCGAAGTGGCCGACCGCGTCGAGCATTTGCTGGGCCTCGGGCAGGGTGAAGGCGGCGAGGGTGGCGCCGGCCAGGTTGCCGGCGGTCCCGAACCGGGCGATCCCGCTGATCGTGTAAGTGCCGGGCGAGGACCCGCTTCCGAGCACGCGCACGTGCTGGCCGACCGCGAAGTGGTACTTGCTTGCCGTTCCGGCGTCCATCACGACGTCGCTGGGGCTCGACGGGGCGGTGCCTTGGGTGAGGTGCAGCTCAGAGATCTGCTGGTTCGGGTCGAAGTTCATGCCGAGGGTCGGGGCGCCGCCGTTCGCGATCGGCGTGCCGTTCCGGGTGAGGAACTCGGCGTAGCCGGTCACCTCCCCGGAGGCGGCCTCGACGCCGGGCACTCGGCGCACGATCTGGAGCAGCGACTCGGGAAGCGGGTTGCGAACCGCACTGGCCGCGTCGGCAGTCGGGAACTGGGCCACACCCCGCACCTGGAAGTCGATCTTCTGGTACATCGTCCCGACCAGCGAGGAGAACAGGCCGTGCAGGGTGTCGGTGAGCACGAAGGTCCCGGAGACGAAGGTGACGCCGAGCACGATCGCGAGCGAGGTGAGCGCCAGCCGCAGCTTGTGGCTGGCGAGGTTCTTCAGGGTCACGTTGCGCATCCTCAGCCGCCGAGCGTCCGCATCCGGTCGAGGATCGAGCCGGTCGTCGGCTCGTCGAGGTCGCCGACGACGTTGCCGTCGGCCAAGAAGACGACCCGGTCGGCCGTGGCCGCGGCGATGGGGTCGTGGGTCACCATCACGATCGCCTGGCCCAGCTCGTCCACGGCGCTGCGGAGGAACTCGAGCAACTCCGCCGTAGCATTCGAGTCGAGGTTTCCGGTCGGCTCGTCGGCGAACACGAGCTCCGGGCGGCCGAGGAGCGCCCTGGCGCAGGCGACGCGCTGGCACTGGCCGCCCGACATCTCGCTCGGGCGGTGGCCGAGCCGCCCGGCGAGCCCCAGGTGGTCAACCAGGTAGTCGAACCGCTCCCGGTCGACCTTCCGGCCGGCCAGGTCGGCGGGGAGGGTGATGTTCTCCGCAGCGCTCAGCACGGGGACGAGGTTGAACGCCTGGAAGACGAACCCGACGTGGTCACGTCGAAGCGTCGTGAGGGCTACGTCGTCGAGGCGGCTCAGCTCCTGGCCACCGATGAACGCCTGCCCGCCGCTCGGCCGGTCGAGGCCGGCCATGCAGTGCATGAGCGTCGACTTCCCCGAGCCCGATGGCCCCATGACCGCGGTGAAGCACCCCCGTTCGAAGCGCACGCTCACCCCCGCGAGCGCCCGCACCTCGGCCTGGCCGGTGCCGTAGGTCTTGGTGATCCCGATCGTCTCGGCAGCCGGTGCCACCTCGTCGAGCGCCGTCTCACCTGGCTCTGGCGCTCCGGATCGGTCTCCCGGGGTTCTCGGCGGTGCCGCGGACATCGGTCCTCCTCGGGTTGGATCGGGCGCCTCGGCAGTGTACGACCGGGCCGCTGCGTGCCATCGGGATCATCGTCCGGCTCCGGGGATCTTCCTGTCGTCAACCCGGCGGTAGTGTTTTCCGAGGCGCTCGGTATGAGCCTGGTATGAGAACCTCGCCGGAAGTTCGTACCCGGATCAACCCGGAGGCTTCCTCCTGTCGCCCCGGGCGGCGCGGCACATCCACTGAGCACGCCGTGGGCGATCCCTCTGAGGGATGATGAGGTCGTGCAGCGAACGCCGCTGATGTGGGCAGTGCGGGTCGTCGCCCTAGTCGTCGTCGGCATGTCTGCCCTCACCGCGCCCTTCGGTCCGACCCACAACCTCGTCGCCGAGGCCGTGGCGTTCGGCGTAGCCACGCTGACCATGGCCCTGTGGGCTCTCAGCGAACGCTCATCGACCATGGGACCAAGGCTCACCGGGCTGCTGCCCTATGCGGCCACGGCGATGGCTGCGACCAGCGGTCTCGCCGCCCTCACCACCAACGGCGGACCGTTCATCCTGCTCGGCGCCATGGCCACGGTGTGGGCCGGCGACACCTTCACGTTGGGGCTGGCGGGGGCCATCACCGCTGCCGGCATCGTGACGGTCGACTCGGTCGGCGCCGGCTTCAGGGTACCTACCTGGGACTTGCTCGGCTATCCGGTCATCCTCGTCGCCGGCCTGCTCATCGGGCGGCTCCTTCGCGACTATCGAGCCCAAGCCGAGCAGTCGAACGAGCTACTGGCCAAGGCCGATCAGCTCCAAGCCGAGCAGGGCCGAGCAGCCGCCTTGGACGAGCGCACCCGCATCGCCCGTGAGATCCACGACGTGCTGGCCCACTCCCTCGGTGCCCTCGGGATGCAGATCCAAACCGCCCAGGTCGTGCTCGCAGATCAGGGCGACGTCTCACGCGCCCTTGAGCTGCTCGGCCGAGCCCGCCATCTGGTGAGCGAAGGTCTGAACGAGACGCGGCGCGCCATCAACGCCCTGCGCAGCGATACCTCGCCACTCCCCGAAGGCCTCGCCCAGCTAAGCGCCAACCACCAGCAGCACTACCGTGTGCCGGTCCACTTCACGCTTACCGGCACTCCCCGCCTGCTCTCAACCGACGCCGGGCTGGCGCTCACCCGCGCCGCGCAAGAGGCCCTCGTAAACACCGCCAAGCACGCACCGCGCGAGCCGGTCGAGGTGTCCCTCGATTTCCAGGAGAGCCGGACCGTCCTCACGGTCACCAACCGGTTGCACCACCACGCCAGGGACCTGGCCCCGAGCGCCCTGGAGACCGTCAATGGCGGTTACGGCCTCGGCGGCATGCGCGAGCGGCTCCTCCTTCTCGACGGCACCCTCAGCGCCGGCATCGAGGATGGCAGCTGGGTGGTGAGGGCCGAGATGCCCCAATGATCGGCACAGAGGCGGAGCACCCCCGACCACTCCGAGTCATCGTGGCCGACGACCAGGCCAGCGTTCGCGAGGGTCTGATGCTGATGCTCGGCCTGCTCCCCGACATCGATGTGGTCGCCGGAGCGGCGGACGGGAGAGAAGCACTCGACCTCGTCGGAATCCACGACCCCGATGCGGTCCTCCTCGACCTGCACATGCCAGTCCTCGACGGCACCGAGACGGCCCGCCTCCTGACCGAGCGGCACCCCGGCGTCGCGATCGTCGTCCTCACCACCTACGCCGACGACGCCTCGGTGCTCGCCGCTCTCCAAGCCGGGGCCCGCGGCTATCTCACCAAGGACGCCGATCGCTCCGACATCGCCCACGCCCTTCGCAGCGCCGTGAACGGCCTTGCCGTGCTCGACCGGTCCATCCAAGAGCGACTCCTCGCCGCAGCCGCGCGCAGCCTCCCCGCTGACGAGCCTGTCACAGAGCTTCTCGACGATCTCCCCGACGGCCTCACGAAAAGAGAGGCAGAAATCTTGTCGATGATCGCCAGGGGGATGGCCAACCCCGACATTGCAGCAGAGCTCTACATCAGCATCCACACCGTCAAGAGCCACATCAACCGCATCTTCGCCAAGACCGGATCCTTCGACCGCAACGCCGCGGCCCGCTACGCACGCGAGCACGGTCTCGGAAGATGACGAGCTGCGCCCAGCCCCTTTGCTGTAATTGACGAGTCATGGCCGGGTGCTCGAGGCCTGTTGATGATCAGCCGCGGCGACCAAGGCGCTGACGACTTCGGGGTAGATCTGCTGCAGCTTGCGTCGCACCACCTTGCCCAGGAACGTCTTGTCCCACGTGGCCGCCCAGCGGATCGACGTGCCGCCAGAAGGTGCCGCCGTCAGCGTCACCTCCGCCCGATAGTTCTTGGCAGGAAGGCCGCTCACCACCTTGTAGACGACGCGGCAGGGCTCTTCCACCTCGAGGATCTCCTCGACGCTGGTGGTGCGCCGCCCGTAACGAAACCATTGGACAGACCCCTTGCGAGAGGGGCCCGCGGCGGGTGGGCGGTAGCCCCCGTCATTCCACGGCCCCCATCTTGCATAGGTGTTCGCATCGGACACGAGCGACCACACGATCTGGGGATCTGCTCGGGTCGTCCCCTTGGCTTCAACCGACAGCTGGCCCACCACTTCGTCTCCTCTCCCGTACCATGTGGTACATGTACCACATGGTACGGTTGGGTGTGTCTAGCTCGCAAGCCCGCGACCGGCTGCTCGAGGCCGCCGTCGATCACGCTCTGATCAACGGGATCGTGGACCTGAGCCTCCGGGAGATCGCTTCGGCGATCGGCACGAGCCACCGGATGCTCATCTACCACTTCGGCTCACGGGAGGGACTGCTCGTCGCCGTCGTGCGCGAAGTCGAGCGACGCGAGCGTCAGACGCTCGGCGACGCCGCACTTTCGGCCAGCGACGCGCGTCGACTGTGGGATCAGCTGGCGGATCTCTCCTTGCGGGCCCAAGAGCGGCTGTTCTTCGAGATCTACTCGCATGCGCTCTTGGGACGGCCGGGAACCGAGGGCTTCTTGGAAGAGGCAATCGAAGGCTGGCTCTCCCCCGTCACCGAGTCAATGATCGGCGCCGGAATCGACAAGACAGACGCTCGGAGGGCTGCCCGCCTCGGCCTGGCGGTCACCCGCGGCCTGCTCCTCGACCTGTTGGCGTCGGGCGACACCGCCGGAACCACTGAAGCTTTCGAGCTGTTCACCATGCTCCTCGATCAGGCGTCCCTCCTCGGGCGAGCTGTATGGTCCTCGAAGCGAAGCTGACGCACCGCCGCTGTGCGGGAACCACCCGGGGCAGGTCGCCTGGGCAGGACTCTGCGGCGCACGGTGACACCGGCCCAGCCTCGACCGTAAACCACCGGCAGCTGCCTTCGCCCGGTGGTGTCACGGGTACCTATTGAGGCGAGGTCTCCGGCCACGCATGTAGCATCTCGGCGTGCTCGATCATCTCGGGGTGCAGGTAGCCGACGTGGAGGGCTCGCTCGGCTTCTACTCGAGGGTGTTCGCGCCGATCGGGATGCGCGAGTCGATGCGCTTCTCAGAAGGTGAAAGCCTCGTCGTTGGATTGTCCGGCCCTGACGGTACCCCCAGCTTCTGGCTCAGCCCGGCCGCCGGCCAAGAGTCACGGGAGCTGCACGTCGCGTTCTCTGCTCCTGATCGGGCCGCGGTCGATGCAGTGCACGAGGCGGCGGTGGACGCCGGGGCAGAGGTCCTGCACGCCCCGCGCGAGTGGCCCGAGTACCACCCGGGCTACTACGCGGTGTTCCTACGTGACCCAGACGGCCACAACGTCGAGGCCGTCCACCACGGGCACTGACACGACGCGCCCGCAGCGGCGAGCCGAGCGGGTGGCCGCGGAGGCCGACCCCCTGCTGATCGGCGCCGCCTGCGACGGGCTGGCGGCAGCCGCCGACCCTGGCCGCGCCCCGAAGATGCAGGCGTACATGAAGTCGAAGATGCCCTACCTGGGCGTGGCCGTGCCGACCGTGCGGTCGGTGACCAAGGCGGCAGCCCGGCGACATCCCCCGGGCTCGGCATCCGAGCTCGGGGCCAGCGCGGCTGCCCTCTGGCGGGGAGCGACCTACCGGGAGCACCGCTGCGCGGCAGTCGAGCTCACCAGCCTCCCCTTGGCCGACGGCGCGCTCGAGCTCGTAGCGCTGTACGAGGAGATGATCGTCACCGGTGCGTGGTGGGACCACGTCGACGCCGTCGCCCCACGCATAGGCCGGCTCCTTCGCGCCCACCCGGCGACGCTGCGCCCGCTGGTCCTGGCCTGGTCACAGGATCGGGATCGTTGGCTGCGCCGGACGAGCATCATCGCCCAGCTCGGGGCTCGGGACCGTACCGATGTCGAGCTGCTCGCGGAGGTGATCGACGCCAACGCCTCCGATGAGGACTTCTTCGTCCGCAAGGCCATCGGCTGGGCGCTTCGCGACTATGCCCGGACCGAGCCGGAGTGGGTGCGAACCTTCGTAGACGCCCGGGCCGAGGTCCTCTCGAGCCTGTCCCGTCGGGAAGCGACCAAGCACCTGGCCTGAACATCAGCGGGACATCCATCAAAGGCCACGCCCGGTTGACCATCGGTCTCCGGGCGGGCCTGGATAGGATCGGGGAGGTCGCGATGCGGCGCGGCACCGACGTCCTGACGGCCGAGCGAGCACCTCACCGAGTGGGTTCGGCTGCGGCGGTAACGGGGACGACGCGGAAGACGGGGATCTGCGGGGCGATCCGCTCGAGCTGCTCGAGCGGGGCATGGCGATCAACGGGGATGTGGGGCCGAGCCCCCGGTGCCACGGCCAGGTAGCGGCGCAGGATCGCCGGCCGGGCGCCCGCAGGAACCTCCTCGAGCCGCACGGCCTCAGTGCGGCCGTGCCGGAGCGTCGCCCGGCCGTCCGCCGCCCGCAGATTGCGCACCCAGTTCGTCTCCTCACCGAGCATCGCGACCAGGTAGCGCCCTCCTTCGTGCTCGGCGATCACGACCGGGAACGAGATGGCGCGGCCGCTGCGCCGTCCCCGTACTTCGAGCGCCGCGGCTCGCCTGGGCCAGATCCCAGCCGCAGAGGCCGCAGCCCAAGCCCGGTTCTGGAGTCGGGCGAAACCATTCGGGTGGCCACCCCGATACAACCACCGCACGTAGTCGTCGTAGCGTCCCATCGATCGTGTCCTCCTCGTTGCCGGGACCTGTCGCGCCAGTCCCATCCTCGCCTGGAGCCTGACCCTGGTGGCCTGGAGCGTAGGAGCCCGCTGGACACAGCATCATGATCTTCTCTCGCAGCAGGATCGACTTGCTGGTCCGGGACCGGGGTCCGACCGTGCCCCCTAGGCCGTTCCGCATACGGGACGGGGCAACCCATGGTGGCGGGACCAGCACTTCAGCTGCGGGAGCGGCTGGTGCGCATAGCACGCAGCTGGGTGAGGGTCGGATCGCCGCGTGCAGGGTGATGCGGCCCTCGGCGTCGTAGTGCAAGCCCCAGCCGAAGGATTTCGCCGGAGGCGAGGAACGCAGGCAGGCGCGGGGCTGTGAGAAGTACTCGCGACGAGTACCTGGGCCCTTCAGGCCCGCCCGAGACGACCATGACCGCCGGAGCGGCGAAGCGGATGCGCTTGTACGGGGAGTGGGCTCCCCGTACGATGAGGCGGTGCCCGTGGCCCATGACCGTGGCCTGACGTCTCCCACGGCTGCCGCGGCGCCCGCCACCATCGGCGAGCTGCTCGCCTGGCGGGCGGTCCACGACGCAGGGCGGACCTTCGTCGTCGTCGACGGCCGACGCGTCGCCTTCGACGAGCTCGACCACCTGGCCACCGACGTGGCAGCGGGGCTGTACGCATGGGGGATCCGTCCCGGGGACCGGGTGGCGGTGGCCGCGCCCAACGGCTTCGAATGGTTGGGGCTCCTCTTCGGGACAGCCCGCCTGGGCGCAGCGCTCGTCACCCTCAATCCCCGCTACCGTGCCCAAGAGCTCCGCACCATGCTCAACCAATCTGGGGCCCGGCTCCTGCTCTGCCCAGCCACGACCGCCGAGTTCGATTTCGCCACCTTCTTGGCGGGCTTTCGGAGCGAGATCCCCACGGTGGAGCGCTTCGTGTTCCTCGGCTCGCCCGCAGACGGGGGCAGCATGCCCGGCGCCGCCACCTTCGACGAGCTGGTGGACGCCGGCGCCGCCACCATCGGTCTCACCGCGACTGGGACGCCGGCCCCTGCGGACCCGGCCGTCATCTTGTACACCTCAGGCACCACGGGCACACCTCGGGGGGCGGTCCTCACCCACCTGAGCCTGCTCGCCTCGGCTCGAGCACAGGTCGCCCACCTCGGATGGGACGAGCACACCTCTACCGTCGGCGCCCTCCCCCTCAACCACGTCGGGGGGCTGACCTGCGGCATCCTTTCATTGTTGGTGGCTGGTGGGACCGTCGTCCTCCTGCCGGGGTTCTCCCCCATCGCGGTGCTCGACGCCATCGCCGAGCACCGCACCACCGTGCTGGCAGGGGTCCCCACCATGTTCGTGATGCTGCTGCAGGCGCTCGGAGCGCACCGTGTCGACACCGGCTCGCTTCGCCAAGTCATCGTCGGCGGTTCGATCCTCGACCCCTCATTGGCCCGCCAGGTGGCCGCCACATGGCCCGACACCGAGCTGATCAACCTCTACGGGCTCTCGGAAAGCTCCGGCGCCGCAGTGCTCTCGGCCCGGGGCGACGACCTCGACACCGTAACCCGCAGCATTGGCGTCGTGATCGGCGACTTCGAGGGCCGAGTCGTCGACGAGACCGGGAGCGAGGTGCGACCAGGCACGGTCGGCGAGCTCCAGCTGCGCGGGGCCTGCGTCGCCGCGGGCTACTGGGACATGGCCGAGGAGTCCGCCGAGGCGTTCCTCCCCGGCGGCTGGCTGGCGACCGGCGACATGGTCGAAGCCGAGGCCGACGGCCATCTGGTCGTGCGTGGCCGGAAGAAGGAGCTGTACATCCAAGGTGGCTTCAACGTCTACCCTGCCGAAGTTGAAGCGGTGCTCGGCACCCACCCCTCGGTGGCGCTCACCGCGGGCTTCGGCGTGCCTGACCCCGTCTACGGCGAGGTCGGGGCCTACGTCGTCGTGGCTCGACCGGGCTCCGACGTGGGGCCCGACGAGCTACGCGCCTGGTGCGGCGAGCGGCTCGCCGATTACAAGGTGCCTCGTCACATCGAGCTCGTGGACGAGGTGCCGCTGACCCCCGCCGGCAAGGTCGCCAAGGCCGAGCTCCGGCGTCGGTTCACCGCCGGCTCGGAAGACCGGCGCTCATAGCGCAGTCGGTAGGAGGACCGGCGGTCGGAGGGGAGCGGTGCTCCTGGGGTGGCGGGTACGTGGGGAAAGGCCCCGGTGTGAAAGATCCTGGTCGGTGCGATCTTGCCTCGCGAGCGACGTGCACCACAGCTGTGGTGCACGAGCTCACGATCATCGGTCCTCGCCCCCGGCCGGCGGACGGTCACCGCCATGGTCGCCGCCGGCGACCCACAGGCTCGGCGGGCGCACGACGCCTACCACCGCTTCTTCCGGGCCGGGCGGTGGTCGACCAACCAGATCTGGAGAGTGCTCGTCGTCCACGCCGTCGCCACCTTGTGCCCGGCGGGGGTCGTGACCCTCGACGTCGACAACAGCCTCTACAAGAAGTCGGGCCGGAAGATCGACGGGGCTGGAAGCTTCCGCGACGCGGTGCGCTCCACCCGCAACAAGGTCGTCTACGCCACCGGCCTCAACTTGGTGATCGTCACCTTGCGGGTCATCCCGCCATGGGCGACGATGCCCATCGGCGTTCCCGTCGGGGTCCGCCTGCACCGCAAAGGCGGCGCCAAACCCACCACCGAGCTGGCAGAACAGATCATCGTCGAGCTGTCCGCCTGGCTCCCCGAGCGGCACTTCAACCTCTGCGGTGACGGCGCCTACGCCTGCCTGGCCGGCCCGGCCCTGCCACGCACTACGGTCACCTCCCGGATGCGTCGCGACGCTGCCCTCTTCGAGGCTGCACCGCCACCGACCGGCAAGCGGGGCCGTCCCCGAACCCGCGGAGCCCGCCTCGAGGCCCCAACCCAGATGGCCGCCAAACTCACCAACGCCGACTTCGCCCCCGCCACCGTCGACTGGCGGGGCCGACCCAAGAACCTCCTGGTGTGGACCAAGCCAGTGCTGTGGTACTCGATCCACCGTCACAACATGGTCCTCCTCATGATCGTGCGAGACCCTGCCGGGGTCATGCACGACGACTTCTTCTTCACCACCGACCTCGATGTTGACGCCACCGGCGCCTGGGTCGCCTCCCACTACACCGGCCGATAGTCCATCGAATGCGTCAACCGCGAAGTCAAGCAGTGCCTCGGCGCCGAGGATCCCCAATGCAGGACACGCCTCGGACCCGAGCGGGCCGCCTCCCTCTCGCTGTGGCTCTACGCCGCCATCTGGACCTGGTACATCCCCACCCACGGGGCCGCCCGGAACTGGATCCCCCGGTCCTGGTACCCGAAGAAGACCACGCCGAGCTTTCTCGACGCTCTCGGGGCGCTACGCCGGGCCATCTGGTCCGAACGAATTACAACGGCGTCATCCTCGGGAAATCCTCGGGGCCACTCGACCCGAAACTCCTCGACGGCATGCTCGACATCCTCGCCACCGCAGCACAAAAGCAACCCCACAGCGTCCCCAGACGCTTCCAGCGCAGCTCGCAGGAGTGCGAAAGTCCACTCTGAGCAGGCCCCGAGAAATCGCACCAAGAAACTCGGCTAGCAGGCTGTCGCAAAATGCGTTCGCGAAGCGCTCGGCGACCTGGACCGTTGCTCCCGGAACGGCCACTCCCGGGCCGTTTTGCGACAGCCTGCTAGTGCTCCTATATAGGAGCTACTGTCGTGATGTCCGGTGGAGGTGACATCGCATGTTCGCGCGGCTTCGCTCTACAGATCCTGCGTTCGTGCTGGTCACGGGCTCTGCATGGGGCACGCGCCTACTCAGGCTAGGCTTGGACCTCCGGCGATGATCAGGACGCCTGACGCCGGGCGACGCTGCGGCGGAGCTTGTCGACGTCGCGCGACAGCGTGTCCACCAGCGAGTCCAGGGAGGAGGCGGCGGCGCGTTCTGCTGCGAGCCCTTCGACAACCCAGTCGCGGACCAATGCAGATGCAGGGGCTCCGGCTTCGTCCGCGATCCTTTGGATCTCGTCGGTCTGGTCGGGAGTGAGGCGGACGGAGTAGACGACCGAACGGCT